>JBPBQO010000136.1:0-32786 GCA_050954785.1 Janthinobacterium lividum | reverse complement strand
CGATCCTGCCGCTGTTGCTTGCCAGGCCGCCGGACTCGAGCCGCGCCCCAATGCCCCCGACGCTGGTTTGATGCCTCGAGAAGAGGCCGTCGCCGCCCATGATCGATCCGCTGTTGATCAACGCTCCACCCAGGAACAGGTCGACTCCGATGCCGCCGGCGCCGCTGGCTTGTTGGCCATATCCGCCTGTTCCCCCGGTGATTGTCCCGCTGTTCCGGATCGTGCCCTGTGCGGATGCAATCGCCCCGGCTCCGCCGATGCCTCCTTGATCGAAACCGCTGCTGCCGGCACCGCCGCCGATCTGGGCGGCGGTATCAAGGACACCGCCCGATTCGAGGGCTACGCCAACACCGCCGGCTGCCCCGTCCAGAGAGCCGGCACCGCCTGCGCCGCCGGCAATATGCCCGGTATGGAGGGTAATGCTGCCGGACAGCAGCTCCAACCCGATGCCGCCAGCACCGCCAACAGCCGAACCAAGCGTATTTTCGCCTCCGGTGCCGCCCGAGATCGTCCCATCGTTGATCAGGCTGCTGCCTGCGGTAAACACCACGCCGCTGCCGCCGATACCGCTTGGATTATACCCACCGACGCCGCCATTCCCGCCCGAGATGGCGGCATGATTCGTCAGTTGGCCACCAGCTAGAAGTTCGACGCCAACACCGCCGGAACCTCCAACGTCATCACCAGCATTTCCTCCAGTGCCGCCAACGATGTCTTTGACGTTGCTGATCTGTCCGCCGGACACCAGCTCGACCGCGATGCCGCCTGCACCGGCTGAGTCGCCACTGCCACCTGCGCCACCCTGGATCGTCCCCGAGTTTTGCAGCTCGCCGCCAGCGACGAGCAGGATTCCATCGCCGCCTGCGACACCAGGTTCCAGCTCCGCAATACCGCCGGTCCCTCCGACGATCCTGCCGCTGTTGCTTGCCAGGCCGCCGGACTCGAGCCGCGCCCCAATGCCCCCGACGCTGGTTTGATGCCTCGAGAAGAGGCCGTCGCCGCCCATGATCGATCCGCTGTTGATCAACGCTCCGCCCAGGAACAGGTCGACTCCGACGCCGCCGGCGCCGCTGGCTTGTTGGCCATATCCGCCCGTTCCCCCGGTGATTGTCCCGCTGTTCCGGATCGTGCCCTGTGCGGACGCAATCGCCCCGGCCCCGCCGGCGCCACCCTGGTCGAAACCGCCGCCGCCGCTACCGCCATAGATCCGGACTGCAGTATCGAGGATACCGTCTGATTGCAGCGCTGCCCCGACACCGCCGGCGGCACCCACCAGATAACCCGTGCCGCCCGTGCCGCCCACGATATGTCCGGTGTCGAGAGTAGCGCTACCAGACAACAACGCGAGACCGATGCCGCCGACACCCGCAGCAGAACCACCTACCGTTACGCTACCGCCGGCCCCGCCCGAGATCGTCCCCGTGCCGCCGGTAAGAGTACCAGCCGAAATTTCGGCGCCGATACCGCCTGCGCCCGCGCCGAAACTACCGCTGCCGCCAGCGCCGCCCGTGATCGTGCCGTCGTTCTGCAGCTTGCCCCCGGCCAGGAACTCGACACCGCTACCGCCGGTTCCTCCATTGTCGGTGTCAGCCGAGCCGCCAGCCCCTCCGACGATATTTGCGGAGTTGTTGATCTGGCCACCGGATGCCAACGCGACCCCGATACCGCCGGCACCGCCTGAATCGCCCGCACCGCCAGTGCCACCCAGGATCGTTTCCCGGTTCAGCACTGTGCCGCCGTGAACGAGCGCGACACCGGCGCCGCCGGCAATCCCAGGCCGCAACTGGACCAGGCCTCCGGTTCCACCGACGATCCTGCCGTCGTTGGTTAGCGATCCGCCGGCCTCCAGCACGATGCCGACGCCGCCGATGCCGGTCATGATCCTGGACCCGGAGCCGCCGTCGCCGCCGAGAACCGTTCCACTGTTGGCGATGACGCCGCGCAGAAGCAGGTCGATCCCGACTCCGCCCGTGCCGCTCGATGTCGAATGGCCCGAACCACCGGTCCCGCCGGCAACCGTTCCGATGTTCGAGATCGTATCGTCGGTCAGTCCCCTGACGCCGATGCCGCCGACACCGCCTTCGTCAAAGCTATCGCCGCCGACACCACCGGTAATCATGCCGCTATTGGTCAGCTTGCTATCCGACGGCAGATCGAGACCGGCGCCACCGGTCCCTGCCTGGCCGATCAGGGTCGATAGACCGGGAGCACCGACGATCGTTCCGGTATTGTCGATCGTGACGCCTCGCGCAGCGTGAGCGACTATTCCGGTCCCTCCAGCGGCCAGTAGCGGGTTTCGCCACGCCACCGTCACCGTGTAGCTCGCCGTCAGCCTTGTCGAGATCTTGCTCATCATCCGAACTCCGCAGCGAAGGGACGGCGACGAGATCACAACATATGACGAGGATCTTGCCGGATCCGATCTTTCCACGAGATGTATTTTGAAACAATCGGGATTCTTCTCATAATCGAGACGATGCGATGATTTCGTTGGCGTGTAGGCTACCGGCACGATCGAAAGGCCGAAGGCTCTGCCTCTGGACCCCGGCAAAGGCGGAGCCTTTGCAAACCTTTTTCAAGGGGATGGTCGTTTGGTCAGGCGGTCGGAGAGCCAGAGTGCATCCGGTATGGCCTCGCCGAGTGCGGTGTTGTCGAAAATCACCCAGCGATCGGCTGTGGGGCCAAGCCCGGTCACGAACGGCTCGAGCCGCTCCGGTCCGTAACCGGAATAGTATGTGCGGGGGCTGCCATGCAGGCGGTGATAATACAGCCCGTCCCATCCGCCGGTTTTCGCGGCAGCAGGCACTGGCGCCGGGTCTGCAGCGACCCGGGCAACCCGGGCGCTACGCAGGACCGTTTCGGCCACTTCCGTAAACCAGCTCGCATGACGTGCCTCGCAGACGACCGGACCGTCATGGCAGATACGCAGCCCGCCGAAGAACCGCTCCGCGAGATCAGGTTCGAAACGCAGGCTTGGCGGCAACTGCACCAGGATCGGGCCCCGCCTTGACCCCAGCGCCCCGGTCTGTTCGAGAAACGCGTCCAGCAGCGATCCATGGTCCCGCAGGCGTGCCTCATGCGTGATGGATCGCGGCATCTTCACGGCGAACCGGAACGCAGCCGGCACCGCCTCCGCCCAGCGTGCATAGGTCGCCGGACGATGCGGCCGGTAGAAACTGGAGTTGATCTCCACGCAATCGAAGCGTGTCGCGTACCGTGCGAGCTGGCTGTCACCTGTGCCGAAACGATCCGCCAGGTCTCGACGCAGGCTCCAGCCGGCAACGCCGACTCGCGGCGGCTCCATCATGTCAGCCTGAAAATCGGCGGCCGATTGGCGAACCGAAAGCAGTTCCTGCCGGCCCGCTTGGCCCGGTACATGGCCTCGTCGGCGTTTTTCAGAAGATCGACCGGCCTATGGCCATCACGTGGAAATTCCGCAACTCCGATCGAGATGCCGACCTGTGTGGCCCGGCCGTCCCATTCGATCGGTTCATTGACCGCGGCGATGATGCGGCCTGCGATGGTCTCCGTGACTACGCCGCCGGACGGTTTTTCCATGACGATGATGAATTCATCACCACCCAGCCGCGCCACCATATCTGGTTCCGGTACGACGCCCTGGAGCCGACGCGCAACTATTGTCAGGACCGCATCGCCCATGTCGTGGCCATACGTATCGTTGACGAGCTTGAACCGGTCGAGATCGAGAAACATGACGATGATCGAACCGGCTTGTCGATCGGCTCGGATCAGCGACTCCAGCCGGTCGAACAGCAGGGACCGGTTCGGCAGTTCGGTGAGCGGATCGTGCAAGGCGAGATACCGGATGCGCTCGGTGCTGCGCCAGAGTTCGGTGATGTCGGTGAACATGGTCAGGTAGCGGAGCGGTGCGTTTCCCGGGTTCTGCACGATCGTGCAGGTCCGCGACGCCAGAAACGCCACGCCGTCTCTGCGCCGCCCCCAGGCATCACGCTGCCAGTGCCCATTTTCGGCGATTTCCCGGGTGACGGACGGAAGACAGATTTCATCCGTCAGGAAGATGCGATCCGGTTGCCCGACGACATCCTCGACTGCATAGAGGGTGATCTCGCTGAAGGCCCTGTTGACGGCCAGGGTTACGCCTGCGTGGTCGCTGACCATGATGCCTTCGATCGTGCTGTCGAAGACGGACGCCGCGAGGGCGAGCCTGGTTTCGGTAATTTTCAGCTCGGTAATGTCGGTGACCAGGACGGAGAAACCGGCGATGATCCCATCCTGGTCCAGGTCCGGAACGTAATGTGTCAGGGCATGCAGCACCTGTCCGTCAGCCTTGAGGATCGTCCGCTCGAATCGCTGCCGTGCGCCTGCCAGTGCGCCCTCTATGTATGGGACATTGAGCGTGAATACCGTTTCGCCCAGAAGATCGCGCAGGTGAGTGCCGAGAACGGCAGCAAGCGGCCAACCGAACCAGTCAAGCAGGGTTTTGTTGGCGAACCGGCAGACCAGGTCCGTGTCCCAGTAGCCGAGCAGGGCAGGTACCGCATCGACAAGCGCTTCCGCGGATGCCTGCTTGGACCGGACAATCACTGTTTCATAACCAGCCTAATTTTCGATGCCATGATCTTCCGGGATTATCACCATATCATTAAAAGACATCGGTCGGGGCGTGCTGGTCCGTCCTGGCTCATGCCGGCGGTGCCTGCCCGCCACCGCGTCTCAGGCCCGCTTCGGCTTCAGCAGGCCGAGGCGACGCATGGCAACCTCTGCTTCCGGCCGCAGGGTCCAGCCGTGCGTCTTGCGGCCCACTGCATCGACCTTGGGAACGATCTCGCAGATCAGGTCGCTCCACTGCGGCTGCTTGCGAAGTGCCGCGACCTTGGGCGGCGGCAGGTAGTCCGCGCGGTCACGGCAGAGTGCGCTGATCCATAGGTTGAAGGCGCCGGAGTCCTTGTCGCCGGCGAGATCCGCCAGCTTGTCCTCGTCCCGACCGGGGTTCTCATGGATCAGTTGCAGCCGCCGAAGCTGGGCGTCGGTCGGCGGCCGGTCCTTCAGCGCTGCCTCGAATGCCTTGGCAAGCGGTTCGTCCGCATACCGGTTCTTGATGGCGGCCTTCCCGGCGGCCTTCGACGAGGCCAGGTTCAGCTTCAGGGTCTCGAGCGCGCCCATAGCCGCCTCGATGACTCCTTCGGACTGCGGATTGCCGGGCCTGGCACGTGCATTATCCACCAGTTGCTGGAGGGAGGCAGCATTCATGCCCGGAATCTTATCGAAAATGGTTGCCATGTCGTTCCTTGCTGCAGCCCGCGCTGCCTAGCATAGCGACCAGATGGTCGACAGTCTCTCCATCCCGCAGGAATCGGTGTTGCCAAGCCCGGTCGTGTGTCGGCAAAGGCAGCCCCGGACCGAGGCTGGCCCTGTAATTTGGGCCCGGGAGGACACGGGTCGACCTTGAAGGCCGGACACCGGTAGCATTGCAGGAGCGCCATTCTCCGGCACCGAAGGCGTGTCCGGCCTGGCCAAAGGCCCCGATCAGCCGGACATAGACCCGCCATCGACCCGACTCCGTCCGCTGATTTGACTGCGATCGGCATTGCCGGCGCTGGACGAGCCCGGCGGGGTAAGCTGAACTGTCGTTCATCGCAGTCTCGATCCGCGCGCAGGGGCCGACCAGCCGCCGAAGGCACCTGTTCGCGCAAAACCAGTCAGATCCGGAACCTCCCATGACCAACGCCTTCATGTTCGCGACCGGGATCGAGAACAGCTACCCGACCATCCAGAACGGCCGGGTCCGCGTCGACGAATTGGCCAAATGCGGCCATTACACGCATTGGCGCCGCGATTTCGAATGCGTTCAGGAGCTCGGGATCCGGTTTCTGCGCTACGGGCCGCCGATCCATACGACGTTCATCGGTCCCGGCCGCTACGACTGGTCATTCGTCGACGAGACCTTCGCCGACCTGCGCGCGCGCGGGATCATGCCGATCGTCGATCTATGCCATTTCGGCGTGCCGGACTGGATCGGCAACTTCCAGAACCCCGATTTTCCCGAGCTGTTCGCGGTCTATGCCGGCGCCTTCGCGCAGCGCTACCCGTGGGTCCAGCTCTACACGCCGGTCAACGAGATGTACATCTGTGCCACCTTCTCGGCGAGCTATGGATGGTGGAACGAGCAGCTCCGTACCGACGAGGCGTTCGTGACCGCCCTGAAGCACCTCGTTCGCGGCAACGTCCTGGCGATGCACGCGATCCTGCAGATGCGTCCGGACGCCATCTTCATTCAGAGCGAGTCATCGGAATATTTCCATGCCAAGAGCACCGGCGCGATAAAGCCCGCCGAGATCATGAACGCCAAGCGTTTCCTGTCGCTGGACCTCAATTATGGCCGGCGTGTCGACAGCGAGATGTACGAGTTCCTGATGGATAACGGGATGAGCCGTGACGAATATCATTTCTTTCTCGACAGGCAGTTACGCCATCGCTGCGTGATGGGCACCGACTACTATGTCACCAACGAGCACTTGGTGAATCAGGACGGTTCGACCGAACCTTCTGGCGAGGTGTTCGGCTATGCCGAGATCACCCGCGAGTATTTCCAGCGCTATCGCGTCCCGGTGATGCACACCGAAACCAACCTGATCGAGGGCGCGAACGGGGATGAGGCGATGCGCTGGCTCTGGAAGGAATGGGCCAATGTGCTGCGCCTGCGCAACGACGGCATCCCGATCATCGGCTTCACCTGGTACTCGCTGACCGACCAGGTCGATTGGGATTCGGCGCTGAGGGAAGACCGCGGCAACGTCAACGCACTCGGCCTCTATGATCTGGACCGAAAGATCCGGCCGGTCGGGGAGAGCTACAAGCAGCTCATCGCCGATTGGAGCGAGGTGCTGCCGACCCAGAGCTATGCGCTGACCCTGCCGCTGGATATGCCGAACCCGCCCGCGTCCAGCGCGAAGCATCCGCTCGAGCTGTTGCAGAACCACGCTTTCGTATCCCACCTGGAAAGTCGCCTGGGATGGAGCCTGAGGCAGGACAGGTAGGCGAGCCGTCAGCCGGCCGGAAACATCATGTCGATGTTCCGGGAACGTTGCGTTCGACCATGGCCATGATGTGCGGAAGAACCCGGGCTTCATCGAGGGTGAAGTTGTAGAAGGCTGGTTGTCCAGGCCCCACGTCGATCAGTTGCGGTGCATCGGGCTGGTCGGTGACCGCGTCGGGATCGACGAATTCGAGCGATGACGGATCCTCCATGTAGCGCGGCGCATCGTAGATGTGCAGGTCGTTGCGTTGCAGGAGGTTCAGGCGGCTGGTGATTACGAAGCCGGGCTTGTTGCAGACCCACCGATACTTGGCGAGGCTGGCGCCCCAGATGGAGACGAAGCAGTCCGCTGCCTCACACCATGCTATGCTCGCCGAGATCGGTGCGCCCAGCGTGTCGGCGATCGTGATGTCGGCATCGGCGAACGAGGCTCTCAGATCGCTCAGCAACTGCCGCTCGATATCGATCGGCTGCTGGCTGAACACTCCCTCGCCATGGCTCTCGATCATCTGGCCGTTCTCGTCCTCGCTCCGTGAATTATGCCCATCGAACACGACGACAAGTCCCGGATGGCGAGCGACGAGAGCGCCGAGAAGCTGGTGGAGGAAGCCGGGCAGGTCCACCAGAGTGCGGTTCTCGACACGCAGTCCGATCAGGATGACCGGTCCGGTCGGGATGGACTCCAGCGCCAGTACAGTCTTCCGGGCCGATCGTGTCGCTGCCACGTAAGTTCGTATTTCCTGCCGCAACCGCTTCGAGACGAATTCCCGTGTGATGCGCAGCACGAACACCCGTTCCCGGTAAGCCCAGGAAATCATCGCGCGAATGTCGGGCAAGGTCCGATTGACCCGTCCTTCCAGCTCCGGGAAAATCCTGTCGATCGGCCCGTACATCTCGATGCCGTCCTCGGCATTCAGCACGATCCATTCCGGAAGCGCGTCGGGTGAGGCGTCGACGTACTTGTCGATGCCGCTCAGCTCGTTCCATAGCTGGTGGCCGAGATGCGTGCCTGGCCGCCCGCGCACAACGCTGGCGAACCGGGCCTTATCGCTCTGCAGATACGGGATCAGTTGATCGGCCCATTGCAGCGGATGCATGACGAACCATCGGGGAATATGCGGGATCAGCATGCGCGCCAATCCGCGATGTAGTTCGTCCAGACTCACGAGAAAGCCCATGCACGGGAACCAAATTCCAGCAATGCGCGAGTTATGGTCCGCAGCCAGCACAAAGAACACGAGCCCGTTCGCGGGGTCGTCGAAGCGGAAGGCGAAATGGAAATCGTCGAATACGAGCGTGCCCTGGGCGTTCAACATCCTGCCATCCACCGGGCTCGGCCAGCTCATGGTGCCAGCGCGAACCCAGTCGCCGATCCGGTCCTGCAGGTCGTCGCGCAACCCGTCGGCAAGATGATTCCGGTCGATCGAGCGCAATATGTCGTTTTCGTCGCGATACGTAAGCGAGTGCGGCATCAGATGTTCGACAAGATAGGATGCCGGCATGCGGACCAGCTCGTCCTGGCAGACGATGCCAATCGCAAGCCGCGTTGCCTCGTTGACGCCGAGGAAATCCTGAAGTGGGCGTCCGATCCGGATGTTCGAATACCGTGTGACTATATCTACAAGTGTGCCAAGCAGCGGCAGCGCCCCGAGCTTCAGCAAACCGATCGCTTCCGGCGAGAGCTGTGCGACGTCGCCGCCCAAGTAATGAAACCGATGATCCAGGAACCAGGTCGCCCGGCCACCATCGATGTTTTCCAGCTCCAGCAGAAAAAGCGGGGCGAAGCCGGTAAACAATGCGGATGCATGCCAGCCGGGCAGAAACGCCTCGACCGGCTTATCCCCCATCAGGAGCGGCACATCGTTGCCGCATATCCTTGCATGCAGAGTATTATTTTTGAGAAACAACGGGTCTTTGCTGAACGATGACTCTCGTTGTCCGAATGCTGTGTCTGGAGCAATCATAGAGCCATCGCCGTTGTAAAATGTCGGCGATATCTAGCAAACTATAGCACGCATCTCAAGGCGACCGCCTGTATGGCGGTCGCTCCCTGATATTACGTTTACAAAACAAATGACCTAGCTGCTTAGTGGTGAGGCATCGAAGCAGGCGAGCAGGGCGCCGGGCCCGGGATAGACCGCGACGCAGCCGCCTTCGCGCAGGTCCGATTCCGTGAAACCGCCGCAAAGCACGCCGATGGTGCGAATGCCGGCCTTGCCTGCGGCTTGCGCGTCATAGGGCGTGTCGCCGATCGCGACCGCATCGGCACCGTCGAGGCCCAGCTTCTTCAGCGCGACCTGGAATATATCCGGTGCGGGCTTGGACTGCTCGGCATCTTCCGACGATGTCGCCACATCCACCAGGTCGGTGATCCGCGCGATCTCGAGATAGATCTCGAGTTCGCTTTTCTTGGCCGAGGTCGCGGCGGCCACTTTCAATCCGGCGTCGTGAATCTTGCGCAGCAATTCGGGCACCGCCGAGAATGGCCGCACCAGGGACATGTATTTGGACTTGAACAGCTTGCCCCGCCATTCCTCCATCTCTTCGCCATGGTCGTCCTGCTCGGCCTGCGACAGGAACACCGGCAGCAACTGGTCGCCGCCCTTGCCGATCTGGCTCCGCGCCTGCTCGAACGTCACCGCGTGACCGAACTTGGCAAAGGCTTCCTGCCAGGAGCGGGCGTGCAGGTCGACGGAATCGACCAATGTGCCGTCGATGTCGAAGATGGCGGCTTTAGGCATGAACATATCCTCGTGGCGGTATACGATCTGCCCTGAACGCGGCAACACCACGATCCGCCGCCGGTCCTGCTTCAACACATATGTGCGACCAGCCGGTCCGACACCGGCCTTCAGTGGGCGAGGTGGCCGGCAAGCAGCGCCAGGGCGATGGCGAGCCCCACCTCGCGGTTGCTCCGGAACAGGCGCAGGCAGCCGGCCGGGCTGGCGATGTCGAGCCGGCGCACCTGCAACCCGAGCAGGATTGCCGGCAGCACCAGCACCAGCCAGAACAGCGGCTGCAGCCCGGCCAGCCATCCCGCCGCGACCAGCGCAGCCAGGGTCAGTCCATAGCAGCCGGCGATGAAGCGTTGTGGGTGGGCGGCCACCAGCCGGGAGGTGGATTTCACCCCCGCCATCACGTCGTCCTCCATGTCCTGGAAGCCGTAGATCGTGTCGAAGCCGAGGTCCCACAGGATCGCCGCCGCGTAGAGCGACAGCATCGTCGAATCGATCCGGCCGGTGGCGGCGACATAACCGAGCGGCGCCCCGAAGCCGAACGTGAAGCCCATCACCAGTTGCGGCCACCAGGTCACCCGCTTGGCCAGCGGATACAGCCCGACCAGCAGCAGCGAGCCGGCGCCGAGGATCCAGCACAGCCGGTTCAGCGACAGCAGCACCGCCAGCCCGGCCAGCAGCAGCAGCAGCAGGAACGACGCGGCCTGGCGCATCCGCAACGCGCCCGATGCCAGCGGCCGTCCGGCGGTACGCGCCACCTTGCGGTCGATGTCGCGATCCCACATGTCGTTGACCACGCAGCCGGCCGATCGCATCACCACGCTGCCGACCGCGAACAGTACGATCAGGCGCAGGCGTTCCGTGGGTGCGACGCCGGCCGGCAGCAGGATGCCCCACAGCCCCGGCAGGAACAGCAGCCATGTGCCGATCGGTCGGTCGAGCCGCGCGAGCAGCGCGTAGGATCGCAGGGGTGCCGGCAGGTGACGGATCCAGCCGGTCGCGACGATGTCGGTATGCGCCATGGCCTCTGCTATGGCGGCGTCGGATTTTGGTCAACGAGCGACCGGCGAAGCGGAGTACGAACACGGTGCAGGACCAGCCGAGACTTCATGCCGAACAGGGGCTCCTGATGGATGCGTCCATCGCGATGGCACCGGGACAGGCGCATTATCTCGGCCACGTGCTGCGCCGCCAGCCGGGCGACCGGGTGCGCCTGTTCAACGCGGCCGACGGCGAATGGCTGGTGCGGATCGATGCGCTGCGCAAGGACCGGGGCAGCTTCGTCGTCGAGCAGCGGATGCGGCCGCCGGCACCCGAACCCGGGCCGGTGCTGGTGTTCGCGCCGATCAAGCGCGACGGCACCGACCTGGTCGTGCGCATGGCGACCGAGCTCGGGGCTTCGGCCCTGCAGCCGGTCATGACCGAGCGCACCAACACTGCACGGATCAACGGCGAACGCTGGGTGGCGATCGCCACCGAGGCTGCCGAGCAGTGCGAGCGGCTGAGCGTGCCCGCGATCGCCGAGCCGGTGCGCCTGATGGACCTGCTCGGCACCTGGGACGCCGAGCGGCCGCTGCTCGCGGCGATCGAACGTGCCGAGCAGCGTGGTGCTGCCGGCGATACCGTGGCGGCGTGGCGTGCGCGGACCGACCCCGGGGTCCAGCCGGGCCTGCTGGTGGGCCCCGAGGGCGGGTTCTCGCCGGCCGAGCTCGAACTCCTGCGGACGCGGCCCTTTGTGGTGACGGTGTCTCTTGGACGCCTGATCCTGAGGGCCGAGACTGCCTGCCTGGCTGGGCTGGCCGGGCTGGTTTCCTGATCCAGGTTGCCGACCGGGCGGACGCGCCATAGACACACCACGAAACCGGGCGGTCGGTCGCAAGACCTCACCGCCCCTTGAGGGATTGTTTTCGCCCCGATGTCGAACCCTGGTGATCAAGACGACACGCCCATCGCCTCGGTGGAGCAGCTCGCATCGCATCTCGCTGTCGGCTGCAAGCCGCGGGAGAGCTGGCGGATCGGCACCGAACACGAGAAGTTCGGCTTCCGCCTCCCGGGACAGGCCCAGGCAGTCTGGTCGCCGCCGCCTTACCAGCCCGACGGGATCGCCGACCTGCTGGGGGCATTCGCGACCGACACGTCATCCTGGGAACCGATCCGCGACACCGGCGCGCTGATCGGGCTGAAGGGCCTGGGCGCGCATGCGGGCGGTTCGATTTCGCTCGAGCCGGCGGGCCAGTTCGAGCTATCCGGTGCGCCACTCGCCAGCCTGCACGAGACCGAGGCGGAGCTGCGCGACCATGCCCTGGCACTTCGCCCGCATGCCGACAGGCTCGGGCTCGGCTTCGCACCGCTCGGCTTCCACCCGACCGCGACGCGCGAGCAGATGCCGTTCATGCCCAAGAGCCGCTATGCCATCATGCGCCGCTACATGCCGTTGGTGGGCACGCGCGGCCTCGACATGATGCTGCGCACCTGCACCGTGCAGGTGAACCTGGACTATGCGTCGGAAGCCGACATGGCGCGCAAGCTGCGTGTGTCGCTGGCGCTGCAGCCGGTGGCCACCGCCCTGTTCGCGAACTCGCCGTTCAAGGAAGGCCGGCCGAATGGTCTGCTCTCCACCCGGGCCGAGGTCTGGACCGACACAGACAATGCGCGCAGCGGAATGCCCAGGCTGTTCTTCGACGAGGGCTTCGGCTTCGGCCGCTACGTCGATTGGGTGCTGGACGTGCCGATGTACTTCGTCAGCCGCGACAATCGGCTGATCGATGTCGCCGGCGGTTCGTTTCGCGCCTGGATGGCGGGACGGCAGCCGGGGCTCGAGGGCTTCCGGCCGACGCTCGGCGATTTCGACGATCACCTCACTACGGCCTTCACCGATGTCCGCATCAAGCGGTTCCTGGAGATGCGCGGCGCCGATGCCGGCAGCATTCCGATGATGGTGGCGCAGTCGGCGCTCTGGGTCGGGCTGCTGTACGACGACGCGGCCCTGGCCGCCGCCGATGCGCTGGTGCGCGAGCAGCCTTGGGAGGCCTACATCGCCATGCGCGCGCAGATTCCCGTCCAGGGCCTGCACGCACCCTGGGCTGGCGGCACCGTATGCGATCTCGCCGCACACATGGTGGCGATCGCCTCGGGCGGGCTGGCGTCGCGCGGCATCATGGACCCGAGCGGGCAGGACGAGCGCCGCCACCTGTCGCCGCTGCTGCCGATCGTGCAGGGCGCTCCGAACCAGGCGGAGCATTGGCTCGAGCGGTATCGCGGCGACTGGGCCGGCGACGTTACCCGGATCTTCGCCGAGGCCGCGATCTGACCATGGATCGACTGCCCGACCGGCCGTTTTGCTTGCGACGTGCGCCTGAATCAACGATGAGCGAAGGGGGCAGGTGATGCGGGAAGTAACGAGGCGCGTGTTGATTGGTGGCGCGGGTGGATTGGCGGCGACCTCATTGGCAGGGAAGGCCGAAGCGGCAGCGGGCAGAACCGTGTCCACAGCCACGACCGCCCGGGTGAAGCTTCGGCTGCTCGAAACCTCCGACCTGCACATGTTCGTCTATGACTACGACTATTACCAGGATCGCCAGGACAACACGGTCGGGTTGGCCAAGGTCTCGACACTGGTCCGGCAGGCACGCGGCCAGGCCAAGAATACAGTGCTTTTCGACAATGGCGACATTATCCAGGGCAACCCGCTCGGCGACTACATGGCGCTCCCCGGTCACCTGACCCGGGCTGGCGGCCATCCGATGTTCCGGGCGATGAACCTGCTCGGCTACGACGCCGCCACCTTCGGAAACCACGAGTTCAACTACGGGCTGGATTTCCTCAAGCTGGCTTTGGAGTCGGCGAAGTTCCCGTTCGTCTGCGCCAACCTCGAGACGCTGGACGGCAAACCGTTCATCGCTCCGTCGATCGTGCTGGTGCGGGATGTGGTGGACGAGGACGGTGCCGTGCATCGGCTGCGCATCGGCGTATTCGGCGTGGTCACGCCGCAGATCATGGTGTGGGACAAGGCCCGGCTCGAGGGCCATGTCACCGCGCTCGACATCGTCGAGGCGGCGGCACGCGTCGTCCCGGGGCTGCGGGCACGGTGCGACCTTGTCGTGGCGCTGTGCCATTCCGGTATTTCCGGCGCCGCGCGACGCGAGGGCGAGGAGAATGCGGCGCTGCATCTCGCATCCGTGCCGGGCATCGACGTGATTTTCACCGGCCACGCCCATCGCGTATTTCCCGGACCCGATTATGAGCATCTGGACGGCGTCGATACTGTCCGCGGCACCCTGGGCGGCATTCCGGCCGTGATGCCCGGTTTCTGGGGCAGCCATCTCGGGGTGATCGACCTGGTGCTCGCCCGTCACCAGGATGGGTCCGGGCCGGTACGCTGGACGGTGGACGATTTCCAGGTCGAGGCACGTCCGATCTATCGCCGCGAGGGCCGCCAGGCGCTTGCCCTGGTACCGGACGACGCTGCAATTCTGGCCGCCGCCGCGCCCGAGCATGGCGCAACCCTGCGCTGGATGGAGCAGCCGGTCGGCAGCACGACGGTGCCGATCAACACCTATTTCTCGATGATCGGCAACGACGCGGCCCTGTCTCTGGTGAGTGCGGCACAGCTCTGGTACGCGCAGCCGCTCCTGGCGGGAACGCCGAATGCGCATCTGCCGCTGCTGTCGGCGGCGTCGCCTTTCAAGGCCGGCGGTGCCGGGCCGGATTCTTTCGTCGACATCCCGGCCGGGCCGCTCGACATGAAGGATATCGCCAATCTCTACATGTTCGCCAACACGGTCTGCATTGTGAAGGTCGATGGCGACGAGTTGCATGAATGGCTGGAGCGATCCTGCGCGATCTTCAACCGGATCGATCCGGCCATCGACACGCCGCAGGAACTCACCTCCTCCCACGCGCCGAGCTACCTGTTCGATACCATCGCCGGCCTGACCTACGAGATCGACCTGTCGCAGCCCGAGCGCTACGACGGCGAGGGCCACGTGATCCAGCCGGATGCGCACCGGGTGCATGATGTCCGCTACCAGGGCAGGCCGATTACCGCCGGCGAGAGCTTCCTGGTGGTGACCAACAACTACCGTGCCGATGGCGGTGGCGCGTTCCCCGGCACCGGCGGCTCGCACGTGGTGCTGCAGGCGCCCGACCTGAACCGCGACGTGATCGTCCGCTATGTAATGCAGGCAAAGCAGATATCGCCGGTCGCCGAGCCGATCTGGCGGTTTCGTCCGCTCAGCCGGCCGGTCGTGCTCGCCTTCAACGGCAGGGCCGAAACGGCACGATACCTCGGCGACCGACCCGACATCACGCGGCTGGGCGACGGCGCCGGCGGCTTCATCCGTTACGGGTTGCGCCTGGGCTGATCGGGCTTTTGTGAAAACGCCGGCGAACGCTTTCTTTCCGGCATCGTATTGAACCGTCGTAGCATCCAGCTCGGCACCGGCTCCCCCGGAGGCCATAGTCGGAGATCCCATGACGCGCCTCCCCCTCGCGCTCGCCTTCATTACGATCGTTTCAACGGCTCATGCACAGCCCATTTTCAGTCGTGCGGGCGATGCCACGGCCCGTGACCTGAGCATCCGCAGCATCAATGGCGCGGCCACGGTCGGCAGCGTGACCGGCCCCACGCTGGCAAACCTGGCCGCCCAGGCGGCGGCGGCTCTTCCGGCATCGCAGGTCGGCGCGGCGACACCGTTGCCGGCGCTTGCCATTGCATCGCGCACATTGTCCGCGCGCTTTTCCGACAGCCTGAACGTGCGCGACTACGGCGCCAGATGCGACGGCACCACCGACGACACGGCGGCATTCCGCGCGGCGATCGCGGTGGCGACCGGACAGGTTCCGGCCGGAGGGGTCGCCGCCCAGTTCAGCGCCGTCGTCGGCGTCGGGCCCAACCGGAACGGTGCTGCGAAGATCCTCATTCCGTCCGGCGCCTGCATCCTCAGCGGCACCCTGACCGCCAACATGCTGGCCAATTCCAGCTTCGCCATCGTCGGCGAGGGAACCTCGAACACCGAGCTGGTCTGGACCAGTTCCGGCGACGGGCTGGACATCAATTTCTCACCCAATCCGTCCAACGCCACCACCGGCAATATCGGCGGCAACGATGTTGCCCGGAGCGGGACGTTTCTGGGACAAGCGGTCTACGTCAAGGGCATCAAGTTCGCGACGGCCTTCGCCGGCGCGACCAATCCCGGAATTGCCCTGAACATCAAGGCGATCCCGCTGATCAATGCGAATGCTTCCCCGACCCAGGTGATCGAGGACGTCGTCATCACCAACCGTGGCGGCTGGGCTGCGGATACCCAGGCCTGGGCTGTCGGGTTGCGCTACACCGACCCCGACTTCCTGTTCATGAACCGCGTCGAGGTGGTCGATCCGCGCGAGGCCCGCACGATCGGGTTCCAGATGGTCAGCGACGCGCCCGTCGGCGGGACCGGCCATTCGGAAATCGTCTGCCAGGATTGCGGCTCGATCGGCGGCGCCAGGTTCTTCGATATCAGCGGCTGGGGCATCCAGGGCGTGTTCCTGGAGCGGCCGTACTGGATCACCGGCCAGACCGGCATCACCTGGCTGTCGGCGGTGAACGGGTCGGCGGGATCGCTTTCGATCCATGCAGCGTCCGGCGGCAGCGGCCAGGAACTCGTGCATGTGCAGAACATCGGCACGGTGTTCTCGTCCGGCAGCTTCTATTACACGATCAATCATCCGACCGGCCACGACTGGCATGCGATGTGGCTCGACGGCGTGGACTGGGTCAACGTCAGTGGCGACACCATCGTCGCGCCGGCAGCCGGCGCGCAGGGTACCGGCTACAACGCCTATGGCGTGCTTCTGAACCAGGGCGCGAACGGCACCACCACCTACGATCCGCAGCCCAGCCTGGTGAGCAACGTCAGCATATCGGGCACCGATCTCGGCTTTCTGGCCCAGGGTCCCAACGTCGTGGTGCAGGGTGGCATCTGCTACGCCGCCACGATCTGCTTCCGCGACGCGTATAGCGGCACCGACGCCCGCTTCCACCCGCAATTCCTGCACATGACGACGAGCGACGAACTGCTTTATGCGGAGGCGGGGCAGGACACCGTCGTCCATGGCTCGCTGTCGCAGTTCTTCGGCGCCGGCTTCGAACTCGGCATGCCGGGCATCGCGATACCGGGCGTCGGTAACGGAACCATCGGCACGATCGACTGGCACAGCGCCGCCTCGTCGAACGGTACTCTGTCCGGGCTGAACGATTTCGATTGCCGCACCTATGTCAGCGGCGGTGCTGCCGGGACCTCGGGCCTCGGCACGCTGAACGCGCTCTGCAAGGGCGGCATCGTGACGACCGGCGGAATCGTGGACGGTTCGCCGCAGCCTGTCGCCGCGGCAAGTGGCGGCACCATCACCGCCGTGGACAACACCAGCGGATCGATCCTGGTCTGCAACGGCACACTTGCATGGCTATCCGAAATCATGCCTGCCAACCCGCGCAACAAGCAGACATTCCACATTGCATCGGAATGCACGGTAACCAGCTTCACCGTCTCCGGTGGCACCGCAACCACAGGTGGAGTAGCCACGATTCTGGGAGCACCTTCCAGTATCACTGCAACAACGCCGATTACGTTCGTATACGATAACGATCGGCTGATCTGGACCCGCTGGTAGGCATCGTTCCTCCTGCGGCTGGTGGGCAACCTGGCTCATCCAGCCGCAGGAAACGGCTGATCGATGTCAGCTTGAATCCGATCAGCGTGGCCGCGCAGAGCGTTTTGAAACCGCAAAGAGCGGGCAGAACATAGATCGATGCCAGGGTGGTCCATGCAACCATTCCGGGTCGAGCCGTCGCTCCTGTCGCCAGTAACGCCGTAACGACCGCAGGTGCTGGTGTCACCCGCATCGTGTCAGGATCGGGAAGCATGACGATGTCGGATGGTTCCATTGCGGCCGAAATGGCGTCCCGGCGAGCAGGCAACTCTGCAAACGGCTTCGTTTCGGCAAAGAATCCGATCGCATTAGGCGATTGCGGTGCGACCGAAATCCGACATCTCGTACAAACCCAGGCCACGATGTCGAACTTCGCCAGCACCAGCCAGTACTTTGCCGAGAAACGATACTCGACCTCCCGGCATGGTTAATCCATACTTTGCCCGGTTCGAGCGACTGCTCGCTTTCAACGCCGAGAGGACGATACAGGCCTTGAGATTTCTGGTGACTGGTGGTGCCGGCTATGTCGGCAGCCATATCGTTTGGGCGTTGAGCGACCGGGGCGACGAGGTCGTCGTCTATGACAACCTGCGCCAGGGTCATCGCGAGTCCTTGCCGGCGACCGTGCGTCTCGTCGAGGCCGAACTTGCCGACGAGGCGGCACTCGATGCCGTCCTGGGCGATGGGCATTGGGACGGAGTGCTCCATTTCGCTGCCCTGTCGCTGGTCGGCGAGAGCATGCAGCGGCCGTTCCACTACATGACCGAGAACGCCGGGCTGGGTATTCGTCTGATCGACGCGTGCGTTCGCCACGGTGTCGGCCGGTTCATCCTCTCCTCCACCGCGGCGCTGTTCGGCAATCCGGAGACGATGCCGATTACCGAAACGACCCGGATCGACCCGGGATCGCCCTACGGCGAGAGCAAGCTCATGATAGAGCGTGCTCTCTACTGGGCCGACCGCATCCATGGGCTGCGTTACGCCTGCCTTCGCTACTTCAATGCCGCCGGCGCCGACCCGGCTGGACGATCGGGCGAGGATCACCGGCCCGAGACGCACCTGATCCCGCTGATCATCGAGGCGGCACTCGGCCTGCGGCCCGAGATCCTGGTGTTCGGCGACGATTACCCTACGCCGGACGGCACCTGCATCCGCGATTACGTCCATGTGTCCGACCTTGCCCAGGCCCATCTGGCGGCGCTGGCCCGGATCGAGACCGGGAGCGTCACCTACAATCTCGGCAGCGGAACCGGTCACTCCGTCCTGGAGGTCATCCAGAGCGTGGAGCGGGTGAGCGGCCGCCCGGTTCCGATGCGCATGATGCCGCGTCGCCCCGGCGATCCGGCCGTGCTCGTCGCCGGATCGGATCGCATTCGCTCCGAAACCGGATGGACGCCCCGCTACACGGCTTTGGACGACATCGTGGCAACCGCGCTTGCCTGGCGTCAGGCAAATCCCAATGGCTATGGAAACGCCGCCTGACGGACACTTGATCGGAACTTTTATTGAGACTTGCCGTAACAGTCTCTTTTTCGCTATATTAACGATTGATCCCCGACGCTCGACTTGCAGGGAGTGTATCGCCCGGAGGGCATGATGGATGTCGGCGAAAGACTGACTGCGACCGGCTGTATCGATATTTATGGTTATGCGGAGAGCACGGGAAGCTGGCTTGTCTGCGGTTGGGCGCCGTTTCTATCTGGTCCAGACGTTTTTGGCGGCTTGTCCGGCCAGCACCATCTGAGTTTCTATTTTGAGAATGGCGTGCTTCAGGGTGAAGGCCTGGCGATCGAGACCAGGCGGCCCGACCTGGGTGATCGCGGACGCGGCCTTGCCCTTAGTCTGCCCGCTTCGCGCAGAACGCTCGGCGCGCTGATCTCGATAGAGTTCGATTACTTGGACGACCGGATCGTTATGCGGCCGACATACGACGTCGCGCAGTCCCAAGATCGGGATCTGATCGACATCGTGAGCCGGCAGCAGCCGAAACGGCCGGGTGAGCTCGCCGACCGTTTCCAGGCCGTCCTCAAAAGAACGGCTTTCGATGGCCACGATACTCTCGATCGCTTCAGCAGCCAGTTCGCCTTCAGGATCGATGAGTCGATCGGTTGCGGGTCGTCGGACGTGTTGCTGAATGGCTGGCTGATGACGGGGTCGCTCGGCATACGCAGCGTCCGCCTGCGTAGCGGCGACCTTTCGACGGAACTTCATGTCAAAGACGCCGTCAAGGTCAGACGACCCGACGTCGTTGCCGAATATGGCCAGTCGCTCCGGAGTCGTAACGCGAATTGCGGCTTCGTGCTTCATGTCACCGACTGCATCGACCCGGGTAGCGACGTCTATATCGAGATCGAGGCCGTCAGCGGCGACACCGGTTTCATCCGGGTGAAGCCATCCCGTCTGAAGGGCCTGCATGCGATCAGGAATGTGTTGGCAAACCTTTCGCCGCGCTATGATGAGGTCGAAAGAACATTCGACTCGATCGGCCCGGCCTTGATGACACTCAATCATGAACGGCTGGACGCATCGCGAACCTACCGGGAGATTTGCTTCGGTACGCCGCCAGCCGCACCGGTCTGTTCCGTCATAGTTCCCATCTATGGCAGGATCGATTACATGGAGGTGCAGGTCGCGTTGATGGCACGCGGGCATTTTGCCGATCGACACGAACTGATCTACGTGATCGACGACCCGGACGGCGCGGACGCCGCCTGCTACCTGGCGGATTCCCTGTATCGACGGTTCGGATTACCTTTGCGTCTTCTTCTGCTGGAGGACAATGTCGGTTTTGCTCCCGCCTGTAACGCTGGCCTGAGCGTCGCGACGGGAAGCCATGTCTGCTTCCTGAACTCGGACGTTTTCGCGCTCGAGGCGGATTGGATCGACATGCTTCTTGCCGATTTCGCCCGGCATCCTCTGGTCGGCATCGTCGGGCCGTTGCTGCTGTTCGAGGACGGCACCATCCAGCATCAGGGAATGCGTTACGAACAACTTCCGGAGTTCAGCCACTGGTTGTTCCCGATGCATCCCGGCAAGGGCAGCCGTCCCACCAGCAGCAAGACACTGGGATTGCACCCGGCAATTACCGGTGCCTGCATGGTGATGCCGCGGCAACTGGCGCTCGATCTGGACGGCTTCGATGAAAGCTACATTATCGGAGATTTCGAGGATTCCGACCTGTGTCTCCGAGCGCGAGAGTTCGGGGCGGCGTGCGCGGTGGATCACGGAGTCATTCTCTATCATCTCGAACGGAAGTCGCAGGCTTCGGCGACCGAGCCCTGGCGAATGAACGTAACACTCTACAATGCCTGGCTCCATCAACGGCGATGGGGCGCACGTCTGGCGTCGGAGGCCGATGGATCGCGCGAACGGATTGCGATCGCCGCAATCGCGCCGCTACTTGCCAGTCAATCCTTGCACGACGTCGCGTTCGGCTGAGGACGCACCGTGTCATCCATCCCGATGGAGAACGATGAGCCCGCGAACCTGCGGGTGCTGATCGCATCGCACAGTCATCCGCAAATCCAGAATGGCGGATCCGAGGTTGCATCATATTCGTTGTTCGAGCAGTTGCGCGAGTGCCGAAATATCAAATCATGGTATTGCGGATGCAGCCGGACCACGTCGTTCGCCCGCGCCGGTCAGTCGATCACCCAGCCGTTCCAGCGCGACGAGTTTCTGTATACGGTCGGTGACTTCGAATGGTTCAAGTTCGCCAACCGGGATATGGCATTCGCCCGCGATTTTCGGGCGCTCCTGAAAAACCTTCGTCCGGATGTCGTTCATTTCCATCACTATATCAATTTCGGGATGGAGGCGTTCGCCTACGTCAGGGAAATCCTGCCGGACTCCCGCATCATCCTGACGCTGCACGAGTTCCTGGCCATCTGTCACCAGCAGGGGCAGATGGTGACGCGCCAGCAGAGCAAGCTGTGTCGCAGGTCCGGATACGTCGAATGCAGCCGCTGTTTTCCTGAAATGCAGCCTTCGGATTTCTTCATCCGGGAAGCTTATATAAGGCATTTCCTGAACCACGTGGACCACTTCATAGCGCCCAGCCATTTTCTGGCGCAGCGGTATGTCGAGTGGGGAATATCCCAAGACCGAATCAGCGTCATCGAGAATATCCCGACATCGTCGCGATCGTCCCGCGCATCGGTTCCTGCCTCATCCTCGACCGAGCTACGCGTCGGCTTTTTCGGGCAGATATCGCTGCTGAAGGGGATCCAGGTTCTGCTCGACGCCGCGGCTATCCTGGACCAGGAGCACGTGCCCGGCATCAGCTTTTCGATTTTCGGCGATCATACCAACCAGCCGCAGGCATTCCAGGCCGAGTTCCTGAGCAGCATCGAGAAAATCGGCAGCAACGTCGCCTTTCATGGTGCCTACAGCAATACCGATGTCGATGACCTCATGGCCGAGGTGGACGTCGTTCTCGTTCCATCGATCTGGTGGGAGAACTCACCCGTCGTCATCCAGGAAGCGTTCCGGAACGGACGCCCGGTCGTGTGTTCGAATGTCGGTGGCATGGCGGAGAAGGTCATGCCGGGCGTGGACGGAATGCATTTTCAGGTCGGAAGCGCCCGCTCGCTCGTGAATGTTCTCAAAAACCTGGCCGCACAGCCACAACTTGTCGAGGAGCTCGGTCGCGGCGTTGGCCGCCGACAGCGTGACCACGACCCGCTCGCCGAGCATATGTCGTTGTACCGCAGCCTTTCCGGAACGGCATCGAACAGCGCAACGGTTGCGCAGCGATCGCAGGCAAACTCTTCTGCGGCGAGCTTTGCTGTTCCCTAGAGTGCCAGTCCGGAGTATGAGCTTGCGACTGGCCTCTTGAGGATTAATACCGGCAATGTCCGTCATGCCTCCCATGGTCCAATCGAGTCAGGGTTGTATCGACTTCCTGTCCTACGTGCCGAGTCTGGATGGCTGGATTGCCGGCGGATGGATCGATCTTGGCTGGGACGATCAGGACGTGTCGCCACAGTGCTCGCTGGAATTCGGCGATGCCACTGTCTCGGGAGACGCGACAGTTTGCGTTTTCCCGAGAGCCGATGTTCGAAAAATCGGTTTCGGTGTGGTAATTTTTGTTCGGGGCTCGGCCGAACGCAGCGATGGCATGCAGGACCTGATCCTGACCCAGGATGGACGACGGTTCCGGCTGACACCGTCCGAGCCGCTGGAATATCCGTCCGAGGTCGATGCGATCGGCCGCACCAAGAGCCTGATTGCCGGCGCTCCCCGATCGACCCGACGCGCCTATCTGCTTCGCCTGCTGAACCGACCGGCCTATACCGGTCAGGATACGCTCGACGCACTTCAGCCGCCGGTCTTTCTGGAACTCGATTCGGCCAGTTTCTGTCCGCCGGGCGGCCTGCTGCTTCGAGGCTGGTTCATCGATCCGTTCAAGACCGTCACCAGCATACGCGTTCGGTGCGGCGCCTCGTCGCGCCTGCTCGATCCGCTTCATTGGCTGGCGATTCCGCGCCCGGATGTTCGTGAAGGCTTTTCCATTAAATTCGGTGGGCTGGTCGATCAATGCGGCTTCCTGGCTTTCGTGGCCGATGTCTGCGTTCCCGGCGAGACCGTCTATTTCGAAGTGCAGACCGCGTCCGGCGACGTCGCCTTCAAGCGGATCCCGCAGGTACGCAGCCCGGGTCTCGATACGATCAAGGAAACCCTGAGCAATCTCGAACTGCGATACGACGAGCTGGCCGTTGCCTACGACAATGTTCTCGGCCCGGCGGTCGCCGCGATGAACGACTTCCGGATGACCGAGAAGGTCGGCTTCAGGGAAATGACCTTCGGCCCGCTGGTCGAGGCTCCTCGCTGTTCCATCATCGTGCCGCTCTATGGCCGCATCGACTTCATGGAACTGCAACTGGCGTTCTTCTCCCGCACGCTCGGCGCCGGATACGAGATCATCTACGTCCTCGACGATCCGACCATCCTGCGTGCGGCGGAAGCGCTGGCGACCTCGTGCCTGGCGCGCTTTCGCCTGCCGTTCCGCCTGCTGGCGCTCACCGCCAACGTGGGCTATGCGCCCGCCAACAATATCGGCCTGCAGGCTGCGCGTGGGGAGTTCGTGTGTTTCCTGAACTCCGACGTGTTCCCGAAAACGCCGGACTGGCTCGACAGCATGGTCCAGACCGCGATGGCGCACCCGGATGTCGGCGTGGTCGGCGCGCTGCTGGTGTTCGAGGACGAAACGATCCAGCACGAGGGCTGCTCCTACGAGATTCTTCCCGAGTTCGCGGGCTGGAGCTTCAGCCTGCACCCGAGGAAGGGCCGGTTCCCGAGCCCGGACGACAGCGTGCGGGAGGTCGAGGCGGTGACCGGCGCCTGCCTGCTGATGCCGCGACAGCTTGCGCGCGAGGTCGGCGGTTTCGACGAGGGTTATGTCATCGGCGATTTCGAGGATGTCGATCTGTGCCGCAAGGCGCAGGATCGCGGCCGGATCTGCGTGGTCGATCGCCGGGCGCGCCTCTATCATCTCGAACGCCAGTCGCAGGGCGGCCAGGGCAATGCGTGGCGCCTCAACCTCACCCTCTACAATGCATGGCGTTTCCAGAAGCGCTGGATGAGCCCAACCGTCGGCGTACCCGCATGAACGACCTGCCGACCATCGCGGGCAGCACCGCCGAGACCCTCCTGATGTCGCAATCGGCCATGACGGACCGTGCGCTTCCGAGCGTCCTGGTGATGACCCATTCGCATCCGAGGTTGACCCGCGGCGGTGCCGAGATCTCCGCCGCCACCCTGTTCCGCGAACTGAAGGCGCGCGGGGCCAAGGCCTGGCTGCTCGGCTGCTCCAGTCCGAAAAGCGAGGCCCGGCTCGGTGCCACGCTGACCCAGCCCTACGGCCCCGACGACTACGTCTATCACCCGAACGCGCCGTTCGATTATTTCAAGTTCGCCAATCCCGATCCGCAGTTTCCCAAGGTGATCGAGGAACTGGTGGCCGAACTCCAGCCCGAAATCGTGCACACCCATCACTTCGTGCGCTTTGGCGTCGAGATGTTCGGCGCGATCAGGCGCGGCTGGCCGAGTGCGAAAATCGTGCTCAGCCTGCACGAGTACCTGGCCATCTGTAACCATCACGGCCAGATGATGAAAACGAAAACCTTCCGTCGCTGCGAGAAGGAGTCCTACTCCGACTGCGCCGCCTGCTTTCCGCAATATGGCGAGCGGGATTTCTTTCTGCGCAAGCGCTACCTGCAGATGTTCATGGATGACGTCGACCTGTTCATTTCGCCGAGCCATTTCCTGGCCGAGCGTTTCGTGAGCTGGGGTCTTCCCGCCGCAAAGCTGGCGGTGCTGGAGAACATGCCGCCGGAGCGTAATGGAGGCCAGCCCGTGCCGACGCCGATCGGGCCTGTCGCCGTTTCCCAGGCGAAGCAGTTGCGCCGGCCACGGACGACAAGCCTTCCCCCCGCGAGGCAGCGGACGCTCCGGTTCGGTTTCTTCGGCCAGATGTCGCCGCTGAAAGGCATCACCGTCCTGATGGATGCCGCCAAACGCCTGACCACGATGGGCATCGACAACGCGGTCATCGAAATCTACGGCGATTATTCCAGCCAGCCGCTCGAATTCCAGAAGGTGGTGACCGAGGCGCTCGAGGAAGCCGGCGAAAACGTCGTGTTCCATGGCGCCTACGACAATGCGCAGGTCAACGCCTTGATGCAGCGGATCGATGCGATGATCCTGCCATCCACCTGGTGGGAAAATTCTCCCGTCGTGATCCAGGAGGCGTTCACCAACGGCAAGCCGGTGATCTGCTCCAACATCGGCGGCATGGCGGAAAAAGTGACGGACGGCGTCAACGGCCTGCATTTCGAAGTGAGCCGTCCGGCGAGTCTTGCGGAAATTCTCGCCGAACTTGCGAACTACCCCGAGCGGCTGGATGCGCTGGCAGCCGGGGTGCGTCCACCTCCATCCGCGACAGACGTTTTGAATGCGCATCTGGTTCTTTACGATACGGTTCTTGGTTGATCCGACAAAAAATAAAGTATTAACGTGCGATATTATGTCGCCTGATATAACATTAGTTCGAGCATATTATTTACAGGAGTCGGAATGACCGCCGTGATGATTAAAGGCGCAATCGACCGGCTCGATGGCGAAGGTGCTATCGGCTGGCTCTATGCGGCGGATTACACATCGCCTCCCTTGATCAGGGCGTTTCTGCATCACGATCTGATCGGCGAGAGCTTTGCCGATGTGCACAGGCCCGATCTCGAGACTGTCGGGTTCGGTGACGGCCGCTGCGGTTTCGACATCCGCTTCAACCGTCCGATCGATCCCGGCTATCTCTCCTTCATCACCGTCAAGCCGCAGGACGTCGATCTGCTGTTGCCGGTTCCGGTCGCCACCGCCGCCTACCTGGATCTGGTCAACGCGGTCCTGACCGGTTTTGCCGGCTCAGGCCGCAATCGTTCCGTTCTCGGCGGCCTCTGGACCGACCGCACCGATGCGCCGCAGTTGCTTGCCGGCCGGATCGCCGTCGGTGCCTGCGCGGCCGAGCTGCAATCCGTCATGCAGGAGCTGATCCTCAACGGCCACGTCGTGCTGCACAACGCTTTGTCCCCCGCCGGCGTCAACGGCAAGGACGTCGCCAACATCAGGTTCGCCACCGCGCCGCGCTTCCTGGATGGCGAAGGCGACGGCAGGCTCAAGACCGCCCTCACCAGCGTGGCCGGGCTGCTGTTCCGCGAGCCGGTCGTGCGTCTGCTGCGCGCCGCGTTCGACGACCATCCGGTGGCCTATCGCCTGGACAGCCTGGGCGGCGACAACCGGTTCGCCCAGATCTCGGCACTCGGCGACCTGCCGTCGCCGGGCGAGTGCATGGCGGTCTATGTCGGCAATCCCACCGCGCCGATCCGGATCGACATCCTCCGCAACAGCCACGAGCTCCCCGAGTTCGGCCCGAGCGGACGCTCCCGCTGGACCCTGGGCGGTGCCGACGAGCTCAGCCATTTCGCGTCCGAGGCCGGCCTGTCGATCGAGAGCATCGAGCTCGACGCGCAGGACGTCGCCATCGTCGGACCGGGCCTGATCCATCGCGTTGTGGCCTCCCGCGAGGCCCCGGCCTTGCGCGCGGTCGTGGCGCCCCGCCGCGTCACCCCGCAGCGTTTCCTGAGCGGCGAGGGCACCTGGACGGAATCCGGGCATGTCTCCGGCGCTCGTATCCGGATATAGTCCCCGGCCTGCGGTTGTCGTAACCGGCAACGAGGAGGCCAGACCATGACCAAGAGCGCAGCAAACCCGACTGTCACCGTCGGCAACGTGGTGTTCGGCAACGCGCTGCCGTTGTCGCTCATCGCCGGTCCCTGCCAGATCGAGAGCAGGGACCACGCCTTCGAGTGCGCCCATGCACTCAAGGAGATCACCAGCCGGCTCGGGATCGGCTTCGTGTTCAAGAGCTCCTACGACAAGGCGAATCGCACCAGCGGTTCCGGCACCCGCGGTGTCGGGCTGGCGGCGGCCGTGCAGATTTTCGCCGACATCGGCGCCGAGCTGCAGGTCCCGCTGCTGACCGACGTGCACGAACGCGAGCATTGCGCCATCGTCGGCGAGGTGGTCGACATCCTGCAGATCCCGGCCTTCCTGTGCCGGCAGACCGACCTGCTGATCGCCGCCGCCGAGACGGGGAGGGTGGTCAACATCAAGAAGGGCCAGTTCCTGGCTCCGTGGGACATGCGCAACGTGATCGCCAAGGTCACCGACGCCGGCAATCGGAACGTCATGGCGACCGAGCGCGGCGCCTCGTTCGGCTACAACACCCTGGTGTCCGACTTCCGGTCCCTGCCGATCATGGCCGGCTTCGGCGTGCCGGTGATTTTCGACGCCACCCATTCGGTGCAGCAGCCCGGCGGCCAGGGCACCAGCTCCGGCGGACAGCGCGAGTTCGTGTCCGTGCTGGCGCGCGCCGCCGTCGCGGTCGGCGTGGCCGGCCTGTTCATCGAGACCCATCCCGACCCCGACAACGCCCCGTCCGACGGCCCCAACATGATCGCGCTGCGTGATTTCGAGGCCCTGATCCGCAACCTCATGCGCTACGACCGCGTGACCAAGTCCGCCGGGACCCTGGACCGCGCATGAACCCGATCATCGTCATCCCGGCCCGGCTGGGCTCGACCCGGCTGCCGAACAAGCCGCTGGCCCTGATCGGCGGGGAGGCGATGATCGTCCATGTCTGGCGTCGCGCGATGGAAACCGATCTTGGCCCGGTCATTGTCGCGGTCGATCATCCCAGCACCGCCGAGGCGATTGCCGCTGCCGGCGGCCGTGCCATCCTGACCCGGCCCGACCATCCGTCCGGCACCGACCGGATCGCCGAGGCCCTGTCCCTTGCCGACCCGGACCGCCTGCATGACGTGGTGATCAACCTCCAGGGCGACCTGCCCACGGTGGCGCCGCATGTCAGCCGCGTGACCGCCGCCCTGCTGGACCATCCGGAGGTGATGCTGGCCACGCCGGTCGCGCTGATCACCGATCCGCACGAACAGGCCGCCCCGAGCGTCGTGAAGATGGTCGGCACGCCGATCGGCCCGGACCGGTTCCGCGCCCTCTATTTCACGCGAGCCCAGGCCCCGTGGGGCGACGGCCCGCTCTATCACCATATCGGCCTCTACGCCTGGCGCCGCGCCGCATTCGAGCGTTTCGTCTCGCTCCCCCCCTCGGTGCTCGAACTGCGCGAGAAGCTCGAACAGTTGCGCGCCCTGGAAGCCGGCATGCGGATCGACGCCGTGCTGGTGGACGACGTGCCGCTGGGCGTCGACACCCCGGCGGACCTGGCGCGCGCACGCTCCATCCTCGACCGGTCCGGCCTGCCGCTGGCAGTGCACGCGACGGCGGCACCATGATGTCGGTTCTGTCCGGTATTCCCATGGCCGGCCGGCCCGGCGATCCCGCCGCCGCGACGCCGCCGGCCACGAGCGCGATCGCCGCCGCGTCCGCCAGTGTTGCCCGCACCTTGGAGATCGAGCAGCGCGGGCTGGCGTCTGTTCATCAGGCGCTGTCCGGCGGCCTTGCCGAAGCCTTCGCCGGTGCGGCCGAGATCATCGAGCGCGCGACCGGCAACGTGATCGTCACCGGAATGGGCAAGTCCGGCCATGTGGGCCGCAAGATCGCCGCCACCTTGTCCTCGACCGGCACGCCCAGCCACTACGTGCATCCGGTCGAGGCCAGCCACGGCGATCTCGGCGTGTTGCGCGACACCGATGTGGTGCTGGCGATCTCCTGGTCCGGCGAGACTTCCGAGCTTGCCGACATTGTGGAATACACCCGCCGCTTCGGGGTGCCGCTGGTGGCGATGACCTCCCGGCCCGACAGCGCGCTGGGGCGTGCGGCCGATATCGGGCTGTTCCTGCCGGCGTCCGAGGAGGCCTGCCCGAACGGCCTGGCGCCGACCACCTCGACCACGATGCAGCTCGCCGCCGGCGATGCGCTGGCGATCCTGCTGCTGGAGCGACGCGGCTTCACCGCGACCGACTTCAACCGCTATCACCCGGGCGGCAAGCTCGGACAGCGCCTGATGCAGGTGCGCCGCCTGATGCACGAGGGCGCCGACATGCCGCTGGTGGCGATCTCCGCCCGCCTGTCCGACGGGATCGTCGAAATGAGCTCGAAACGCTTCGGCATCGTTGGCGTGGTGGATCTGGAGGGGTATCTGGTCGGCGTGCTGACCGACGGCGACGTCCGCCGCGCCTTCCGCGACAGCTTCACCGACCGCCCGATCGTCGAGGTGATGGGCGCCACCCCCCAGGCGGTCGGCGGCGACACCCTGGCGGTGACTGTCCTGGCCCGGATGAACGAGTCTCGCATCACCAGCATGTTCGTGGTTGAGGATGGACGGCCTGCTGGGCTGGTGCATGTTCATGATCTGCTCAGAGCTAGGCTGGCGTGATCAATTGGATGTCGACTTGCGCTTTCTCATCTTATTGGTGAGAAGCTCATGAATTTGTTGATCATTCTATGTCGGAGGGCGCTTATTTACTTGTGAATGTGCGTTGCGCCACTGATAATGATTTCTTAACGATTTTCCTCTTGATCTATGGCGTATTCGGCAAAGTGCAGGTAAACTTGGTTGAGTGTGTGTCAAGAAAGAAGTCGAATCTGCATGTTTCGGGTTGATGACCAAGTTCTAAAGGTGCCCTCCCCGTTAGAGGTAGTCAGTTCCTCAAACGTAAAGGAACTTCAGGCCAAGAACTTTAGGAAGTTGGAGCCACCATCAATGACGAGGGATCTGTCCTCGGATGGGGTTAACTTTGGATTTAAAGAAGAGACTAATTTCCGGGTACACTCCACCCATGTTGGTCGATACCAGA
Source organism: Janthinobacterium lividum (assembly GCA_050954785.1). Lineage (GTDB taxonomy): Bacteria > Pseudomonadota > Alphaproteobacteria > Acetobacterales > Acetobacteraceae > Lichenicola. The sequence goes on along the minus strand of JBPBQO010000136.1, from coordinate 3,012 downwards.
ATCAGTTCGTCTTCGGTTTTCATCATCTTCATGCCCTTGTAAGTAGGGATGGTGTTTTTAATTGCCAGGAAATAGATAATTATGGCGGCCGATTGGCGCATTACCTTGCCCATACACCATCGGAAAACTACATCGTTCCTGACATAAAAATCGATGGAAGCACGACAAAAGTCAGCTTCCGCCGTTTGACAGATGCGAACGTGATCGAGCTTGATGGGCCGATATTCTTTGGCAGTCCTATCGAACCGGCTAACTGGGGCATGTGGCTGCTGAACGCGCTACCGAGTGCTTATGCATTCGTGGCGAGCGGACAAGTGGGACGGTTCCTCTGTTATGCTCCGGCCGAGTGGCAGAAGAAGCTTCTGTTTTTCATGGGGGTCAATCCCGAGAAGCTCATCGACCAAGCCCCATGGAAAACCTATTTTTGCTCCGATATCGCGTTGCATCAATATTCAATGATAGATTTGGTTCCGGACGAGGTTGCGCGCGGCATCTACCAAAACATCATTAGCCGGAGCGCGCAACTCGATCAGGCCTCTTATCCAGAAAAGATTTTCGTCTCGCGACGGACGATCACACGCAAACTCGGCGGAAAGTATCGGTCGCTGGTCAACGAGGACCAACTGCTGGATGCTCTCGTCCGAGATGGCTATACCGTTGTAGAGCCCGAATTGTTACCGTTTGACGAGCAGGTACGAATATTTAGCAATGCCAGGACCATCATTGGGCTAGGCGGTGCAGCAATGTTTAATGCCGTATTTGCAGCGCCAAGAACCAAGCTCATTAGCATAGAAAGTACGTCAGGGTTTGCTCTAAATCACGCCCGGTTGTTTTCGTCTCTTGATTTGGACTATGGCTTTATATTTGGACAGCCGGATTTGAGTGTTGGAATGCAGCCTCATAACCCTTGGAGCCTAAAAGTACCTGAAGCGATGCAGGCGATCCGTAGATTCAGCTAATCTGCAAGGCACAAGTAGGCGATTTTGTTTTTGTTTTACGGTATGATGACCTAAGACATCGACGCAGAACCAGTTAGCTGAGTTCGCTCTCAAGCGACGCTACTATTGTCGGTAGCTCTAACAACGGCGACAGTTAGCTTAAGCGTCGGATTTTCTATTTAAACGCCCATCGATGCGCTATTCACCACACGTGTAGAGAAAGGTTTTAAGATGAGGCGAGCTGTCATTCTGGGTAATAACCCTTACAGGACCGACTACTATAAGCGGGACGTAAAAACAGTCTTCGAGGAGTCCGGCTCTAATACCGGCAACCAAGCCATCACGTTCGGCGTAGCATGTCACATGGCATCAGACGCTGCATATCTTCCGTGGGGCACGCCGGTTTCACAGATACGAAACGCTGGTGACATTCTGGTCTTTCCTATGGCAAATCATTTAGGTAAGCATACCGATCTCGGCCGGCTGGGTGAGCGGCTTGATGAAATAAATCTGCCTGTCATCGGCCTGGGACTCGGAGCTCAAGCCAACTCGGACAAGCAGGATATTCAGCTAACCGAAGGAACAACAAAGTGGCTTGAGACGATCATCAGGCACGCCCCGTCGGATCAACCTAACCTTGGTCTCCGTGGCGCCTATACAGCCGAGCAAATGAACAAACTAGGTTTTGGTGGAGCTGGAGTTGTAACAGGCTGTCCCTCAAATTTCATCAATATGAGTAATGATTTCGTTCAAAAAGTAAAAACCGGTTTCACTAAACGACCAACCAGCATTGCCGTGACAGCAGGAATTCCATTTGTCCCTGCACTTGCAAATATCGAGCAGGATCTGATCGACATTGTCACCTTGACTGGCGGTGCTTACATCGTCCAGCACGGCATCAACATGGTCCAAATCGCTCGTAACCAGTTTGACGAGATGGCAGAGAACGTTCTAGAAAATTGCCGCTCTTACATGATGCCTACAAAATCAAAAGAAGAGTTTATCCGTTGGTGTCGCCAGTATGCATATGCATTTTTCGACGCCCCCGCATGGATGGACTTTTTACGACGCTTTGATTTTGTTGTTGGAACTCGGTTTCATGGAGCAATGTTCGCAATACAAGCTGGCGTTCCCGCTGCTTGTATCAGTCATGACAGTCGTACGACTGAAATGTGCCAGACGATGGGCATTCCCTATTGTCATTATAGCGATATAAATGGTCCGCTTACTCACCGGAATATAATGGATTATTTTACGTTCGACGCCGATCGTTACATAGAGTTGCGCAAAACGTTTCAAAAGAACTTTCTTGATATCTACAAGTCAGCAGATATCAATTACAGTCCAGAACTAAATAGACAGTTATAGAAAAAATATCTATATACATTAAAATGGCGGCCCGGTCTGAAAGATTTTCCGCCAGATTTAATATAGTAGACTATTTGTTTTAACACATTAAACAGCGAGGGCACTTTGCTCGCGCGGTGGTCGTTGCCGACAAGACAAAGCTATGCCGGTTCAAGGAATTCCACCACGGTGCCGCGAGTTGGGATCGAGTGGAAAGTATCATTGTCCACATCAAAAGTGGGCCGTGGAGACCAAACACATGTTCCATCCTCAGCGGCTTCTCTAGCCGCACCGTCTACCAGGATCTACTGCATAGGCGGGGGGAGGCCACATAAGGTACGGAAGACGCGCCTAGCGGCTGATCGCACATCGTGCCGTCCGGCCAGCGCCAGCCTGCTACGCCTGTTCCTGCACATCAGCGCCTTATGGTTGATGTGAAGCCTATGCATCCCGATGCCGTGGGCAATGTTGGATCAGGCAGTGTTTGCTTTGCTGCTGATGCCCTGCCTAATCATCTGATTCATGGGGCGAGGCGTACAACGCTCTACCCAGCATCGATTAACCCCAGCGTCACCGGCACTATCCAACGGACTCTAATTAGACAGCCGGTGACCTATGACCATACAACTATCGGCTGAGCACTCGTAAGGTAGAAGCCGGATGACCGCTGTGATGAGTAATAGCGGCTAAGTGAACTCATACTTTCATCAAAAGCCGCTTACTTTAG
>JBPBQO010000135.1:0-35058 GCA_050954785.1 Janthinobacterium lividum | reverse complement strand
ATTCCCCAATCCATCAACCTAATACCAATACACCCAAACTACCGAAGTAGTAAAAATGCACTAATAGACACCGCCAACATATCCCTTCCATCATATTCTACTGTCAATGAACAACCGGGGGAGGCAGTTGCCGTCCGGTGAAGCGGCTTTTAGGACCACCTTTGCTTCGTGTCAACGCGATGACACACGCTATTTCGCCCTAAAACCCAGAAAATCGATCGGTCGTCGCCAGCGGTCCGCTAGGCGCTGGTTTCAAGGCTCGTCATGAGGGCATGCGCACAACGCATGCCGTGCGGTGGAAGCACCTAAATGCCTCCACCGCGGCCCGATCAGACGGCGGCGTCCGCCATGATCCCGTTCAGGACCAGGCCATCCCTGCCGGCGGAGACGCGAATGGCCTCTCCATCATGCAGCGTGCCATCCAGAATGAGGTTGGCAAGCGGGTTCTGCAGGCTCCGCTGGATGACCCGCTTGAGCGGACGAGCCCCATAGACAGGGTCGTAGCCCTCGTTTGCCAGCCAATCATGGGCCAGCTGGTCGAGCTCCAGGCTGAGCTTGCGGTCGGCCAGCAGGCTGCGCAGCCGCACCAGCTGGATATCGACGATCCGGGCCATGTCGGCCATCTGCAGCCGGGAGAACAGAATCACCTCGTCGAGCCGGTTCAGGAACTCGGGCCGGAAATGATCCCGGACCACCCGCATCACCTGTGCCTGGACCAGGGCCGTCGTCTCGCCATCCGCCTGGTTCGCAAGCAGATCCGAACCCAGGTTGCTGGTCAGCACGATGATGGTGTTGCGGAAATCGACCGTGCGGCCCTGCCCGTCGGTCAGCCGCCCATCATCGAGCACCTGCAGCAGAACGTTGAAGATGTCCTCGTGCGCCTTCTCGACCTCATCGAACAGAATCACCTGATACGGCCGCCGGCGCACCGCCTCGGTCAGAACTCCGCCCTCATCGTAGCCCACATAGCCGGGCGGTGCCCCGATCAGCCGGCTGACCGCATGCTTCTCCATGAACTCACTCATGTCGATACGCAGCAGCGCCTTCTCGTCGTCGAACAGGAACTCCGCCAGCGCCTTGGTGAGCTCGGTCTTGCCCACCCCGGTCGGTCCCAGGAACAGGAACGAGCCGATCGGCCGGTTCGGATCCTGCAGCCCCGCCCGCGCCCGGCGCACCGCATCGGAAACCGCCTTGAGAGCCTCTTCCTGCCCGACCACGCGGCCACGCAGCTTGTCTTCCATGCGCAGCAGCTTGGACCGCTCGCCCTCGAGCATCCGCTCCATCGGCACACCGGTCCAACGAGAGACCACCGAGGCGATCGCCTCCTCGTTGACCGCCTCGTTGACCAGCCGGGAGCCGTCGCCGGTGTCATCCTGCTTGAGCGCGATCTCGCTTTCGAGCGCCGGGATCACGCCATACATAAGTTCGGACGCACGACCGAGATCACCGCGACGCTGCGCGCCTTCCACCTCGGACCGCGCCTGGTCCAGCCGCTCCTTGAGCTTCTGGGTCTCGTTGACCCGATCCTTCTCTGCCCGCCAAGTCGTGGTCAGTGCATCCGAACGCTCTTCCAGGTCGGCAATCTCGACCTCGAGCTTGGACAGCCGATCCCGGCTGGCGGAATCATCCTCGCGCCGAAGCGCTTCCCGCTCGATCTTGAGCTGCATCAGACGCCGGTCGAACTCATCCAGCGCCTCGGGCTTGCTATCAACCTGCATCCGCAGCCGACTGGCCGCCTCGTCCATCAGGTCGATTGCCTTGTCCGGCAGGAAGCGGTCGGTGATGTAGCGATTGGACAGGGTCGCCGCCGCAACCAGGGCGCCATCGGTGATGCGTATGCCGTGATGGAGCTCGTACTTCTCCTTGAGCCCGCGCAGGATCGAGATCGTATCCGTAACCGACGGCTCGCCCACGAATACCGGCTGGAAGCGACGGGCCAGGGCCGCGTCCTTCTCTATGTATCTGCGGTATTCATCGAGGGTGGTGGCGCCGATGCAGTGCAGCGCGCCCCGTGCCAGCTCGGGCTTGAGCAGGTTGGAGGCATCCATAGCCCCATCCGCGCGGCCTGCGCCGACCAACGTGTGCATCTCGTCGATGAACAGGATGACCTCGCCGGCGGCCGTCTCGATCTCCTTCAGGACCGCCTTCAGCCGCTCCTCGAACTCGCCGCGGAACTTGGCGCCGGCCACGAGTGCTCCAAGGTCGAGACCCATGATGCGCTTGTCTTTCAGCGCCTCAGGTACGTCGCCGTTGACGATGCGGAGCGCCAGGCCTTCCACGATCGCCGTCTTGCCGACACCGGGCTCGCCGATGAGCACCGGGTTGTTCTTGGTACGACGCGCCAGCACCTGGATGGCGCGACGGATTTCCTCATCTCGGCCGATCACCGGATCGAGCTTGCCGCTCCGGGCAATCTCGGTCACGTCGCGGGCATACTTCTTCAGCGCGTCGAAGCCGGCCTCGGCGTTCTCGCTGGTCACCTTCCGGCCTTTGCGCATCTCGGCCAACGACCGCTCGAGCGCCAGTTTGGGCGCACCGGCCTGAACCAGAGCCCGGCCAGCCGGCTGATCGGAACCGGCCAGCGCAACCAGCAAACGATCCTGCGCAACGAAACTGTCACCGGCCTTCTGGGCATCCTGCTGCGCCGTATCGAGGATACGGACCAGCTCCGGGGTCGCCTGCGGATGGCCCGCACCGCCCCCCTGCACCTTCGGAAGACGCCCGATCTCGGCCTCGACCGACAACCGGGCCGCCTGTGGATCGCCACCGGCAGCCCGGATCAACCCGGCAGCAGCACCTTCCTCATCATCCAACAGCGCCTTCAAAAGGTGCTCCGGCGTCAGCTTCTGATGGTATTCGCGTAAAGCGATCGTCTGCGCAGCCTGAAGAAAGCCGCGCGACCGCTCGGTAAACTTTTCCAATTCCATGGCCCTGTCCCTCTTTCTCAGGCGACTGGTTTCGCGGACCAGCCTGAACGGCGTCCCTCAAGAGGCAACGCCGGCTGGTCCAATGCATAAGAATTTAGATGGTGATTGCAAACGTGCGCTCAAGGGTGAACCCGGCACTGCGCGTGCAACAGGCGTGCCGTCTCCGCATCATCCGACATTCCGGCAAGGCAACAGCACGCAAGATGTGTCCGCATGCGAGGGATCGAACTGTGCCGAACCTACGCAGCCGGAACTTCGGCAGCATGAGCCGCAAGCGCCCGGTTCGCCTTCTTCAGCTTCGCCGCCTCCGCGTCATAGACGAATGGTAGGCAAGCCAGACGTCGCCCGGCCGTCACCGGCGTGACCAGGTGCATGAGCGAACAGGCGAAGATGATCGCCCCCCCGGCACCGGGCTTGAACCCACGTCGACTGAACTCCGGAAACACCAGCTCGCCACCCTCGAAGCCCTCGTTCAGGTTGATCGACACAGCAAAACGGCGATGTTCCGTCGCCTTCACCGTGTTGTCCCGGTGTGCCCCGAAGCATCCACGATCGCTGGAATCATAGGATGCCAGGATCAGCCGATCGAGCTCGGTTGCCTCGAACTGGTAGGCTTTCCGAATCTCGGGTACCACCCGCCGCACGATACGCGCCTGTATCTGTTGGACCAGGCCACGGTGACGAACCTGGCAGTCCCGCCGACGCTTGAAACCGGTATCGGTTACGATACGGGACGGGCCGCCTGCCTCCTGCGTGAACACCCCGGATGGCTGGCTCTCCGACGCCTCGTAATAGTCGATCAACCTACCACAGAACTCCGGTTCGAAAACATCCGGCAGCATGAGCACCGGCACCGGCTGCTCGGGTGTCGGCACATCGAGCGATGGCAAACGTCCCACCAGTTCGACGATCCGAACGGCCGCATCCTGGTCGTCTGCGAACACACCGCGGACCCTGAGCAGCGGATCGAGTAGGTACCAGAGGTTACGGCCTTTGCCATCCACTTCCGACACCGCCTGCTGAACGGGACGGCTGCCATAAAGCCGCCCGACCAGTCCGTCATCATCGAAGAAATATCGGATGCCCGGCAGTTCCGCCTGAAGTCGCGCCTGGCTCTCGTCCGCAGGATCGGCGCTGACCCCGAAGAAGCTTGCCTGCCTGTCGTCGAACGACTGGTGATTCTGGCGGATGACGCCCAGGGCCGCATGCGTCTGCGGATCGGCCGCCGAGGCGAACAGATAGAGCACTATATAACGACCACCGGTCATGTCGAACGTGTAGTCGCCATGATGCGTCGTGCAGCGCTGCCGGAACCAGGGTGCCGGATCACCCACAAACAGCGAAGCGTAACTGGTCATGGCGGGCACTTCCTGTGGCACCGCTCAAGACGCGGCCTGTCCTTTATGCCCTTGGCGAGGACAGCCAGGCAAACCGGACGACGCTCCTAGCCCGCCATCGCAAGCCTGGCCTGGCCGGCAGACGGACTGGAATTCTCCTGGGTCGTCCGAAGTCCGGCAATCATGTCGTCGTTGACCTGCATCAGCGCTGTGACCGGGCGATCATCACCCATAGCCGCTATACTGGTTCGGACCGCCCAGAAACCGACCGTGGCAAGATCTGCCTTGAGGATTTCCGGCAAACCATTGTTCGAGCTGCCGATATCCTTCAGCAGCATCGACCAGAGCTGCTGGTTCTTGGCGAGAGCCCGCATGCGCCTGCCCGGGTCACCATCCTCCGCCAGTAGCCGATTCACGAATGCGAATGCCGCCGCCTCCGTCTCCCGCGGCGACAGCGCTCCGCCCTCCGATCGCCGATACTGGTTTGCGCCATAATTCATGGATGAACCTGTTCATTCGATAGCAAGGACAGGCCGGGCGTCGAGCGCCCGGCCTGGTGCGATACGCCTAGCGGAACAGCGAAAGAATGGACGAAGACTGCGAATTCGCGATCGACAGGGACTGGATCGCCAACTGCTGCTTCGTCTGCAGCGAGGTCAGCCTGGCGCTCGTGGCCGACAGGTCCGCATCGGTCAGAGCACCGACACCCGACGTCAGTGCATCGCTGAGATCGCTGGTGAAACTCTGCATGCCGGTAATCTGCTGCGTCGTCGCGCCCAGGTTACCACTGATGTTGGTCATCTTGGTGATCGCGCTCTGAATCGTGGTAATCACGGCTTCACTGGCACTTAACTGTGTCCCGCCCTGGATGCTGCTGGCGCCGCCACCGGCTGCACTGCTTTGAGAGGCAGTTACTCCCTGGCCAGTCACGTCGATCGACCCATCGCTTTGGGTAACCGCGTTATAACCGTTGTTGTTCATCGCCGAGACAAGGCTACCCAGCATCGTGCTCGTCGATTGTTTAGTGGCATCGACCAGCACCATTACGACGTGATTCGCCGTTGCTCCAGAAGTCTCAACGGATTTCGTAGCTGTGGCACCGTCACCGAATTCGAAGGTGGTCGTCGTTCCATCGCCGTTGGTCAGGACAACATTGCTGCCAGCCGCAAAATCGCTGGCGGCGAGGTCGGAACTGGTCGTGATATTCAAGCCGGTGGCAGCACCGGTCAGGATTTGCTGCGCGGTCTGCCCGGTTGCAGCCGCGCCATTCGCAACCACTGTGCCGTTTGCAGACATACCGGTCGTTAGCCCAAGCGCATCCGTGAGAGTCACTGCTCCGGTGAAGGTCGCTGTTGCCTGGTTCGCGACAGTAAGCACGTTGCCCTGCAGACCGGTTACAACGTTCAGGCTTGTATTGGTAACCGTGCTTCCGGCGTCAGCCGCCGACGTCAGAAGATTGATGCCGTTGAAGGTGGAGTTCCGTGCATAATCGTTGATCTGGTTCAACGCGTTCGACACCTGGCTCTGCATCGTCGTGAGCGACATACCGGTAGTATTCGCCGTAGTGACGGTATTTTGCAGAGTTTGCAAAGTCGCGATGATGTCAGCAGACGCCTTGCTGGCCGTATTCACGACCTGAGAGCCGAAAGCAAGGCTGTCCGAAACGGCCGAAAGGCCGGAAATGTTACCTGTCATGGACTGAGAAATGGCGTAAATCGCCGGATTGTCAGATGCGGAAGAGACTTTCTTGCCAGTTGAAACCTGGCTTTCGGTCGCGTTCAGTGCGGCGGTTGTCGCGGACAAGGACTGGAGCGCCGCCATGGCGGCCGTATTGGTATTGATCGAAAGTGTCACGACGGTATCTCCTGTAAAAACCTAGCTCATCAGCACACCATGAAAAGATTAATGGAGTGTCTATGACGTGTCGGTATCGGGGCTCGAATCTGCCTTTTCGTCGCGTACCAACATCCGCAGAAGCTTCAGCGCCTTGTAGAAATCCTCGACCTCGAAAGCATCCGCGACACCAGCCAGCGCGATGGCGACATCGCCCACCGCCGCCTGCCGCAGTTCCGTTAACAGGGTGCGAACATCGTCGGTTGCTTCGGCACGGTCCTCAACAGGACCGACATACGCAATCTGAAGCTTGTAGTACAAGCGCCGTATCGACGTTTCCGCTTCATGCGCCACCATGATCTGTTTACCGAACAGGAAGCGCGCGTGAGAAACCAGCTCGATCCGACATTTGTTGCGAAACAGGATGGTCGCACCATTGACGACCATCATCTCACCCTGCCGTAATTCCAGAACAAGATGAGACATGCAGCACCGTATCCTCGCGACAACCCGATCGCCGCCGACGCAAGTGGATTATAACGCCATTAGATTAACAAACCCTTTGGAACCTTACAGATAGGCCGCCAACGACATGCCCTTCATGTCGGCGATCAGGCTATAGGACGCCTGCAACTGGTTCTGCGTCGTCGTCAATTGAGTGGATAGAGCTACCGGATCGCTGTCCTTGACGAGCCCAAGCTGCTTCGTCAGCGCATCGCTGAGCTGGCTGAGCGAACTGCCGTGGCTGGTCAGTTGCGTCTGTGTCTGGCCCAGCGAGGCAACCGTGAGGTTGAGGCTACTGCTGACGGCCTGCACCTGGGTCGCCGTATCGGCAACCAGAGTTGAAAATCCGCTACTCGACGCGTCGGCGTGGTCGAGACTGCCAACCACAGCCAGTGCCCGCATCAGGTCGCGTATGGAAGAGCCTGTCGACGTTGCACTGGCAGCTCCCCCCTGGGTAGCAACGAACCCAACCGTGACATGCTGCTGGTCGCCTACCGTAACACTGTGACCGATCGTGGCGGCCGTGGTCGCATCGACACTGAGGGCTTTCGAGAAAACCGACTGCCCGGTGCCGTTATCGGCAGCGGCCGATACGGTCGCAGTTTCCGTCGCCGCAGCGCCGTTGGTCGCCACCCCAGCCACGCTGGCGGCAATCGTCTGGAAGAAACTGCTGGTGGTTATGGATGACGGGTCCGCGACGGGCGCCGTGTCCGACGCATTGCCACTAAAGACATATTGGGACCCACTTTGCGTATTGAGCAGCGAGGCCAGCTCGGTCAGCGATTGGCGCGCCTGGGAGGCGGCCAGCGACACATTGGTCGCGCTGGTGTTGCCTTGCAGACCGACCAACGACGTCTGCAAATTGGTCGCAATCGTCGTAATCCGCGACATCACCGTCTGGGTTACGCTCAATGTATTCTGTGCCGATGTGATGTTGCCCTGCCACGCCGCTACCTTCGTGATCTGCGGCTGCAGGCTGAGTGCCACGGTGCGCTGATCCCCGAGACCCGCATAACTGTCCGAAATGACACCGGAGGTGAGCTGACCTTGCAGCGCCGCGTTCTGAGCCGCCAATCGATCGACCGACTGGGTCAGCAGCACCATCGACATTGGCATAGCGGTCGCGTTCTGTATGGTCATGGTCGTTTCAGCTTGTCGCGTTGAGCAGGGCCGAGAACATCGACTGGACCGCTGCGACCACCTTGGCATTGGCAGCGTACGCATTCTGCAACGCGACGATCGATGACATTTCGTCATCCACCGAAACGCCCGATACCGATGCGACCTTGGCACCGAGCGACGTCTGGATGACGGTCTCGCTGGCCAGTCCGGTGGTGGTCTGGTTGATCGTCGATGCCTGCGCGCTGGTCAACGTCGATGCCAACGACGTCAGGTTTCCCCCACCGGAGTAGGGTGCCGACAAGGCACCATTCAGTCCAAGACCAGTTGAAATAGCCGATGGCTGCGTCACCCCCAACTGAACCTGGCTTCCAAGAGTAAAGTCGAGCAGCCTGTCGATCAGGGTCGTATCCGCAGTCCCGCGGCTCGCATCAACGGTGAAGCTGGACGCGCCGGTGCTGGTGCCGGTGACATCGTGGCTGCCATCACGCACGATGCTGGGATCGGCTGAAACGGCAGGATTGACCTGGATGACGTTGGCGAACCCGACCTGACCCACCGGAGACTCTGCCGTACCGCTGCTGCCGGGCAGGTTGCCACGGCTGTCGGTGAAAAGCGTGAGGCCCTGGGTGTCGAAACGCGAGGCCAGGGTCTGAGAGAAGGAGTCCAGTTCGGCTTGCATGGTCGGCAGCGTATTGTCCCGGAGGAGAATGTTGGCACCGAGGGCACCACCGGTCAGGCTGCTGGTGACGTCCCGGCCGCCGAGCGTGATCGCAGGGATCGAACCGGGATAAGCGCTGGATACGGTCACGGTGGCGTCCGACGTGGCAAGCGGTCCGTCGGTCGAGCGAGTGGGCAGGGAAAGACCGTTCGCCGTGTTGACCAGCATGTCCCCGTTCGCCGTTTCCTTGAACTGAACGGACAGGACGTTCGACAGCGCGGTCATCGCCACCGCCCGCTGGTTCTCGAGGTCGGCCGTGCTGATCCCGTTGATCCGGCCTTGCGCGATCCGGTCGGACAACGACCCGATCGATGCCAGGCTGGCATTCGCGGTCGCCACGTCATCGACAACCGCCTCCTGTGCGGACTGGCGCTGGGTCTGGTAGGCACTTGCAGTCGTTTGGATGTTCGACGCCAAGGACCCCGCAGCAGCCAGCACCGCCTGTTGCCCGGCCTCATTGGTCGGGTCGGCTTCGAGCGAGATCAGGCTCGTCTGCAAATTACCCACGAAATCGGACAAGGTGCCACTGCTGCCGGAGTCCGAACTGGTCGAGCCTTGCAGAGCAAGGATCGGCGCCAGCGTGGTGTTCGTCGTGGTCAGAGCCGCTACCGTCGCGTTCTGTGCATATAGAGTGGCCTCAAGCGCATTATCGACGACCCTTCCGGTCAGTCCGGTCAACACCCCGCCCGGCTGGCCACCGGCCGTGCGGGAAGAGACGGACGCCGTCTCCTTCGCATAACCCGCAGTACTGGCATTCGCGACGTTCTGTGATGCGACTGCCAATTCTGCCTGAAGCGCCGACAGGCCGCTTGAAGCAATCGCCAACGATGAGCTGAGGCTCATGCAGATTTCCCCGACCGGTTCGACACACGCTCCCTGGAACCGAAACCAGGATGCCTATTGGTCCTTAACGAACGGTAAAAATTACTGCTTCATCGACAGCACGGTCTGCAGCATCTCGTTGGCGGTGGTCACCACCTTGGCATTCGCGCCATAGGCCTGCTGCGCCGTGATCAGTTTGGTGAGATCGGTATCGAGGCTGGTCGTCGAGTTTTCGACAGATGAGGTTTCGAGATCGCCTGCACCATTCTTTCCGGCCAGGGTGATGACCGCGGCACCGGATCCGGACGTCGCCGTAAAGGCCTCGCCGTCGACGGCGGACAACGCGTTGGCGTCGGCAAATATCGCGAGAGGCACTTTTCCGACGAGCTGGGTTTGATTATTATCGAACGAGGCCATGATATTACCATCGGACGTCATGGATATGCTCTTGAAAACGCCTGTTGTGACACTGTCGCTGCTCACGGTCGCAGCCGCGCCGGTGCCGGCTGTATCGGTCTGCATCGTCGTGCCGGACGAGGATCCGATCGAGCCGAGAGAAATCGTCATCGGCTGCGAAACTCCGCCGAACGTCGCCGGCAACGTCAGGCTCGCAGCCGCTCCGCTGGTCGTCGTTGCGGTTCCGTATGTTGCCGGCGACGAGCCGATATTGTTCTGCTGAGCAACCGAACTGATCAACCCGTTCGCATCGAATTTGACCTGTGCCGAGGTGTTCGGCGTTGCCGCACCATCCAGGGTACCCGAAACCGTCCATGATGAATCGGCTGCCGAATACGTCCAATTGAGCGCGAGGCTATGAGGCGTTCCTGTCGAGTCGTAGACCGGAATCGTGGAATTGACCGCGCTGCTTGTCGCCGTCGTGTCCGCAGCGGCGCCGGCGCCCGGCAGAGTAGCCGCATCGGTCACCGTGCTGGTCTGCGTAGGGCGAAATTTAACGTTCGAGACATTGATGGTCTGGAGCGAATTGGTGTTGAGCACACCTTTCGAATCCACAACGTAGCCATTCAGGTACTCGTTCGACGAGTTGACCAGGTAGCCAAGGTTGTTCTCGGTGAAATTTCCGTTCCGGGTATAAAAAGCTGTATCCTTGAAGGCCTTGACGGATGTGGTCGAATCGCCGCTCTCCTCATTCACCGAAAAGAAGCCTCGCCCCGACACAGCCAAAGCCAGCGCATTGGAGCTCGATGTAATAGTGCCTTGCGCTTCATTCTGCGAAGCGGTCGTTGCTAGAACAGTTCCGGCCGTGCCCTGGGCCGCGCCCGATGTCAGGACGTAGTCCGAAAAGTTGGTATCCGTCGCTTTGTAGCCGACAGTCTGACTGTTCGAGATGTTGTTGCTGATATCGGTGAATGCGTGCGACTGCGCGGACAAGCCGCTGACTGCCGTGTTGAGTGCACCAAAGATCGACATGCCTGGTCTCCTGCCTGCGCACCGCGAGAAGCGTGCTTCGTCCTGAAATTGCAGAAATCGTGCCACATCGGAAACGGCGGATTGCAACGGTTTGGCTACGCATTCACAGCCGACAGCTCCATGATTTCCGTGCCGGGCGGCAATTTATGCCGGGCAGATCTTGCCTCTCCATATGGTGCGATGTGCCGCCCCGCCTGCATTCGCACATAATGATGACGTGGCCTGCGTTTTGCAGAGAGATAGGACAAAGGAGCGACTCATGTCAGCCACGCAGAACGATCCGCTTCATTCCATTGCCATCAGGATAGCAAGCGTCCTGTCAAACTACACCGGGAAAAATGCAGCCTCGGACAGCGACACGACTCAGTTCGCCGCTCAGCTTTCGGCAATCTGGACTGTAGACTCGAATGCCAACGACATCACCAAGCCTTTAAACCCGATCGGCTCATCTTTATCGAATCTTAACGAGCCGGCTGTAACGTCATCGCATATGCAAGCATTGAAACCTCAATCCGGGCTTGTCGAAACACCAGATCCCCTGAGTCCGCTTCTTTCCATAAAGGCCTTACGGCCCGCACCAGAGCAGGACGACCTGCAATCGTCTGGAGAAATCGTCCAGACCACGGCCAGCCCGCCAGCAGCCAATCGTCGGTCCAGCCCATCGGCCACGGCTGCCGCCAACGTTGCAGAAGATTGGAACCAGACGACAGACCAGCCACCCGGCGCGCTTCGGGTCTCGGATAACGTCAAGGCACATCGGGTCGATCCAAAGCTCCCGGCAGCCAAAGAACCGTCCCGGCCCCATGACCACGCACCGCTCGATCCGACATCGGGCACGACCATACCGGCATCCCAACCCGGCGTGTCGCCTGAAATTCCGCCTGAGCCGACGCGGCCGGCACCTGTGACATCGGTGTCGTTGCAGTCGGCCGACACTCGAACCTCGCCCATGCCGGAAGTACGCGTCCCGGTGCCGTCGGCCAACGCTCGGCCGGCAGAACAACTATCGACTTCGCTAACATCGAAGGATGACGATCGGGTCGCCGCGCAACTATCCGCTACAGCACCCACCCGCATTGTCGATACACAGGATAGCGCTGCGAACATCATGCCTGTGACCGGGCCGGGCTTTGCGGTTCCTGTTGCCGCTTCCCCTGGCGCGACGCAGGCGGAGCACGGTGTCGGCGTTCCTCTGACCGTCGCCTATGTGCCGATGGTGCCCTCCGCAACCCCATGGCCAGTTGTCGCGACTGTCACGGCGCCGGACCCGATTGCTCCAACCGGCCACGATCCGAACGATCGACGAGGCGACGCTCCGCCTCCACCTGTCGATGAAGCACCGCCAGCCGCGAATGCCACGAAGCCGCGACGATCATCGTCAGTAATCGATCCGCCGAGCACGATCGACCCGGCGAAATCGGAGGCTGTAAAGGATGACGTGGTCTTGCCCAGTATCGTGCCGGTTGCACTGGGCATTCCCGTCGTCATGACTATGCCGGTCGTTCCAGAAACGACGATCGTCACTCAGTCCGGACCAGTGGCACTTCTGCCGGAAAACCCGGCACCGCCGGATCTGGTAGCGGCAGCTTTTGGCAAGCAGACCGACCCCCAGGCCAGCGCCCAGGCACAGGTCGGCAGTTCCTTGTTGACGCTGGCTTCCGGGCCGGACGGCAGCAGCCAGATGGCGCTGACTCTTCATCCGAAGGAACTGGGGGCGGTCCATATCCAACTCGATCGGAATTCGAACGGTGTGATCCGGATCGTCGTGACCGCCAGCGAGCCCGCAACCCTGCGCAGCCTCATAAACGATCAGGCGCATCTGCACGCGGCGCTCGACGCCGCCTCCATACCATCCGCCGGTCGTACTCTCAGCTTCGAGCTTGGCATTCCTCCAGCCGGTCCGGCCGTGACTCCTGGGCATGCCGCGTTCCCGTCGGTTGTCGAACGGGTGCAGGACACGGTCTCCGCACCGCAGACCGACGCCCGGACGAATGTCGACATGTCGGGCTTTCGAAGCTCCGACCCGCAAGCAGGCAATGGCGGACGTGATCCGGGCAATGCGTTCTCGAGAAGCGGCCGCGATCCTGGAAGCGATTCCGACGCGGGCGACACCGACGACAGCCCGACGATTTCAAAATCATCGAGTCTGGCCCGGCGATCGTCGGGCGGTATCAACATCACTGCCTGACCAGCGAAGGAGCACGCCATGAGCACGACCATCACCTCCCCATCCGACCTCATCACAGCCGCCGAGTTGGCCGCCAAGAAGGCGAATGCAAGCAACACTGCCGCCGCGACGGCAAGCTCCACGACCAACACCACGAGCAACGCACTCTCGTCGCTGACCAGCAACTACAACCAATTTTTGAGCCTGTTGACGGCACAGCTATCGCACCAGGATCCCACCAGCCCGATGCAGACCGACAGCTTTACCAGCGAGCTCGCCCAGTTCGCCGGTGTCGAGCAACAGATCAACACCAACACCAACCTGACCCAACTGCTGTCGCTGAACCAGGACACCGCGGTCAGCCAAAGCACGTCGATGGTCGGTCGCCAGGCAGTCGTGGCATCGAGCCAGATACCGCTGCAGAACGGCACCGGGGAGCTCCAGTTGAACCCGATCGTTTCCGGCTCGACAGCCATCGCCATCACAAATTCCGCAGGCACCGTGGTCAGGACGCAAAGCCTGGATGTCACTGCCCAATCCACGAACTGGACCTGGGACGGCAAGGACGATGCCGGCAATGCGCTCGCGAACGGCACCTACGATGTTGCCGTGGTGGCCGCGGATGGCAGCGCGGTTCCGTTCAACGTCATCGGCACCATCACCGGCGTGACCAAGAACGCGTCCAATGGCGTCAACATCCAGATGGGCGGGACGACGGTCGACATGAGCAAGGTGACGTCGCTGCTCGGCATCGCGACGGCAAGTTCGGGAACATCCACGACGTCTTGATCCCGAAACCGGACCGCCAGGCAAAAACTGCCGGGCGGTTAAGGTCTCGGTAACGATGGGCTGTCATTCTTTCCAGGTCGGCAACAGGCCGAGTTCTGGAAAGAGACCATGACCGGGTCCTGCATCCTCATCGAAACCCTTTCATCATGAACCCCCTGCTGGAAGGGCTCAAGTCGCTTGGTCCAACCAAGCTCGCCGCGATGGCTGCGGTTGCGATCGGCATTCTGACGATGCTGGCCGTGCTGGTATCCCAGGGCGGTGGTCGTCCGCAAATGGCGTTGCTGTATGGCGATCTCGATCTGCGCGAAGCCGGACAGATGGCCGAGCAACTCGAGAAGGCGCACATCCCGCATGAACTCGGTCCGCAGGATGATCGTATCCTGGTGCCGGCGGATCAGGTCGCGGCTGCCCGGCTGCTGCTCGCCAAGGGCGGACTGCCATCGGGCGGTTCTGTCGGTTACGAGATCTTCGATCGCGGCGACAACCTGACCGCGACCCAGTTCGAGCAGACGATCAACCAGACCCGCGCCCTGGAAGGCGAGCTGTCCCGCTCGATCCGTCTCATCACGGGCGTTCGCGGGGCCCGCGTGCATCTCGTGCTGCCCCATCGCGAGCCGTTCGCGTCCGAGCAGATGCCGGCGCAGGCAAGCGTGCTGCTGTCGATGTCCGGAGCCGCCCGCCTGGATCCGGAAGGTGTACAGGCGGTCATCAATCTCGTCTCCGCCGCAGTTCCCGGCCTCAAGCCGCAGAACATCGCCATTATCGACAACCGCGGCAGCGTTCTCGCCCGCGCCGGCAACCCGATCGCTGGCAGCAGCTCGGCACAAAGCGTGGACGAGCTGCGCCAGTCGACCGAATTGCGGCTCGCCCGGGCCGTCGAGGAAATGCTCGAACCGTCTTTGGGCGCCGAGCATGTACGCGCTGAGGCGGCCGTGACGATGACGAGCGACCAGGTGCGCGAAACGCAGGAAACCTTCGATCCCAACCAGCAAGTGCTGCGCAGCCAGCAGACGGTTTCGGACAAGAACCGCAACAGCGACGGCACCGCCAATACATCGGTCCAGAACAATCTGCCGAACGCGAATGCCGGCCAGACACCGTCCGGCAGCCAGGGCGACCGGCAGGAGGAAACCAACAACTACGAGATCGGCAAGACCGTCCGTACACTGATCCAGGATCAGCCGCGTCTGGCCCGCATCAGCCTCGCCGTCATGGTCGACGGCACCGTCTCGAAGGGCGCGGATGGCAAGCCGATCTGGCAAACCCGGAACAAGGACGAACTCGACCGCATCGCCACATTGGTGAAAAGCGCCATCGGCTACGATGCGAAGCGCGGCGACATCGTCACCGTCGTCTCGATGCCCTTCACGGTTCGCGATCTTCCCGAAGCGCCGGTGCAGGCCGGCCTGCTCGGGCTGCATCTGGACCGGGAAGACATCGTGCATATCGGGCAGAACCTGCTGCTGGGCACGTTCATGCTGCTTGCCCTGGTCCTCGTGGTCAGGCCGATGGTTCTGCGCCTGACGACCGTGCCCGCACTGGCAGCCGACCCGACCGCCGCCGGCACGGCACTCGAGGCCAGTGCCATGCTGCGTCCGGCGCTGAGCGGTCCGGCTGGCTCCTCGGGCAACGACCAGGCACTGCTCGGAGATCAGAGTCTGGTCACTCTTGCAAACATCGACGGACGCATGCGCGCCGCCTCGATCAGGCAGATCGTCGACCTGGTCGGGCGGCATCCCGAGGAAAGTCTCACCATCGTCCGCGGATGGCTGGCAAAGGAGCCGACCTGATGAGTGCCGCCCAACTTCCAGGCGTGCAGCGCGCAGCCATCCTGATGCTGGCTCTCGGCGAGGAGCAATGCAGCCAGCTCTTTGCGATGATGCACGAGGAGGAGATCAAGGAGATCTCGTTGGCGATGGCCCAGCTTGGCAGCGTCAACGCGGATACGGTCGAGTCTCTCTGCGCCGAGTTTTCGCAGAGCATCAATTCGGCCGGCATGCTCGTGGGAAGCTTCGACAGCACGGAGCGCTTGTTGCAGAAGTCGCTGTCCCGCGAACGCGCATCGCAGATCATGGAAGAAATCCGTGGCCCCGCCGGCCGTACGATGTGGGACAAGCTCGGCAACGTCAACGAAGCCGTGCTCGCGAACTACCTCAAGAACGAATATCCGCAGACCGTCGCGGTCGTGCTTGGGAAAGTTCGGGCCAGCCACGCAGCGCGGGTGCTGAGCCTGCTGCCGGACAGCTTTGCCATGGAAGTGATCATGCGGATGCTGCGCATGGAAAGCGTCCAGAAAGACGTGCTCGACAGCGTGGAAAAAACGCTTCGATCCGAGTTCATGTCGAACCTGGCTCGCAGCACGCGTCGCGACAGCCACGAGATGATCGCCGAGATCTTCAACAATCTCGATCGCCAGGTGGAAGGGCGGTTCATGTCGGCACTGGAGGAGCGCAGCAGGGAAGCGGCGGAACGGGTCAAGTCGCTGATGTTCACCTTCGACGACCTCGCCCGCCTGACTCCGGATGCGGTGCAGAAGCTCATGCGCGCCGTTGAAAAGGACAAGCTGCCGATCGCCCTGAAAGGCGCGTCGGAAGAAATTCGTACTCTGTTTCTCGGGAGCCTGTCGGAACGCGCGGCAAAGCTGCTGCGGGACGATATCGCCCAGCTTGGGCCGGTGCGCCTGCGCGATGTCGACGATGCGCAGTCGCAGATCGTCCTGATTGCCAAGGAGCTTGGCGGGCAAGGGGAGATCGAGCTGAATGAGCATCAGGACGAGCAGATGGTCACCTAGGATGAGGCATCGTTCCCTGTCCGGCGTACTGTATGCGGAGGATTTCGATGCTCCGGTGCCGGCCGCGACGGCACCGCCAGTGCCGCCGTCGCTGCCTGTGGTCGTTGAGCCGAGCTTCAGCCTGATCGACCTGCGACGCGCGACCGAAAAAGCCGAGCAGGAAGGACGCGAACTCGAACGTCATGAAGCCGAGCTGGGCATGACGGCGCGCAAGGCCGATGCCCTGGTGCGGGTGGCCGATGCGCTCGGCACCGCCCGCAAGGACCTGTCGCGTATCGCCATGGAGGCCGCTGCCGCGACGGCGGACACGCTCCTTGCCATGGTGGCGGCGGTGCTGCCGTCGTTCTCGGCCACGCGTGGGCATGACGAGGTGCAGGCACTGCTCCGCCTGCTGCTTCCGGCGATGTGCCATGAGCCGCACCTGACCGTTCGCGTGCATCCCTCGCTGCTCGAAGCGCTGCGAGAGGAGACAATCGGTCTGCTCGATGACGGACGCGCTGTTGTCGACTGGGTCGGATCGAACGGCATGCTGCCCGGCGATGTCAGCGTGCGCTGGCAGGACGGCATCATGGTGCGCGACACGAACGCTTTGTGCACCAGGGTTCGCGACCTGATCATGCCGGCCGCGCGCCCAATGGACTATCCCCCGATCGACACCGCTGAGGAAACCCAAAATGGCGAATGAACTCGACCTGACAGAACTCGCGGAATCGCCTGCGCTGCAGGATAATGGCGTGCCCCGAAGCGCGCAGGACCTCGAGGCGGTCTACGACATCTCCGTCACCGTCAGCGCCGTTCTGGGAAAATCGACCATGCAGGTGAGCCAGCTGCTCAAGCTGGGCCGCGGTGCCGTGGTCGAACTGGATCGCAAGCTTGGAGAGGCAATCGACATCTATGTGAATAACCGCCTGATCGCACGCGGCGAGGTGGTCATGGTCGACGACAACCGGCTCGGCGTGACGATGACCGAGATCATCAAGTCGGAACGGGGATTCTGATCATGACGATGTCCGCACTCATCGGTCTGGACTAGACGAAGTGCGCGTCCTGATCATCGGGTCGTTGGGTGGCGAACTCGGCAAGGCAGCACAGATCGCGGCCACCCGGGGGGCGCAGCTCGACCAGGCCGACGACGTCGTTGCGGGCCTGGCGCGGCTGAGACGCGATGCGCGCTTCAAGCTCGTCCTGTGCGAACTCGGCTTACCCATTGCGGACCTGGTGCAAGGCCTCGCCCGCGAGCGCATCACCGTGCCGGTCATTGCCTGTGGCGCGGAAGACGACCCCGATGCCGCGGTCCGCGCGGTGCGGGACGGCGCACAAGATTTCCTGCCGCTGCCGCCGGACCCCGAGCTGATCGCCGCCATGCTAGAAGCGGCATCCGGCGAAAGCCATGTGCTGATCGCGCGGGATCCGGTGATGCTCGCGACCATCCGTGCCGCCGAGCAGGTCGCCCGGTCGGATGCATCGGTGCTGATCACCGGCGAGTCCGGCACCGGCAAGGAGATCGTGGCCCGGCACATCCATCGTCGCTCGCGTCGCGCCGATGGTCCGTTCATTGCGCTGAACTGTGCGGCGATCCCGGAGCATCTGCTGGAATCCGAACTGTTCGGGCACGAGAAGGGCGCCTTCAGCGGCGCCATCGCCCGGCGCATCGGCCGCTTCGAGTCGGCGGAAGGCGGCACCTTGCTGCTCGACGAGATCAGCGAAATGGATATCAGGCTGCAGGCCAAGCTGCTGCGGGCGATCCAGGAACGCGAAATCGATCGGCTCGGTGGCCAGACGCCGGTTCGGGTCAACGTCCGCATTCTGGCGACGAGCAATCGCCAACTGGCCGCCGAGGCCGCCGCCGGGCGCTTCCGCGAGGACCTCTATTTTCGCCTGAATGTCGTCGGTCTGGAAATTCCGCCACTGCGTGCACGGCCGGGCGATATCGCCGTGCTGGCCGCACACTATGCGCGCCATTATGCCCAGGCCAACGGCATCGAGCCGCCGCTGCTGTCGGAAGCGTCGCTGCATTGCCTGGTGGCCCATTCCTGGCGCGGCAATGTTCGCGAACTCGAAAACGTCATGCACCGGGCCATTCTGCTGGCACAGGGGCCGGTCATCGAGCCTGCCGATCTCGGTCTCCCCTCGATCTCGATCCGGCCGAAGGCCGTTGCTGCCTCGCCGAGCCCGGTCGACACACTCGACACGTCGCGCGGCGTCTCCGGCCTGGTCGGTCGTCGCATGGACGACGTCGAGCAGGCGCTGATACTCGAAACGCTCTACAGCACCGCCGGCAACCGGACGCACGCAGCGACCATTCTCGGCATCTCGATCCGCGCGCTGCGCAACAAGCTGCGCGACTACGCCGATCATGGGGTTCCGGTGCCGCGTCCGCTGGTCGGACTCGGGGCCCAATCGGATACCGGCGTGGCGGCCTGACGCATGAACGAGGCAATCACCACCGGCCGGCCGACCCTATCGCTTCCCAGACTCGCCATCCTGTCGGGACGGTGGCGGAGCTACCTGCCCGGCACCGACGTCGGCCTCGCGCTGGCGGTGGTGGCGCTGCTGTCCGTGCTGATCCTGCCGCTGCCGACCCTCATTCTCGACCTGGGCCTGGCCCTGTCGGTGACCGCCTCGGTGCTGGTCCTGATGGTCGCCCTGTTCCTGAAGCGCCCCCTGGATTTCACCAGCTTTCCCACCCTGCTGCTGCTGACCACGCTGCTGCGCCTGTCGCTCGAGGTCGCGACCACCCGCCTCATTCTCAGCCACGGCAACGAGGGACCGCTCGCGGCGGGCCATGTCGTCGCAGCCTTCGGCGGGTTCCTGATGGGCGGCGATGTAGTGATCGGCCTGATCCTGTTCACCATCCTGCTGATCGTGAACTTCATGGTCATCACCAAGGGTTCCGGCCGGATCGCCGAAGTCGCAGCGCGCTTCAGCCTCGATGCGATGCCGGGCAAGCAGATGGCAATCGATGCCGAACTGTCCGCCGGCGCCATCACCGACAAGGTGGCGCGTGTGCGCCGCCGGGAGCTCGAGGAGGAAAGCGGCTTCTACGGCGCCATGGACGGTGCCGCGAAGTTCGTGCGCGGCGACGCGATCGCCTCGCTGCTGATCACCGTCATCAACATCATGGGCGGGCTGGCAATCGGGCTGCTGCGGCACGGGATGGCCTTCAGCGACGCGGCGGCGACCTTCACGACGCTGACCGTCGGCGATGGGCTGGTTTCGCAGATCCCGGCCCTGCTGGTCTCGACCGCTTCCGGCATCGTGGTGACCAAGGGCGGAACCGAGGGTGCCGCCGACGTCGCCCTGGTCCGCCAGCTCGGCGGCAACCCGAAGCCGATGGCCATGGCGGCTGGCGCTGCGGCAGTGCTCGCCCTGATGCCCGGGCTGCCGGCGCTGCCGTTCCTGGTTCTCGGCGGGCTGGCCGGCGGTGCGGCCTGGATGCGCCATCGCAGTCCGATCCGCACCGAGGCCGAGGACGAGGCGGCGGCGATCGTGACGACCGCACCGTCCGAGCCGCCGATCGCCGAGGCGATGCGGATCGACATGATCCGGCTCGAGCTCGGCTACGGCCTGCTGCCGCTGGCCGGCGGCGACCAGCCCAGGCTGACCGAACAGATCCGCGCGCTCCGCCGCACCATCGCCACGGAAATGGGGTTCGTCCTTCCGCCGGTCCGTATCCAGGACAACATGCAGCTCGGCTCGGATGGCTACTCGATCCGGATCAAGGAGATCGAGGCCGGCAAGGGTGAATTGCGCCCGACCCGGTTCCTGGTGATGGACCCGCGCGGCGGCGTGCCCGATCTGCCGGGGGAAAAAACCACCGAGCCGGCGTTCGGGCTGGCAGCACTCTGGATCGATGCCGCGCACCGCGAGGAAGCGATGTTCCGCGGCTGCACCGTGGTGGATCCGGTCAGTGTCCTGACCACGCACCTGACCGAGACGGTTCGCGAAACCATGGCCGAGCTGCTGTCCTATTCCGAAACCCAGAAGCTGCTCGACGACCTGCCGCGCGAACAACAGAAGCTGGTTGCCGACCTCATCCCCTCGCAGATCTCGATGGGCGCGGTGCAGCGCATCCTGCAGGCCCTGCTGTCGGAACGGATCTCGATCCGCGACCTGCCGACCATCCTCGAGGGCATCCAGGAAGCATGCGGCGCCGGGCTGAGGGCGATCCCGTCGGTGGTGGCGCATGTGCGTGTGCGGCTCGCGCGGCAGATCAGCGATGCGTTGATCGGGAACGGCGGCTACATCCCGCTGATTTCGCTGTCGATCGAGTGGGAAGAGACGTTCCTGAACAGTCTCGTCGGGCCGCCGGAGGATCGGCAACTGGCCATGGCCCCCAGCCGGCTGAACGAGTTCATCATCCGCCTCCGCACGGCACTCGATGCGGCGGCTTCCGTCGGCGAATCTCCCGTGGTGCTCACCAGCAGCGGGATACGCGCGCCGGTTCGCGCGATCGTCGAACGGCTGCGCCCGGCGACACCGGTGCTGGCCCAATCGGAAATCTTCCCGCGTGCACGGATCCGGACGATCGGGACGATATGAACACCGTGCATCACCTGATCCCGACAGGCCGGAGCATCTTCCGTGCGCATTAGAATATTCCGGGCACCGACGCTGGCAGCCGCAATGGCGCAAATACGGAGCGAGCTCGGGCTCGACGCGCTGATCCTGAGCACCAGGAGCGAGGCCGGCCTTGTCGAGGTTACCGCGGCCCTCGAACCGGAGGATGAGCCGGACCTCCCGGTGTCGTCCAGGCTGGAGCATCTACCCGATGCCAGCATGGTGCCGCCCGACGACGGGCTCGGCCGGCATGGCTTGCCGCCGTTCCTGCTCGCGGCACTTCGGCAGGCCCCGCTCGAAGCCAGTTGCAGCCGCCTGTTCCGTTTCACCAGGCTGCCGCTCGATGCGGACGCCCCTCCGCTGCTGCTGGCTGGCCCACCCGGAGCCGGCAAAACGCTTACCATTGCCAAGCTCGCCGCACGCCTGGTGATGGAAGGGCATCGGCCCCTCGTCATCACTGCCGACGAGCAGCGGGCCGGAGCCGTCGAGCAGTTGGCTGCCTTCACCCGCCTGCTTGGCTTGACCCTGATCGCCGCCGGCCGGCCGGACATGATCGAGCGCGCCCTGACGCGCCGCGAACCGCTATCGCCGGTGCTGATCGATGCGCCCGGCCTCGATCTGCTGGATCCGGTGCAGGAAGAGCTGCTGGTTGGACTGGTCGCCGCGTCCGGCGCACGGATCGGACTGGTGCTGCCTGCGGGTCTCGATCCCGCGGAAGCCGCCGAAATCGCCGTAGCACATGCGGGGATCGGAGCGGAACTGCTGGTCGCGACCAGGCTCGATCGCAACGGCCGGCTGGGTGGACTGCTCGCTGCCGCACACGAGGCCGACCTTGCCTTGACCGAGGCCGGTATCGGCAGCGGGATCCCCGACGGACTAACCCGGTTCACGCCCGCCCTGATCGCCACGCGCCTGGGTGCGATACCCCCGGACAGACATGTCGCACGAGCCGTATCGATACTCCCTGTTCCCGCCTTTGCACCGCTCCGCGCCATCCGGGACGAGCGGATCGGAAGCGCACTCGCGCTGCATATCGCTGCACAGGCAGGCACCAGTCGCCTGCCCCAATGGAAGACGAACCCATGACGGCCATGCTGCAGCTCCCGATGCATGACGTCCATCGGCCATTCAGGCCAGCGCCCCACCTGATCGCCATCGCGTCGGGCAAGGGAGGCGTCGGGAAGACCTGGCTGGCGATTTCCCTGGCCCAGAGCATGGCGCTTCGCGGTCACAAGGTGCTTCTGGTCGATGGCGACCTGGGGCTGGCGAACGTCGACATCCAGCTCGGCCTGACCCCCAGGCACGATCTGTCGGCGGTCCTGTCCGGGCGAATGACGCTGGGGCAGGTCATCATTCGCCATCAATCGGCCGAACGGCCAACGGCAGCGTTCGACATCCTGCCCGGACGCTCCGGTGCCGCATCGCTCGCGACACTGGACCTTGGCCTTTTGGATCGGCTGCTCCGTTCGGTCCGGCAGTTGCACGCCTACGATACGATCCTGCTGGACCTGGGTGCGGGGATCGACCCGACGGCACGATTCATGGCGGCGTTCGCGGATACGCTGGTCGTCGTGTCGACGGATGAACCGACTGCGCTGACCGATGCCTATGCAGTCCTGAAATTGCACGCGCGAGACCGGAACACTCGTCATGGCGCCGGTCCGTCCGGTGGACACGAGCCGGCTGCGGCAGACGTGCGCCTCGTCATCAACCAGGCAAGCAGTCAGGCCAGCGGCCGGCGCACGTACGACGCGCTTGTCCGCGCCTGCACCACATTCCTTGGCCATGCGCCGGTGCTGGCGGGCATCATCAGGCGGGATGCCCGCGTCGCCGATGCGATACGTCGGCAAACCACGCTGCTGGCACGGCATCCCAATGCGCCGGCTGCAGAAGACGTCGACCGGATCGCAACTGCCCTGTCGAATAGAACACACGAATCCCGGGGTGCCGTCACAAATCTGGCCAGTTAGGGCTTTGCATTGCAGCAACGCTGAAACCCTGACTTGCCAGCCGCGCTTTCATCGCATGATGTCAATGGCACACGGCTGTATCGGTGAAAGCAGAGGCGGAATGGTTCCGTTGGCGCCGCTGTTCGATATGTGGCTGCAGACAACCTTGCAACGCCGTTACGACGATGCCCTGACCGAACCCTTGCCGGAAGATCTGCTGGATCTGGTTCCTCAGCCGACGGACACGCTGTCCGATTGAGCTCGCGTGCGCCGTGCCGCATAATCGCGATGACTAGGCTCAATCCCGCAGCCACTATGTCGAGGAGCGAAGTCCGTGCGCATCAGCGTTATCCAGATGTCTCCCGGCAGCGTCAAATCGGACAATATCGCGCAGGCGAATCGGTTGATCGACGCCTGCATCTGCACCGATCGGCCCGATCTGATCGTATTGCCAGAGATCTGGACCTGTCTGGGTGGCAGCCGCGACACGAAGTTCGAGGCAGCGGAAGCCATCCCCTTGCCTGGGTCCGACGATGTGGGTGGCGAAGCATTCCGGTTCCTGAGGCAGGTCGCGATCACCAACCGCATCCATGTTCATGGCGGCTCGATCGGTGAGCGTGTGGGCGAGAAGCTTCTCAACACCAGCCTGGTATTCGATCCGGAGGGCCGGCTGCTTGCCCGCTACAGCAAAATCCACCTGTTCGACATCATCACGCCATCCGGGATCGGTTATCGCGAAAGCGACACTTACCTGGCGGGAAACGACGTCGTAACGGTACCCCTCGTCGGCCGTTTCGGTAACCTGCGCCTCGGGTTGGCGATCTGCTACGACATTCGGTTTGGCGAGTTGTTCCACCGTCTCCGACGGGAAGGCGCGGACCTGATCATCCTGCCAGCCGCCTTTACCGCCGAAACCGGCGAGGCGCACTGGGAGACATTGCTTCGGGCGCGAGCCATCGAGACCCAGTGCTGGGTGGCCGCTGCGGGAACGGTCGGGGCGCATCACGACGCGGACGGCCATAAGCGCCTGACCTATGGGCATTCGATGATCGTCGATCCATGGGGCACCGTAACTGCCCAGGCATCCACCGGGATGGGCTGGGCCACCGGCTCCGTGGATCAGGACCGCATCGCGCGTGTCCGGGCCGGGATACCCGTCATGGACCATCGGCGCCTGCTGTGAGCCAACCTGTCTGGTCGACCGAACCGCGAGCGGCACTCTGGTCGCCCGAGACGATCCTGACCCGGATCGCATTTGTTGCTGCCTCGAACCAGCTTTCGCAGGAGTGCCTGGCCCGGTTCGTCAGCCGCTATGGCAATGTTCCGGTGACCTCGGCGGAGGTCGTGGTTTGTCTGGGCGGCGACGGGTTCATGCTCGAGACGCTGCATACGGTGCTGCTGACCGACACCCCGGTCTATGGGATCAATTGTGGTTCGGTCGGGTTCCTGATGAACCCGATGATCGAGGACGACCTTCCCGCCCGGCTGGTTCGTACCCAGGCAGCCGTGCTGCACCCGCTCCGGATGCATGCGGTAACGCAGTCGGGTCTGGTCGAGGAAGCGCTCGCCCTGAACGATGTCTTCCTGTTTCGCCAGACCCGACAGGCGGCCAAGATACGCATCATCGTCGATGGGCGTGTCAGGCTTCCCGAACTCGTCTGCGACGGCGTGCTGATTTCGACCCCGGCTGGATCGACGGCCTACAACCTGTCGGCACATGGCCCGATCGTGCCGCTTTCCGCCGAACTTCTGCCCCTTACCCCGATCAGCGCATTCAGGCCGAGACGGTGGCGTGGCGCCCTGCTGCCGAGCTCAGCGGATGTCGAGTTTGAAATCCTGGAGGGCGACAAGCGTCCGGTGGCAGCGGTGGCCGATTTCACCGAGGTGCGTGACGTGGTGTCGGTGGCAGTCAGTGAGGATCGGAGCCTCAAGACCATTGTCCTGTTCGATCCGGATCAGAGCCTGTCGGAACGGATCATCGTCGAGCAATTCACCGTCTGAGCCGGCTGAAAGCGCGCAAAAGCATGGCCGGCGTAGGGTGACGAGGTATATCCGCCCCACGTCGACCAGCCCGATCGACGCCCGAGGGTTGCACGCGCAGACGCCGACTGCCTATTATGTGAAAGACTGCGGCCTGTTTCACAAGGCGTAGGCTGCCGGATCGGTCGCACTGCAGCTATGCCCTATGATTCCTTTGCTCAGGCTGCGGACAGGATTTCCAACCCTACCATCGAGCGTGTCTCGATGACCGGAACGGTCGTGCCGGCGGCATCGTCTCGAAGAATGTAGCCCCTGCCCCAGATCGTGCCGATCAGGTTGCCTGCGCCGGCCAACTGAAGCTTTTTGCGAAGCTTGCAGATGAACACGTCGATGATCTTCATCTCCGGCTCGTCCATGCCACCATACAGATGGTTGAGGAACGCATCCTTGGTCAAGACCGCGCCCTTGCGCAGGACCAGGAGCTCCAGGATCGAATATTCTTTTCCGGTCAGGTGGACAGCACGGCCACCGACACTGACCTCGCGGCTATCGAGATTGAGCCGCAGGTTGGAGATCTGCAGGAACGGCGAGCTGTGTCCCCTGCTTCGGCGCAGGATGGCCTGCACCCGGGCAATGAGTTCACCCTGGTCATACGGCTTGCTGACCACATCGTCGGCTCCAGCGGCAAATGCCCGGATCCGCGCCGAAGGCTGCATCGTGTTGGCCAGCACCAGGGCCGGAACGGGATAGCGGGCGTGACGCATGCGGCGAACGAGCTCGCTGCCGTCCATGTCCGGCAGGGACAGATCCAGCAGGGCCAAATCGTAATCGTAGTGGCGAAGCATTTCGAGTGCCTCCTCCCCCAGGTCCGTCTGATCGACCATGAAGCCGGCATTTTGCAGAAGGCGGGTCAGGCTCTGCGCAGCGTTAGCATCGCTTTCGACGAGGAGGATCCTCATGTCTACTACTCCAGGTTTTGATTTACGATGGTTACTACTTATACGTGTATAACCACAAGTGTTTTCCATTGCTAAATCGGATTAATTTGACGATACACGTCTCGTTAATGTTCCTGTGTTGGAATCCTGGCAGATCATCGCTTTTTGCAAACGATCGACAGGCAAGACCGCGGAGCATGCATGCTGGTGATGGCACACCATCTTGAGTCCATCAGAAATGCCCTGGCGTCCTTGCCACCGGCATATATCCGGGGCCGCGTGGCCGGAGTTTCGGGTTTGTCGGTCGAGTTGGTTGGTCTGGATCCGCATGTCGCGGTCGGCGACAGGATCGAGCTGCGCGCACGGGCCGGGCGGACGGTCGCGGCAGAAATCGTCGGCTTCCGCAACGGTCGCGCTACCGCCATGGTCTACGGGGATCTCGAAGGGCTGGGGCCAGGAAGTTTTGCCGATATCGGTTTCGGTGGCGCCATCACATCGGCCGGAGGCAGCCTTTCGGTCTGTGCTGCATGGCTTGGACGGGTTATCGACCCGCTGGGACGACCGCTCGACGGCAAGGGTCCGTTACCGCCCGGCATGCACCCGCGACCACTTCGGGCGGCGCCGCCCGAAGCCACGACCCGTGCCAGGCTCGGACCACGCCTCGATCTCGGCGTTCGGGTCCTGAACAGCTTCACGACATGCCGTACCGGGCAACGGCTCGGCCTGTTCGCTGGTTCGGGCGTCGGCAAGTCGACCCTGCTGTCCATGCTGGCGCGCCACACCGAGTGCGATGTGGCGGTGATTTCCCTGGTGGGTGAACGCGGTCGCGAAGTGCGCGAGTTTCTCGAGGACGATCTCGGGGCAGCCGGGCTTGCGCGCTCGGTGGTGGTGGTTGCGACCTCGGACAGTCCGCCGTTGATGCGCCGGGAAGCCGCCTATGCCGCGATGGCGATCGCCGAACATTTTCGCGACGAGGGCAAGTCCGTTCTCCTGCTGATGGACAGCGTCACCCGCTTCTGCCTAGCGCTTCGCGAGATCGGCCTCTCGGCCGGTGAACCGCCTGCCACACGAGGCTATCCGCCCAGCGTTTTCGCCGAGCTCCCCCGCTTGCTCGAACGGGCCGGGCCCGGCCCGTTGCTGCCGGACCAGTCGGCTGGCTACATCACCGCACTGTTCACCGTGCTGGTCGAAGGCGACGACCATAACGAACCAGTTGCCGATGCCGTACGCGGCATACTCGACGGCCACGTGGTCATGGACCGGCGAATCGGCGAAACCGGACGCTATCCGGCGATCGACGTGTTGCGTTCGCTCTCCCGCGCCGTGCCCGGCTGCAACAGCGACGCCGAGAACGCGCTGACCCGACGGGCCCGGGCCTTGCTAGCCCTGTATGCGGACATGGCGGACATGGTGCGGCTCGGTGCCTACAAGGCCGGCAACGATCCAGCCGTAGATGAAGCGGTGGCGCTGGCTCCACGGATCGAGGCCGTGCTGCGCCAGACCCGCAACGATCATACATCGATCAAGGATAGTTTCGCAGCGCTGGCAGATGCGATGACGATGGAGATCCAGGCATGACATGCGATCCGCTGGGGACCCTGCTGCGTATCCGGCAATCGACGCTGGACGATGCAAGGAAAGCGGTTGCCGAAGCCTATCGGGAAGAACGCCAGGCCTCCGATCGCACCGAGCAGGCCGGCGATGTGCTGGCGAGCGAGATGCAATTGGCAATGAACCTCGATGGCGGAGACGATGCGGTCGAAACGTTCGCACGTTGGCTACCGCTGGGACGGCACGCCGTCAGGCTGGCACACGAGGCGCAACGTGACGCGACCAACAGGCTCGACCATACGCGCGCCATCCTGAACCTGGCGCGTTCAGGCGTTCGTACCGTGGAAACGCTGATCGAACAGCGCGAACAGACGGCCAGACAAAAATCCGATCATCGCGAACAGCGCCTGCTGGACGAAGTCGGAGCCAGGAAACACTATTCATAAAGGCGGCATGCCTGGTCCAAAGGCTCGAACCAGGCATGCCGGCCAATTATCTGCGACGACGCTTGCCGCCGGGAAGCAGGCCGCGAACCGCTTTCCACATCGTCCGTCCGGCAAGACGGCCCGCAGGGCCGGTCATGGTTCCGGTCAGTGCGGTCATGGCCAATGCACTCCGAAGTTCGGAAAGCGATCGGTCACGCGTGATACGCGCCTCGACTTCGATCGGATCGGCCTGCTTGCCACGTCCAAGCAGCAGCAGAATGCCGGCCGCGATTACGTCCACGGCCAGGACGATGACCGACGCCCAGACCTTGCCGGTGGCCCAGGGTCCGTCACATAACGTCCACAGCACGACATGCAGGGAGATCAGGGCAAAAAACCCGAATACGCCTGCAACCGCAATGAACCCTGCCTGTCGGCCGAGGCGGAATAGGTGTCGTCGCAGCCGCAACGCCTCTGCGGATGCAGCGACCTTGGCGAGATCGACGGCCCTCATTTGGGCGCACTCATCGTGCGATCCGTCCGAGCAGGTAACCGACGGCCGCAGCAATCCCGATCGCGATCAGCGGCTGGCTACGGACCTGTGCCGAAACGTTCTCGACCTGGGTGCTGGTCATGTCCTTGGCGGAGTGGACAGCGGTTTCCGCCTTGCCCGTCGCACCGGCAATCGCCGGGGTGATACGATCGTTGAGAAGATGTTCCACCTGCTCGCGCAGACTCTGAATCTGGTCCTGGGTATCTCCAGAGACATCTTTCACCTTGTCCGAGACCTTCTTGGAGAAACTCATGGCCGCATCCTTCCGTGACAGGGCTGACGAACGTAGCGCAGCCCCGCAAGTTGCATTACGCCAATGAACCCGCTGCCTGACAACTCCCTGCTACGTCTGCACGTCGACGCCGTCAGCGTGCTGGCGCCCGGTCGCCAGGACGGTTTGCTCCGCGACGTCACGCTGACCCTGCTTCCCGGCCGATGCCTG
The DNA here is from genome assembly GCA_050954785.1 of Janthinobacterium lividum. Lineage (GTDB taxonomy): Bacteria > Pseudomonadota > Alphaproteobacteria > Acetobacterales > Acetobacteraceae > Lichenicola. Next base: position 6,222 of record JBPBQO010000135.1, on the reverse strand, counting down.
GCGCTGCTGGGCGCCCGGAATGCCGGAGGTTCACTCCTGCTCGATGTCATCGGCGGCAACACGACACCCAGCAGCGGCCGCATCGTACTGGACGGGCTGGATGTCGGCAGCATGGCCGCTCGCGCACGACGGCTGGGTATCGTTTCGGTCGATCATCCATTGTTCCCGCACCTGAGCGTACGAGGCAATATCGGATTTCCGCTTCGTGTCCGCGGCATGGGTTCTGGAGAGCGGTCCGGCAAGGTCGATCAGGCCCTGGCCATGCTCGGTCTGGAAGCGCTGGCGGATCTTCGCCCGGTGCATCTGGACCAGGCTGCCCGCGTCCGCACGATGATCGCGCGCGCTCTGGTGTTCGATCCACGCCTGCTTCTGCTGACGGATCCGTTCGCCGCGTTGGAAGCCGCACCTCGGCAGGCGCTGCAACGGATGCTGCGACGGCTCGTGCGCGCCCGCTCGCTGACCGTCCTGCTGACCACCAGCGATCGCGAGGAGGCACTGCTGCTCGGCGACGAGATTGGCATCCTGGATGATGGCCGGCTGCATCAGGTCGGTTCAGCCGTCGCGTTGCTCGATCGCCCGGCCGACCCGACAGTGGCAAGCCGCATGGGCGATGCAAACCTGCTGACCGGACGCGTCATCCGGGTCGATGACGAAGGAACCCTCGTACGCCTGAGCTCGGGCTACGAGATGGAAGGCGAGCCGGGCGAACCCTTGCAGGAGGGGGCTGCCTGCGTGCTGTGCGTGCGGCCGGAACGGATCGCCACCGCCTTCCTGACCCGGCCCGGCCTCGAGATCGGAACCGCCTCGCTGCCGGCGACCCTGCTGGAAGCGGTCCATCTCGGCGACCACCTGCGCCTGCGCTTCAGGCTCGAGGATGGCAGCGAGATATTGGTACGACGCCCGCCGGCAGGACTTTCCGGAGAACTGCGACCGGATCGTCCGGCACTGCTTGCCTGGCAGCCGCATCAGGCGATGGTGTTCCTGGCTCCTGCGGCCTAGCGCCGGCATGCGGTCCGGACGTGCCACTGTTTCCAGCCGGTCACATATTGCTCTAGGTTCGTCATTGCCGTGCCTGACACCCATCCACCGACGATCCGGTCGTCATCACCACGTCCGTGCCGAGACAGGTCCCTGAGTCATATCGCATCCGCAGACGACCGCACCGGACGCTTCGTCGTGACGATGATCCCGACTCTCGTCCTACGCACCAGGACGGTGCGCGCTCTGCTCCATGCCGGCCTCTGCCTGGCCGCCTGCATGGTCGGCGTGGCCCATGCAGCCGACCGCCAGAAGGAACCGGTAATTCGGCCGCTTGCCATCGCTTCGCTCGCAGGCGCCCTCCAGGACGCACAGCAGAAGGCGTTCTTCGGTCCCTTCACGGCCGCAAGCCACATCGCCATCCGGCTGAACAGCTGGGATGGCCTGCTGACGACTCTGCAGAACCGGGCTCGACTCGGGACCACTTCGTCCATCGGCGATCTTGTCCTGATGGAGAACAGCTCGGTCCTGATCGCCTGCCAGCAGGGTCTGTTCCTGCCGATCGATCCAGGTGGGATCGCCGGATTGTCACCCACCGACCATAACCGGCTGACCGGCGATGCCGTCAGCCATTGCGGAATGGGCGCGCTGCGGACCGACCAGGTGCTGGCCTGGGACAAGAGCAGGATCGACAGCGCACCAAGCTGGGCGGAGTTCTGGGACGTCGCCCGCCGGCCAGGCAAGCGCGGACTCCGGCGCGATCCTCGCGGCACGCTCGAAATCGCGTTGCTGGCCGATGGCGTGGCGCCGGACGACATCTATCGCACGCTGGCGACGTCGGACGGGGTAGATCGCGCCTTCCGCAAGCTCGACCAGCTCAAACCTTACGTCGTCTGGTGGGAGACCCCGGCCCAGGCCGTGCAGATCATCGAGTCCGGCGCCGTGCTGATGACCAGTGCGCCGAACAGCGAGGTGGCCGCAGCCAACCAGGTCGGGCATCGCGACTTCGGGATTCAGTGGCAGCAGAGCATCAGCATGATGTCGAGCTGGGCGATTCCCGGCCGGCCGCAGCCCGCAGGTGCGGCCGGCCCTGTCCCGGACGCGCAGGCCTCGATCGATCGTCTCGGGCGCATCCGGCAGTTACTGGGCTTCATGAACGACCCGGCCAGGCAGGCGGATTTCGTCGGTCGCTACCCGGCGGTCAGCGTCATCCAGGGCATTTTCCCGCCGGACCAGCCCTTGCCCGACGACAGTCCCGCCACGACGGAGCATCTCCACAACGCGCTGGTCGAGGATGACAATTTCTGGCTGACGCACCTCGACCAGATCAAGGGCCGCTTCGACACCTGGATCGACAACTAAACCGACCATGCATTGGCACGTCTTCCTGCACCGCCCCGACATCGGCGGCACCCTCCTTGCGGCGTTGTCGGGCTCGCTCGTCCTCGGGATCATCGTCACGGCCATCCTTGCCGGAACCAGGCGGCGATCGCTGACTGTCGTCCGCCAGACGGCGCTGGCATTGCTGATCCCCGCCGCAGCGCTGGCGATCTGGCCTAGGCTGCTTCTGGTCGTGCTGCCCGGGCTGCAACCGGGTCCCGAATGGCATGCGTTGCGCGTCACCATACGGCTCGTTGCAGGAACGTTGCCGGTCATGCTTGTGCCGGTGCTGGCCGCCCTGATCCGCATGCCGGCCGGACAGATGCGGGCGGCAGCGGGTCTTGGTGCGGGGCGTTGGGCCATGCTGCTGCTGGTCTGGCTGCCCCAGCTCGGGCCGCCCCTGATGCTGGGCTGGCTGCTGACGGCGGCAATCGATCTGGCGACCCTGCTGCGACCGGCATAACATCCGGCTTCTTCCTTATCGGGCCAGGACCACGTAAGCTTTGTCGTATGCGAGCGTCCGCGCCGTTCTGGAAGACCAAGACCCTCGAGGAGATGACCGCTGCGGAGTGGGAATCCCTATGCGACGGCTGTGGCCGTTGCTGCCTGCACAAGCTGCGCGACGAGGATACCGACGAGATCCTCCACACCAACGTCGCCTGCCGCCTGCTCGACACCGATAGCTGCGGTTGTGTCGACTATCCCAGACGGCAAGCCAAGGTTCCGGATTGCGTCCAGCTGACGCCCGCCGCGGTCCATGAGATCGACTGGCTACCTCCATCCTGCGGCTATCGCCGGGTGGCCGAAGGTCGCGGGCTTGCCTGGTGGCATCCGTTGGTATCCGGCCGGCCGGATACCGTGCACGAGGCCGGCGTTTCGGTACGTGGACGTGCCATCAACGAGCGCAAGGCCGGACCGCTCGAGGACCATGTCGTCGAGTGGCCGGGTCGTGCGCCCCGACCGGTACGGCCCGTATCGTCGGCCGTGCCATCCGTTCGGCCGCGCTTCACCATCGTCGCCTCCGGCTCGGATACCGGCGAGCGGTGACAGCCGCATCGACGCGCCGGCCATTCCAGGCGGCACAGCCACGTAGCCGGGCTGCCGTCGCACCGCCGCCTCAGCAGGAACTACTCCGGTTCCCGACCGGGGATCTGCCCGTGCGCTGGCGCCGGTGCCGGACCGCACGCCGCATTTCGCTTAGGATCGACCCGCGTGCCGGCATGGTGGTGGTCACCCTGCCGCCACGCGCGAGCCGCGAGGGCGGGCTGGCGCTCCTGCGCATCCATGCCGAATGGGTTGCCGGCCGCCTTGCGGCCTTGCCCAAGGTGGTGGCGTTCGACGAGGGCGCGGTGGTCCTGCTCGATGGCCGGCCACACGTGATCAGACATTCTCCGGAGGCCAGGCGCGGCGTCTGGGTCGAGGCGGACGAGATCCGGATCAGCGGCGAGCATGCCTTCCTGCCGCGGCGCCTGGGCGATTTCCTGCGCGCCGAAGCCCGCCTGCGCCTTGCGAAACTCGCCGCCATTATCGGCGCCGGACCCGATGCCGGCACCGACCTGATCCCGAGCCGGCTCGCCATCAAGGACACCTCGACCCGCTGGGGCAGTTGCTCGTCGGACAAGGTGGTGATGTTCAGTTGGCGTCTGGTGATGGCGCCGCCCGAGATCCAGCATTACGTGGTGGCGCACGAGCTGGCCCATCTGCGCCACCTCGACCATGGGCGCGGCTTCTGGGCATTGGTCGAGCGACTGACCCCGCATCGGGCCCATGCCGAAACATGGCTGAAGCATAACGGCCCTGCCTTGCTGCGGACGGGATGACCTGAGGCCAGGATCCGACTAACTTGTGCCCCGGCTGCCCGCCTGGCGGAATGGTAGACGCAGCGGACTTAAAATCCGCAGTTCGTACGAGCGTGCCGGTTCGAGTCCGGCGGCGGGCACCAAATCAGCGGTCTTTGTCGATACCCTTCCGAAGCCCTGCCGCTCTGCAACGCCGGGCCCGAAGCAGGGCGGCCTGCGCGCCATCCGAACGAGGGAAGTAAAGACACGGGCCGACAGGACCATCACGAACCCTGCCGCGACAGCAAGAGCTACAATGACCGGAAGCAGCGGCAGCCAGGAAGGCGAAGTGATGACCCATTCATAGCTTGCGGTTATTGGCCTGCCACCTGCGACGACTGTCCCAAGGTATTCCGTCCTCTCCTGCAGGTGCGATCGGTCAGAGACGACCGGGCGCCGATACGCAGGATCAGCGGTGCGGCGACGACGCCGAGCACGAAGTCCTTCATCATGGCGTTCCTGCCCAGGGTCCAGAAGCTGGATTCATCATAGAACCCAGTCCGCCACAGTCTCAGGAACGCGGTGAGACGTCCGGTCGCGCTGCCCCTGCAGCAACGGGCGCGGTCACCGTAGAGTCGTGCGATCGGTAGCCAGGCGCGCGAGGCAATCTCGGCAGCTGACCGCAATGTTTCCGGCATCGCGTCGGAGTGCGACAGTTGGGCCAGCAGGTCGGCATTGATGTTCGCGACATGCGCCAGATGGCCGTAAGTTGCCGAGCGATCCTCGAAACGATATCGCCAACGCTCGATCAGCGTCGGCGGGGTCCGCTTTTTCGATCCGACCGTATTATTGTCATGCTGGCGATATTCGGTCAGCATCTCGTCCAGGTAACGAACCTTTCCAAGCGATGCGGCAAGCAGAAAAAAGAACATGTCGTGCCCGAGCACCTCGCCGGGAAAGAGATGACACTGTGCCTGCCGCCATTCGGGTATCGCGTTCTTCAGGTCCGCGCGGAAGGTCTGCATGAAGCCCCAGGCGAACATCCAGGGATTGAGGGTCAGGGTCGACGCGCAGTCTGTTACGGGTGGAGTGGCGTAGAACGGCGATATCGGCTGACGATCCGCCTTCACCAGCAAGGCATTGTGAAAAACCAGCAGCACGTCCGGATCGTCGAAACCGGCGACCACCCGCGCCAGGTTCTCCGGCCGCCAGACATCGTCCTGATCGCAGAAGCTGATGAGACTGCCGCTGCACAGGCCGACGGCATGCATGAAGTTGGCGCGGTAGCCGAGCCTAACCGGGTTCCGGTAAACATGTACTGGAAACGGAGCGGTCTCGGCGAATTGCGCAAGCACGTCGAGAGTCTCGTCGCTCGAACCATCGTCGGTCACCACGAGTTCGCTTGGGAGATATGTCTGGGCAGCCAGACTGTCCAGTTGCTCCCTCAGGTAGAGCGCACCGTTGTACGTCGCGAGCGCCACCGAAACGCTGTGCCTGACCGTGCCCTCGATCCCCGACTTCAGGTGCGACTGAACGACGTTCACGAGCAGGTATCCACAAAGATGGCCGGATCAGGAATGCAGTGCACTACGTCGCTCCAGGAAAGAATACGTATCGGTCAGCAGCGCAGCGTAACGGTATGCAATCCCGAACGTCGTATGTATCGTTTCGATGGAAATGAAACATGCCGGGCTGCACCTTACCATCTCGTTGGTAACGAGCGAACGCGTCGTCATCCTCTTTCGTTCCGGCTCCAAAAATATCCAGCAACAGTCGAGCAGGGGATAGGTTCGTCCTATCCATCCCACCTCGACCATCGTCTGCATTTTTCAGGCAAGGTGTGCGGCGAGCCGTCGTGCCGTGAACCGGGCGCCCCAGGCAAAGCGCAGCAGCGGCCCGAAGCTGTTCGCCGCCGACACGCCGACGAAATACAGGCCGGGGAACGACGACTCGAAGTTTCTTGTCAGGACCGGCGTGTTCTGTTCCTGCGTGATGCGGGCCCTGATCGTGTTATCGAGAAAAGCCAGGCGCTCGACATCGACCTTGTAGCCGGTGCCGGCGACGACATGATCCACCACCACCTCCT
>JBPBQO010000134.1:0-39306 GCA_050954785.1 Janthinobacterium lividum | reverse complement strand
ATACTTTGTTCACATACGTACAGGTCGATGGCAGACATCAGGGTGCGAAACGACAATGCGCAGATTGCGGGAGAACCGTATCGACGCAATACGCGCGTTTATTTGCTTCGTCATGGATCGTCTCCAAATTTTATCGTAGAGCGGCTTGATGTTGCGCTCCATCGTCGGCAAGCGGCCCAGTCGAGGCGCGCATCCAGTCGTGCAGGTCAAAAAACCTTGCAGCGCCAATCATCGACTTCGGGTCCAGGAACCAAGTCGGACAGCGTCGAAAGCGACATGTCCTCATCTTCTCCTTCTTGTCCGACAAATGCCTAGCATGGGATCGTTAACACAGCAACATAGTTTGTAATAACAAAATGACGCGCCGCACCATCGGTGAGTGAGCAAGGCAACGATGGTGCGGTTTTATGGGTCCTTTATGCCGAAGCGCGAAACACGAATGTCTTCTTTATGTGGGATGGCAGTAGATCGGCGCACCATGCAACGAGGCATATCATGCTTGACATTCTCCTGCTTTTCGCAGGCGTCGCCGCTATCCTGATGATGGATGGCTATGCGGCTCTGTGCGCGCGGATCTAGACAATGACGCTCGATCTGATTCTCGCCGGGGCGGTTTCGCTCGGCCTCCTGGTCTATCTCGGATGGGCGTTGATTCGCCCTGAAGACTTCTGAGGAGGCATCGTCATGACCTCATTCGGCATCCTGGAAATCGTGATCATCCTGGCCTTGACGTGCATCCTCGCCGTTCCGGTCGGAAACTATCTGGCCGCTGTGCTGGAAGGCCGGTCCACGTTCCTCACGCCCGTGCTGGCTCCGGTGGAACGCGGCTTCTACCGGCTGTCGGGCATCGATCCGCTCCAGGGCATGAGCTGGCGCAGCTACGCGACCGCGCTGCTGCTGCTGAACGCCCTGCATTTCGCGCTGTTGTACCTGTTCCTGCGGCTGCAATTCTATCTGCCGTTCAATCCACAGCATGTCGTCGGCATGGCGCCGTCGATCGCGTTCAACACGGCGATCTCGTTCGTGACCAATACCAACTGGCAGGCCTACGTGCCGGAAAGCAGCATCTCCAACGGTGCGCAGATGTTCGGCCTCACGGTCCATAACTTCCTGTCCGCAGCAACCGGTATTGCCGTGGCGGTTGCCGTGATGCGTGCGCTGGCCACAGGCGGCCTCAAGACTTTAGGCAATTTCTGGGCGGACCTGACGCGTGCGACCCTTTATGTGTTGCTGCCGCTCAGCTGCGTGTTCACGATCCTGCTGATGGCGAGCGGTGTTCCCGATACACTTCACGCCTTCGCCGACGTGACGACTCTCGAAGGCGTCAAGCAGACCATCGCGCTTGGGCCCGTCGCGTTTCAGGAAGCGATCAAGGAGCTCGGCACCAACGGCGGCGGCTTCTTCAACACGAACAGCGCCCACCCGTTCGAGAATCCGACCGCGCTGACCTGTGCGCTCGAAACGTTCATGCTTCTGCTGATCCCGTTCGCACTTCCGATCACCTTCGGGCGGATCGTCAAGGAGCCCGCTCAGGGACGGGTACTTCTGGCAACGATGGTCGGCATCCTCGTGATCGGCGTGTTCTGCGCCTATGCGGCGGAAGCGGGAGGAAACCCGATCCTGCATGCGCTGGGCGTCAGCCAGGCCCAGGGGAATCTGGAGGGGAAGGAAGTCCGGTTCGGCACGCCGCTGACCGCGCTGCTCAATGTCGGTGCGACCGGAACCTCGACCGGTGCCGTGGCCGGTGCCACCGACAGCTTCATGCCGCTCGGCGGGTTGGTGCCGCTGTTCCTCATGCAGCTTGGTGAAGTCACACCCGGCGGCATCGGCTCCGGGTTCTACTTCATCATCGTGTTCGCGCTGCTCTCGGTGTTCGTGGCCGGGCTGATGGTCGGACGCACGCCGGAATACCTGGGCAAGAAGGTCCAGGCTCGCGAGATCAAGCTGGCCATGCTGGCGCTGCTGATCCTGACGCTGTGGATCCTGTGCGGTGCCGGACTGGCACTCGTCCTGCCCGCCGGTCGGGCGGCACTTGCCAATGCCGGGCCGCATGGGCTGACCGAGATGCTCTACGCCTGGACCTCGGCGACGCAGAACAACGGCAGCGCCATGGCCGGTATCACCGCCACCGGGCCGTTGATGGCCTATGGGCAGGGCTTCGCGATGCTGTTCGGCCGGTTCGCCGTACTGATCCCGGTTCTGGCAATAGCCGGATCCCTCGCCGAAAAGCCGAAGCTCAAAATGAGTGCGGGCACCTTCCCGACCACCGGCCTGCTGTTCTGCGGCCTGCTGGCGGGAGTGATCGTCATCCTGGGCGGTCTGCAATTCCTGCCGGCCGACGCGCTCGGACCGATTGCTGAACATTTCGTGCTCCCTAGCGGCACGACGTACTGAGGACCTGATGATGTCCGCGACCACCAAGAACTCGGGTGAGGGCGCTTCTGCGCTTTCACTCTTCGACTCCCGGATCGCATCGCGTGCCGCGCGGGACGCCTTCACCAAGCTCGACCCGCGCCGCCTGATGCGCAATCCGGTCATCTTCGTGACCGAGATCGTCGCAATCCTGACCACGATCATCGGCATCGAGGATATTTTCACGAAGGGTGCCCACCCGGCCTTCGCACTCGCGATCGCGGTGTGGCTCTGGATGACCGTGCTGTTCGCGACCTTCGCCGAAGCCATGGCGGAAGGCCGGGGCCGTGCTCGCGCCGAAAGCCTGCGCCGCGCCCGCAACGATATGATGGCCAAGCGCGTGCCGAATCCCGACGATCCGGCGCTGTACGGCACCGTGTCCTCGACCGACCTGCGCCTCGGCGACGTCGTGCTGGTCGAGACCGGCGACCTGATCCCGCTCGACGGCGAGATCATCAAGGGTATCGCCTCGATCAACGAAAGCGCCATTACCGGTGAGTCCGCACCGGTGATCCGCGAGGCCGGCGGCGATCGCTCGGCCGTCACCGGCGGCACCATGGTAGTGTCGGACAGCCTGCTGGTTCGCATCACCGCCGAGCCCGGCCACACCTTCATCGACCGGATGATCGCGCTAGTCGAAGGCGCGTCACGCTCGAAAACACCGAACGAGATCGCGCTCGACATCCTGCTTGCCGGCCTGACCATCATCTTCCTGATTGCGGTGGCCACGCTGGTCGGCTTTGCACATTACTCCGGCACGACGCTCCCGGTGCCGGTGCTGGCCGCCCTGCTGGTCACGCTGATCCCGACCACGATCGGCGGCCTGCTGTCGGCGATCGGCATCGCCGGCATGGATCGGCTGGTGCGCTTCAACGTCGTCGCCACCTCCGGCCGCGCGGTCGAGGCGGCCGGCGACGTCGATACGCTGCTGCTCGACAAGACCGGCACCATTACCTTCGGCAACCGTATGGCCGCCGCGTTCTACCCGGTGCCGGGCATCGACGAGGCACGCTTGGCCGAGGCCGCTGCGATGGCCTCGCTGGGCGACGAGACGCCCGAGGGGCGCTCGGTGCATGTGCTGGCACGCGAGAAGTTCGGTGTGGCGCCGGTGGCTCCGGACGGTTCGATGCCGGTGCCGTTCTCGGCCAATACCCGCTTGTCCGGCCTCGATGCCGGCGAGCGGTCATGGCGCAAGGGAGCGGTGGATTCCCTGCTTGCCGCCGTCGGTGAAGCCAGGCCGCCGCTCGCCTTCACGGCCGCGGTGGAACGTATCGCCCGTTCCGGCGGCACGCCGCTGGCCGTAGCCGAGGATGGCCGCCTGCTGGGGGTGATCGAGCTCAAGGACGTGGTCAAGCCGGGCATACGGGACCGGTTCGCGGCACTCCGCCGCATGGGTATCCGCACCGTCATGGTGACCGGCGACAACCGGATCACCGCGGCGGCGATCGCCAGCGAGGCCGGTGTCGACGATTTCGTCGCCGAAGCCACGCCGCAGGACAAGCTCGACTATATCCGCGCGGCTCAGGCGGAGGGACGGCTGGTGGCGATGTGCGGCGACGGTACCAACGATGCGCCGGCGCTGGCGCAGGCCGATGTCGGCGTGGCGATGCAGACCGGCACGCAGGCGGCACGCGAAGCCGCCAACATGGTCGATCTGGACAGCGATCCGACCAAGCTGATCGAGATCGTCGAGATCGGCAAGCAACTGCTGATCACCCGCGGCGCCCTCACCACCTTCTCGATCGCCAACGACATCGCCAAGTATTTCGCGATTCTGCCGGCGATCTTCGTGGTGGCTTATCCGGGCCTGTCAGCGCTGAACGTCATGCATCTGTCGACGCCGCAGAGCGCCATCCTGTCGGCGGTGATCTTCAATGCGGTGGTGATCATCGCGCTGGTTCCGCTGGCGCTGAAGGGCGTGAGCTTAAAGGCGATCAGCGCGGCCGCGCTGCTGCGCCGGAACCTGCTGATCTACGGCCTCGGCGGCATCGTGGTGCCGTTCGCCGGCATCAAGATCATCGACATGCTGCTCACCGCCTTCCACATCTTCGCGTAGAGGAACCGCGTCATGCTCACCCATCTGCGTCCCGCGTTTTCGCTCGTCGTCCTGTTCACGCTGCTGCTCGGGCTGGTGTTCCCGCTCGGCTTCGTGGGCATCGGCGCGGTCGTGTTCCCGTTCCAGGCGAACGGCAGCCTGATCGAGCGCGACGGCAAGCCGGTCGGCTCCGCGCTGATCGGCGAGAACTTCACCAGCGACCGCTATTTCCATAATCGGGAATCGGCCATTTCTGGGACCGATCCGAAAGATGCATCCAAGACCGTGCCCACCCCCTACGATGCCAGCACGTCTTCGGCTTCCAACCTCGGCCCGACCTCGAAGGCGCTGCATGATCGCGTCGCCGGCGATGTCGCGATCCTGGAGAAGCAGGGCGCAACCGCAGGTGCCATTCCCATGGATTCCGTGACCAGCTCGGGCTCCGGCCTCGATCCCGACATCTCGCCGGACTATGCGGCATTGCAGGCGCCGGTGGTTGCGGCGGCGCGCCATGTGCCGGTCGAGACGGTGCGACAGGTGCTGGCGGCTCACACGCAGGGCCGCATGCTCGGCGTGTTCGGCGAGCCGAGGGTCAACGTGCTGCGGCTGAACCTGGCCCTTGAATCGCTGTCGGCCCCAGGTGGTGCGAACAGGGTGCAGACGAGCAACAACTGATGCGAAACGAGCCGGATCGTCGGCCCGATCCGGACGCGCTTCTGGCGGCGCAGGCGAAAGCCTCGCGTGCGCCGCTGAAGATATTCCTCGGCGCGGCGCCCGGCGTCGGCAAGACCTACGAGATGCTGACCCAGGCGCGCCGCCTGCTGGCCGAGGGCAAGACCGGCATCCTGGCCGGGCTGATCGAAACCCACGGTCGGGCCGAAACCGAAGCCCAGCTGGGCGACCTTCCGGTCCTGCCGCGCCTCCAGATCCCGTATCGCGGACAGATGCTGGAGGAGTTCGACCTGGAGGAGGCTCTGGCGCTGCGTCCTTCGCTGCTGCTGCTCGACGAGCTGGCGCACAGCAACGCGCCCGGCAGCCGTCACGCCCGCCGCTGGGAGGATGTGGCCGAGTTGCTGGTAGCCGGTATTCCGGTGTGGACCACGCTCAACGTCCAGCATCTGGAAAGCCTGAACGACACCGTGCTGCGCATCACCGGCATCCGGGTCAGCGAGACGCTGCCGGACCATGTGCTCGAGCTGGCCGACGAGATCGAGCTGATCGACCTGTCGCCGAACGACCTGCGCGCCCGCCTGGTGCAGGGCCGGATCTACCGGCCGGACGTGGCGACACGGGCGCTGGGCGGGTTCTTCCGCGAGGGAAACCTGCAGGCGTTGCGCGAGATCGCGCTGCGTCGCGCTGCCCAGCACGTCGATGCCGGCCTGCTCGACTACATGCGGCTGAACGCGATCGAGGGACCCTGGCCGGCCGGCGACCGCGTGCTGGCCCTGGTCGGGCCGGAGGCCGGCGAGCCGGTGCTGCGCGAGGCCAAGCGCCTGGCCGACGCGCTGCATGCGCCGTGGCTGGCGCTGCATGTCGAGCCGGCCGGCGAGGCGCTGCAATCGACCCAGGCGGTGTCGCGCATCATGGCGCTGGCAGTCGAGCTCGGCGCGGAAACCGAAATCCGCGCGGTCCGGACCGCGCGGGACGGGGTGGTCGGCATCGCGCTGGATGTGGCGCGGGACCGCAACGTGACGCAGATCGTGGTCGGCCGCATGCAGCGGCGCACTCTGTTGCGCCGGATGGCGGCCGGACGGTGCCTGCGCGGAAACCTTGCCGCGACGCTCCTGGCGCGGGTTCCCGAGCACGTGGTGCATGTAGTGCCCACGGGTGCGCCCGCCTTTCGACGTTTCAGCGTGCGGGCAAGCCTGCCGGACGGGTGGCAGCCGTGGGTGGTGTCGGCGCTGCTGGTGGTGTGCACGCTGGTGCTGGCCGAGATGCTGCGCGGCCTGATCGAGCCGGACGCGCTCGGCATGCTGTTCCTGGCCTCGGTGGTCGGCGCGGCGGCACTGTACGGGCTGGCCGTGGCCCTGTGCACCGCGCTGGTGTCGTTCCTGGTGTGGAATTTCTTTTTCATCCCGCCGATGTACCAGTTCACCATCGGCGAGCCGCGCGACCTGATGGCGATCATCGTGTTCGGCACGGTTGCAGGCGCCACCGGCATGGTTGCCAGCCGCCTTGGCGCGTCGGCACGTGCGGCGCAGGGACGGATCGAGGGCCTGCGGCGGATCGGCGCGTTCTCGCGAGCACTTGGCGGTCCGGTGACCGAGGGAGAATTGCAGGACGAAATCGCACGTCAGGCTGCCTCGATCGCCGCCAGGGCCATGGTGCTGGCCGGGCGTGATATCGACGGCGAGCTGGATATCCGGGCCGCCGTGCCGCCGGCGGATACCATGGACGAGGGCTCCTGGGCGGCGGCACTCTGGGCCTGGCGGCATGGCGAGCCGGCGGGACGTGGCACGGCGACGCTGCCCTCCGCCCCGTGGCGGTTCCTCCCGATCGGGATCGCCGGTGCCGGCAGCGAAGCGGGCACGAGCGGGTTGCGCGGGCTGCTGGCGGTGCAGCCGGCCACAGCACTCGATGAACCGGCCTTGCAGGCGCTGCAAGCCCTTGCCGACCAGGCGGCGGTGGCGCTGGAGCGGGTGCGGCTCGTCCGGGGAGCCGCGGATGCCACGGCCCGCAACGAGACGCAGAAGCTGCGGACCGCGCTGCTGAACTCGCTGTCGCACGACCTGCGCACGCCGCTGACCGGCATACGCGGCTCGGCCGAAACGCTACGTACGGCCTGGAGCCGCCTGACTCCCGATACACGCGACGACCTGCTGCTGGCGATCGAGGAAGACACGCTGCGGATGACCCGGTTCCTGGCCAACATCACCGACATGACCCGGCTGGAAAGCGGCGTCGTGGTGCCGAGGCTGGTTCGCGTGGAACCGCACATGGTGGTGCAGGATGCGATCGCCCGGTTCGAGGATCCGGGCCTGGTCTCGGTGACCGGGCAGGGCCCGGTGCCGGCGGTGCTGGCCGATCCGCTGCTCCTGGAACAGGTCGTGTTCAACGTGCTCGACAATGCGCTGAAATATTCCCCGGCTCCCGGGCCAGGCGTCGCATCGGTGCGGGTCGTGCTGGCGCTCGAGGCGGGCAACGTCGTCATCCGGATCACCGATGCCGGCTCCGGCATTCCCGAAGCCGACCTGCCGCATGTGTTCGACAGCTTCTACCGGTCCCAGCACGGCGACCGGGTGGTGCCGGGTACCGGGCTTGGCCTCGCCATCGCGCGCGGCCTGATCGAGGTGATGGGCGGCAGCATCACCGCGGTCAGTCCGGCGCCGGGAAGCGGACGCGGCACCCTGGTTGCCATCGTGATGCCGGCGATACGATGAACGGCAACGACGCTGCGCTGGTGCTGATCGTCGATGACGAGAAGCAGATCCATCGCTTCCTCCGGCCCGCACTCGAGGCGGTCGGCTATCGCACCCTGTCGGCCTTCGACGGAGCGGAGGGATTGCGTCTCGCGGCCTCGCAGACGCCCGACATCGTCGTGCTCGATCTCGGGCTACCGGACATGGATGGCAGGATCGTGCTCGCACGGCTGCGCGCGTTTTCGCAGGTGCCGATCGTCGTGTTGTCCGCGCGCGACCGGGAGGCCGAGAAGGTCGCGTCGCTGGATGCGGGTGCCGACGACTATGTCGAAAAGCCGTTCGGTCTCGGCGAGTTGCTGGCGCGCCTGCGCGTGGCGCTGCGTCGGCACGATCAGCCGGTGGATCCCAGGCTGGACGACATGCTCGCCTGCGGGCCGATCACGCTCGATCCGGGCCGTCACGAGGTGCGGGTGGATGGCGAGAAGGTGACGCTCAGTCCGCGCGAATACCAGTTGCTGGCAATGATGATGCGCCATGCCGACAAGGTGCTGACCCACAGGCAGTTGCTGACCGCGCTATGGGGGCCGGCACACGGTGCGAACGTGCAGTATCTTCGCGTCTATATCGGCCAGCTCAGGCACAAGCTCGGATCGGCGGTCGCCGGGATGATCGCGACGGAGCCCAATGTCGGCTACCGGCTGGTTTGTTTGCCCGGGTGAGCCGTACGTCCGGCGCCGCTGGCCCGGCGGAGCAGATAGATCGACACCACCATGACCAGGATCAATCCGCCCAGCACGGTGAGTTCCAGCATGGTCGAGTTGAAGGTCGCGGCGGCGTCGGTCGGGCTGATCGTCGGTGACGGAGCCTGCGATGATTTGAGGGTGATCACCAGGACGCGCCTGATCGACGCGACCAGTCCCACGATCAGGAACGGCTCGCACTGCAGGGTACCCGAACTGAACGACACCCGTACCGTGTGCAGGATCTCGACCAGCATGACGACGAGAAGCAGCCGGTCGATCGTCGACACGAGTGCATCCGGGCTTCCGTAAGCCCTGAGCGAATGCCAGACCGACGCGCCCGCGCTGGCAATGCCGATCACCGTAGTCAGCGCCAGCAAAACGCCAAGTGCCATGTAGACGTAGGTCTCCACCTGCACGAACGCACGTGCAGCCGACCGCTCCAGAACGACCGGCTCGTTCTCCTCGTACTGACCGTCTCGCATGCGTAAATTCCTGGATGAGCTAAGCGTGCCGAACGAGGCTGTGTAGAGCCTACCGAGCCGGTTGTCCTGCGACTCCGTCGATGCTGAACCGCAGGCGTCCGCCCTCGATCGACAGGCGCAACCGGCGGTATTTCAGCAGGTAGCGTATGCAGACGATCGCGGCACCGAGGCCGGATGCGGCCCCGATGGCGAGCGCCCAGCGCGGGCCGAACCGGTCGGCCACCCAGCCGACGATCGGTGCGCCGATCGGTGTGCCGCCGAGCGCGACGGCGAGTAGGATCGCCATCACGCGCCCGCGCATGGCGGGTTCGGTCGCGAGCTGTACGGTGCTGCTCGCCGTGGTGGTGAAGGTCTGCGCGGACACCCCAATGATCAGCAGGGCAAGGCCGAACAGCCAGTAGCTGGGCATGAGCGCGGCCAGCATGAATCCCAGGCCGAACACCGCGGCGCCGATGAACAGGAATGCCACATGCGGTTGCGCACGTTTCGCCGCCAGCAGTGCACCGATGACCGATCCGACCGCCATCATAGAGGTGAGCAGCCCGTAGCGGCCGGCTCCGGCATGAAACACCGTGACCGACATGGTTGAAATGAAGATCGGGAAGTTCAGCCCGAACGTTCCGACCAGGAACAGCATCAGCAGGATCGCTCGCAGGTCGTGCCGCTTCCAGACGTAGCGGAACCCTTCGGTGAAGCTCCCGGGGGTACGGACCGCCCTGATGTTCGCGTGCAGGCCATCGGTCCGGATGCAGCCGAGTGACCCCAGCACGGCAATGTAGGAGGCCGCGTTGATCACGAATATCCAGCCGGAGCCGACGGCGGCGATGAGCATGCCGGCGATGGCCGGGCCGATCATCCGCGCCGCGTTGAACGACGTGGAGTTCAGCGCCACCGCGTTCGGCAGGTCGATATCGCCGACCAGGTCGGACACGAACGTCTGGCGCGCCGGCAGGTCGATCGCCGTGACGCAGCCAAGCAGGAACGCGAATACATAGACGTGCCACAATTGGACCAGCCCGGTGACGGTGAGGATGCCGAGACCCAGCGCAAGCAGCCCCAAAGCCGCCTGGGTGACGATCAGTACCCGTCGCCGATCGAAGTGATCGGCGGCGAACCCTGCCAGCGGCAGCAGGAGCAGTTGCGGGCCGAACTGCAGCGCCATGACGATGCCGACCGCGGTCGCATTCCTGTGCGTCAACTGGGTGAGAACCAGCCAGTCCTGCGCGGTGCGCTGCATCCATGTCCCGATGTTGGAAACCAGCGCACCACCGGCCCAGACCCGGTAGTTGTAACCCGCCAGCGACCGGAACATGCCTGTTGCGGGCCTGTTCGCCACGTCCTCGGCCTTCGTAGCCGGCGTGGTCACACGGCACCATTGTCGAGCAGTGCGATGATCTCGCCGACGGTGCCGGTTTCGCCGAGCCTCGGAAAAATACCGGTGACGCTGTTGTCGTGTGCGTCGATGTTCAGGTCTGTCATGGCATCGATCGCAAGTGTCACGTTGAACCCGTTCTCGCTGGCTTGGCGTGCCGTCGATTCGACACCGATACTGGTGGCGATACCGGCGATCACCAATTGCGTGACGCCGAGACCGTTCAGGTACTTGCCGAGATCCGTGCCGGTAAAGGCTCCCCAGGTCCGCTTGGTCACCAAATGATCGGTCGTCTGCCGGTTCAGTTCCGGGATGAGGTCGGTCCAGTTGGCTGGAAACTGCCCGGTTCGCGGCGCCTGTTCCGTCCGGCCCGGTGCCGTTCCGGCGACGTTGACCAGCACGACCGGCCTGCCATGGCGGCGGAACGCCTTTGCCAATGCGGCGACACGTTCGATGACCGGGCCGATCGGGTGGGACGTGGGAAGACCGACGATGCCTTTTTGCAGGTCGATGACGATCAGGGCGGATGCGACGTCGAGTGTCGTTACGGGCATTCGATGCTGCCTTCGCTGAAATCGGAGTCGATCGGGATTCCATAATCCGGTCCGGCAGGCCGATGGCCTTCATGCGTTCGCCTCAGCCTGGCCGATCGGTACGCGTCAGGTCTCTGGATCACCTGTCATGGTTCTGTTGTGGCATAGGCGATGCAGGACTACAAAGTCAGGCTTCGTAACCGGATCGAGGAAGTAACGAGACCAATTCTCTTATGTTAACTTTTGTCGAAGCGATGCTACCGAGATTTACGATGTGTTCGCATGGCATCGTGGCAGATGAACCCGCCCGGTTTATGGAAGGTGGAAACCGGCTTAGCGGTCTGTCTGGTGACCGAAAACCACTTTGTTCTGTTCGGCCTTGCTAGTCTCGACTTTGATGTCGGCATTCGTCGCGGCCTCCCGCAGCGAACTCCAGTTCGATCTGGACGAAAGCCACTCCTGCACGACAAGCATCAGGAGAAGACCGCTTCTATGATCGACCGACATCCTGAACCTGGCATTCGGGGCGTGGAGATCCTCCACGTTCTTCAGAAACCGCTTCAAGTCGGCTGCTTCGGCAACAAGGGGATGACGACCCTTGACGTGTATAGTCAGGACCTTGCCATCATTCGACAAAACATCCCGATCGAACGACGATGGCTCGGAATGAACATTTTTTCCTACGTAATAACAAATCGCGGAATGTTGGTTCGCGATGTTATTACGTTCAATATTTATAACTAGATCGAGGCGTCTGGAACGATAGATCGCACAAGCTGTTTCGAGCTTGCACACATGGCTTGCCGTTCTGCGTCGACTGTTTTCACCGGCCAGATCGATTCCATTGTTTTTACAAATCTTGCGAGCTGTCGTCGGTGAAATACCCGCCGCATTCGATAGATGCTTCATGCTGTATAAGGAGTCGAGCGGAGCTGCCAGAATGTAGGACTTTATAAATGTCGCAATCTTCAGGTCATCGATCCGTTTCGGAGCTCCGGTTCGGGCAGCATCGACCAGGCCATCCAACCCAAAAGTCATGAAGCGCACTTTCCAGCGCTTGACAGTATGAAGCGAGATGCGTAGTGCGCGCGCAATCTGCGCGTCTTCGAAACGTTCTGCGGAAAGATATACGATCCTAAATCGGATAACGGAACGATTTTCTGATGAATCACGCCGAATGATGCCCAAGATCTCATTGCGCTGATCTCCTGTAAGGATTGGGTGCATGAATTCCGCTGAAAATAAAATGAGGACTGCGCACATTTCGGCCGCTTCTCACGGTGGCACGATCCGGCTCTGCCCGAACATCTCCACACGGGGAGGTGTCGCATTTCGGTCACAAACCCTTACAAACCGGATTTCGTGATCTATGCGGGTATTGCATGGCACATGGTCGTTAATGCTTATTCTGCGCCGTAACGATCGCCCGCCGGGATGGGGTGCGCTCGGACAGTTGTATATCCGCTTAGAAGCGGCCAGGAGTATTTAGATGGCGCCGTCCCGTTACTCGACTTTTCGAAATACTCTCTCAGGCTCTATTGCCTTGTTGGCCTTGGCTCCCGTTCTCTATGCCGCTCCGGCCTACGCCCAGCAAGGTGTTATAACTGACGCACAGAGCACACCGAACGACGCCACGGGTACGCCCCTCAGCGCGCTGCCGACTTTGGGCAATGCCAGCGGTAATTCAGGCCCGACACCGGAGAGCGTTACCGTAACCGGTTCGCGCCTGCGCACCAGCAACCTGACCAGCGAAGCGCCAATCACCGTTATAACATCTAAGCAGATCGAACAGTCGAGCGCGCAGACCATTTCCGACGTGCTGCGCAAGATCCCGGCGATCGGCACTGCCGGAACTTATTCGACGACCGACAATGGCGGCAACGGTTCCAATTGCATCGACTTGCGCAACCTGGGCATTGCCCGGACGCTCGTCCTGGTGAACGGCAAGCGGTTCGTCCATACGCCTTATGGCGATGGCTTCGACTGCGTCGATCTTTCCACCATTCCCGTGGCGATGGTCGATCGTATCGACATCGAAAAGGATGGCGCTTCGACCATTTACGGCGCCGACGCTGTCGCAGGCGTCATCAATATCATTACCAAGAAGAACTACGTCGGTACGCAGCTCAACGCAGATGGCGGCATCACCGCCTCCGGGGACGGCCGCCAGGGCACGATCTCCGGCACGACGGGATTCGACTTCTCCCAGGGTCGAGGCAACGTGGCGCTAAGCGGCAGCTATTCCGATCTTGGAGCAATAGCACAAAAGGATCGTGACTGGGCGGAGCCGGTGATAAGCGCCGATAGCGGTCCGGACGGCGGGCTGACGATCGGATCGGGCTATACGCCGGCCGGGCGCATCTTCTCGGCGAGCGGCGCAACGCTGGGCACGGTCATCGGCAATAAGCTGGTGCACCGTAACTCGACCTTTTTGGGAGGCACGGACGGTTCCAACGTCCAGAACGGCCGCTACAATTACGGTTACGATACGTTGCTGCAGAATCGCACCCAGCAGGGCAACCTGGATGGAAGTGCTCATTATGACTTCAACGATCATGTAACCGCCTATATCGACGCGTACTACACGCACAAGGATTCACAATCCAAGCTGTCGGGCCAGCCGATTTCCGGAACGGTCGATGGCTCAATGCTTTACGATATTCCGCGCGGTAATCCGTTTGCCGAGGCCCTCGGTATCGATCAGGATGTCTCGCAGTACAAGCGTACGATCGACTGGGGCCCGCGCACCTACGAGACCCATGCCGACGTCTACCAGTTCACCGGTGGCCTCAAGGGCAACATCACCGGCAACTGGGACTACGATGCCTATTACAGCTACGGTCGTGCCACGAACGTCATCAACCAGACCAATCAGGTCAATTTCACCAAACTGGAACGCGAAGCCGGTTTCCGCGGCACCGATCCGAGCAACCCGGACGCCGGCGTCTATGACCCCTCCGTCTGCACGAGCTCCCCAGGATGCGTGCTCGGCAACCCGTTCGGATCCGGTGGCCTGAGCCAGGCGGGCATCAACTACGCCAGCTTCACGTCGCATTCGGTATCCTTCTACCAGGTGCGTGATCTTGGCGTCACCATCACCAACAACAAGCTGATCCGCCTGCCATACGGCCCGCTCGGTCTCGCGATCGGAATGGAGCATCGTGGCGAGGATGGCGCCTACCATCCGGACCCGATCGTACAAAGCGGCCAGTCCCTCGCCAATACCGAGAGCCCGACCGGCGGCGGCTTCAACGTCACCGAGGCGTTCGGCGAGCTCAATATTCCGATCCTGAAGAACCTTCCGTTCGCCAAGGATCTGTCAGCGGACGTGTCCGGGCGCTATTCGGATTACAGCACATTCGGTTCGGTCGAGAACTGGAAGGCCGGCATCAACTGGTCGCCATCACGCGACATCCGCTTCCGGGCGAATATCGGGTCCTCGGTTCGCCAGCCGCAGATCTACGAGGCGTTCGGCGGTATCACCACAGGCTTCCCGTCGGCCACCGATCCTTGCGATTCGGGACAGGTCGGAACGTACGGCGCTCTGTCCGGCGTCGTCGCGGCCAATTGCGCCGTGAAGATCAAGGGTTATAACAACAGCTTCACCCAGGCAGGATCTGGCCAGATCCCGACCAACAGCGGCGGCAACCCGAACCTTCAGCCCGAAACGTCACGCACCTATACGTTCGGGACCGTCGTGACCCCGCGCTTCCTGCCGAACTTCACCGCGACCGTCGATTACTTCCATACCAAGATCGCGAACTCGATCGGCACCGTCTCGACCCAGTACATTCTGGATAATTGCTACGAGAGCACTGGTCTTAGCAGCTCGTTCTGCAGCGGGGTCAATCCTCGGGCCTCGAATGGCCAGCTTTCGACGGTCAACTCGAGCTACCAAAATCTCGGCGAAACCCGTACCAGCGGCATCGATTTCGACCTGAACTACCTGATCAAGCTGCGCCATGGCTTCAACCTGAACCTCTCGAACTCGATGGTCGATACGGTGGCCTTCATCGAGCAGCAGACTCCGGGTGGCCCATTCCAGAACTTCAAGGGCCGCTTGATTTCAGGCCTCTATGGAACTGCCTACCCGGTGATTCGCGATAATGCGACTGCAACGATCGCCAAAGGCGGCTTCAGCTTCAGCTGGACGACCCGCTTCATCGACAGCATGAAGGTCAACGACGGTTCGAACGACCTGACCCCCGAGACGGCGATCTACTACAAGACCAACGAGGTTTTCTACCACGACATCGTGGCGACCTATAACTGGAAGAAAGTCCAGTTCATCGGCGGCATCGACAATCTGTTCGACAAGACTCCGCTGTTGGTTATCGATGGAACCACCAACACCGACCCCAACGTTTACGACATACGAGGACGCTTCTTCTACGCGAAGATGCAGTTGCGTTTCTAGATCCGGACAAAAACCGGTTTGCTATCAGGCTGTCAGGGATTATCCCTGGCAGCCTTTTTTCATGGTCCGGGGATGAGAATCCCGTCGGATTTTCGGAAGCTTCTACAGCTCTGGACCGGACTGCCGAGAGGAATGGGTCATGAGATTTAAAGATGGATTGCTGGTTCTGGGTATATCCCTCACGCTTTGCGCGTGTGATGGCCAACCCTACACGCCTTCCATGCATCATCATGAGGAGGCGTCGACCGGGAGCCATCTTGGAGGTGTCGACACGGGTTCGACCGACAGCGGAATGAGCGACCCGTCGCTGCGTAACGTCCAGTCCGGGACTGGCGGCGGTCACTGATCCGAAACGGCATGCCTCGGCAGGCTGATCGTGCTTGTCGTGCGAAAGGCTGGTGGCCGATCAGGTCGCCACGGCCTCGCGTGCGATGAGTGCGCGCTTCCGCTCGACGCCCCACGCGTAACCCGACAGCGCTCCATCGTTGCGCACCACACGGTGGCAGGGGATTGCGACCGCGATGGCGTTGGCGGCACATGCGCCGGCCACCGCGCGCACGGATCCGGGCGATCCGATATGTGCGGCGATCTCGGTATAGGAGACCGTGCGTCCCGCCGGGATCTCGCGCAGCGCCTGCCACACCCGCTGCTGGAACGCGGTCCCGCGCACGTCGAGCGGAAGATCGAGACCCAGCCCGGGCGCCTCGACGAAACCGACGACCTGCGCCACGCGCTGTTCATAGTCCCGGTCACCGCCCACGAGGCGTGCATTGGGAAAGCGATCCTGTAGATCCTGAACCAATGCATTGGGATCGTCCCCGATCAGGATCGACGCGACGCCTTTCTTGCTGGATGCCACCAAAATGGCGCCGAACGACGACTGGCCGATCGCGAAGCGGAGTTCCTCATTTTTCCCGCCGGCCTTGTACCGGGTCGGTGTCATACCGAGCATTCCGGCCGACTGCTCGTAGAAGCGTCCGCTCGAGTTGAAGCCGGAACTGTAGATTGCCCCGGTGATACTGCGATCTTTGCCAAGCTCCTCGCGGACCCGACCGGCCCGATGACCGGCGGCATACCCTTTGGGAGTCAGGCCGGTGACGGTCTTGAAGAGGCGGTGAAAATAGCCGGCGCTGCGTTCGACGGCGCGGGCCAGTTCAGTCAGCGAAGGAGGTTCCTCGCTCTGCTCGATCAGGCGGCAGGCCCTGGCAACGATCGCGGCGTTCTCCGCATCGAGCGACAGGCCGTCGGGATTACAGCGCTTGCACGCGCGGAAGCCGGTTGCCCGCGCGCTTTCGAGCGTGTCGTGCAGTTCGACATGTCCGGGGCTGGCTGCACGCGACGGGCAGGACGGACGGCAGTAGATGCCGGTGGTGGCCACCGAATACCAGAACTCGCCATCGGCGCTCTTGTCGCGCGCCAGCACGCGCGCCCAGCGCAGGTCGGTCGCGATCCAGTTCGTGTCGGTCGATGGTCTCAACGTCGTGTCCATGTCGATCTCTCAACTGTCCAGCCATGTCATGACCCTGATCGATGTGATGCGGCGGCACATCCCGTTTCCTGCTTTTGAATCCGGATATCCCGGTGTGCGGACGATCATGATGTCGGGCGCGCATACGACAGGGCAGGGCGGAATTACCGCGACTGTGCCGACGGCAACACTGACAGGGTATTCGACCTTCCCAGCCGCTACGCCTTTGCCGATCGGCAGATCCGGCACAGCCATTCCGGGACCGATCCGAGATGGAACCCGGATGCGCCGGTTATCGAGCCGGTGTTCGCCGAACAGCTTGAACGGCTGGAGTGGTTCTGTGAGGCCGCCCCGGCCTTCATCGACCGTGCTGCCCACATCATGCTGCAGGCAGGCGTCCGTACCGTTCAGCCCAGCAGGCGGCCGATGACGCGGGCGGTGTAGTCCACGACGGGAATGATCCGCCCGTAATTCAGTCGTTGCGGGCCGATCACCCCGATCGCGCCGACGATGCGGTTGGCCTCGTTGCGGGCAGGGGCCACCACCATCGAAATGCCGGAAGCGCCGAACAGCCCGCTTTCAGCACCGATGAAGATGCGCACTCCATCGCTCTGCTCGGCGAGGTCCAGCAGCCGCAGCATGGTTTCCTGCGTCTCCAGCCGGTCGAACAGCGCCTGGATGGTCGAGAGCCGCTCGATCTGGGTCACGTCCGACAGCAGCTTGGATTGCCCACGCAGGAACAACGCACCGCCACGCCCCTCGCCACCCCAGATCGCCAGGCCCGACTCGACGACGCCCGCGGCAACCTGATCGAGCTCGGTCTGGTTGGCGGCCATCTCGTCATCGACATTCCGGCGCAGCTCGGCCAGCGATACGCCGCGCAGCCTGGCGTTGAGATAGTTGCCGGCTTCCACCAGGGACGAGGGCAGGATGCCGGCCGGAGTCTCGATCACCCGGTTCTCGACCTGGCCGTCGGTGCCGACCAGGATCACCAGCGCCCGCCCGGAGCCCAGCGCCACGAACTCGATATGCTTGATCTGGCCGTCGCTCTTGGGTGCGAGCACCAGCCCGGCCGCCGAGGACAGGCCGGACAGCATCGCCGACGCGTCGGCCAGCGTGTCCTGCAGCGAGCGTCCGCGCGTTTCCAGCGTCCGTACGATGGTCTCGCGCTCGTCGTCGGTCAGGCTGCCGAACTGCAGCAGCCCATCGACGAACAGGCGCATACCCTTCTCCGTCGGCATTCTCCCGGCCGAGGTATGCGGCGCGAACAGCAGCCCGGCTTCGGTGAGGTCGGCCATGACGTTGCGGATCGTCGCTGGCGACAGCGGCTGGGGCAGGCGCCGGGACAGGGTGCGGCTGCCGACCGGGTCGCCGGTTTCGACATACTGCTCGACAATCTCGCGCAGAATTGATGCGGCACGCGGGTCCAGCCCGGGCGGCAGGGGGGACCGCGGCGGTATCAGTCGATCGATCATGCAAGCTCCACGCCGTACAAGGTAGGAACCTGCGTGCTGCAACACAACACAAACCGCTACGGTCTGGCGTGTAGGACGTGGGCCGGGCTATCAGCCGGCACCAGTTGAGAAGGACATTCCCCGTATGCGCCCATCAGGCCGCGCACCCGACGCCATCCGCAGCGTCTCGATCGAACCGGGCTTCTCGCATCATGCCGAGGGCTCGGTGCTCATCCGGATGGGCCGGACCGAGGTGCTGTGCGCTGCCAGCGTCGAATCGCGCGTGCCGCCCTTCATGCGCGGCCAGGGGCTGGGCTGGGTCACCGCCGAATACGGCATGCTGCCGCGTGCCACCCATTCCCGCGGCGAACGCGAGGCTGCGCGTGGCAAGCAGTCCGGCCGCACCCAGGAGATCCAGCGGCTGATCGGCCGCTCGTTGCGCGCGGTTGTCGATCGCAAGGCGATGGGTGAAATGTGCATCACCGTCGATTGCGACGTGCTGAACGCGGATGGCGGCACACGCTGCGCCGCCATCACCGGTGCCTGGGTAGCTCTCAGCCTGGCCTTCAACACGCTGGTCGCCAGGCGCGTGATGGCGACGGTGCCGCTTACCGGGCAAGTGGCCGGGATTTCCTGCGGCCTGACCGACCTCGGCGCGATGCTCGACCTGGATTATGCCGAGGATCGCAACGCCCATGCCGACGCCAATTTCGTGCTGACCGAAACCGGCGGCATCGTCGAGATCCAGGCGACGGCGGAGCAGGCGCCATTTACCGAACCCCAGTTCCACGAACTCATGCGTCTCGCGCGCCTTGGAACCGAGACGCTGTTCACAGCCCAACGTGCCGCGGTCGACGGCGCCCTGACCAAGGTTACCAGCCGATGACCGAAATCCTGCCGACCCTTTCGCCTGGCGACCGGCTCGTGCTGGCAAGCCACAACCGGGGCAAGCTCGTCGAATTCGACGCGATGCTCGCCGGTCACGGAATAACCCTGGTGTCGGCGGCCGACCTTGGCCTGGCCGAGCCGGAGGAAACCGAGGACAGTTTCGAGGACAACGCACGCCTCAAGGCGCATGCAGCCGCGAAGGCGTCGGGCCTGCCGGCGCTGGCGGACGATTCCGGCTTCTGCGTCACGGCCCTCAACGGTGCGCCGGGGATCTACTCCGCGCGCTGGGCCGGGCCGGGCAAGGATTTCGGAGTGGCGATGCAGCGGGTCCATGACGAGGGCGGTGCCGCGCTGGTGGCTGATTCGCACGCCTGGTTCGTATCGGTGCTGTGCCTGGCGATGCCGGACGGGCGGGAAGCGCTGTTCGAGGGCCACATCAACGGCCAGTTCGTCTGGCCACCCCGTGGCACCGGCGGCCATGGCTACGATCCGGTGTTCATGCCGAACGGAGACGGCCGTAGCTTCGCCGAGATGCTGGAGGCGGAAAAGAACGCCATCAGCCACCGTGCGCGGGCGTTCGCCCTGTTCCGAGATGCATGCCTGCCGCCAGCCTGAGCTGCCGGCGCCTTCCTGCCGGCTGCCTCAGCGGGTGCTGGTAAGGCTTTCGCCTCAACGGACGCTGGTAAGGCTTTCGCCTCAACGACCGGTGAGGATGCGCTCCATCAACTGCTTCACAGTCGGGATGAAGCCGTTCGAGTAGAACGGGTCGGTGCCGAAGCGGTAGGCATTGTGGCCGCTGAACATCAGGTTCCGCTCGGTCGCCTCGATGTCGTCGTCGGCGGCGTGGCTGATGCTTTGCAGCGTCTTCTGGATGCAGAACGAGCGTGGGTCGGCTTTGTGCCCGTTGCTGTAGCTCGGGCCCTTCTGGCTCCAGCTCGAGAACCGGCATTCCGACAGGCATCCCATGCAGGCGGTCTGATCGGCGATGATCTGCGCGGTCTCGGCACGGGTGTCGAACACCAGCGTCGAATCGGGCGTGCGAAGCGCCTCGGTATAGCCTTCCCGTTCCCAGGCCTGAGCACGAACGAGGTCGGGCTGGGTCAGGTAGACCAGCCGGCGGCCGCCGATATAATACGGTGCCACGTGGTCGCCTATCGGGTCGGCGCTGAACGCCACCTGACGTTCGCTGCGCCCGCGCAGTTCCTGCAGGAAGTCGTTGCTGACCGCCGACGAATAGAAGCCGGTCGGGCTGAACTTGTTGAGGTAGATCTCGCCTTCCTGGAGATGCAGCAGCCGCTGCTTCCAGGCGCTGGGTATTGGGCTCTCCCGGGTCAGCAGCGGGCGGGTGCCGAACTGGAATGCGATCGGACCCAGATCGGGATTGTCGATCCAGTCCTCCCACTCCTCGAGCCACCACACGCCACCGGCCATGATGATCGGGGTCTCGTTGAGGCCGAAGGTGCGCATCAGCCGGCGCAATTCGAGTACGCGTGCGAACGGAGCTTCCGGCTTGTCGGGCGACTCGCTGTTGGACAGGCCGTTATGGCCTCCGGCGAGCCACGGATCCTCGTAGACCACGCCGCCAAGCAGTTCGGCGGTTTTGGAATAGGCCCGCTTCCAGAGCGCGCTGAAGGCGCGGGCGGAGGACACGATCGGGTAGTAGTGGATGCCGTGGCGTGCGGCGATGTCGGACAGGCGATACGGCATGCCGGCACCGCAGGTGAGGCCCTGGATCAGCCCGCGAGCGCCTTCGAGTACCCCGGTGATGACCCGTTCGGCAGCGCCCATTTCCCACAATATGTTGGCGTGCACCCGGCCCTGGCCGTCGGCGAGCTCATGCGCCTGCCTGGCCTGGCTGATGCCGCCGGCGATGGCGAAATCCACCATCTCCTCATGACGGTCGCGACGCGTCCTGCCGGTGTAGAGCTGAGGGACCACCCGGCCGTCGGCATCGTAGCTGTCGGCGTTGACAACGCTGATGGTGCCGGCACCGCCGGCCGCCGCCCAGTGGCCGGAACAGATCCCGGTTGAGACCGAAACGCCCTTGCCGCCTTCGACCAACGGGAGGAGCTCGGTTCCGCCCATTCGGATCGCATTGATCGTCTTCATCGCCAGCCGTCGTCGCCTTCAACGCTATATCCGGCGCGAGAGAGCGCCGGATCGTTGCTCAGATTGCAGTCCCGGCCCGATCTCGCAAGAGCCGGACCGGTAACCTCATCAGTCCGCCGCGTCGGTGCGGCGTTCCGGACGCGGGCCACGCGGCCTGTCCTCACGCCGGCCTTCGGGACGTCCGCCGCCCTCGTCGTCACGTCCGCCGCTCTTGCCGCCGACGGCATCGGTGATGTCCGCACCGGTTGCCTGATCGACCACACGCATCGACAACTTCACTTTGCCACGATCGTCGAAGCCCATGACCTTCACCTTCACGGCATCGCCGACCGAGACCACATCGGCGGTCTTGGCGACACGGCCCTGGGCCAGCTCGGAGATGTGCACCAGACCGTCGCGCGCGCCGAGGAAGTTTACGAACGCACCGAAGTCGGCGGTCTTGACCACCTTGCCGACATAGATCGCGCCGAGCTCGGGCTCTGCCACGATGCCGCGGATGCGGTCGATCGCCTTCTGTGCCTGCTCGTCGGACGATGCGGCGATCTTGATGGTGCCGTCGTCGCCGATATCGATCTTGGCGCCGGAGAACTCGACGATCTCGCGGATCACCTTGCCGCCGGTGCCGATGACGTCGCGGATCTTTTCCTTCGGCACGTTGATCACGGTGATCTTCGGAGCCGTGGCGGACACGCCGGTGCGGTTCTCGGTCAGCGCCTTGGCCATCTCGCCGAGGATGTGCAGACGGCCGTCGCGCGCCTGCTCGAGCGCGATCTTCATGATCTCGGGCGTGATCGAGGTGATCTTGATGTCCATCTGCAGGGCGGTGATGCCCGCTTCCGAACCGGCCACCTTGAAGTCCATATCGCCGAGATGATCCTCGTCGCCCAGGATGTCGGAGAGAACCGCGAAGCCGCGATCTTCCTTGATCAGGCCCATGGCGATGCCGGCAACCGGACGGACCAGCGGCACGCCCGCATCCATCAGCGCCAGGCTGGTGCCGCAGACGGTCGCCATCGAGGACGAACCGTTGCTCTCGGTGATCTCGGACACGACGCGAACGGTGTACGGGAACACTTCCTTGGTCGGCAGCAGCGGGTGGATGGCGCGCCATGCCAGCTTGCCATGGCCGATCTCGCGACGGCCCGGAGACCCCATGCGGCCGGCTTCACCGACCGAGTAGGGAGGGAAGTTGTAGTGCAGCATGAAGTTGGAGCGGTATTCACCCTCGAGCGCGTCGATGATCTGCTCGTCCTGACCGGTTCCGAGCGTGGTGACGACCAGCGCCTGGGTCTCGCCACGAGTGAACAGCGCCGAGCCGTGGGCGCGCGGCAGGATGCCGACCTCGGACACGATCGGACGGACGGTCTTGGTGTCGCGGCCGTCGATGCGCAGGCCGGTATCGAGCACCGAGCCGCGGACGATGTCGGCCTCGAGCTCCTTCAGCAGCGGCTTCGCCTTGTCGGCGTCGAGGCCCTCGGCCTTGAGGGCGTCGAGAACGACCTTCTTGGCGGCGCCGACCTTCTCGGTGCGGGCCTGCTTGACGCGCTCCAGGTAGGCGCTGGCGATGCTCTCGCGGCCGAGCGTGTCGATGCGGGCCTTGAGGGCGGTTTCGGCCTCGGTCGGCTCGGCGAGCGTCCAGGGCGTCTTCGCGGAATGCTCGGCGAGCGCGATGATCGCATCGATGACCGGCTGGAACGCGGCGTGGCCGAACGTGACGGCCCCGAGCATGATCTCCTCGGACAGCTCGTGCGCCTCGCTCTCGACCATCAGCACGCCTTCGGTGGTGCCGGCGAGCACCAGGTCGAGCTGGCCTTCCTTGGCTTCCGCCAGGGTCGGGTTCAGCACGTACTGGCCATTGGCATAGCCGACGCGGCAGCCGGCGATCGGGCCGAAGAAGGGAATGCCGGACAGGGTCAGTGCGGCCGAGCAGCCGATCATGGCGACGATCGCCGGATCGTTCTCGAGGTCATGGCTGAGCACGGTCGCCACGACCTGGACCTCGTTGCGGAAATTATGCGGGAACAGCGGACGCAGCGGACGATCGATCAGGCGCGAGTTCAGCACTTCCGCCTCGGACGGACGGCCCTCGCGCTTGAAGAAGCCGCCCGGGATCTTGCCGGCGGCGAACGCCTTTTCCTGGTAGTTCACGGTCAGCGGGAAGAAGTCCTGGCCCGGCTTGACTGACTTGGCGCCGACTGCGGTGCAAAGCACGATGGTGTCGCCGTAATAGACCATGACGGCGCCATCGGCCTGACGGGCGATCTTGCCGGTCTCGAGGCGGAGCGTGCGGCCGCCCCATTCCAGTTCCTTGGCATAGAAATCGAACATGAGATGTTCCTTGTCTGATTCTGGGTCTTGTTCGGACAAGGCGGGTGGCAGCGTCTCGGACGGCATGGAGGGGGACCCCATGTGGCCTGAAACGCTGGACGGTCCCGCCGTTGTCGGCTTGGTGGTTTCGTCGGAACGAGGAGGTCCAGAGCACTGCCCTGGACCTCGCCCGGTTTAACGACGGAGGCTGAGGCGTCCGATCAGGGTCAGGTAGCGCGACTGGTCCTTGCGCTTCAGGTAGTCGAGCAGGCGGCGGCGGCGGCCGACCAGCATCAGCAATCCACGACGAGAATGGAAATCCTTCGCGTGGATCTTGAGATGCTCGGTCAGGTTGGTGATCCGCTCGCTGAGCAGGGCCACCTGGACTTCGGGCGATCCGGTATCGGTTTCGGCGTTCTTGTAGTCGCCAATGAGCGCGGTGCGGCGCTCTGCAGTAATCGACATCGTGGTTCTCCAGGAACGAGGGTTACAGAAGGCGTTCCGGACGCAGCCACCCGTCTTCGAGTCGGCAGAGTCCGATCACGCGCCCCCCGTCCATGGCCCGTGCCACCCCACCAGCAGGGTTTGCAGAGTCAGGAATCCGGCCCATCAGCTCGACCAGGCTGATTGCCTGGCCGTGCGAGAGGCTTGCCGCTTCACTTGAGGTCAAGGCCAGCGCCGGGATGTCGGCCAGCGCGGTCGCAACCGGCAGCAGCAGCTCCGGTGAGGCAGGCGCGTTGTCCTCGGTCGCCAGTATCTTGTCCAGGGAAATCGCGTCCTTCTCCAGGAACGGCCCCACCCGCAGCCGCCGCAGCGCGGATACATGCCCGACAGTGCCGCAGGCGACGGAGAGGTCCCGGGCGAGGGAGCGCATGTAGACGCCCTTGCCCGACTGGACCTCGAACACGGCCGTGTCGGCATCGATCCGCTCGATCAGCTCGAACCGGTCGACACGGGCCGGCCTCGGCTCCAGCACCGGCGGACGGCCTTCGCGCGCCATGTCGTAGGCCCGCTCACCAGCCACCTTGATGGCGGAAAAGATCGGCGGGATCTGCATGATGTCGCCCTGGAACGCACCGAGTGCGGCTCGGAACTGCTCGTCGGTCGGCCGAACGTCGGAGGTGGCGATCACCTGCCCGTCGGCATCGTCGGTATCGCGTGCCTCGCCGATCCGCAGCGTGAAATGGTACAGCTTGGTGCCGTCCATGATGTACGGCACGGTCTTGGTGGCCGCTCCGAACGCCACCGGCAGCAGGCCGGTCGCCAGTGGGTCCAGCGTGCCGCCATGGCCGGCCTTCTGTGCATCGAAGCCGCGCCGGACGCGGTTCACCACGTCGGTCGAGGTCATGCCGGCCGGCTTGTCGACGATCAGCCACCCGTCGAGGGCGCGTCCGCGCTTGCGTCGCATCAGTCCAGTTGCCTTAAAGTCTGCTCGTCCACGGCCTGTCCGCGGGGGAGGCAGGCTTTAGACGAGGGGGACCGCCGGAGCAACTTGCTACAGGAAATCCCGCAGCAGCGGCACCAGCGGCTTGTCGGCGTCCGGCATGCTGTAGCTGTCCAGCGCGTCCGGACGAACCCAGGCGAGGGTCTGGCCCTCGTGCGCAACCGGCGTGCCCTTCCAGCGACGGCATACATACAGCGGCATCAGCAGGTGGAAATCGTCGTAGGCGTGGCTGGCGAAGGCGAACGGCGCCAGGCAGGCCTCGGAGATATCGATGCCGAGTTCCTCCTGCATCTCCCGGACCAGCGCCATCTCGGGGGTCTCGTTGGGCTCGACCTTGCCGCCCGGAAACTCCCACAGCCCGGCCATCGCCTTGCCCTCCGGACGTCGTGCCAGCAGCACGCTTCCATCGCTGTCGACCAGCGCGCAGGCGGCGACCAGCACGGTCCGCCGCTGCTCCGGGACAGGACCGGCTGGCAGGACCGCAACCGCGGGAACCGGAGGCTCGACCGTGCTGGACAGGTCGCCGTGCCTGGCTTCGAACAGCAGCACCGGATGCTCGCCGCCACGTGCCAGGAACGGCTGTTTGCCGGTGCCGACCTCACGGAAGCCGATCCGCCGGAGCACCGAGGCGGAGGCTGGATTGTCGGTCGCGACCTGCGCGGTCAGTCGGTCGATCTCGAGGTTGGCCAGGGCCCAGTGCGCGAGGCGCCGGGCGGCTTCTCCGGCGACGCCGCCGTTCCAGAAGCTGCGTCCGATCCAGTAGCCGAGATCGCCGCTCCGGGTGGCTGCCTCGATCCGGATGCCGAGGCAGCCGAGCAGGCGCTCCGAGCCGGACTGTTCGTCGATGATCGCAAAATGCCAGGCCCGGCCGTCCTGCATCTGGGTCGTGGTGCTGGCGATCCACTCGTCGGTGAGCTGGCGCGGATACGGGAACGGCAGGCGGCTGAGCATCCGCACCACGCCCCAATCATTTACCAGTCGATGAATTGCCTCGGCGTCCGCGCCCCGCAACGGACGCAGCGTGAAACGTGCCGTCGTCAGCACCGGGCCGGGGGTGGATGGGCCATCCTGCCCGGCCGGCACCGTCTCCGGCGCCGGCGGCAAACCATCCGTCATCATACGTTCAGGAGATGGGCATTCAGGAGATGGGCGGTCAGGAGACGGAAACGCTACTGTCTACGCCACAGGACACCAGGAGCGAGCGCAGGGAGCGGATCACCGGAAACACTTCCTGATTCCAGTCATGGCCCTGCGCATCGTGCGCGGCCTGTTCCATCTCGACGATCTCGCGGTCCTCGCGGAAGATCCGTTCGGTGAACAGCACCAGCAGCGGCCAGGCGACATTGAGGATGCCGGGGATCTTCGGTTTCTTGACCGACAGCAGCCCGAATACCCGGTTGGTTTTCTGGTCGCGGTCCAGTGGCACGTAGACGATCCAGAGGTCCATCACCGGATCCTCGTCGCCGGTCTGGATGCGCAGCGTCTGATAGGGATATTCGGTGCGGATCGTCATGATGTCGCGTTCGGCATGGTTCTGATCGCCGCTGCGCCGTTCACCGAAAATCACCGCTTCGCCCAGCGGCTGTTTCCCGCCGGTGCGCTTGAAGCTGTATTTCACCTCGACCCAGTCGTCGCCGCGGGCCTGGCCGAGCACGCGGGGCTTCATCTGGCCCATCTGCTTCGAGTGCATGAACTGATGGTTCATATCCATCAGGTTCTCGTGCATGAAGCTGTAGTGGCAGCCGACCGTGCGGCCGAATCGGCGCGTCTTGTATTTCGGGTTGGCGACCGAGCCGAGGCCGGGAAACGCCACTGTGTCGGCCAGCGACGCGTCGCCCGGAAATACCAGGATCAACCCGTCTGCCTCGCGGCATGGATAGGCGCGCACCCCGTTCGGGAGCTTGTCCTTGCCGAGATACGGCACATCGACGCACTTGCCCGAGGCCTCGTAGGCCCAGCCATGGTAGCAGCAGCGCACGGCGCAGCCATCGACGGTGCCCTTGCTGAGCGGCACCTGGCGATGCGCGCAACGATCCTCGAGCGCAAACACCGGGCCTTCCTTCGGCCGTACGAGCACGATCGGCTCTCCGGCGAACGAGACCGCCAGCGTGGCCCCGGCCTTGAGCTCGCGCGACCAGGCCATCGGATACCAATGATCCGGATGCGCCTGGATGCGACGCAGATCGGGGGAGGAGGGCACGGACGGATCGGGCCGCAGGCTGTCCGGCATGACGGTCTGGTTCATCGTTCCTCGGCTTGGTAGTGCGTCGCGTCCGGCATGACGAAACAATGTGCAATGAAAGGTATAAGGCACCTTCGACGTGATGCGACGCAACACTTGAACGGCAATCTCGCAGGCCTGTGTGGCTTACGGCATCGGTGGCGGCTGGAAAGTAAAAACGTCGTTCGGGCGCAGGCGCATGACCAGCGTGTCCGCCATCAGGTCGTGCAGGCCCTGCTTGCGCCGCGTCCAACCTACCATCAGGAAGCCGATCCCCAGGATGAAGGCCGAGACGAACTTGCCGAGGTAGCGCCCGAGCGCGCGCGGGATGCCGATCCGGCGTCCGTCGATGTCGGTCACGCGCAGCTTGCAGACGCGCTTGCCCAGCGTCGCCTGCCAGTGCGACGATTCCATCAGGACGAAGTAGCCGATCGTCAGGACCAGTCCGAGCGCCGAGAGCCCGCCGCCATGCAGGTGCCAGCCGGACGCCGGATAGGAAAAGCTCGTGCTATAGGCGATATCCGAGATCTGCCGGGCCGACTGGTCGTCATTGTTCGTTGTCAGCCCCACCTGCCGTAGTCCTGTGGCGATGCCGAGTGCGTATTCGGCTGCGCTTAGCACGAGGCAATCGACCATCCACGCCAGCAGCCGCCACCAGAAGCCCGCATAGTTCCACACCAGGCCGGGCGTCGAGGCCAAGGACGGGCCGGGACGAAACGCCGGAGGAAGTGCCATCGAGTCCGACATGTTCAGCTCCGGTAGCTGCCGTTGATATCGATGTATCCGTGCGTCAGGTCGCAGGTCCACGCGCGGCCGGTGCCCTGGCCGAGGCCCAGGTCGATCGCGATGTCGAGCTCGCGTCCCTTCATGTGGGCGACTACGGGCGCCTCGTCGTAGCCAGGCACGACGGTGCCCTCGCGGGCCATCCAGGTGCCCCCGACTCCGATCGAGAGCGTGTCGCGGTCGGCCGGCTCGCCGCTCTTGCCGACTGCCATGACGATCCGGCCCCAGTTGGCGTCCTCGCCGGCGATCGCGGTTTTGACCAGCGGCGAGTTGGCGACAGCCAACGCGATCCGCCGCGCCGACTGGTCCGAGACCGCACCGGACACTTCGATGCGGACCAGCTTGGACGCCCCTTCGCCGTCACGGACGACCTGGAGGGCGAGGTCCAGCAGCAACGAATCGAGCGCTTCGGTGAAGTCGGCCAGCAGCGGGTCCGCGCTCCCGGCGACCGGTACGTTGCAGGCGGCCCCGGTCGCGAACAGCAGCACCGTGTCGCTGGTGGAGGTGTCGGAATCGACCGTCGTGCAGTTGAAGCTGCGGTCCACGGACGCCGCCAGCAGGGTCTGCAGCACGGAATGCGGCAACGCTGCGTCGGTGGCTACGAAGCACAGCATCGTCGCCATGTCGGGTGCGATCATGCCGCTGCCCTTGGCGATGCCCTGGATCGTGACGGACGTGCCGGCGATGGACACCGTCCGGATGGCGCCCTTGGGGAAGGTATCGGTGGTCATGATGCCGCGCGCGGCCGCTTCCCAGCCGGATGGGGCCAGGCTGGCGGCCAGGGCGGGGAGGGCCTGGGTGATGCGCTCGTGCGGCAGCACCTCGCCGATCACGCCGGTCGAGGCGAGGAAGATTTCCGATTGGCCGCAACCAAGCAGGCCCGCGGCGGCGGCGGCAGTGGCCTGCGTAGTGTCCCGGCCGGCCCGGCCGGTGAATACGTTGGCATTGCCGGCATTGACCACCAAGCCACGCGCCGTACCGCCGGCCAATGCCTCGCGGCACCAGTCGATCGGTGCGCCGGGACAGGTATTGCGAGTAAACACGCCGGCAACGTTGGTGCCGGGTGCGAAATCCATCAGCACCAGGTCGGTGCGCCCCTGATAGCGGATGCCGGCGGCACCGGTGGCCAGCCGCACGCCGCCGAGCTGGCCCATCGCCGGAAATGGAATGGCGAGCGGCGAGACGGCGAGCGGCTTGGCCATGCGGGCTGGTTTTCCTGGATAGGGAAGCGCGGACGCCCGGCACGATCGCCGGGCGCTGTCATTACTCGCCGGAGGGTGGGGTCGCGCCGGGAGTCGCAGGAGCCGCGGCCTGGGCCGGAACCGGCGATGTGCCGGCGGCGGTGGGCGGGGTCGGCTTATCGGTGACCGGCGTGCCGTCCGGGTTGTAGCGGACCACCTTCACCTGGGTAACGGCCTTTTCGACGACGGCGCGAACATCCTGCTGGATCAGCTTCTGGCGGATCTGGTCATGCACGGTCGCAAAGGCAGGTGCCGTCGAGGTGCGCGTATCGAGCACCTGGATCACGTGCCAGCCGTAACGGGTGTGTACCGGCTTGTCCGACACCTGGTTCTTGGTCATCGCGAAGGCGGCGGCGGAGAAATCGGGCAGCATGTCGCCCTTCTTGAACCAGCCGAGATCGCCATCGGCGGCAGCAGACCCCTTGTCGGTCGAGTCCTTCTTGGCGAGGGCTGCGAAATCGCCGCCGGCCTTGAGCTGCTTGATGATATCGTTGGCGGTCTTTTCGTCGGCGACCAGGATGTGGCGCGCGTGCACCTCCTTCTCGCCGGTCTTGCCCGCATAATCCGTGGCGTAGGCCGCCTGGATCGCGTCGTCGGTGATCTGCGGCTCGACCGCACGGCTCAGATAGACGTTCTGCAGTGCCTGGTCGGCGGCGGCCTGCATGGTCTTCTGGACCTCGGGGTCCTTCTGCAGGCCGTCCTTCTGAGCCTGGATCAGCAGCGCCTTCTGGTCGACGAGCTGGTTCACGATCATCGGGAACAGCATCTGCGGCGGCATTCCGCGCATTTCGTCGGGAAGGGTCTGCGCCGTGGCACGGACGCGATCGAGGCGGATCGGATCGCCATTGACCGAGGCCACGATCGGATTGGCCGGTTTGGTGTCGGCAGTGGCGGCAGCCGGCGTGGTGGCAGCGTCCTTCTTGTGAGGGGCCGCATAGGCCGAGAGCGGCGAAAGGGCGGAGACAGAAGCAAGCAGGGTCGCTGCCGTGATGGCAGCAACCGGGCGGGAAAGCCGCATTGGACGAAAACCTCGAATGATCCGAGGTCCGACCATGCCAAAAGCCGGAGGTCCTCACAAGCAAGCGAGTCCGGGGCGTGGTCGGTCATCCATTGACCGGTGGCGGTGGCGGTCCTATCCCGGACCCGCGCGATGCTCGGCTCACGTGGGGCCGAACCACCACCAGCGTGCCGAGCCTTGGTCGTATCCGGGGGCATGGCCATATCCGGTGGACGCAGAGCGCCATTCGGAAGGCCTTCATGTTCGCAAGTCTCGCCCGCTCCCTGTTCGGCTCAGCCAACGATCGCTCGCTCAAGGCGCATCAGCGCCGTGTGCCGGACATCAACGTGCTGGAGCCGGCGATCCAGGCGCTCGACGACCAGGCGCTGGCCGCCAAAACCCAGGAATTCCGTACCCGGATCGCCGGCGGCACCAGTCTCGACGAGCTGCTGCCCGAGGCGTTCGCCGTGGTGCGCGAGGCCTCCCGCCGGGTGCTGGGCATGCGCCACTTCGACGTGCAGCTGGTCGGCGGCATGGTGCTGCATTCCGGCCGCATCGCCGAGATGCGCACCGGCGAAGGCAAGACCCTGGTCGGCACCCTGCCGGTGTATCTGAACGCGCTCGCCGGCAAGGGCGTGCATGTGGTGACCGTCAACGACTACCTGGCGCGACGCGATTCGGAGGAGATGGGGCAGCTCTATGCCTTCCTCGGCCTGTCGACCGGGGTGATCGTGCCGAACGTCGCCGATGAGGAGCGTCGCGCCGCGTACGCCGCCGACGTCACCTACGGCACCAACAACGAGTTCGGCTTCGACTACCTGCGCGACAACATGAAGTATCGCCTGCAGGACATGGTGCAGCGGCCGTTCAACTACGCCATCGTCGACGAGGTGGATTCCATCCTGATCGACGAGGCGCGGACTCCGCTGATCATCTCCGGCCCGGCCGAGGACAGTTCGGACCTGTATCGCAGCGTCGACCTGTTGGTGGCCGAACTGGCCAAGGACCCGACCACTTTCGACAAGGACGAGAAGTTCCGCAGCGTCATCCTGACCGAGCATGGTACCGAAACCATCGAGGAGATGCTGCGCCAGGCCGGCATCGTCACCGAGGGCGGGCTGTACGATGTCTCCAACATCTCGGTCGTGCACCACGTGCAGCAGTCGCTGCGGGCGCACACCCTGTTCTCGCGCGACGTCGACTACATCGTGCGCGCCGGCAAGGTGGTGATCATCGACGAGTTCACCGGCCGCATGATGGAGGGCAGGCGCTACGGCGACGGCCTGCACCAGGCCCTGGAGGCGAAGGAGCACCAGGAGATCCAGCAGGAGAACCAGACGCTCGCCTCGATCACCTTCCAGAACTATTTCCGCCTTTATCCGAAGCTGTCCGGCATGACCGGCACGGCGATGACCGAGGCCGACGAGTTCAACGAGATCTACAAGCTCGACGTGGTGGAAATTCCGACCAACGTGCCGGTGATCCGGCTCGACGGCGACGACGAGGTTTATCTCAGCGAGGCCGACAAGTTCAATTCGGTCACCACGCTGATCGAGGAAGTCACCAAGACCGGCCAGCCGATCCTGGTCGGCACCACCTCGATCGAAAAGAGCGAGCAGCTTTCCGCGCTGCTGCATGAACGAAAAATTCCGCACAACGTGCTGAACGCCCGCTTCCATGAGATGGAAGCAACCATCATCGCCCAGGCCGGGGCACCCGGCGCCATCACCATCGCCACCAACATGGCCGGGCGCGGCACCGACATCAAACTCGGCGGCAACGTCGAAATGCGTGTGCGGCAGGAGCTGAACGATCTCGAGGAACCCGAGCGTACGGCTCGCGAGTTGGCATTGCGGGAGCAGGTCGCGGGCTTCCATGGCGTGGTGAAGGGCGCCGGCGGCCTGTTCGTGATCGGCACCGAGCGGCACGAGAGCCGCCGCATCGACAACCAGTTGCGTGGACGCTCCGGACGCCAGGGCGATCCGGGCGCGTCGCGGTTCTTCCTGTCGCTGCAGGATGATCTGATGCGCATCTTCGGCTCCGACCGTATGGCCGGCATGCTGCAGAAGATGGGCCTCAAGGCCGGCGAGGCGATCATCCATCCCTGGATCAACCGGGCGTTGGAGAAGGCGCAGAAGAAGGTCGAGGCGCGCAACTTCGACACGCGCAAGAACCTGCTGAAATACGACGACGTGAACAACAGCCAGCGCAAGGAAGTCTATGCGCAGCGCAAGGAGTTCATGTCGTCCGAGGATGTGTCCGACATCGTCACGACCATGCGCAACGAGCTGGCCGACCAGATGGTGCGGGCCCGCATTCCGGAAAAGGCGTTCGCCGAGCAGTGGCTGAGTACGGAGCTTGCCGAGGATCTGAAGCGCGTCCTGTCGCTCGACCTGCCGATCGAGGCCTGGGCGAAGGAGGACGGCATCGGTCTCGAGGAGGTCCTGCAGCGGGTGGAGCAGGCGGCGGCGCAAGCGGCTGCCGCGAAGGCCGCGAATTTCGGTCCGGCGGTGATGCGCTACATCGAGAAGCAGTTGCTGCTGAGCACCCTGGACACCGTCTGGAAGGAACACCTGCTGTTGCTGGACCAGCTTCGCCAGGGCATCAGCCTGCGCGCCTACGGCCAGAAAGACCCGCTCAACGAGTACAAGAACGAAGCGTTCTCGTTGTTCAACGTCATGCTCGACGAACTGCGCGAGCGGGTCACGGCGATGCTGTCGCGGGTCGAGGTGATGCCGCCGGCGGACGATCCGTTCCCGGATCAGATGCTGGATGGGCTGGTTGCCGTGCATCCGGAGCCGCTCGCCGCGATCGAGGCGATGCATTCCGGGCCGGCCATGTTCTCCGATAGCGGAGTCGGCAGTGCCAGCCTGCAGGAAACGATGGAGCCACCGCCGGAATCGGTCCAGCTGGCGCCGTCGCATCCGCACCTTACCGCCGATCCGGCGACCTGGGTGGACACGCCTCGCAACGGGTCGTGCCCGTGCGGGTCGGGCAACAAGTATAAACATTGTCACGGCCGCGTCGGCTGACCCGCGCTGTGGCATAGTAGAGAAACACCATGGCGGGTCATTCCCAGTTCAAGAACATCATGCACCGCAAGGGCGCGCAGGACGCGCGCCGTGCGCGGTCGTTTGCCCGGGCGATCCGCGAGATCACCGTGGCGGCGCGGTCCGGGTTGCCTGACCCGAGCTCGAATTCGCGCCTGCGCGCCGCGATCTCGGCCGCGCAGAAGGTGAACATGCCCAAGGACACGGTCGAGCGGGCGATCAAGAAGGCGGCCGGCGCCGGTGGCGGCGACGATTATGTCGAGGTTCGCTACGAGGGCTACGGTCCGGCGGGAGTCGCGGTTATCGTCGAGACGCTCACCGACAATCGCAACCGCACGGCGTCCGACGTCCGGACAGCGTTTTCAAAGCATGGCGGCAGCCTGGGCGAGACCAACTCGGTGTCGTTCATGTTCACCAGGCTCGGCGTGGTGAGTTACCTGCCCGGTGCCGGATCCGAGGACGACATGCTGGAAGCGGCGATCGAGGCCGGCGCCGACAATGCCGAGAGCAGCGACGAAGGTCACGAAATTACCTGCGCCACCGAGGCGTTCTTTACCGTGCGCGATGCGCTGGAAGCCCGGTTTGGTCCGCCCGACAGCGCCAAGCTCGATTGGCGGCCGAGTGTGGTCGTGACGCTCGACGAGGAGAAGGGCGCCACGCTGCTCAAGCTTATCGATGCACTCGACGAGAATGACGACGTGCAGGCGGTGTATGCCAATTTCGACCTGCCCGATGCGGTGGCCGAACGCCTGTCCGCATGACGCGTCTGCTGGGCATCGATCCGGGCCTGCGGTTCATGGGCTGGGGTATCCTGGAAATCGACGGCAACCGGTTGCGTCACATCGCCGACGGGGTAATCGCCACGGACGGCGACCAGCCGGTGCCGCAACGGTTGAAGACGCTGCATGACGGATTGGTCCAGTTGTTCGAGGCCTACCGTCCCGAAGAGGCGGCTGTCGAGGAAACCTACGTCAATCGCAGTGGCTCCTCGACGCTGAAGCTCGGCTATGCCCGCGGCGTGGCCTTGCTGGCGCCGGCGCTGGCCGGCATCGCCGTGTCGGAATACGGCGCGATGGAAGTGAAGCGCGCCGTGGTCGGCACCGGTGCCGCGACTAAGGACCAGGTCGAGATGATGGTGCGCCGCCTGCTGCCCGGCGCCACCATCCGCCGCGCCGATGCCGCCGACGCACTCGCGGTGGCGATCTGCCACGCCCATCATCGCCAGAGCCGCATGCGGGTCGCGGCCGGCACCCGGATGGCCTGACACGGGTCGTTTGCGCGCCCGTAGCAGTCATCGGACTGCTCCAGACAGTTTCCCAATAGCGGACGCCGAACCATTTCCGGCCACTTGGCTTAAAAGCGTTGGCGGTTTCGCAATTGTCGGCGTTCGGGATGTGTGGGTGCAGCATGGATCAACTTACGGACGTCCTCAAAGCGATCGGTCCTAATGCATCCATCATCTTCGCAGCATGGATCTTCATGGGGTTCCTGCAGCAGCGTTATGATGGCGCCATCACCAGATATCGGGACGCCGTCGGCGATTACCGTTCGGCGGAACATGAAGGCGATCGTGCCGACAATCTGAAAAGACAGGTTCTTCTCTACAGGCGCCGCTGCAAGCTGATGGTCCGGGCCACCCTGGTCGGCCTGATCGCGGCCATCCTCCTCATCAGCTCGCTTCTCTTCAGCGCGCTGGACGCGATCGCGCCAAAAATCCCGTTCATCACGATCGGCGGGACGATTGCAGCCGTCGCCGGCTTTGCCCTTGTCATCGTCGCCGCAATCATCGTCATCGTCGAAGGACTGGTGGTCAGCCGGCAGATCGACGACGAACTGCGCGATGTCCCGGACCTCGCAAATGAAGCCGGACAGCAAGCCGGCAAAGGCTGATCGCGCCGCCCTTCAATTTAGTCGAAGCACTCCCTGATCCGCTGGTCGTCACCATCGACCGGAAATAACGGCATGCCAGCATAACCTCAGGGCGCTGCCCTGGATCCGCAAAGTCAGGCCTTGAAAATCTATTCCGTTTTCGCAATCTTGGCTTGCGTGCCAACGTGCTGTCAGGTGACCGTTATGCGGTCGTAGCGGCCTTCGGCACGCTTAGCTCCGTCCGCCGAAAGCAGACATTCTACTGGAGTGCGCCCCTATAGTAGACGATTTCACGCGGCAATTTTGATCTGCTGGTGAGCGCGGGAGATCTGCAGCGGCCTTGATCTTGAGCGTCTTCATGAAGCTCTCAGCCTTGCTGTTGTCATGCGGATCATCACGGCGGTACATGGAACCGGTCGCGAACCGTGACCGTGGCCGCCATCCAGACCGGTGTTCCGGCATTGGTTGAGGCAAGGC
The DNA here is from genome assembly GCA_050954785.1 of Janthinobacterium lividum. GTDB lineage: Bacteria > Pseudomonadota > Alphaproteobacteria > Acetobacterales > Acetobacteraceae > Lichenicola. Next base: position 3,645 of record JBPBQO010000134.1, on the reverse strand, counting down.
GGATCATCGACGACTTCCACGTGGAAATGGCGACAGCTAAATTTAGGCTGCGGGCAAAAGGCGAGGGGACGGAATGCGAGTATTCAAGTCCGTGCGTTTTGCAGTGCTCGGGCCACGAGCCGACGTGAGCGGTCGGATCGTCCTTCCAGAGGCAGTCGTTCCTGCGCGACCGCTTCGTGTCGGCGGGCGCATGTTGAATGCGTTTGGTCTGCCAGACGATTGGCTGTCGTACGGTGCCGGCCCGATACCGCCATGCTCTTCCTGGGTGTTCATGATCTCCAACGCAATCGTGCTGTCCTCTAGCGGGATCGTTGCGCTTCCGACCGGTGAGGTCCTGGAGGACACGCTCGACCATACCTGGCCGCCGCTCGATGGATATCAACGCGGCGACAATGGGACAGTGCTGGTTCCGGGACCCATACCGTATGACCCCGGCTACTTCCTGAGCCTGCTCCTGGGCGGGCACGATAACCATTTTCACTGGCTGGTCATGAGCCTGGCCCGTGCGGCGCTGCTGACGCCGGAGGATATGCAAGGTCTGGATGGTATCTTGGTGCCTGCCGATCTGTCGGGCACGCAAATGGAGGCGCTGGAGCTGTCAGGCCTGTCCCGCCACGCGCCCTTCCGTTTCGTCCAGCGCGGCGAGGCGCTGCAGGTGCGCAGGCTGCTGCTGCCTTGGAACATCGCGACCGGCGCTGGCGTCAGCCCGATTGGCGCCGCGTGGCTTAACGAGCTTGTACACGACGATGACGGTGATCAGCGTGTCACACGGCGGATCTACCTGGATCGAAGGGCAGCCCCGACCCGGCGCTTGATAAACGAGGAGGAGCTCGTGGAAGTACTGGTGGGTCAAGGAATCCAGCCGGTGCGGCTGGAGGATCTCAGCCTTGCCAAGCAAGTACTCTTAATGCGGCAGGCGGAGTTGATCGTTGCTCCGCACGGGGCCGGGCTGGCGAACCTGGCTTTCGCCCGGCCTGGTACCAAAGTGCTGGAATTGATGCCTTCCGCTGCGCTGAACTGGTGTTATCGCCATCTCGCTGCAGTATGCGGGCTTCGATATGATTGCGTCTTAGGACGCAGCCAGAATTCAAGCGTTCAGGCGCCTTGGATAGTCTCGCCGACCCACGTGCTGAGTGCACTGGCGGAGATAGCGGAGGTGTCACCTTGAGCATTCACGAGGATGGTCGGGGCATGTGCTCGGCACACGAGATCAGCATCCGCCCTGCCTGGTGAGGGCATTTGCTGCCCGTCTAAACCGGGATTCGGTATGCGCTTTCACTGGTCCATTGCCGATATCGGATGCACCTCTCGATTCGCGCGATGTGACAGGTAGAAGCCAAAGAACAAGTGAAAGTCTACTAATCGCGCAGGTCGGGTTCGTCAGGAATGCCAGCCGTACCAGCCTGGAGCACCACGCCATGCAGACCCTGCCGAGCTACGCCGATGTCGCCGCCGCCGCCGGGCGCATCCACGGCCACGCACACAGGACTCCGGTCATGACGTCGCGCTTCGCCGATGAGGAGATCGGTGCGGCGCTGTTCTTCAAGTGCGAGAACTTCCAGCGCACAGGCTCCTTCAAGTTCCGCGGCGCATTGAACGCCTTGTCCCGCTTTGATGCGCGGCAGAAAGCGGCTGGCGTGGTGTCGTTCTCCTCCGGCAATCACGCGCAGGCAGTGGCACTGGCAGCGCGGCTGCTCGGCATTCCGGCGACAATCATCATGCCGCTCGATGCTCCGGCGGCGAAGGTGGAGGCGACCAGAGGCTATGGCGGCAAAATCGTCACATATGACCGCTACACGGAAGACCGCGAGCAGATCGGGCGCAGCCTGGCGGAAAAGCAGGGCCTGACCCTGATCCCGCCCTACGACCATCCGGACGTGATCGCCGGGCAGGGCACGGCGGCCAAGGAGTTGATCGAGGAAGCGGGTCCGCTCGACGTGCTCCTCGTCTGCCTGGGTGGTGGCGGACTGCTATCGGGCTCGGCTCTGTCAGCGCGTGCCCTGTCGCCGGATTGCCTTGTCTATGGCGTGGAGCCCGAGGCCGGCAATGACGGGCAGCGATCGTTCCGCACCGGGTCGATCGTGCACATCGATACGCCGCGGACGATCGCCGATGGCGCGCAGACTCAGCATCTGGGGCAACTGACCTTCCCGATCATCCAGCGTGATGTCGCCGATATCCGGACCGTATCCGACAAGCAACTAATCGATACGATGCGCTTCTTTGCCGAGCGGATGAAGATGGTGGTCGAGCCCACCGGCTGCCTGAGCTTCGCGGCGGCGCGGGCGATGAAAGAGGAACTGGCGGGCAAGCGCGTGGGGATCATCGTTAGCGGCGGCAATATCGACCTCGCCCGATATGGCGGCTTTCTTCTCGGCTGAGGCGCCAAGTCTTCGGGCGTTTTCTCCAATAAATGCCAGTCTGTTTCCGGACAGTCGCGGGATCGGGCAGGATGGCCTCGACCTGCTCTGGCCGCTGTCCTGTCACGGCTTCGCCCACACTTGCCTGGCGCGATGATGCACGATTGGAAGCCTCAATGGGGCAAGGCTTTCCAATTCTGGCGCTGGCTCCCGACTGCAGGACATTCGGCGAGATCGGCTCATGCTCACGATCCAGGCAGGCCGCGCCGGTAACCGCGAACCAGCGCTATCCGGGAGACTTACAGTCTCGCCACTTGGAAGCTTTTCGGATGCCGCTGCACCGCAGGACGTCGAACGCCGATCCGGAGGCGGACATCTATGCGTCGCAAGCCGCCGACCAAACCATTCCGAAGCTGAGCCTGCCGGAGCATGGCATCCGGCCAGACGCGGCTTTTGCGTTAGTGCGCGACGAACTCGCCTTCGATGGGAATGCCCGGCAAAATCTGGCGACCTTCTGCCAGACCTGGGTAGAGGACGAGGTCCATCGCCTGATGAACCAGGCGATCGACAAGAACATGGTCGATCGCGACGAGTACCCCGCCACTGCCGAGCTCGAGCGCCGCTGCATTCATATGCTGGCGGGGCTCTGGCACGCTCCGAGTGCCGCGGAGCCGACGGGCTGCTCGACAGTGGGATCGAGCGAGGCTGCCATGCTCGGCGGCCTGGCCATGAAACGGCGGTGGCAGGCTCGACAGCGCGCAGCGGGCAGGCCCACCGATCGTCCGAACCTCGTCACCGGTCCCGTGCAGATCTGCTGGCACAAGTTTGCCCGTTATTTCGACGTCGAGTTGCGGGAAATGCCCATGGCCGATGGGCGGCTCGGGCTGACCCCGGACGCCGTCGCTTCCATGGTCGACGAGAACACTATCGGGGTAGTACCGACGCTCGGCGTAACGTTCACCGGACGCTACGACCCGGTCGCTGCCATCGCGTCGGTGCTGGACGAGGTAGAGGCCGAACAGGGCCTCGACATTCCGATCCATGTCGACGCCGCGTCGGGCGGCTTCCTGGCCCCGTTCATGGCGCGGAACCTCTTGTGGGACTTCCGGCTGCCACGCGTCCGCTCGATCAATGCATCCGGGCACAAGTTCGGGCTGGCGCCGCTCGGGGTCGGCTGGGTTCTGTGGCGGGACAAGGCGGAGCTGCCCGACGAACTGGTGTTCCATGTGAACTACCTTGGCGGCAATATGCCCGACTTCGCGCTGAACTTCTCGCGTCCCGGCGG
>JBPBQO010000133.1:0-41496 GCA_050954785.1 Janthinobacterium lividum | reverse complement strand
ATGACGAAACCCGGACCACGGCTCCCTGTTCATACAGCCGACCCGGTGTCGCGAAACATCATCCGACATCGAACGGTTCTTCACCTGCCAGGCACCCAGCAACCAGAAGAAATCCTGTCATGATCAATCAAAGTCGTGCCGTGCTCGTCACTGGCGGAGCCGGCTACATTGGAAGCCACGCAGCGCTGGCACTACACGATGCCGGGATCAGGGTGGTGGTGCTGGACGATCTCTCGACCGGCACGGAAGCTGCGGTTCCGGCTGGCGTTACGTTGATCCGCGGCAGCACGGCCGACATCAACCTGATCGTGACGCTGATACGCCTATACGACATCGACGCGGTGATGCATTTCGCCGGCTCGCTGGTCGTGCCGGAGTCGGTGGTCCACCCGATCGCCTACTGGCGCAACAACGTTGCCAACACGATGAACCTGGCCGAGGCCTGTGTCCTTGCCGGCGTCGAGCAACTGGTATTTTCCTCGACCGCTGCGGTGTATGGCCTGTCCGATGCAGCCCAGGTGGACGAAGACACCGTGCCGGCGCCGATCAACCCGTACGGCAGCAGCAAGCTGGCAGCGGAACGTCTGCTGGCGGACGTGTCCGCGGCTCATGGACTCAGGGTGGCGGTGCTGCGCTATTTCAACGTGGCCGGTGCCGACCCGGAAGGACGCGCCGGCCAGCGCACGGTCGGCGCCACTCATCTGATCAAGGTCGCCTGCGAGGTCGCCACCGGCCAGCGCGCCGGAATGTCGGTGTTCGGCTGCGACTACGACACGGTCGATGGCACCTGTGTACGCGATTTCATCCACGTCTCCGACCTGGCCGAGGCCCACGTGCTGGCGCTTCGCTACCTCCGTGCCGGAGGCGCCAGCACCACGCTGAACTGTGGCTACGGACGCGGCCAATCGGTGCGTGCGGTGATCGAGGCCGTCGAGCGCCTGTCCGGTGCCACTGTCGAGCTGCAGACGATGCCGCGCCGCGCCGGCGATCCGCCGGCGCTGGTGGCGCAAGCCGACCGCATTCGTTCCGTGCTGGGATGGGAGCCACGCCATACCGGACTCGACGAGATCCTTGGCTCGTCACTCGCCTGGGAACGCCGCATGATGCAGGAACGCATGTTCGACACTGCCGAGCTTGTAGAGGTGACTTCGGCTGCATAACCGGCCGGCACTTCGATTATTGCCGCGATCTAGAGTTCCAGTCGTGTCCACGCCGCATCGGCTCGATGCGACGCGATGACCGCCTCGATGAAGGCGACGTTGCGTAGCCCGTCCTGTATCCCCGGCAGCAACGCTTCATCCGCGCTGGGTGGCGTGCCCTCCAGCCAGCGCCAGAGCAGGGCGCTGGCATCCGTGTAGATCTGCGCGAACGCTTCGAGATAGCCTTCCGGATGGCCAGCCGGAATGCGTGTCGCACGTTTGGCCCAGTCCGACAGATCGGGCATGCCGCGCGTGAGGCGTCGCGTGGGCTGGCCGAGCTGAGACAGGTGCAGTACGTTCGGCTCCGCCTGCAACCAGTCCAGCCCGCCCTTGTCGCCCATGACGCGCAAACGAAGTCCGTTCTCGAAGCCCGGCGCTACCTGGCTGCACCAGAGCATCCCGCGCGCGCCGCCGTTGTAACGCAGCAGCATGCGTGCGTCGTCGTCGAGGCGACGTCCCGGAACGAATGTCGAGAGGTCGGCCGCCACGGACTCCAGGCGCAGGCCCGTCACGAAGGCGGCTAATTGATGGGCATGGGTGCCGATGTCTCCGACGCTGCCGGCCGGCCCGGACCGCGCCGGGTCGGTGCGCCAGGCCGCCTGCTTCTGGCCGGTCTCCTCGATCGCCTCGGCCAGCCACTCCTGCGGATACTCCACCTGCACCACGCGGATCGTGCCGAGTTCACCCGCCAGCACCCGTGCGCGCGCCTCCCGGACCAGGGGATAGCCGGTGTAGTTGTGGGTCAGCACGAAGGGCAGCTCGGTCTCGCTCACCAGGTCCGCCAGCGACCGCGCGTCCTGCATCGAGGTGCAGAGCGGCTTGTCGCAGATCACCGGGATCCCATGCGTCAGGAAGGCGCTGCAGATCGCGGCGTGGCTGTCGTTCGGGGTGACGACGCTGACGACGTCGATCCGGTCCGGGCGCGCGGCTTCCGCCGCCGCCATCGTCTCGTAATCGACGTAGGCCCGGTCGGGCTCGATATGCAGCGCCGCCGCCGACTGCCGGGCACGGTCGGGGTCGGACGACAGGGCACCGGCGACGAGGGTGTAGTGATCGTCGAGGCGGGCCGCCATGCGATGCACGCCGCCGATGAAGCTACCGGCACCACCACCGACCATCCCGAGGCGCAGGCGACGCCGGGTCATGCGGCGTCCCCCACAGGGAGGCCCAGCATGCGCCGGTTGGCGACGCGGTCGGTGCCGCCGCTGGCAAAATCGTCGAAGGCGCGGTCGGTCACCGGGATAATGTGATGCCGGATGAACTCCGCCCCTTCCCGCGCACCGACCTCGGGGTGCTTGAGGCAGCATTCCCATTCCAGCACCGCCCAGCCATCGAAATCATATTGCGCCAGCTTGGAGAACACGGCGCCGAAATCGACCTGCCCGTCGCCGAGCGACCGGAACCGACCGGCACGGTTTATCCAGTCCTGGTAGCCGCCATAGACCCCCTGACGCGCGCTCGGCACATACTCGGCATCCTTGGCGTGGAACATTCGGATGCGCTGGTGATACACGTCGATGAAGCCGAGATAATCCATGACCTGCAGGACAAAATGGCTCGGATCGTACAGGATGTTGCAGCGCGGATGATTGCCGACGCGATCTAGGAACATCTCGAACGTGACGCCGTCGTGCAGATCCTCGCTCGGATGCAGCTCGTAGCAAAGGTCGGCGCCGGCCTCGTCGAACGCGTCGAGGATCGGCCGCCAACGCGCGGCGAGTTCGTTGAACGCTTCGTCGATCAGCCCGGCCGGACGTTGTGGAAACGGATAGAGATACGGCCAGGCAAGTGCGCCGGAAAATGTCGCATGCGCCGTCAGCCCGAGCCGACGCGTCGCCTGCGCCGCCAGATGCATCTGCCGCACAGCCCATTCCTGCCGCGCCGCCGGGTTGTTGTGCACGGACGGATGTGCGAACCCGTCGAGTGCGACGTCGTAGGCCGGATGCGCCGCCACCAACTGGCCCTGCAGATGGGTGGACAGCTCGGTCAGGACGAGACCGTTCTCGGCCAGGATGCCCGTCACCTCGTCGCAATAGGTGTCGCTCTCCGCGGCACGGGCCAGGTCGAACAGGCGCGCGTCCCAGGACGGTATCTGCACGCCGTCGAACCCGCATTCCTTCGCCCAGGCGGCAATTGCCGGAAGGCTGTCGAACGGAGCCCCGTCTCCCGCGAATTGCGCCAGGAACAGAGCCGGTCCCTTTAGTGTCTTCATCTCCATCTCCCTTCGTTTGTCTTCGCCGGTATTATTTCAACGCGCCTGCTGTTAGCCCGCCGATGATCCGCGTCTGCAGCAGAGCAAAGACGATCAGGATCGGCGTCACGAAAATCGCGGAGTAGCTCATGATGCCGCCCCAGTCGGTCGTGTTTGTTCCAAGGAAGCCGCGCAACCCGACGCTGGCGGTCTGCAACGCATCGGTGGAGATCAATGATCTCGAATAAACGTACTCGCCGAGCGATTGCAGGAACACCAGGATCGCCGAGACCATGATGCCGTTGCGCGCCAGCGGGACCATGATCAGCAGGAATGCCATCGGGCGGCTGGCGCCATCCATTCGGGCGGCGTCCTCGAGTTCGCGTGGCACCTGCGCAAAGCTGGCACGGCACAGCACGATGAACAGCGGCACCATCTTGCCGGTCTGGGCCAGCACGACCGCAAAGCGCGGTGTCGCCAGCAGGCCGAGCTGGTTGAAGGCGACAAAAATTGGCGTGACCAGCAACGATGGCGGCAGCGCCTGCAACAGCAGCACCAGGAATAGGGCAGCATCCACCCAGCGATTACGGTGGCGCGCCAGCACATAGGCGGCACCCGTGCCGAGCAGGACCGTCAGTATCGTCGTTCCCGCAGCAATCAGTGCCGAATTCCAAAGATAATGCGCCATCGCATGCTCGACGAACACCGAGACGAAGGTGAAGTGCAGCGTGTGCGGCCAGAAGGTCGGCGGATTGCGGAAAATCTCGGCCGGCGCCTTCAATGCGGTGGCATACATCCAGTAGAGCGGGAACAGGTAGATCGCGGCCAGCACCACCCCTATGCCGCCGTCGATCCGTCGCCTTCGCGGAGACGGAGGAATCATGCCGCCTGCTCCTGGCGGGTCGACCAGACATAGAAGCCTGCGACAGCCGCGGTGAACGCCAGCATCAGCACTGCCAGCGCGCTGCCCTGCCCGATCTCATAGACCTGGAACGAGAGTTGCCAGGACCAATACTGGGCGACGTTGGAACTGTTGGACGGACCACCTTCGGTCAGGCCGGAAATCAGGTCGTATTGCTGCAGCGTAAAAATGACCCCGAGGGACGCCACCGCGGCAATGGTAGCCCGCATGATCGGCAGCGTGATGAACACGAAAGTGCGGACCGGGCCAGCGCCATCCATCTTCGCCGCCTCGTAGACGTCCGACGGAACCGCCGCCAGCCCGACCGACAGCAGGATCATGTTGAACGGTATCCCGAGCCAGACATTGGCGACGATGACCGCATACAGGGACAAGGCGGGATCGGACAGCCAGAACGGATGCGACCGGGTCAGGTGAAGTGCCGCCAGCACCGCGTTGAGCACGCCGTTGTCCCCGGCAAATATCCATTTCCAGATTCCGCCGACCACGAGCCCCGGCATGATCCAGCCGGCCAGGAACACGCCCCGGAGCGTGGCGGCACCCGGAAAGCGCCGGTTGAAGAACAACGCCAGCGCGAACCCCAGCACAAGCTGTGCACTGACCGAGAGGATGGTGAACAAGGCGGTGTTGAGAAAGATCTGGCGGGCGCCCGGCCGTGCGAACAAAGCCACGTAGTTATGCAGGCCGACGAACGGCCGGTGCAGCGACATGATGGTGAACATGTCGACGCTCTGGAACGACATCACGACGGTGTAGATCACCGGAACCGCGCAGATGAGCACAAGAAAAACCAGCGGCACGCCGAGCATGGCGATATCGAACACCGACCGCCGGTGCCCTATCTTCATGGATTACCGTCCTGCAGCGCAGGATCGATGATGGCTTGCGCGTCCTTCAACGCCGCCTCCGGCTGTGCCTGATGGGTCAGCGCCGATTGATAGGCGGCCTGGATCGCCTTGGAAACGACCGACCAGTGGGGGCTCGGCCCCCGGACCCGCGCATATTTCATTTCGTCGATGAATGTCGCGTAGGCCAGCGGATTCCGAGGTGCCGTTGGATTGTCGATACGGATCGAAGGCAGCATGCCGAACTCGTTCCAGTCGCGTCCTTCCTGCGAATAAACATATTCGAGGAAGCGAAATGCCTCGGCCGGGTGCGCGCTGTTGCGCAGCATGACGAAAGCATGTTCGCCGAGAGCCGAGGCGTGCGCGTCACCCGGCTTCTGAACCGGAAGGAGCGCCGTGCTCCAGGCGAATTTGGCGGTGGAGATCGGGCCGCTCAATTCCCAGGGTCCCGAGATCGCCATCGCCGCGTTACCGTTGACGAACGTCTGGAACGAATCCGACTGCGCCCGTATCAGCGTGTCGCGCGAGGCGAGCTTTTCATCGATGAGGCTCTGCCAGAATTTCAGCGCCGCCACGCCGGCCGGACCGGATATCTTGTCGTAGTCGCCGCCGGCGCTCTGCACCCACGGCAGGAACTGGAACGTTCCTTCCTCGTCGGCGATTGCGGAGAAGGCGATGCCGTAAACACCCTTGGCTGGAACCGTCAGCTTGCGGGCATCGTCGCGCAGCGCGTCCCAGGTTTCCGGAGGGTGTGCGGGATCGAGCCCGGCCGTCTTGAAGGCGTCGTCGTTGATATACAGCACCAGCGTGTTCGAGCCGCGTGGCAGCCCGAAAACATGCCCTTTCCATGTCACCGAGGCGAGAGGGCCTGGAAAGAATCGTTTCGGGTCGATCACCGTCGATTGTGCAATCATCGGCGACAGATCGGCCAACGCATTATGCGCGGCGAACAACGCTATCTCGGGGTTGTCGATGGTAACCAGATCGGGACCGGCGCCGGTCGCGATGGCGCGCATCGTGTCGTTGGAAACATCGGCAAAATCGACATGCTTGATCTTGATCTGGATGTCGGGGTTTTTTGCCTCGAATTCGCGTGCCAGCGCATAGCTTTGCGTGACCTGATTCGGCTTTTCGATAGTCCAGAATTCCAGTGTGACGGGGGCCGCCCAGGCGGGCCCGACACAGCACGCGGCCACTCCATAAACCATCAGGCGGCAAAGGTTTTTGAGCATTCGTATCTCCTCCCAGAGAGGCCGCCGGAGTTGATCCCCGGTCGGCCGCGGTTGCGACGGTATCAGACGGGGTTGGGCACGAAGTCGCCTCCACGGCAGCGCTTCAGGTGGTTCAGGCCGGCCACCTGTCCCGTCATTTCCAACGCCTCGCGATAGACCGGATCATGCCAGCCCTCGATGTCGATCGAGCCCTTGTAGCCACCCAGGCGAAGGTCGCTGATGATCGCTGTCCAGTCACTGTCGCCGAAGCCGGGCGTGCGATGGAAGGCGAACGGTTCCGCCCCATGCACGCCGTGGCGGCGCACCACATCCCACCGAACGCTCGCATCCTTGCCGTGCACATGGAATATCTTCGGGATCCAGTCGCGCAACTGCGGCATCGGATCGATCAGGTAGAAGAGCTGGTGGCACGGCTCCCACTCGAGACCGATATTCTCGTCGGGCAGCGCGTTGAACATCAGTTCCCAGGCAGCCGGGTTGTGCGCGATGTTCCAGTCGCCCGTCGCCCAGGACCCTTCCATCGGACAGTTCTCGAAGGCGATCCGCACACCCTTGTCGGCGGCGCGCTTCGCCAGCGGACCGAACACGTCCCTGAAACGTGGCAGGCTTTCCGGTAACGGCCGATCGCGCACTCGCCCGGTAAAGCCGGCGATCGTGGTCGCGCCGAACAGATGCGCGTGGTCGATAAGCTGCTCCCAGCCGGCCAGCGTCTCGCGATCGAGCGGCCGATCCTCCAGCGGATTGCCGAACATTCCGAGGGTGCTCATGGTCACGCCGGAGTCACCGAGCACGTCGCGAAGCTGGCCCGCCAGGCGCGGCAGATCGACGCCACCCAGCGTCTGCCAGAAGAACGGCTCGATGCTCTCGAAGCCGTGCGGCAGGATCTGCCGCACCGTGCCGGCCGGATCCGGCGCGTTCGCGCGGACCATGGTGCCGATGCGGATATCGAGCGCGGGATTGATCATGGAACCTCCGGTTCATCGGGAATGGCGAGGGAGACGCTGTGGCCGGTCTTGGCGCTCTCGATCGCGCCGAACACCATCGCCAGGCTACCCAGATTGCTGTGGCCGACCGTCTCGGGCTCGCGGCCTTCACGCACGGCGCGTGCAAAGTCGCGCAGCACGCCGAGATGCCCGTCGATCCCGTCATCGGGATGCAACGGCGGAACGGTAACGGCCTGCATGGTCGAGAACAGCCCATCCTGTTCCGGGGGCTCGGTGAGGATTTCGGCCACGACCGTTTCCTCCCCATCCCAGCTGGCAGTGCCGCGCTCGCCGACCACGCGCCACTGGCCGTTCCAACTGGTCGGCAGTCCGTTCGCGCACCAGCTACCGCGATAGGTCAGCACCCCGCCGGTGGGCAGGGTGAAAATGGCATTGGCCGAGGCACCTGAGGCATACCACGATCCGGCCGGGTTGGTTTCGTGGCAATAGACACGGTCCGGCGTGATGCCGGCGAGATAGCGCGCGGCATCGAAGCTATGGATCGCCATGTCGAGCAGCAGCACGTGTTCCATCTGCTCGCGAAAACCGCCGAAATGGGGTGCCTTGAAGAAATCGCAATGCAGACCGGTAATGTTCCCGAGCGCTCCGCTCTCGATCAACCGATGCAGCCGCCGAATTCCCGGCAGGTAGCGCCGGTTCTGGATCACCGCATGCAGCCGACCGGCAGCGCCTGCGGCGTGGACCAACTGCTTCGCATGCACCAGCGTATCGGCGAGCGGCTTCTCGCTCAGCACATGGCAGCCGGCGGCCAGAGCGGCCAGCACCACACCATGACGCGCCGCCGGAACAACGACGTCGAACAGCATGTCCGGCCGGCTGCGCGCGAGCAGTGTTTCGATATCCCTGGCGATCACGATGTCGCCAAGGCCGAACTCCACGGCGCGCGAACGGGCGCGGCTTTCGTCCAGATCGGCCAGGCCGACGATCTCGATGTCGTCCATCTCCGCCGCTGCCGCCAGCCAGGCGCGACTCATTTCGCCGCAACCGATCAAGGCCGCTCGCATCGCCATCCTCCCCTCCTCGATCGCCGCCTGCCTTCTGTGAGGCTGCGTTCCGACGATCAGTCCCGTAAACGTTTACGAAGATTGTGCGCGTGCTATCCCTGCGTCAAGCCGGGACTGCGGCGACACCCGGTTGAAGGAGGATCCGGACCCGATGGACATACGCGCGCTTGCCCGCCACCTCGACCTGTCGATCGGCACGGTCTCTCGCGCCCTCAACGGCCGCAAGGACGTGCGCGAGACAACGCGGGTCCGCGTGCTCGAGGCGGTCGCGGCACTCGGCTACGTACCCAATCACTCGGGCCAGACGCTCCGTCGCGGCCAGACGCGGACGGTAGCCTTCGTTCTGACACCCAGTGCGGACAGCGCCGCCCAGGGCGACCCGTTCTTCATGGCGCTGTTCGGCGGCATCCAGGCTGCACTGGCGACCCGACAACTGGATCTCATGGTCCTGCTGGCCCGAAGCGACGAGGACCAGTTCGCGTTTCTGCAACGTGCCGTGTCGCGTGGCCTCGCGGATGGCTGGCTGTTGTCGGCGACGATGCGCCATGATCCGCGCATCCCGTTCCTGCTCGAGCGCAAAGTTCCGTTTGCCACGCTGGGACGAAGCCTGTCCGGCGGCAGCCAGCCCTGGATCGACCTCGATTTCGAGGCCGTGGCACACCAGTCGGTCGCCCGTCTCGCTGCCGCCGGGCATCGGCGTATCGCCCTGGCCGACCCGGCGTCGGATATCAATCTCGGCCATGTGTTTGCCGACGCTTATCGTGCAGCGCTGGAGAAAGCCGGACTGTCCGCCGATCCGTCCTTGCTGGTCCGCGTCGAAACCGATGAGTCCGGCGGCTACGAAGCCGTCGATACGCTGCTGGGCCTAACCGATCCCCCGACGGCGTTGATCCTCAATGGCGAAACCATGCCGGTCGGGGCCTATCGCCGCCTGCACGAGGCCGGAAAGCGTCCAGGCCGGGACATGTCGCTGATTGGAGTACGCGAAACACCGGCAAGCCGCGGCCTGTCGCCATCCTTCACCTGCTTCACCTTGTCCCTGCACGACCTCGGCAGAGACCTTGCCGAGGCATTGCTTCTGGCGATGACACCCGATGATGACGGCCTATCGGCCCCACCCGTGCAGCGTCTATGGCCGATGACGTTGGTGGAAGGCACGAGCGATGGATTCGGCCAATCTTGACCACACGCCTGGATGGCTCTGACACAGGCGATCTGCGGCCACATGGTGCCCGGGAAAGCTATCCCCGGGCCTCTGGTCGGTAGTCAGGTGGTCGGCTTGTGCTGCGCAATCCATAGTGCAACCGCGTTCAGAGACTCCGGGTCACTCTCACTGCTGATCTGCGAGTTCTCAGTGGTGCCGTAGTTCTCGATGTCGATCTCGTCCGGCATCGCATTGTTGGCGAGCAGTGCCGCGAAAACCTTCTGCGTATCTTCCATGAAGGTCTTCGACACGCCGGGGCTCAGGATCAGATCGAACGGGATGCCCTTGGCGCGTGCCCAGATGATGTGGCGCATTACCAGATTGGACCAAGCTGTCTGGTTCCAGTTCGAAGCCGGAACATCGTCTGAGGCGCGAGCGCCGTAGGCTTCCAACGCGCGTTGATTGTTGAAATACGGATCGGTCCCGAAGTCGGCATTCAGGTGCTTGTCGTCACCGCCCGGTGTAATGACGATGGCAATCGGGATGTTCCCGAAGCGCGACCTGGCACGGTCCATCCACTTGGCGACGCTGGTCGCGGACACTTTGCCGGTGTTGATGTCGCTGTTGCTGCCGACATTCAGGATCATGCGGCTCGGGCTGATGCCCGCGGACTTGATCTGTTGATCCCAGAGGTTGCCGGTGTCGAAGACGCCGTTAGTTCCGGCCTCGTCGATGAAGCTGTTGCCAAACAGGGGAACAATTGTAGTCAGCAGATCGCGAATGGCTTTGCCGTTCGAAGCGGTTCCGGTAATCGCCGAGTTATGCAGATAAAAGCAACCGCGATTGGTGGCGCGCAGACCTGCCGTGTTGGCGGCGGTCATGTTGAGCACGCCGAAATATCCGCCAATGCAGACATCGTGTCTGGACGCAGCGACCGGGAATTTCATCTTGTCCCAGTCGACCTTCGCCAAGGTCCGCCCCGCCAGGGTTACGCCGTGGAGGGTCGAGGAAACGACAAACAGATTGCGACCGCAGGCGGCGCCGTTTGCAGTAATGCCCTTCGCGTAGTTGCTGTTTTTGACGCCGATCTCGTGCGCTACGCCAGCAGGCCAGTTTCCTGTAAACCCGATCGTCTGTGTCATGCCCTCGGAATGCAACGCCGTGACTGCCACGCCACCTTGTTGTTTGTTGTCGATCATGATCTGCGCATAAACAGGCACAGTTCCGCATTCATCTGCCGCAACCGTAATGCTTGCGATGTCGGTCCCAGTCGCCCTGGCCCCCAAGGGGAACGCTATGCAAACGCTTAATATTAATGCGGAAACGGAACGAACCATGTGTAAATCCTCGGGAGACGTCGGTTAGCTTTGTTTCAATTGTTAGACTTATCGCAGCTAGGGGTTAGATCTGGAGGCGGACCCGGTAGCCGGGCGTCCTCATCGCGACGAGCCATTAACGATAAATTAACATTATTCAAAGCCCGATTACCAGACGAAAATGCAAACTTATTAATTTATTGAACCGTTCGGACTGCCGGACATTCAGGGAAGAAGGGTTCTAACTGGCAATATCAGTAACTTACTGACTGCAGCTACGTCGCTACAAACGGAGTCACGGGAGGTTGGGACAACCACCATGACCGAAACTCTCAAAAGTTTGACGTAAGAGACGTTAACAAAACAATTACCCAGAAAGTGATTATATAACTCTCGCTTTGTGCAGAATGAGAGTTGTCTCAGCGCAAGTGCCGACATGAACGGATCATCGGCACATAGTCGGAAGAAGTCGGCCACGCTAGTTGCGATCACTCGAGCCATCGCACATGGGAATGGTTGTTCAACCTTGCCTATCAAAGGCAGCCACTTCGAGCGTGACATTATCCCATAGTGTGCGCGCCGATCCGCGTCGTGTCCGCTGAGCAACCGCCAGGCCGAGGAAACGATGAGCGAGCGGGGATGGAAGCCGACCACACGACGCTGCATTGCCGGGTGCTCGCAAAAATGCCGGCGGCAGTGGGCGGAAGGATGATATCCATGCGCGGATTATGGGCATGCGAAAGTATTTGTATCGCACGGTCGAAGACGGGCGCCACGGCGAACGAAGCCACCGGCCGACATGATATTCCTCGGAAGATCACCCCCGACAAGAGCAGCGCCAGATCAAGTGTTGATCGGCTCGCCGGCATCGAGATCATGCAGATGATTTACCAGAGACATCTGCACCACGCAGGAAGACCGCGTCCAGCACAGCAGGTCTACTCTCTCGCAAAATAGTAAACCGGCGTGCTGGCATGTACTCGAACACTCCGAAATTCTGCAACAGAACCCATCCCAATGACATCGCCGTCGCCTAATGAGTAATCAACCTACGGTTTGCAGAACGGTGTTAGGTAGCAGGGATTATAGGCTCGGGAGATACATGCGGAACCGAGACGCGGATCCTGAGTAGCCTACCGCGACGCACCTTCCGTTCGGCGATACTCGTTTTTCTAACGAATTACATACGTTGATGCCGCCTCATTTAGCGCTGATCTCGATCTTTTCGGTATTCTGATACCTGAAGTCGCAACCCTTTCAATTCATAGGGACCAACTCCCCCGGTGTGGGTCATAAACGCGGTCGGTGTCGCGACCCTGCCCCGCAATGCTCGTACGGCTTGGCCGGGACTTATCCTCGCCCAGATCGTGGCGGACACCACTGCTAGTCTATTTTTCGGCACCGGTTTCGTTCTTGGCTTTGGGGCTGTGGTTTACGGCGCCTTCGAGATCCTTACTGTTTCGGCTGCGCTTTATTCGATCGAGCGTAATCGAGACACCCCGGTAGACGAGTTGGACGAGCAAGATATCTAACCGCCATGAATGAACATCCAATCAATAAATCAATTATGCGATAACTTCGAGGAAGAGAAGATGTTTCCATCAGATTTTTATAGCGTTGATAGCATTATTGTTCAGAAGAAGACGTTTAGAAATTTTGACATCTATGTGCTGGGAGCGATGATGCTAATTGGACGCGGTAGTATTTCTGATTGCGCATTTATAGTTGCGATATAATATCAATTGTAGAATACTGCGTTACTTATTCTCGCGTAGGGTCTGAGCAATGCTCATTCTTTAGCTGTAAATTATTTAATACGATTCTCTTTTTGTCTGCTGCGACCGCACAACGACTCATGGACGACAGTGCAAAATAAAGGCAGCGGATACTATAACTTTGTATGGGGAGTAGTGGCTAAGCATCCTTAACCGTAACTTACTAAGGCGGACTAAGTGTCCTCACAGGGGCAGCGAACTGAACCCTCGTCAGCCGGCCATTATGCCTCGGCAAGCCACCCAACTTCCAACTGAACAGCAGGACACCATCGAGATAGTCCACCATGACGCGATCGAAGGTCTGGCGCATGGCGACGTTGGCCTCAGCCTAATCACGTCGCAGACAAGTTATGCAATCCCGACTCAAGGGCGGATATTCGAGTGAGAAAAACTGCGGCTACATCACGATAGCGGAGTGCATCTCTAAGCGACAAGAATGGACTAGTTCCATGAACAACCAGCCGCGCAAATATTTAAGATCGCGGATCAAGTTCCGGTCTGCTTCTAAAAGGGGCAACTTCGCCGCGACTTCTTTGATCGAGGTGCCGCCAAAGGGTTAGGAAACTTTGATACCCAGCACTTCAGCAAGCCGGAATAAACCCGCCTCAACATTGTTCCAGCATTTTGCAATCAAGTAATCGGGCGGCACATCCGGTATTTCGTCGCCAAACATCCAAGGCTTCGTATCACCCCAGCTTGGAGGCAGGGCATCTCTGGTGAAGTGGCGCAGATGCGGGACCTTAATTTGATCTTCTGGCTGCGAGATGGGCGGCTCGATCAATGACGGGAGAATCTTCCCTGCCTTCTCCCGGAACTCCACTGTGCTGCCGCCGACGGTCACCTTGGAGGGGTTCAAGCGGGTTATCAGGCTCCTGATCTCCCCCCGCAGAAGGATCAGTCCGGTAGCCGCCAAGGCCGGCCACGCTGACTTCACAAGGAACGTCCACACGTCCACGCCAACGCTTCTTGTCCGACAGGCCGTCGCCGCACCAGCGGGGCAACAACGTTCTCAGACCCGGCAACGTACTGAATTCATTTAATTTTTAGGGGAGAGTGGCGGTGGCGTCCCGTACGGGGTTCGAACCCGTGTTACCGCCGTGAAAGGGCGGTGTCCTAGGCCACTAGACGAACAGGACTTGGGCCAGATAGTCGCCGGAGCGACCTACGGCGACTGCGTAGCCGAGCGACCTTTAACGGTCAAGCGACTGCGGCATCCTGGATGAAGAAGCCGGCACTCGTCGTGTTGTTCCAGCTCTCTGCCCGCAGCCAACCGGCCAGGTGCAGCGGCGGGCCGCCGCGACGTTCCAGTGTCTCGGTCAGCTTGCTCTCGTTGGCACGGAACAGCAGCGCCTTGAGCCGGGGACCACCGCCCTCGCCTTCCAGCATCAGCCGCAGCGTGTTGCCCTCGCGCCCGATCCGGTCGGCTCGCAGCACCCGGACCTGCGACAGCACGAACAGGGGCTCCTCGTTGCCGGAACCGAAAGGCGCCAGCCGATCGACATGACTGGCCAGTTCGACCGTCGCGGCCTGCACCGTCAGCACCCCATCGACCGCCAGCGCCGACGCCACCGGCCGGAACCGTGCGGCGGCCAGACGCTCGTTGAGAAAGCCGTGGAACGTGTCCAGGTCGGTTGCCTGGAGCGAGAAACCGCCCGCCATCGCATGACCGCCGCCGGTCAGCAACAGCCCGTTCTGCCGCGCGCTGATGATCGCCGAACCCAGATCCAGCCCATCGACCGACCGGCCCGACCCCTTCACCGTGCCATCTTCCAACGCCGCCGCCACGAACGCGGGCCGGTTGAACCGCTCCTTCAGCCGTCCGGCGACGATGCCGACCACACCCGGATGCCAGTCGCTGCCGGCCAGCAGGATCACTGCATGTCCCGCCTCGATCTGTGCGGCACCGCGCTCCATTGCCTGGTCCAGGATACCGCTCTCGACCGTGCGACGCTGCCGGTTCACCGCATCGAGCCGCTCGGCCAGCAGCTTGGCCTCGACGGGATCGTCGCAGAGCAACAGCCTCAGCCCAAGATCCGCCTCGCTGATCCGCCCACCGGCATTGATCCGCGGTCCGAGCGCGAAGCCGCAGGTGAACGCGCTCAGCACGTCCTTCACCGATGCCACTTCCAGCAGCGCATGGATGCCCGGCCGCGCCCGCCGGGCCATCACCTTGAGCCCCTGGGTGACCAGCGCCCGGTTCAGGCCGGTCAGCGGCATCACGTCGCAGACCGTCGCCAGCGCCACCAGATCCAGCAGCGCGATCAGGTCCGGCGGCGGCCGGCTTGCGAAATACCCGTCCCGGCGCAGATGCCGGACCAGCGCCACGCCGGTCAGGAAGGTGATCGCCGCCGCGCACAACGTGTTCAGGCCCGACCCGCAATCCAACCGGTTCGGATTGACCGTGGCCAGGATCGGCGGCACCGGTCCATCCGACTTGTGATGGTCGAGCACGACGACATCCGCCCGGCCGATCATATGGGCGAGTTGGTCGGCTGCCGCGGTACCGCAGTCTACACACACGATCAACGTAGCGCCGCGCTCCGCGAGGCCACCGAGCGCCGCCGCGTTGGGGCCGTAGCCCTCCCGAATCCGGTCCGGAATGTGGGTGTGCACGGTGCAGCCGAGCGATCGCAGCAGCGTCGTCAGCACCGCCGCCGCGCAGGCGCCATCCACGTCGTAGTCGCCGAACACGCCGATGGTCTCGGACTGCTCGACGGCCCGGGCGAGCCGGGCAGCGGCCGCGTCCATGTCGATCATGCAGGATGGGTCGGGCAGCAGCGCGCGCAGGGTCGGCTCGAGGAAATGCTGTGCCGTTTCCACATCGACGCCGCGCGCCGCCAGCAGCCGCCCCACCATCTCGGGCAGGACGAGCCGTTGCGACATCGCAAGTCCGGCCCGTTCCTGGGCCGCATTGTCGGAGCGGCGCCAGATCCAGCGCCGCTGGCCGATGCTTGCCTCGACGCCGAGCACGGCCCCGGGCGGTACCGCTTCGGCGATGGCCGGCATCAGACTCCCATCAGGCATCAGTCGACAATCAGGTAACGGTCCACGTTTTTGTCGCGAAGTTGTGGTGCCCCTCGATGAATCGCACCGTGCCCGACTTGCTGCGCATGACGATCGAATGGGTCACCGCATGGTCGCCGGACCGCACAACGCCGCGCAGGAGCGCGCCTGTGGTCACGCCGGTCGCCGAGAACAGCACATCGCCCTGGGCCAGATCCTCGAGCGAAAGCCGACGGCGCGGATCGCCTGGAGTCATTTCCTGCGCCCGCTTCGCCTGCGCCTCGTCCTCGAACAGCAGCCGTGCCTGCATCTGCCCGCCGGTGCAGCGCAGCGCCGCCGCCGCCAGCACACCCTCGGGCGCGCCTCCGGAGCCTGCGAAAATGTCCACACCGCTGCCCGGCATGCAGGCCGCGATCACGCCTGCCACGTCGCCATCGGAAATCAGCATGACGCGCACGCCGGCTTCGCGCGTCAACGCGATCAGCTCCTCGTGCCGGTCGCGGTCGAGCGTGCACAAGGTGAGGTCGCTGACGTCGCATTTCTTGGCCCGCGCCAGGTTGCGCAGGTTCACGGCGATACTCGAATCCAGATCGACCACGCCCTCGGGCAGGCCTGGGCCGACCGCGAGTTTTTCCATGTAGATGTCCGGCGCGTGCAGGAACTTGCCCTGCTCCGCCAGCGCCACCACGGTCAGCGCGTTCGGCGCGTTCTTTGCGGTGAGCGACGTGCCTTCGAGCGGATCGACCGCGATATCCATCGCCGGTCCGCCGGCGCCGACCTTCTCGCCGATATATAGCATCGGCGCCTCGTCCATCTCGCCTTCACCGATGACCACGGTGCCCGAGATGGCCACGGTATCGAAGGCCAGCCGCATTGCCTCGACGGCGGCGCCATCCGCCTCGTTCTTCTTCCCGCGCCCGGTCCAGCGCGATGCCGCCAGTGCAGCCGCCTCCGTGACCCGAACGAGTTCGAGAGCCAGGTTGCGGTCTGTCTGGTAGCTGGAGCCGGTGGACGCTTGCATGCGGAATCCTTTGATCACTAACGGAAGACTATGAACGAACGGTCAGATCAACCGGCTTCGATCCGGATCATCACCGGAGGCGCCACCACGACGTCGAGCCCGGAAATACGCGACATCGCTTCCTGCATCGCCAGCTCCCGCGTCTCGTGCGTCACCAGGACGATCGGCACGCTCTCGTCCGGCAGAGCGCTCGGTGCCTGACCATGCTGCAACATGCTCTTCAGGGACACGCCACAGTCGCGCAACACTGCCGTGATTTCGGCGATCACGCCGGGCCGGTCACGCACTTCGAGACGCAGATAGAACGAGCCCCGGCACGCGGACATCGGCACGGACGTCAGTTTCGACAGGGAGCCGGAGATCGCACCCCAGGCGGGAACCAGACTGCCGCGTGCGATGTCGATCAGGTCCGCGACCACCGCCGTCGCGGTCGGGCCGGCACCGGCGCCCCTGCCCTCGAGCATCACCCGGCCGACGAATTCGCCCTCCGCGACCACCGCGTTAAACACACCTTCGACCTGCGCGATCGGCGCGGTATTCGGCACCAGGCACGGATGCACGCGCGTTTCGACGCCCTGTTCGCTGCGCCGGGCGATGCCCAGCAGCTTGATGCGATAGCCGAGCTCGGTGGCGAACGCGATGTCGGCCGCGCCGATCTGGCGGATGCCTTCGATATGCACCGAGTCGAAATCGACCGGCCGTCCGAACGCCAGTGCCGCGAGAATCGCCAGCTTGTGCGCCGTATCGATGCCATCCACGTCGGTCGACGGATCGGTTTCGGCATAACCGAGCGCCTGCGCCTCCTCCAGCACCGAGGCGAAGCCTCGGCCGGTTTCGCGCATCGCCGTCAAAATGTAGTTGCAGGTGCCGTTCAGGATGCCGCCGATCCGCACCAGCCGGTCGGCCGCCAGCCCCTCACGGAGCGCCTTGATCACCGGAATGCCACCGGCCACCGCAGCCTCGAACGCCAGCGCCACGCCGGCGCGCTCGGCCGCCGAGGCGAGGCCGGCGCCATGCACCGCGATCAGCGCCTTGTTCGCGGTCACCACCGGCCGGCCGCGCGACAAGGCGGTCTCCACCAGCGTGCGTGCAGCGCCTTCCGAACCGCCGATCAGCTCGACTACGACATCGACATCGGGATCGGTCGCCAGCGCCAGCGCATCGTCGTGCCAGGCCAGACTCGACACATCGATTCCGCGCGCCCGATGCCGGTCGCGCGCGGACACGGCGGTCACCACTACCGGCCGCCCGGCACGTGCCGCGATCAGCTCGGCATTGGCGCGCAGCAGCCGCACCGTTCCGGCACCTACGGTCCCGAGTCCGGCGATACCGACGCGTAAGGGTGCCGCTGTCGGCGACTGAAGTGGCACCGCGTTCATCCGGCTTTTTCCAGATGCGCGTCGTGGCGCATCGCACTCACGCCGCGCGGATCGATCACCCCGTCATGCGATGTCAGGAACGACTTGATGTTGCGTGTCGCCTGCCGAAGCCGCTGCGTGTTCTCGACCAGCCCGATCCGCACGAACCCCTCGCCATGCTCGCCGAAGCCCAGGCCGGGCGCCACCGCGACTCCGGCTTCCTGCAGAAGCAGCTTGGAGAACTCGACGCTGCCGAGATGGGCGAACTTGTCCGGGATCGCCGCCCAGGCGAACATCGAACCGCCCGGCGACGGCACGTCCCATCCCGCCGCCGACAGGCCGCGGATCAGCACGTCGCGACGTTCCTTGTACAGCGCGCGCACCTGATCGACGCAGTCCTGCGGCCCGTTCAAGGCTGCCACGGATGCGACCTGGATCGGCGTGAAGGCGCCATAATCGAGATACGACTTGATCCGCGTCAGCGCGTTGATCAGCCGCGGATTGCCAGCGGCGAAGCCCATGCGCCAACCGGCCATCGAATATGTCTTGGACATCGAGGTGAACTCGACCGCCACGTCCTTGGCGCCCGGAACCTGCAGGATCGAGGGCGGCACCAGGTCGCCGAAATAGATTTCCGCATAGGCCAGATCGGACAGGATCCAGATTTCCTCGCGGCGCGCGAACGCGACCAGTTCCTTATAGAATTCCAGGTCCGCCAGATACGCGGTCGGGTTGGACGGGAAGTTCACGATCAGCGCTGTCGGCTTGGGCACCGAATGCCTGACCGCGCGCTCCAACGCCCGCAGCATGTCTTCGTCTGGCTTGGCCGGCACCGAGCGCACCGATGCGCCAGCGATGATGAAGCCGAACTGGTGGATCGGGTAGGACGGGTTCGGCACCAGGATAGTGTCGCCCGGACTGGTGATCGCGGCCGACAGGTTGGCCAGGCCTTCCTTGGAGCCGAGCGTCGCGACCACTTCGGTTTCCGGATCGAGACCCACGTCCCAGCGTCGCGCATAATATCCGGCGAGCGCCTTGCGCAGACCTGGAATGCCGCGGCTGACCGAGTAGCGGTGCGAGCGGGGATCGGACACGGTCTCGACCAGCTTCTGCACGATATGCGGCGGAGTCGCGCTGTCCGGATTGCCCATGCCGAGATCGATAATGTCCTCGCCACGACTGCGCGCCACCGCCTTCGCCTTGTTGACCTCCGCGAACACGTACGGCGGCAGACGGCGGATGCGATGGAATTCTTCGGTCATGGCAGGCTCTTCGCGATGCTCTAGGGGGTTGCCGGGCGTATCAGTCTACCAGACCCGCCGTCGCGCCGCGACCGAATGCGTCGGCGCGAATACGGATCGATCCAGACGGCACGCCCTGCTTCTCGAGCACGTCCGCGACGCTGCGTGCGCGCAGGGCCGCCAGCGTGAGAGCCTGTGCCTGGTCGCGCGGCGTGTCGGATGCCGCATCGCCATACCCATGCACGAAGATGCTGCCGGCGCCCCGCCTGGCAACCACCGACTGCAGGGTTCCGGACTGGCCCGGGCTCAGCACATCGGAGCCGGCGACGAACTCCAGCGCCTCCCCTGACCTGGCGGCGAATGCGTAGTGCGGCCGTGGCGGCGCCACATAGGACACCTCTGGTGACGTCCCGATCCCGGGCAGGCCGGGCGGCGGTGGTGGCGCCGACGGGATCTGCGGCATTACGACACCGCCTGTGTCCACGCTCGCGCCAGGCGGGGCGACATCCGGCATCGCCAGCTCGGCCTCTTGCGTTACATTTGCGGCCGCGGGCGCCTCAGCATGTGCAGGTGCCGGCGAAGCAGGCGCATCGGCCGCGTCCAGCGTCGCCGACGATGCGGCTGCCTTGGACACCGGAGGCGTCTTTGCCGCCGCCGCGATCGCGGTCACCGGCGGTGGCAGTGGATCATGCGCGTTCAGCCGCGCCGAAAGGTTGCGCTGCTCGACCAGGTTGTCGGTTACCGACTTTCGCAGATCCAACGATGCCACCTGGGGTGCAGCGGCCGGCGTCGTGCCGATTTTCGGATATGGATCGTCGACACCCGGCGGTGGCGGCCTCTGCTGGGCGATCGCGCCGCCTTCTAGGTCATGCCACCAGGTCACCGGCGTATCGATCACGTCGCGATGGGCGCACCCGGCCATCAGGACCAGCGCCAGACCGGGTGGGATGCACGCGATCCATCCGCCTGTCCGCCGGCGAAGGCTTCGTTCGTCCGGCTTCACCGTGCCGCCTGCCTTGCCCATCCGCTTCCATCCACGAAGACGATCCGTGCCGGAGATCGCTCCGGCATTGCGTCATGATGCCACTGTTACCCGGCCCTTACCCGCGGGAGAAGCCGCCGCTTTGCAAACAGCGTCGTCATCGTGCGCCTGCCGGTCTTCACCTGCCGCCCGGACACCCTACATGCAGCGAACCACGCGCTAATTCTGGCCGCGGATGGATCCGTCATCCCGCCGGCTTGGCATCGTGCCGGGTCGGTTGCAGGATGGACGCAATGATCCCCAGTACCGGATCGAGGGAGAGCCTGATGACCGGCATGACGCCGAACGACCTTATCCGGATGGATGACGAAGACCCCGAGGGACCTGAAGTGCCGGAGCCCAATGGTCCCGAGCCGTCCGAGCCCGGTGACAACAAAACCCTGTCCTCGCCGATCAACGAGCTCGAGAAGCGCCTGTTCGACCAGCGCAAGGTGCTGATCTTCGGCGCGATCAACGACAAGGTGGCACGCGACGTCACCGGCCGCCTGCTCGCCCTGGCCGGCGCGTCGGACAAGCCGATCGACGTGTATGTCAACTCGCCCGGCGGTCACGTCGAGAGCGGCGACACCATCCACGACATGATCCGTTTCGTGAACGCGGTCGCACCCGTCCGTATGATCGGCACCGGCTGGGTTGCCAGTGCAGGCGCGCTGATTTTCGCGGCCGGCGCCAAGGACCAGCGTTTCTGCCTGCCCAACACGCGCTTCCTGCTGCACCAGCCGATGGGCGGCGTGCGTGGGCCGGCAACGGACATCGACATCGAGGCACGCGAGATCATCAAGATGCGCGAGCGGCTGAATCGCCTGTTTGCGCGTGAAACCGGGCAGACCTACGAGAAGATCGCCAAGGACACCGACCGTAACTACTGGATGAGTGCCGAAGAGGCGATCGCCTACGGCCTGGTAACCAAGGTGGTGAGCTCGATCACCGAGCTCTGAGCGAACCGACGATCAGAGAGCGCGGGCCGGAACGCAAGTTCCGGCCCGTCGCGTTTCGGGGCCGGACCGTATTGGGCATCCGGACCATGCTGACGCTTGCGATGCTCGGGATCATTCTCGGCTTGTATGCGTTCCGTGCCACTGTCGAGTTCCCGTCCTTCGATGGCGCGATGAACCTGAACGTCGCCCGCAGTTTAGTTGCGGGAACCGGCTACGGCTTCCGCTACGACGGTGTCTTCGCCTTCCCTGCGCAGACCGACGGACCCTTCATCCTGCCTGCCGCCCTGGTATTCCGGCTGTTCGGCCTCACCCTGTTTACGGCGCAGGCGGTCAGCCTGCTGTATCTGGTCGCGTTTACCGGACTCGTGATGCTCATCCTGCATCGTCTGGAGGCTCCACTTTGGCTCGCCAGCATCACTGCGAGCGCCTGTCTCCTCACGCCAGGCATGTCCGGCATCGGCCTTGGCGGCTACGGCGAACTGCCCATGCTGAGCTGGACGCTCGCTGGCCTCCTTGCCGCCTCCGGACACCGATCGAAACTTTTTGCCGGCCTGCTGTCCGGGCTAGCAGTCCTGACCAAGACCATCGCCCTGCTTGTTGTCGTGCCGGCACTGGTACTGTGCGCCGGCCTGATCACGATCCGCACGCCGCACCGACGATCGCGTAGTCTGGCGGCGATGGTTGGAGGCTTCGTTGGCATCATTCTGGCCTGGGAGCTGTTCCGTCTTGCCGCGCTCGGGAGCATCGCCGCCTGGAACGACTGGTGGAGCCTGCAGTACGGCCAGGCTGCGCAGCAATCCGGTATCGCAGAGTCCCGCCTTGATCCCGGCATCCTGTTCGCCAAGCTGCGGCTTCATCTGGGCATCCTGTCCACACTGACCCGAATCTCCATCGTTCCGCTTTCTGCCTGGCTGATCCTGCCTTGGCTGATGGCGCTGCGACGCCTGACCGGCAGCCGGCTCGACCGCCGCCAGCAGATGCTGCTCTCGGTGCTGCTCATATGGCCCATGCTGTATTACACGTGGTGGCTGGCCGTTACCCCAACCAACATGACCTGGCTCCGGCGCATCCTCCCGGGACTGCTGCTGCAGACCTGCCTCATCGGTGCGCTGCTGCCTGACCTGTTGGTCCGATTGCGCCGGCATGGCCCCAAGCCCGAGCGGATCGAGGCGAAACTGACCGGCGTGGCAATGGCCGTCGTCGTCCTGATCGAGCTCCCAATGCTGGCGTTGGGCGCGCACCCTCTGCCGGAGGCTGGCTGGGTCCGGCGGCAGCAGGATATCCGCCAGGTCGTGACCGCACTGCGTGCCTTGCCCGAGGATGCGGTGATCTTTGGAGTCGGCTGGTGGCAGGCACCAGTCCTCGCGCTGTTTTCCGGCCGCACGATCATGAACTTCGACCGCTGGAGTCCGAGCCGCATCAACGCCTTGCCGAACGCGTATTTCGTAATCGACGATGCCGCATCCACGCTCGGAGCCAACCCACTGGAACAGGTGTTCTCGACGACGCGTCTGACGCCTCTGGTGCGTTTGCACGAGACAGCACTCTACCGGATCGACTCGGTCGACCCATCGCTACCGATGCGGAACCAGTCGTCGTTGCTGTCGGGCTTCGACGCCGGCACCGACCCGCCGCCGCACACGATCGGCTGGTATCCGGGTGCAGGCGGCTGGGCCTGGGTGGAACCGGACAGCACGATACGGCTGGCACGGACGGACCAGACCTGGCTCATCATCGATGGCGCATTCTTTTCCGAGCTGTTTCCGCCGAGCGTGCACGCACGTCGCCTGCATGTTACCGCGTCACCCTGCATCGACCAGGACGTGCTCATCACATCTGCCGGCAGGCACCGCATCACGATTCCTCTGGCCTGCGCAGCGTCCGACAAACCGATCCCGATCGACATCGAGCTGTACCTGGACGCGAGGATGCCCCGCCTGCACCAGCTCGACACCGACACACGGAACCGTTCCTTCGAGATCACCAGGATCAAGTTGGAGCGCTGACGTTCGCATCCATGGCTTCAGGCACGGTGACGAATGACACGGCGAATAAATTTCGAGACGCTTCTGGTTCCCGTCGCTCTCGGCTGCGCGATGCTGCTGCTGTCGGTCTGGCTTGGCCCGGATGCGAGTTGGAACCTGCGCAACCACCATTTGTACAATGCCTTTGCGGCACTCAGGAAGCACGGCTTCATCGACCTGGTCCCGGCGCAGCGCCAGACCTTCCATCCGCCGATGGTCGACCTGCCGTCGCTCTGGCTGCGATTCCGCCTCAACCACTGGCCGCATCTGCTCGATGCGATACTGGGCCTGCCAAGCGCCGTCGCGGTCATGATCACCTGGTTCATCGGCCGCCAGATCGAGCCGGACGACGCGCAAGGCGCCCGGCTTTCGGTCGTGCTGGCGATCCTGTTCGGTGCCACCGGCGTTGCCGGCCTTCCCACCACCGGCACCAGCATGAGCGAGATGCCGGCCGCCTGCTTCGGCCTTGCAGGCATGGCTCTGTTGCTGACCAGCCGGCGAGCCCAGGCCCCGGACTGGCGCACCTTGCTCGCCGGCCTCGGCTTCGGCGTCGCCTTCGCCCTCAAGCCCACGCTCGCCATCCTCGGCGTGGCCGCGGCGGTTTCGATCGCCCTGTGCACGCCTATGTCCGCGTCGCGCAGGTTCATCCGCCTGCTCTGGTTCTGCCTCGGCGTTGCCCTGGGCGCACTCGTCATCGGCGGGCCATGGTGGTGGCACCTCGCCCGGCTGACCGGCAGCCCGCTTTTTCCCTACATGAACCAGTTGTTCCACTCGCCGCTGCTGGCGCCGACCGGCTTGCCCGACGACCGCTTCATGCCGCGCGACGAACTGCAGGCGTTGTTCTATCCGTTCTTCTGGGCTTTTTCGCCAAGCCGGCTGGTCAGCGAACTGACCGTCCGCGATCCGCGCCTGGCCCTCGCCTTCATCGCCACGATTTGCTGCGGCCTGGTTGCCTTCCTGCGGAGCGCGCGCCCGACCGGAGACCGCAAGGCAGGCTTCCTGCTGGTCTTCCTCGTCGTCGCCTTCATCCTGTGGGAAGCCGGCTTCTCGGTTCTGCGCTACCTGGCGCCGATCGAGCTGCTTTCCGGCCTCGCCATCCTGATCGCGCTGCAGCCGCTCAAGGCACGCTCGCCGATCCTGCCGCCTGCGATTCTGGCGATCCTGCTGCTGGGATCGGCCGCTATCACGATCTATCCGGACTGGGGCCGCGCGAGTCCGGCGACGACAGCCGCGTCGGTCGAGCCGCCCTCACTGCCGCCGGACGCGATGGTACTGTTGCTGACCAACGATCCGATGGCCTATGTCGCTGCCTACGTGGCACCCACGATCCGTTTCGTCGGCGTGGGCAACAACCTGGTCCATCCAGGCCAGGACAGCGTTCTGGAACGACAGATCGAGCAGGCCGTCCGCACCCATCGAGGCCCGCTGTTCGGCCTGCAGCCATCGACGCCCGGCGATCCTGGTGCTGCCGTGCTCCACTTCTATGGCATGCACCGGGACAGACCCTGCCAGCCGGTCCGCTCCAACCTCGATGGAGACACGCTGGTGCTCTGCCGGCTTAGAAGATGAGTGGCTGCGGCTCCAGCACGACATTGTCGATCAGCCGCGTCCGACCCAGCCGGATCGCCACCGACAACAGCGCCGGCGCGTCCACCCGTGGCAGGTCCCGCAACGTCCCGGCATCGGCCACGCTCACGTAATCCAGGATCAGGTCCGGCTCTGTTGCCAGCACCGCGCGCACCACTTGGCACAGCCGTCCTGCATCCAGCTCGCCGGACCGGAATGCATCCTGCCCGGCACGGAGTGCGCGATACAGCACCGGTGCCTGGGCCCGCTGCCCGTCCGTCAGGTAGCTGTTGCGACTCGACATCGCCAAGCCGTCGGTCTCGCGCATGGTGGGGATCACGACCACCTCGACCGGCAGGTCGAAATCGCGCACGAACCGCCGGATCACGGCAGCTTGCTGCGCGTCTTTCTGGCCGAAATAGGCCCGTGACGGCTGCACGATGTTGAACAGCTTGCTCACCACGGTCGCCACACCGGAAAAATGCCCGGGCCGGACCGCGCCCTCCAGCACGTTCCCGATCGGACCGACCTCGACCCTGCTGGCAAAGCCGGACGGATAGATTTCGTCAGGCGTGGGGGTGAACACCAGGGCGGTGCCGGCCTGCCGCAACAGATCCAGATCACCCGGCAGGTTACGTGGATAACGTGCCAGGTCCTCGTTCGGGCCGAACTGGGTCGGGTTGACGAAGATGCTGACCGCAACGGCCCCGCACTCGAGACGCGCACGCTCGACCAGACTCAGATGGCCCGCATGCAGGAACCCCATGGTCGGCACCAGGCCGAGATCGGGAAAGCCACGCCGCGCCGCGCGAAATTCGGCGATGGTGCTGACGACCTGCATCGCAGGATGCCCTCGGCTGCTCAGGACGCCGTCCCGGACAGGCCGGCCAGTGCTTCGGCAAGCTCGCTCTCATCCATTTTGGAGCTCTGCGCGGACGTCGGAAACGCCCCCGACTGCACCTCCTCGACATACAGGCGCAGCGTCGCCTCGATCGCGGCGCCGATGTCGCCGTACCGCTTGGCATGTCGCGGCGACTTGGCCGAATGCAGCCCGAGCACATCGTGCCAGACCTGCACCTGCCCGTCGCAGCCCGCCCCTGCACCGATGCCGATGGTCGGAACCCGAAGCCGCTTCGAGACCGCCTCCGCCAGCACCGCCGGCACGAGCTCGAGCACGATCCCGAACGCGCCGGCCTCCTCGAGCGCCAGCGCATCCTCGAGCAGGCGTCGTGCATCCGCGGCCTGCTTGGCCTGCACCCGTATGCCGAGCTGATACTGAGCCTGCGGCGTGAATCCCAGGTGCCCCATCACCGGCACTCCGAGTTCGGTTAGCCGTCGCACGATCGGCACGATCGGCAGGCCGCCCTCGAGCTTCACCGCCTGAACCCCGGCCTCCTGCATCATCCGGCGGGCCGACGCGATCGCATCGGCCTCGTTTCCATAGGTCAGGAACGGCAGATCCCCGACCACCAGTGCGTCCCGCACGCCGCGCGATACCGCGGTCGCATGCCGCACCATGTCGTCGAGGGTAACCGGAATGGTGCTGTCATGCCCGAGCATCACCATGCCCAGCGAGTCACCGACCAGCAGCAGTTTGATACCAGCTCGTTCCGCGATCATGGCGGACGGCGTGTCGTAGGCGGTCAGCATGACGATTCGTTCGCCGGCCTGCTTCATCCGCAAAAGATCGAGCAACGTAGTACGCATCGACAAGCTCCAGCCGCCAAGGTCCGGCCTTCTACGCCCGGGACGACGCCTGCGACAGTCGCAGGCTTTCCCTGGGCTTCATTCCGCGATCCGATACTGCCACCAGCAGAGCCCTGGCGTAACGACGAGCTCCATCGCCAGCCCCAACAGCATGGACGGCGGCGGAACACCGATCGTCAGCAGCCCGATCAACCGGCCGAGCCCGCCGATCACCACGATCGCCGTCAACAGCCGGAACCGCACCGCCTGCCGCTCGATCCGCGGGACCGTGCTCCAGAAGCCGATCCCGATCGCCAGCAGCAGCCCGGACAGGTAGCGCACGTGACTATCCAGCGCGAGCGGCGCACCGGATGCCGGCAGCCCGGCCATGGACGGCCCCAGCACGATCCCGGCGAGACCGGCCAGCACCGGGACGAACCCGAACACCACCACCAGCACCTGCAGCAGCCGGAACGCTAACGGTCGGCTGTTCATGCGATGGAAGGCACGCTCAGGCCCAGCATCAGCGCGATGTTCTGGATCGCCGCGCCGGACGCGCCCTTGCCGAGATTATCGAGCCGCGCCGTCAGCAGCACGTGGCGGCACGCCTCGTTCGCATGCACCCTCAGCTCCATGACGTCGCTATCGGCGAGTGCTTCGCCGACCAGGACCGTCGGTGCCACCTCGTCGCCGACGCGAACCCGGTCGGAGCCGCGATACCAGTCCGCCAGTGCCTGTTGCAGGTCGGCGCCCGTCACGTCGCCGGGCAGGAGATCGAGATGCAGCGGGATCGACACGATCATCCCTTGCGGGAAATGCCCGACCGACGGCACGAAGATCGGCCGGCGCGCCAGCCCTGCCTGGGTCCGGATCTCCGGCACGTGCTTGTGCTCCAGGGTCAGCCCATACAACTCGAACGCCGGGCTGCCACTGGCCTCGTGCGCCTCGATCATGCTGCGACCACCACCGGAATATCCGCTGACCGCATTGATCGCGAGCGGATGGTCGCCGGGCAGCAGGCCGGCCTCGATCAGCGGCCGCAGCAGCGCGATCGCACCGGTCGCATAGCAGCCGGGATTCGAGACGCGTGCAGCACCCGCGATCGCATCGGACTGCCCCTTGCTCATTTCGGGAAAGCCGTAGACCCAGTCCGGATCGGTCCGGAACGCAGTGCTTGCGTCGAGCAGCTTCGGCGGATTCGCCAGCCCGGACACCAGGGCGGCGGACTCACGCGACGCCGCATCCGGCAGGCACAGCACGACGAGGTCGACCTCCTCCATCAAGGCGCGCCGGGCGGCCGGGTCCTTACGGCGATCGGCATCGATCGAACGGACCGTGACCGGCAGGCTCTCCAGCCGACGCCTGATCCCCAGCCCGGTGGTCCCGGCCTCGCCATCGATGAACACGGTCGCTGAGGTCATGCCTCGGTCCTTCTGCCTCGGTAAATCCGTATTTAATGGCCCGTCGCCGAAGGCGGGCTCACGTGTCCGTTGCCACCACCCTCAACCCGACGACATGGCGCACGCGTTTTGCAATTCCGGAACCCGACCATCACGCCGATCATGTGCCTGTTCGCGATGCTGCTTCTGCTGACATCCTGCGCCACCGGCCCGATGCCGGAAGACTCGCCGGCTGCCAGATACAATGACGGGGGTGCCGCGGCCATCACCGGTGCCTATGATTTCGGGCTGTTCTGACACCGCACATCGTCGGCACGGCCAAAATGCGAACGGCCCGCCAGGGCAGCGAAGAGCCACCCCGACGAGCCATTCGAAATCACCGCCGGCACCGCCGCCGATCGAGCCTGAGCCGATCGAACAGCGAGTGCCGGAAAGCGATCAGCGCTTGGAGAACTGGAACGAACGACGGGCCTTCGCCTTGCCGTACTTCTTGCGCTCGACCACACGGCTGTCGCGGGTGAGGAAGCCGGCAACCTTCAGGATGCCGCGCAGGCTCGGCTCGTAGTAGGTGAGCGCACGGCTGATGCCGTGGCGTAGCGCACCGGCCTGACCGGACAGTCCGCCACCGTTCACCGTGCAATACACGTCGAACTGGTTGTAGCGATCCGCCACCAGGAACGGCTGGGTGATCAGCATGCGCAGCACGGGACGCGCGAAATACGTCGTGACCTTGCGGCCGTTGACGCTGATGTCGCCCTTGCCGGGCATGATCCACACGCGGGCGATGGCGTTCTTGCGCCGGCCGGTCGCGTAGGAACGGCCCTGCGCGTCGCGCTTCGGCTCACGAACGATCGCGGTCTCGTCGGGAGTGACGGCAACGCCGGCAGCAACCGCCATGTCCTTCAGGTCGGCGAGCGAGCCGGTACGGGTCTGGGTCTCGGACATGATCAGGCTCCGACGATCTTGTTGGTGACGGAGTTCTTGCGGTTCATCGACATGACATCGAGCATCTTCGGCTGCTGGCCGTCATGCGGATGCACGGTGCCGGCATACACGTACAGGTGCTTCATCTGCGCGCGCTGCAACGGGCCGCGCGTGATCATCCGCTCGACTGCCTTGGTCACGATGTGGCCCGGGTTCTTGCCCTCGAGCCGCTGCGTGATGGTGCGCTGCTTGATGCCGCCGGCGTAGCCGGTGTGGTAATGGAACAGCTTCTGCCCGGCCTTGTTGCCGGTCAGACGGACCTTCTCGGCGTTGATCACGACGACATGGTCGCCGCAATCGACATGCGGGGTGAACTGCGGCTTGTGCTTGCCGCGAAGACGCTGGGCGATGATCGAAGCGACACGGCCGAGAACGAGGCCATTGGCGTCGATCAGGATCCAGTTCTTCGTCACCTCCGCAGGCTTCAGCGAGAGGGTGGTCTTCATAGGCATGCTGTCCGTATTTGGAGGAAAGTGCTGAGGGCGGGCTTATCCGCGCCGGGCGCCACCGCGTCAAGCACTTCCGTAATCTCGTTTGCTTATAAGCATCGTTGGCAACGGTATCCCGATACCGCAGGCCCGGACGGTTCCGGCTCCGGCTGGCGCAATCGGTTCGGCCGAACGAAGATGGGCGGATGCCGGATACAGCCTCCATTCCAGATGCCCCCGACCTCCGCCGGATCGGCCCGGTCCATGTGATCGGCGCCAATGGCCGGTCTGGCCAGGCGCTGGTCCGGGCATTGCTGGACCGTGGCGCCACCGTGGTTCCGGTCGTTCGCAGCGTCGATCGCTGGCGGGCCGCCGGAATCCAACTCCCGCCCCGGATCGCCGACCTCGAGGATCGCACCGCACTGGCCACCGCACTTGCCGGTGCCAGCCGTGTGGTCAGCACCGCCCATGCGAGATACGCCGGGCTCGTGCTGGACGCCGGGCCCGCGGACGCCGCCTTCATGTTCCTCGGCAGCACGCGCAAGTTCACCCGCTGGCCGGACGAACACGGCAATGGCGTCCTGGCTGGCGAGCGCGCGTTCCAGGCGTCCGGCCGGCGCGGCGTCATGCTGCACCCGACGATGATCTACGGTGCCGAGGGCGAGGATAACGTGCAGCGCCTCGCCAGCCTGCTTCGCCGCCTGCCGGTCGTGCCGCTGCCGGGCGGCGGCCGCGCGCTGGTTCAGCCGATCCATCAGTCCGACGTCACCGCCTCAGTGCTGGCAGCGCTCGAACGAGACTGGGATGGGCCGCATGGCCTGGTGATTGCCGGGCCGGATGTCCTCGCCTATCGCGCCTTCGTGGCTGCGATCGCCGATGCCGCCGGACTTCCCCGGCGCAGGATCGTCTCGATTCCCGCCTGGCCGCTGATGGCGGGAGCCTTGCTGGCGCGCCCGATTCCCGGCCTGCCCTCGATCGGCGTGTCCGAGATCAGGCGACTGATGGAGGACAAGGCGTTCGACATCGGGCCTATGCGCGAGATGCTGCGCCTGAACCCGATCAGCCTGGCCGTTGGCCTCGCCCGGACGTTCGCGCGCTGAAGATCGTCTCGGCTCTGTCCCGGTCTTCCGGCGTGTTCACATTGAAGAACGGATCGATCGGGTCGGACGCGAAACTCACCTCCCGCATCCCGAGCGGTCCCGCGAACGCCAGCACCCCGTAGGCCCGGCGTCCGGCGGTCGGATCCAGCCCGTCGAGGTGCTGCGCCAGCCGATCCCGCCATGCTACCGGCCACGACGCCACCAGATGATGCCGGCGGTCCGACACCGCGACCGAAGGCGCCGGCAACAATGCCCGCAGCAGGTCGGCCGGGATGAATGGCGTATCGCCGGGTACGGTCAGGAGAACTTTAGCGCCGTGTCCGGCTGCCCAGTCGAGCCCGCGCAGCAACCCGGCCAGCGGCCCGATCCCGATCCGCCGGTCTTCCAGCACCGGCAGCCCGAATCGCATGAACCGCTCTGGATCGCCGTTGGCGCTCAACGCAACATGGCTCACCGCCGGGCGCAGCCGGTCAAGAATATGGGAGAGAATGGGAATGCCGCCGATCTCGATCAGCGGCTTGTCGACGCCGCCGAGGCGTCGAGCCTCGCCGCCGGCGAGGATCATCGCAACCGCGTCGATCAAATGTTGGCATCCCCGGCCTGGTCATGGCCGGGAAATCCGCTGGGGCGAACGACGGGGCTCGAACCCGCGACATCCAAGACCACAACCTGGCGCTCTGCCAACTGAGCTACGTCCGCCACAGCGGCGCCGGGTTTAGAAGAGGCGCGAACCCGCGTCAATCGATCCGATCTCACGAAACCGCCCGAAATCCGGCCGGCAGCGCCCGGACATAGGCGCGCAACCGGTCGAGCGCCTCGCGCAGCACCGACTCACGCTTGCAGAACGCGAACCGGACATAGTGATCCGGTGCATCGGGCTGGTCGTAGAACGCCGACACCGGGATGGCGGTCACGCCCGCCGCCTCGGTCAGGTGTTCGCAGAAGGCCACGTCGTTCCCGACAAATCCGAGCCCACGAAAATCGGCGATCAGGAAATAGCTGCCGCGCGACGGCAGCACCGAGAAGCCGATCTCCTCCAGCCCTGCCGCCAGCAGGTCGCGTTTGCCCTGGAGCTCGCTCGCCAGGGCGCCGAAATAGGCGTCGTCCTTGTCGAGCCCCAGCGCCACCGCGCGCTGCAGGTTCGGGGGCGTGGTGAAGGTGAGGTTCTGGTGCGCCTTGGCGACCACGGACGCGAGCGGAGCCGCCGCCGTCACGTAGCCGACCTTCCATCCGGTCAGGGAGAAGCTCTTGCCGGCACTGCCGATCCGGAGGCAGCGCTCGCGCATCCGGGGCAGCGTCATCAGGGGAATGTGCCGGGCACCGTCGAAGGTCAGGTGCTCGTACACCTCGTCGCACACGGCATAGGCGTCGTGGCGTTCCAGAAGCCCGGCGATGAACGCCAGCTCCCCGGCATCGAACACCTTGCCGGCCGGGTTCATCGGGCTGTTGAGCAGGATCGCCTTGGTCTTCGGCCCGAATGCCGCTTCCAGCTCGGCCCGCGGCAGCACCCACTCCGGCGGCGTCAGCCGGACCATCCGGGGGACACCGCCCAGCAGCCTGACCACCGGCAGATAGGTGTCGTACAGCGGCTCGATCAGTACCACCTCGTCGCCCGGGTCGATCAGCGCGGCCAGGGCGGCGATCAGCGCCTCCGTGGCACCGGAGGTCACCACGATCTCCGTCACCGGGTCGATGTCGAGGCCATAGAAGCGGCGATTCGTGCGTGCCACCGCCTGCTTCAGCTCGGGCAGGCCGGTCATCGGCGGATACTGGTTGCGGTTGTCGAGCAGCGCGTCCACGGCTGCCTGCACGATATCTGCCGGACCCTCGGTATCGGGAAAACCTTGGCCGAGATTGATCGCGCCGTGTTTCAGCGCCAGGGCGGACATGACGGTGAAGATCGTCGTGTGCGCCTCGGAGAGCTGGCTGTTCAGTCGTTTCATGCAATCGGGCCTCGGCATCGGGTCGGCGTGGATCATGGCGCAAACCGGCAGCGACCGCGATTGCCGCGACCCGCGCCGCGTGCGAACGTGCCATGACCAGGGCGGGCGCCGAAATCGGGCGCCGAGAACGCGCCGTGACGAAGAAGGTCGGCCATGAAAAAGATCGAGGCCATCATCAAGCCGTTCAAGCTCGATGAGGTGAAGGAGGCGCTGCACGAGATCGGGTTGCAGGGAATCACCGTCACCGAGGCAAAGGGGTTCGGCCGCCAGAAGGGTCATACCGAGCTCTATCGCGGCGCCGAATACGTGGTCGATTTCCTGCCCAAGGTGAAAATCGAGGTGGTCTGCGACGACCGCATCGCCGAACGCGCCGTGGAAGCGATCATCGAAGCCGCCCGCACCGGCCGGATCGGCGATGGCAAGATTTTCGTCTCGAGTCTCGAAGAGGTGGTGCGTATCCGCACCGGCGAACGCGGCGAGGATGCGATCTAGACCGACCCGGACCGCGCGATCCAATACCGGTCCGGCAACACACAGTTTCTTGTAGCGAGCCGGCCGCACCATGCGGCTGTCCAAACAGCAGAGTGTCAACGGATGGCCAAGAAATCCTCTAATTCCGGTGCGGAACCAGCACCCCTCTCCAGCAACGTCGCCAAGGTGATGGAGCTGCTGCAGGAACACTCGGTCGAGTATGTCGACCTGCGTTTCACCGATCCCAAGGGCAAGTGGCACCACACCACGCAGCACGTCTCGACCATCGAGGAGGACGTGTTCCGCGACGGCTTCATGTTCGACGGCTCGTCGATCGCCGGCTGGAAGGCGATCAACGAGAGCGACATGATCCTGATGCCGGATCCGGACAGCGCGGTGATGGACCCGTTCTCGGCCAAGCCGCAGATGATCCTGTTCTGCGACATCATCGAGCCTTCGACCGGCCAGCTCTACAACCGCGACCCGCGCGGCACCTGCAAGCTCGCCGAACAGTACCTGAAATCGACCGGCATCGGCGACACCGCGTTCTTCGGCCCCGAGGCCGAGTTCTTCATCTTCGACAGCGTGAAGTTCGGCGTCGGCCCGAACTACTCCTCCTACCAGCTCGACAGCATCGAAGGCCCCGGCTCCTCGCTGAAGGACTACCCCGAAGGCAACATGGGCCATCGCCCGACCGTCAAGGGCGGCTACTTCCCGGTCGCCCCGGTCGATAGCGAGAACGACCTGCGCGCCGAGATGCTCTCGACCATGGGCGAGATGGGCCTGCCGATCGAGAAGCACCATCACGAGGTGGCGCAGTCGCAGCACGAGCTCGGCACCAAGTTCACCACGCTGCTCAAGGCAGCCGACTACATGCAGATCTACAAATACTGCGTGCACAACGTCGCGCACTCGTACGGCAAGACGGCAACCTTCATGCCGAAGCCGGTGTTCGGCGACAACGGCTCGGGCATGCACGTGCATCAGTCGATCTGGAAGGACGGCAAACCGATCATGGCCGGCAACGGCTATGCCGACCTGTCCGACACGGCGCTCTACTACATCGGCGGCATCATCAAGCACGCCAAGGCGCTGAACGCCTTCACCAACCCGTCGACCAACTCGTACAAGCGCCTGATCCCGGGCTTCGAGGCGCCCGTTCTGCTCGCCTATTCGGCGCGCAACCGCTCCGCCTCCTGCCGTATCCCGTATGCGACGAGCCCGAAGGCCAAGCGGATCGAGGTCCGGTTCCCGGATGCGACCGCCAACCCGTATCTCGCCTTCTCGGCGATGCTGATGGCCGGCCTGGACGGCATCAAGAACAAGATCCATCCCGGCGAGGCGATGGACAAGGACCTGTACGACCTGCCGCCCGACGAGTTGAAGGAGATCCCGACGGTCTGCGGCTCGCTGCGCGAGGCGTTGAAGGCAGTCGAGGCCGACCACGAGTTCCTGCTCGCCGGCAACGTGTTCACCGTCGACCAGATCGAGAGCTACTGCGAGATCAAGTGGCAGGAAGTCTATCGTTTCGAGCAGACCCCTCACCCGGTCGAGTTCGAGATGTACTACTCGGTCTGATCCGGATCGTATGAACGACAGGGCGTCCCGAGCCATATGGCTCGGTGACGCCCTTTCTCTTTTCAGGGGATCCCCCTGCTCACGCCCCCTCCAGCATTCCCCCCGCTGCTGCGCACGGCCCGGCTGACGCTGGAGCCGTTGCGGGTCGACCATGCAGGCGAGATGTTCGAGGGCCTGACCGATCCCGCCCTCTATCGCTTCCTGGCCGACCGGCCGCCTGTCGACCTCGACGCATTGCAGGCACGCTATCGACAGATCGCCACCGGACGATCCCCCGACGATGCCGACCTCTGGTGCAACTGGATCATTCGTCGCGACATGGACGGGCGCTGCCTCGGCCTCGTACAAGCAACGCTTGCCGCCAGCGGCGGCGATGCGGGAAACGCACTGATCGGCTACATGATCTTTCCGCAATTCTGGCGGCAGGGTGTTGCCACGGAGGCCATCGCCGGCATGCTCGATTGCCTGTTCGAACGCTACCGGTGCCACCTTGCGGAAGCGATCGTCGATACCCGTAACGATGCGTCGCTGATCCTGCTTGCAAGGCTCGGTTTCGAGATTGTCGGCCGCGTCCAGGATGCCGATTTCTTCGGCGGTGCGCCGAGCCATGAATACGAGCTGGCTCTTCACCAGGCTGGATGGAAAGCCCGGCCCCCGCCATGACCTATTTCATTCTCAAGGCGATCCTGTCCGGCCTACTGATTGCCGCAGTCTCCACCAT
This sequence comes from Janthinobacterium lividum, assembly GCA_050954785.1. Lineage (GTDB taxonomy): Bacteria > Pseudomonadota > Alphaproteobacteria > Acetobacterales > Acetobacteraceae > Lichenicola. The sequence goes on along the minus strand of JBPBQO010000133.1, from coordinate 6,360 downwards.
TGCCGGACGAAGCCCGGCCGTCGGCGCGCTGGTCGCCTCGCTGCCGTTGATTTCGGTGCTCGGCATGATCTGGCTGTGGCGCGACACCCATGACCGCGCCCGCATGGAAGCCCATGTCGGCGCGACATTCTGGTACGTGATCCCGTCGCTGCCGATGTTCCTGCTGATCCCGGCCCTGCTCCGCGCCGGATTGCCGTTCTACCTCGCATTGCTGCTGGGCTGCCTGCTGACGGTGATGCTGTATCTTGCCATGAGTTGGGCGGCTCCAAGGTTGGGGATCGAGTTCTAGCTATTCAGTCTCGACACGCGGAATCGTTCGACGGCCGTATCGTCGAAATCGTCACCTTGCAGTGACAGCTCTCAATTTCATCCAATCTTCGAACCGCAATGCAGGACATTTCGGAAAGACCTAGTGAAATTTCAGTTCATGCAGCGATGCAGAACCTGCTCCAACTGGCGGTCCTGGACGTACCGCCATGGCGCCTGTGGATCACGTTACCGTGGCTATGCATCGAGTCGGCATCGACTTTCGTTATTGTTGCATTCACGAAGGTTGGGCCTGGTTAAAGACTGGGCAACAGCGTGGACAGCAACGATTAACGGTGAGAATTCTGGTATTTTTACGATCGAGCATGTCCGTTCAGTAAACGACGTCGTTCAAGCTGACTGGCCGGATTGTTGCGATCGGCAGCGTGATATGTACACCCTCGCACAAGTTGGCCCTCAGACAGCCACAATGTCGAAGGTAGGGTCATGCCAACAACCAGAGCACTCAATTTACGAAAATAATTCAGGCATGACTTTCATCATTCAAGGCTGCATCGATTAGTTGGCGCAATCCATCGAAACGTGCTTGGAACCAGCGGCTGCAAGACAGGCCGACGAAAAGGAGAGCACGTGGCGCCGCTGATCGATGTGCTGATGCCGGCCTACAATGCAGGCTGGTCGCTGCCCGATACCCTCGCCAGCATCCAGGTGCAGACGGTACGCGATATCCGCATCGTTGTCGTGGATGACGGTTCAACCGACGACACCGCTTCCATACTCGCCGCGGCTGCGGAACGCGACCCACGGATCCATGTCATCACGCAGCCGAACGGCGGGATCGTTGCTGCTCTGAACGCAGGCCTTGCCGCATGCACCGCACCGTTTATCGCCAGGCATGATGCCGACGACCTGTCGGACCCGGACCGGTTCGAACGGCAGATGCAATATCTGGAGGCTAACCCGGACTGTGTCGCCCTTGCTGGTGCGGCACGGCACATCGACGAAGCGGGCCACAACCTCAGCACACAATCGCGGCTGCGCGACCTTGCCAAGGCCGATCCGGGCAATATTCCCGCCTCGGAACCTTACCTGCTGCATCCGATGCTCATGGTTCGGCGTGCCGATATTCAGGCCGTTGGCGGTTATCGCCTGGTGTTGAACGCCGAGGATTCCGATTTATACTGGCGTTTGCGTGAACGCGGACGGTTGCACAACCTGCCCGAACTTTTGGGAAGCTACCGAATGCATGCCGCCAGCGTGTCTAGCCAATCGATCTTCAATGGCCGGCAGTTGGCGCTTTCATCGCAGCTCGCAGCGATATCGGCGCGACGTCGGGCAAGCAAGGCGGAAGATATCGTCTTCGATGCAGCATTCCTGCGAGAGATCAAACGCCCCTTGTCGATGGTCACAATCCACGATGTAGGGTCTCGTAATCTGACGCCGGCCGAACGGGACTGGCTTGCTGTTGCCCTGTCCATGAAGCTTCTGGAACTCTGCTTCTACCGCCCGTTCGAGCTGACGCTCGCTGATTGCCAGTTCGTTCACGCAGCAATCGCGAAGCATGGAGACGTCGTGCCGGACCGGAACCTCGGTTCGGTCCGTGAAGCCTTGATCGGAACGTCCGTTCGCCTGGCACTTCGCGGCCGGACCAGAAGCGCGATCGTTCTCGCCGGGCCGAAGCTTCTGTCCCTTGTCGTTCTCAGACTCCTGTTTCGTATCGTGCTGTCGAACGGTTTGCGGTCGCGGATCAAGCGGATGACGAGACGAAGTGGTCCGGTGCCGCTTCCTGTGCGCAGTGCAGACCGGCAGGCTGGTGGCGACGATATGGGATTACCGGCCTGATGGCATCATACCGTGACAGGTCGCAGGGAGATCTTTTGTGGCCGAGATAGACGTGGTTATGTCTGTCTTCAATACTGCAAAGTATTTATCCGACACTTTGAAGAGCATCCAGAGCCAGACGATCGCCGATATCCGGATCATTATCATCGATGACGGCTCTACCGACGATACCAGGGAGATCGTGACCAGGGCGCAGGAAAGCGACCCGCGCATTGTGTATCGATATCAGGAAAACGCCGGAATCGTTGCGGCCGTAAACGCCGGTATGCAGTTATGCACGGCGCCATTCATCGCTCGTCATGATGGCGATGATATTTCCTACCCGCATCGTTTCGCGGAGGAGCAAGCATACCTGCTGGCAAACGAAAATTGCGTGGCCGTCAGCGCCCTGGCTCGTCATATCGATGAAAACGGCAAGCCCATCGGGACTACGACGCGCGCCAAGGATATGTCCCTGGTCGATGATTCGGCCCTTCCGGCGAACGAGCCCTACATCTTACAGCCACTTCTCATGATGCGTAGAGATGCATTCATGAAAACGGGTGGTTACCGCCTGCTTACAATTGGCGAAGATACGGACCTGTACTGGCGCATGATGAAAATCGGAAACCTGCACATCCTGCCGGAAGTGCTGGGCGACTATAGAATTCATGCAAACTCCATTTCGTCTCAATCCGTTGTGTCCGGACGCCGCATGTCGGCCTGGGCGCAGGTATCCGCCCTGTCGGCACAACGCATGCGCAAAAACCTGCCCGATATCCAGTTCACGCGGGAACTGCAGGAAAAAATCGACTCTCAGCTTGAAATGATCGACCTGTTCCGTGTCATCGAACCAGTTATGAAAGAAGACGAAAAACCCTGGTTCTTTTCCGCCATGGCCGCGAAACTCATAGAGGCATGTTACTACCGACCATTCGAGCCGTCCCGATCCGATATAGATTATATCGTGTCTGTGCCTGGAGTAGATGGAAAAGTTTCCTCGCGCCGCTTTTACGACAGCTACGAAAAAGGCATCCTGTCGGCAGGTATTCGCATCGCCATAGATGGCAGAATATCGGACGCACTCCGTCTCGTCCCGCGCCGCCAATGGCCGAAGCTGATCGGACGCATTATCTTCCGCGTCTTGGGGTCCAAAAAACTCAAGAACGGAATGAAGGCCATCCTTCGAAAATAAGGCGCGCCCGATCGTGAAGTTATCGCTCGCCGGACAGCTCCCGCCGGCTGCGATCCAGTTCCTCCGTATAACGCCGCAGCGCATACTGCTCGGTCAGTTCTCCGAGCACCTGGCGCCCCTGCGCCTCGTCCACCACCACGAGGGCGTCGGCCTCGGCTGATTCGAACAGGGCGACCGCTTCCTTCACCGTCATCTGCGGCAACAGCATGACGCCCGGATAATGCACGAGCTGGTCGAGCCTGGTGACGTCTTCCTCCGAACCGTGCAGTTCCGGCACCAGCACCAGGCCGGCATAGGCGCCCGCCTCGTCGACCAGGATAATCCGGTGCGCGGAGCCGAGCGGGAAGTCGCGCCGCACCGCTGCCAGCGACGTGTCGCGCCGGATGGTACGCACCTCGCGCCGCATCATCCGCCCGACGGTGAGGTTGCGCATCCAGCCGATATCGACCGCGCTGCGAATACTTTCGCCACGCAGATGGAAGCGCCAGGTGGCGAACGAGTAGCCGAAAGTCCGGCGCACCGTCAGCGAGGACACGACCGAAGCCGCCAGCACCGCGCTGGTCAGCGGCAGGCTGCCGGTGGATTCCAGCGCCAGGAACACCATGGTCAGCGGACCGCCGACGATCGCCACCGCCAGCGCGCTCATGCTGATCAACGCACAGATCACCGGCGACAGCGGGTCGGAGGTCACCAGCGACAGAAGGTCGCCGAACAGCGTACCGGTGAGTACCCCCAGGAACAGCGACGCAAAGAACAGGCCGCCGCGGAACCCGGAGCCGATCGACACGGCCGATGCCACCGCCTTCAGCACCAGCATGACCGCCACCTGCTGCATCCCGAACTGCGCGTCGAGCCCGAGCCGCATTGCCATGTGACCCGACGACATCACCGCAGGGGTGATCAGCGCCAGCAGCCCGACGATCAGCCCGCCGACCGCCGGCCGGAGCCAGACCGGCACCGCCGAGCGCCGGAACATGCTTTCCGACAGCGTGACCGCACGCATGATGGCGATACCCACCAGCGCCGAAATCACGCCAAGTGCAATGATCGGAAGGTAGTCGGTTCCGCCGATCGCGACCGGCACATCGATCTGCAGCGATGGCGCGGCGCTGCCCAGTACGTGGGTCACCAGGATGGCGCAGATCGACGCCAGCGTGACCGGCGCCAGGTTGACAAGCGAATATGTGCCGATCACCAGTTCGAACGCATAGAACGCCCCGGCGATCGGCGCATCGAATGCCGCGCCGATGGCGCCGGCGGCGCCGCACCCGACCAGCACACGCAGATCCTGCCGCCTGACCCTGAATGCACCGCCGAGCTTCGACGCCAGTGCCGAGCCGACCTGGGTATAGCCGGCTTCCAGCCCGATCGACGCGCCGACGCCGTTCGACAATATCGTCTGGATCACCACGACCAGGCTGTCGCGCGTCGACATGCGGCCGCCATAGATCGCGTTCGCCTCGATCGGATCGACCGGCCGGCCCGGCACATAGCGGACCACCAGCAACCCGAACAATCCCAGCACCAGCCCGCCGATGGTCGGGACCAGGACTGCACGAACCGGATCCAGATGTCCCAGCCCCGACAGCCGTCCGTCATTGTCGAGCGCGAACAAGATGCGGTGCATCAGCAGGGTTATCGAATTGATGCCGACCACCAGCAATCCGCCGATGACCCCGGTGAAGGCGGCCAGCACCGCCAGCCATATCTCGTCCGCGCGGACGAGCGCGCGAAGGGTGAGTGGCGCATGCAGCACCCAGCCCTTGACGGCGGCTCCCTGCGACGCGATCCCGGCGCGAAGTGCGGCCTGCCGACCGTCCCGAAGGCGCGATGCCGGCGGGCCCGTCAACACGCCGACCGTATTCGCAGGCGAGTCGCTACGACCCGGGCGCTTGGCCGGTACGACGGTGGATGGATTTGAGGGTGGAGAACCGGACACCGAGACAGCCTCGCGAGGCACCGCCTGATCGTCGTGCGGCTTTCGGTGCGACTTTTGAAGAGTGTGGCCTGCCAGCGCAACGGTTCTCTGGCCTGTCCGGGCCAGCCGACGACCGAAACACGATCAGGCGCGACTTTCCTGCATCGCCATGCCGAGAACCTGCATCGGCGGTGGGCCGGGAGACGGAGGCACCGGGATCGGCATCGGCGGATCGCCCAATGGCGACGGCGCATCCGAGTCGTCGTCCGGCATGGGCGGCAGCGGCGGTTCCTGCCCACTCGCCGACACGAACCCGCTGTGCCATCGGTCCTGGTCTCGAAAGTGTCTCATGACGGGCTCCTTCATGATCCGTAAGCATCGTGTTCGTCCGTATGGTGACAAGCCGGGCGGGACGAGACAGTTTCAGCACTCGCTCGGTCCCCCGGCCCACCGACCTTGTCACCGGGCCACCCCCCCGCTAGCCGGAGATGAACAGGCCGTGACCCTCCCCTCCATCATGCGCTACATCGCCCACGACGCCGCCGGCGGGGAGCCGGACACCCTTCGGATCGAGACCGGCAGCCTGCCGGTACTCCGTCCGGGCGAGGTTTTGGTCCAGGTCATGGCGGCCGGGATCAACCGACCAGACGTGATGCAGCGCAAGGGTGCATATCCGCCACCCAAGGATGCCAACCCGGTGCTGGGTCTCGAAATCGCCGGGATCGTCGTGGCGGTGATGCCATCGGCTCCGGGCGCTGGTCCGGACCCGGTGCAGGTCGGCGACCGTGTGTGCGCGCTGGTCAACGGCGGCGGCTATGCCGAATATTGCGTGGCGCCCGCTTTCCAATGCCTGCCTTGGCCGGAAGGCTACGATGCTGTCCGCGCCGCTTCGCTACCGGAAACCTACTTCACCGTCTGGTCGAACCTGTTCCGCACCGGCCATCTGTCCGCCGGCGAAACGGTGCTGGTGCATGGCGGCACCAGCGGCATCGGCTCGACCGCGATCCAGCTCGCACGCAGCTTCGGGGCACGGGTGTTCGCCACTGCCGGCTCGGCCGAGAAATGCGCCCTGTGCCTCGAGCTGGGCGCCGAGGCTGCGATCAACTACCGCGACGAGGACTTTGCCGCCCGGGTCACGACACTTACCGACAACCAGGGC
>JBPBQO010000132.1:0-48248 GCA_050954785.1 Janthinobacterium lividum | reverse complement strand
CGGCTGGCGCGTGCCTGGGAAGTCTGGTCCGGCACCGGCCGTGGCATTGCCGACTGGCGCGCCTTGCCCGGCCTGCCGCCGGCGCCATGCCGGTTCATCGCGATCAGGTTGGATCCGCCGCGCGACGTGCTCCGCGCCGCCATCGACACTCGTTTCGGCCGGATGATCGAGACCGGTGCGCTGGACGAGGTGGCGGCCCTGCTCGAACAGGATCTGCCGCCGACGCTCCCGGCGATGCGCGCGCACGGCGTGCCCGAACTGGCAGCCCATCTGCGCGGCGAGTTCGGTCTCGACGAGGCCAGGCGGCGCGCGGTGTTGTCGCAAGGGCAATACACCAAGCGGCAGGCAACCTGGTTTGCCCACCACCCACTGGCGGCGGACGATCGCACCCTTATTATCAGCAACCGCATAGCTGTTATGACGCAACAAATGGAAAGAACCGACGAGGAGTTTGTATCATTTGTTATGAACGCCGTTGACGTCCAATCTACCCGGGCCTAGATCAACGCCCTTCACGGCCATTCCGGGCCCGAATACAGGTAGCCAGCCTCCGCGGCGGGAGCACGAAATGAACGCAAGTATGAACCTCAGAGACAGCCGGACCGCAGTCCAGAACGGGCATGTGGTCAGCACGCCGATCATGAACGGCGCCGAGGTTCTTCTCCGCGTTCTCCAGGAGCAGCAGGTCGAGGTCGTGTTCGGTTATCCCGGCGGCGCGGTGCTGCCGATTTACGACGCGTTGTTCAAGCAGAATTCCATTCGCCACATTCTGGTCCGTCATGAGCAGGCCGCCGTGCATGCAGCCGAGGGCTATGCGCGCTCCACGGGCCGTGTCGGCGTGGTGCTGGTCACCTCGGGTCCTGGCGCCACCAACGCGGTGACCGGCCTGGTCGACGCGCTGATGGACTCAATCCCGTTGGTCTGTCTCACCGGTCAGGTGCCGACCCACATGATCGGCAACGACGCGTTCCAGGAGGCCGACACCACCGGCATCACCCGGCCCGCCACCAAGCATAATTACCTGGTCAAGCGTCCCGGCGACCTGGCTCGTACCGTGCACGAGGCGTTCTATGTCGCACGAAGCGGCCGGCCCGGCCCCGTGGTGGTCGACCTGCCCAAGGACATCATGGTTGGCCCGGCCACCTACGCCACGGCCTCCACGGCACCGCACCGCTCCTATCGCCCGGCCCGCGAGCCGGCCCGCGAGGCGATTGCCGACGCGGTGGCGGCAATGAAGGCGGCCAAACGTCCGTTGTTCTATACCGGCGGCGGCGTCATCAACTCCGGGCCCGAGGCATCGGACGCGCTGGGCCGGCTTGTGCGGATGACCGGGTTTCCCTGTACCTCGACCCTGATGGGACTTGGCGCCTACCCGACCACCGACCCGCAGTTCGTCGGCATGCTCGGCATGCACGGCACCTACGAAGCCAATCTCGCCACCCATGGCTGCGACGTGCTGATCAATATCGGTGCCCGCTTCGACGATCGCGTCACTGGCCGGCTCGATGCCTTCTCGCCGGACTCCACCAAGATCCATGTCGATATAGATGCATCCTCGATCAACAAGATCGTACGCGTCGATATCCCCGTGGTGGGGGATGCCGGTCTTGCCATCGAGATGATGATCGAAGCCTGGCAGCAGGGTTCTGTTGAAACCGACCGCGAAGCGCTGGCTGTATGGTGGCGCCAGATTAACGGATGGCGCGCCATCGATAGCCTGGCCTTCAAGCAGGACCCTTCGCCGAGCGCCATCATCAAGCCGCAGCACGCGATCCGCCGGCTGTACGACCTCTCCCGCGAGACCGGCCGCGACACGTTCGTCACGACCGAGGTCGGCCAGCACCAGATGTGGGCCGCGACCCACTTCCAGTACGAGAAGCCGAACCGCTGGATGACCTCCGGCGGGCTCGGGACCATGGGATATGGCTTGCCGGCCGCGGTCGGCGTTCAGGTCGCCCATCCGGACGCGCTGGTGATCGACATCGCCGGCGAGGCTTCCACCCTGATGAACATCCAGGAACTCGGCACGATCGCCCAGTACCGGCTGCCGGTGAAGCTGTTCATCCTGAACAACCGCTACATGGGCATGGTTCGCCAGTGGCAGGAGCTGCTGCACGGAAGCCGCTATTCCGAAAGCTACAGCGAGGCGTTGCCGGATTTCGTGAAACTCGCCGACGCCTTCCACGGAACCGGCATGCGCGCGACAAACCTGGGCGAGCTGGATGACGTCATCCGCCGGATGCTGGCGCATGACGGGCCGGTCGTCGCCGACATCTGCGTCGACGAGCACGAGAACTGCTACCCGATGATTCCGTCGGGTGCGGCTCATAACCAGATGATTCTCGGGCCGGACCAGAGCCAGCAGGCGGCGCGGATTACCGACGAGGGGCTGATGCTCGTCTGACACGGTAGTCGAAGGGGCTCTGCCCCTTCACCCAGCCATCGGGCAGTCGCCCTTTGTGAACCGCTTTTAAAAAAGGCGATGCGCGCAGGCGCTTATCGTATCTGGATTGTTTTGATGAGTGTTCAGGAGGAGCCGCAGATCTCTGCGGTGATATCGGTTCTGGTGGAGAACGAAAGCGGCGTGCTCGCACGCGTGATCGGGCTGTTTTCCGGACGTGGATACAATATCGAGAGCCTGACCGTGGCGCCGGTCGAGGATGGCGGCAACAAGTCGCGCATCAACATCGTCACCTCGGGCACGGCGATGGTCATCGAGCAGATCAAGGCGCTGCTCTATCGGCTGGTGCCGGTACACAAGGTGTCCGACCTCACCCAGATCGGACCCTACGTCGCGCGCGAGATGGCGCTGATCAAGGTCGTGTCCACCGGCGAGCTGCGCGCAGAGGCCCTGCGCATCGCCGACGCCTTTCGTGCCCGTCCGGTCGACACCACCACCGGCAGCTTCGTGTTCGAACTCACCGGAGCCACCGACAAGATCGAGAGCTTCATCGACCTGATGCGCCCGCTTGGCCTGGTCGAGGTTTCCCGCACCGGCGTTGCCGCGATCGCGCGCGGCAACAGAACGATTTAATTCGAACAGTTTTTCCCAAGGAGAATGAATCATGCGCGTTTATTACGACAGCGATGCCGACGTCAGCCTGATCAAGGCCAAGAAGGTCGCCATCATCGGGTTCGGCAGCCAGGGCCATGCACACGCCAACAACCTCAAGGATAGCGGCGTCACCGATCTGGTGGTCGGCCTGCGTCCCGGTTCGGCCGGCATCGCCAAGGCGGAAGCGGCCGGCCACAAAGTGATGGGTCCGTCCGAAGCCGCTGCCTGGGCCGACGTGGTCATGGTGCTGACCCCGGACGAGCTTCAGGGCGATCTCTACACCGACCATCTGCGCGACAACCTGAAGCCGGGTGCCGCACTGGCGTTCGCGCATGGCCTCGCCATCCATTTCCGCGTCATCGAGCCGCGCCCCGACCTCGACGTGTTCATGATCGCGCCGAAGGGCCCCGGCCATACCGTCCGCTCGGAATACCAGCGCGGCGGCGGCGTGCCCTGCCTGGTGGCGGTGGCGCAGAACTCATCCGGCAATGCGCTCGAGATCGGACTGTCTTATGCGAGCGCCATCGGCGGCGGCCGCGCCGGCATCATTGAGACCAATTTCCGGGAAGAGTGCGAGACCGATCTGTTCGGCGAGCAGGCGGTCCTGTGCGGCGGCCTGGTCGAGCTGATCCGCGCCGGCTTCGAGACGCTCGTGGAAGCGGGCTATGCACCGGAAATGGCGTATTTCGAGTGCCTGCACGAGGTGAAGCTGATCGTCGACCTGATCTATGAAGGCGGCATCGCCAACATGAACTACTCGATCAGCAACACCGCCGAGTACGGGGAATACGTGACCGGCCCGCGCATCGTGACGGCAGAGACCAAGGCCGAGATGAAGCGCGTGCTGACCGACATCCAGAACGGCACCTTCGCCCGCAACTGGCTGCTGGAAAACAAGGTCGGACAGGTCGGCTTCAAGGCGACCCGCGCCCGCAACGCCGACCACCAGATCGAGCATGTCGGCGAGAAGCTGCGCGCCATGATGCCCTGGATCGGCAAGAACGCGCTGGTCGACAAGGCCCGCAACTGACGCTTCCGGCATAACCGGCACCGTGGCGAACTCTTGCCACGGTGCCGCGTCATCGGTGCTCCAGCAACGGAGCGACGCCATGTCCGAAGATGACCACAAGGAAATCGCCCGCGCCTTTCACGAGGCGGTAAACATGACGCCGGCGGCACTCGGAAAGTGGCTGGATACGGACGAGGCAAAATCAGTCGGCTGGGCGGACGGCGCCAACAAGTCGGACGCTTCCGGCAGCGAGTCGGTCGGTCATAAATCCGGTCATCGGATCATCGAGATCGTGCACGCCAAGGCCGCCGACCTGACCGACGACGACTACGCACACATGAAGAAGGTAACCGGCTACGTTCATCGTCATCTCGCGCAGAAGCCGTCCGGCGATGTCGAGCACAGCCGGTGGCGTGCCTCGCTGATGAACTGGGGACACGATCCGCTGAAGGGGTGACGTGTTGTGTGGATGGCGGCTTAAGAGTCTAGTGACTCTACCAACCGTCCGCAGGACACACGACCATGACCGTTGCCCGTTCCCTGGTTCTCGAGCAGCAGCATGTGCTGGCACTCCGTGACATTGAGGTTCCGTCCACGCTCGGGCCGGACGATGTTCGCATCCGCATCCATACGGTCGGCATCTGCGGCAGCGATATTCATTACTACACCCATGGCCATATCGGACCGTTCGTGGTGCGTGAGCCGATGGTGCTCGGCCATGAAGCATCCGGGGTCGTCGCCGATGTCGGGTCGAATGTGCGCAATCTGGTCGTCGGCGACCGGGTCTGCATGGAACCCGGTATCCCCGACCCGAACTCACGTGCGGCCAAACTCGGCCTATATAATGTCGATCCCGCCGTGCGCTTCTGGGCGACGCCGCCGGTGCATGGCTGCCTGACCGAATTCGTGGTCCATCCCGCCGCATACACCTACAAGCTGCCGGACAACGTCTCGTTTGCGGAAGGTGCGATGATCGAGCCGTTCGCGATCGGCGTGCAGGCGGCGGTCAAGGGCGCGATCAAGCCGGGCGACACCTGCGTCGTGACCGGTTGCGGCACGATCGGCCTGATGGTCGCGCTGGCGGCACTCGGGAGTGGCGCTGGACGGGTGGTGATTTCGGACGTGGTCGATCCGAAACTCGAGATCGCGGCGCGCTATCCCGGCCTGATCCCGGTCAATGTGTCGCGAGAGCCGTTGCGTGGCGTGGTCGATGGCTTGTGCGGTTCGGACTGGGGCGCGGACGTCGTGCTGGAAGCGAGCGGCAGTGCGCGCGTCTATGACGATGTGCTGGCCTGTGTCCGACCCGGCGGCACCGTGGTGCTGGTCGGCATGCCGCCCGACAAGGTCGCCTTCGACATCGTATCCGCCCAGGCGAAGGAAATCCGGATCGAAACGGTGTTTCGTTACGCCAACGTGTTCGATCGTGCGATCGGCATGATCGCGTCGGGCCGGGTCGACCTCAAGCCGCTGATCGCCGAGACCTTCGGCTTCGAGCAGTCCGTCGCGGCGTTCGAGCGGGCCGCTTCCGCTCGTCCGACCGACATCAAGCTGCAGATCGCGATGCCGTCCTGACCGGCTCGGTTCCGGACGCCAGCGCAAATATCGTTCCGAATGTCGGGCGTTGACGCGCTTCTTCCGGAGTGAGACGTTCAGGTTCAAGCCAGAAACTGGCATCTGGAATTGATACCCTGGGAGGGTTCGATGACGACTCGCATCTCCGGCCGCTTGACGGCCGCGGCGTTCCTGACCGCTATGTTCGGCACGGCCGGCGCCGCTGCCGCCTACGCCGATTCGACGATCACTATCGCAACCGTGAACAACGGCGATATGGTGGTGATGCAAAAGCTCTCCTCGGTGTTCGAGAAGCAGCACCCGGACATCCACGTTCGCTGGGTCGTTCTGGAAGAGAACGTTTTGCGCCAGCGCGTGACGACCGACATCGCTACCCAGGCCGGCCAGTTCGACGTTATGACCATCGGCAACTACGAGGTGCCGATCTGGGCCAAGCAGGGCTGGCTGGTACCGATGGATAATCTGCCCGCCGCCTACGATGTCGGCGACCTGCTGAAGCCGGTCGCCGAAGGCCTGACCTACCAGGGCAAGCTGTATGCGCTGCCGTTCTATGCAGAAAGTGCGATGACCTACTATCGCACTGACCTGTTCAAGAAGGCCGGCATCACCATGGCCGAGGCGCCGACGTACGCCCAGATTCGCGAGTATGCCGACAAGATCACCGACAAGCCGAACCAGATCTATGGCATGTGCCTGCGCGGCAAGCCCGGCTGGGGCGAGAACATGGCCTATGTCACGACGCTGGTGGATGCCGAGGGCGGCCAGTGGTTCAACTCGGCCTGGAAGCCCACCATCAACACGCCTGCCTGGAAAACCGCGATCACCTACTACGCGGATATCCTGAAGGCCGATGGTCCCCCCGGCGTTTCGTCGAACGGCTTCAACGAGACCCTGGCGCTGTTCGCCAGCGGACATTGTGGCATGTGGATCGACTCCACCGTCGCCGCCGGCCTTCTGTATGACAAGAAGCAGTCGCAGGTCTCCGACAAGATCGGCTTCGCACCGATCCCGACCGGCAGCTTCACCGGCGGTCCGACTTGGCTGTGGAGCTGGAACCTCGGTATTCCGGCATCGTCCAAGCAGAAGGACGCGGCGCGCACCTTCGTCACCTGGGCGACATCCAAGGAATATGTGGCGCTGGTCGCCAAGGAAAACGGCTGGGTGGCCGTGCCTCCCGGCACCCGCCAGAGCACCTACGACAACCCGGACTACAAGAACGTCGCACCGTTCGCCGGCTTCGTGCAGCGCGCGATCGGCTCCGCCAACTCCAAGGGCCAGACCAAGGAGCCGCGTCCGTACACGGGTGGGCAGTTCGTCGCCATTCCCGAGTTCCAGGGCATCGGCACCCAGGTCGGCCAGACCATCGCCGGCGTGCTGACCGGGCAGAGCACCGTGGACCAGGCGCTCACCACCGCCCAGTACTCGACCGCCCGTGTCATGCATCAGGCCGGCTACCCCAAAAAGTAGGATACCGGACATGGCGGCACCAGCAGTCGGTAACGTGATGGGCGGCACTGCAACGCCCGCGGTCGCGACCAGGCGGCCCGGCAGCTGGCTGGTCATGCCGTCGGTCGGGGTTCTGCTGGTGTGGATGATCGTCCCGCTGGTCATGACCGTCTGGTTCTCGTTCAGGTACTACAACCTGCTCGATCCGACGGTTCATGGGTTCGCCGGGATCGACAACTATACCTACCTCGTCACCGACCCGAACTTCTGGGTGTCGTTGCGCAACACGATGGTGCTGCTGATCTCGGTGCTGGTCATCACCGTGGGCTTCGGCACCCTGTTGGCCGTGCTGTTCAACCAGCCGTTCCCGGGCCGCAACGTCGCCCGGGTGCTGGCGATCTCGCCGTTCTTCGTCATGCCGACGGTGAGTGCGCTGATCTGGAAGAACCTGCTGATGCACCCGATCTACGGGGTGCTCGGCGTGGTTGCCCATGCATTCGGAATGCAGCCGGTCGACTGGTTCGCGCAATATCCGCTGGCCTCGGTCATCACCATCGTGTCGTGGGAATGGCTACCGTTCGCGTTGCTCATCCTGCTGACCGCGGTGCAGTCGCTCGATCAGGAACAGCGTGAAGCGGCGCGCATGGACGGCGCCGGGGTGATCGCGCAGTTCTTCTTCATCACGCTGCCGCATCTGTCGCGGGCGATCAGCGTGGTGATCATGATCGAGACGATCTTCCTGCTGACCATCTTCGCCGAGATTTTCGTGACCACGTCCGGTGGTCCGGGCAATGCCACCACCAACCTGGCCTTCCTGATCTATTCCAGGGCCCTGCTGCAGTTCGATATCGGCGGCGCCTCGGCAGGCGGTGTGGTCGCGATCATTCTCGCCAATATCGTCGCGGTTTTCCTGGTCCGAAGCGTTGCCCGCAGGCTGGAGGTTTAGCCATGACTGACAGCCTTGGAAAACGCATCCTGATCGCCGTGTTCGGCTGGACCGTGGCGATCGTGTTGTTCTTCCCGATCTTCTGGATGGTGGTCACCAGCTTCAAGAGCGAGACCGACGCAATCACCGCGCGCCTGCTGTTCACCCCGACCCTCGATGCCTACCGCGACGTGTTCGCACGGGCCGACTACCTCTCGTTCGCCTTCAACAGCATCGTGGTATCGGTCGGCGGCAGCGTCCTGGCGTTGCTGTTCGCGATTCCGGCGGCCTATTCCATGGCCTTCCATCCGACCCGCCGTACGCGTGGCACCCTGCTCTGGATGCTGTCGACCAAGATGCTGCCGCCCGTCGGCGTGCTGGTGCCGATCTACCTGCTGTTCCGCTCCACGGGCCTGCTCGACACCCGCACCGGCCTGATCGCGATCTATGCGCTGATGAACCTGCCGATCGTGGTCTGGATGCTGTTCACCTTCTACAAGGAAGTCCCGCGCGAGATCCTGGAAGCCGGACGGATGGATGGCGCCAACACGTGGGGCGAGGTCTGGCACCTGCTATTGCCGTTGACGCTGCCGGGTATCGCCTCGACTGGCCTGCTCTCGCTGATCCTGTGCTGGAACGAGGCGTTCTGGAGCCTTAACCTGACCTCGTCGCAGGCAGCGCCGCTCACTGCCTTCATCGCCTCGTTCTCGTCGCCGCAGGGCCTGTTCTTCGCCAAGCTGTCGGCCGCATCGACGATGGCCGTCGCACCGATCCTGGTCTTCGGCTGGTTCAGCCAGAAGCAGCTCGTTCAGGGCCTCACCTTTGGCGCTGTAAAGTAGGAGCCACACATGGCAACCCTTTCGCTTCGTAATCTGAAAAAGGCCTATGGCACTGCCGAGGTCATCAAGGGCATCGACCTCGATATCGCCGATCGGGAGTTCGTCGTGTTCGTCGGTCCGTCCGGCTGCGGTAAGTCGACACTGCTGCGTATGATCGCCGGCCTGGAGGAAATCACCTCCGGCGAGCTGTTGATCGATGGCAAGCGGGTGAACGAGGTCGGTCCGGCGGATCGCGGGCTGGCAATGGTGTTCCAGTCCTATGCGCTCTATCCGCACATGACCGTGGCGCAGAACATGGGCTTCGCGCTGCGGCTGGCGAAGGTGCCGAAGGGCGAACGGGACGCTAAGGTAGCCGAGGCCGCCCGCATCCTGCAGCTCGGGCCTTACCTGGATCGCAAGCCTAAGGACCTGTCCGGCGGCCAGCGCCAGCGCGTGGCGATTGGTCGGGCGATCGTCCGGGCGCCGAAGGTGTTCCTGTTCGACGAGCCGCTATCCAACCTCGATGCGGCGTTGCGCGGCCAGACACGCATCGAGATCGCGCGCCTGCACGAGGATCTGGCGGTGACGATGATCTACGTCACCCACGACCAGATCGAGGCGATGACCATGGCCGACAAGATCGTCGTGCTGCAGGCCGGCCGCATCGAGCAGGTCGGATCGCCGCTGGAGCTGTACCATTATCCGGCCAACCTGTTCGTTGCCGGCTTCATCGGCTCGCCGCGCATGAACATGCTGCCGGCCACGATCGCTGCAACCGGTCCCGGCGGTGTCGAGGTCGTACTGCCCTCCGGCGCTCACCTAACGCTTCCGCTCCAGACCGGGATGCTGGAGGTCAGCGGCGCCGTCACCCTCGGCATCCGTCCGGAGGCACTGCGTCTGGATTCCGCCGGTCCGATCACGGGCGAGGTACGCCTGGTCGAACGGCTGGGCGGCCTGACCCTGCTGCATGTCGCAGCCGAGGGACGCGACGATCTGATCGTCCAGATCGAGGGTAGTTCGGCCGTCGAGGTGCACCAGACGGTAAGCCTGTCGCTGGTACCTTCCGGCTGCCACCTGTTCGACAGCAACGGTCTGACCATCCTGACGTTGGCACGACAATCGATTGCCGCCTGATACCGGGCGGGCTGTCGACCTCGCTGGCAGAGCGCATGCGCGTGATGGAAATACGCCCAGAGCTACCGGACGATCAGGGCCTGACCGGGCTGCTTTACCGGCAGGCCTTCATCGGCACCTATGAAGCCGAACTTATCGACGAGCTGCGTCAGTCCGGCGTGACACCGATCGCACTGGTAGCGATGGATGATGGCGAGCTCGTCGGCCACATCATGTTCGCAACGATCGGTCTGGAGGTGGATGGCCGATCGGTACGGTCGCTTGCCCTGGCCGAAATGGCCGTGCATGCCGGTCTGCAGCGCAAGGGGATCGGCGGAAAACTGATCAGGGCCGGGCTCGAAGCGGCAAGAGCGCAGGATTATGCGGCTGTCGTCGTTCTAGGCCATCCGACCTATTACCCGAGCTTCGGCTTCAGTGCCGAACGTGCCCGGCATCTGCGCACTCCGTTCCGTGGCGGCGACGCCTTCATGGCGCTCGAGCTGAAGCCCGGCGCCCTGGATGGCGAGGACGGCGTGGTCAAGTATCCAGCCGCGTTCCGCCTCGGTCCGCTCAGCTAGCTTCGTCTATTCGGCGATCTGACGCGCCTCGTCGGGCAGCATGATCGGGATTCCGTCGCGAATCGGAAATGCCAACCCGGCCTGCCGGCTGATCAATTCACCGGCATCGCGGTCGTAGATCAGCTCCCCCTTGGTAATCGGACAGACCAGGATTTCCAGCAGCCGTGGATCGAGCGGGGCAGGGCGTGACTGGGTCGAAACGTCTGTCATGGTGGGGATCCCGTCGATAGGCCTGGAGGTGGATACGCCGCGTCGGTCAGACGGCGTGCGATTTGCCGCCATCCTCGGTCTCATGGCCAGCCATTTCCAGCAGCGCCTGCAAGGTGCTTGCCCGATCGGCCAGGGTGGGCGCTTCCAGCAGTGCCTGTTTTTCCGCCGGCGGCAGCGGACAGATCATGCTGAGCGTGGTCAGCAGCGTTTCGTCGTCCATCTGCTCGATTGCCTCCCAGCGCGCATCGAAGCCGCGATGGGTGAAGTAGCGGCGCAACGATTCCAGCAGTCCCTCACGATCGAAGTCGATCTCGCCGACCTGATCGAGGTCGTTCTCGAATCCGGCATAGCCTACAGCCAGCCGGCGATAGCCGTGCAGCCCGTCGAGCTCGTGCCGGATCCGGAACCGAGCCAGGCCGGTCAGGCTGATGCTGCAAGTGCCATCCTGGCGCTCCGCGAACGATGACAGCCGGCCGACGCATCCGACCGCGAACAGGGCTGGAGAAGCCTCGTCCGCGGCAGGATGCGGCTCGTCGGGCGTGTCTGCGTCCGGTTCCGGCATGTTCGCGCTGGGCTGGATCATGCCGAACAACCGATCTCCGGCAAGCACGTCCTCGATCAGCGCCAGGTAGCGCGGCTCGAACACGTTGAGCGGCAGCTTGCCGCCGGGCAGCAGCAGCGCGCCGGCGAGTGGAAATACAGGGAGCTCGGCCGGTAGATCGGCTACCCGCACATCCAACAGTCGCGGCACGCGACGCGGTAGCTGCCGGATTATTTTTTTGCTCGCCATCGAATGCTCCGTCGTTACTGCGGGACCGGCCGGTCTAGCTGAACAGCAATGCCGACATCCGGCGGCGCGCGGACAGGGACGCCGGCTCGTCGAAACCCCATGCCTCGAAGAACCGGATCAGTTGCAGCCGCGCCGCACCCTCGTTCCAGGTGCGGTCCCGCTTCAGGATCTCCAGCAGCGCCTCGGCCGCTTCCGCACGCTGTCCACCGGCGTTCAGGCCGGTGGCAAGCTCGTAGCGTGCCGCATGGTCGTCCGCATCGGCGGCGAGCCGGGCCCGGATGCCATCCAGTTCGTCGACCACGCGCCGACCTTCCTCGGCAAGCGTGAGAGCCGCGCGTGCTCCGGCGATTTCCGCATGATCGGCAAACTTCGCCGGCACCTCGGCCAGCGCCGCCTTGGCCTGCTCCTCGTCGCCCAGCGCCAGCAGCGTGCGGATCAGCCCACCCCAAGCGTCGGGATTTTCCGGCTCGTCCTCGAGCAGCGCCGAAAATGCGCCCGCGCCATCCTCGAAGCGTCCTTCTTCCAGGGCAAGCCGGGCTTCGGCGAGCAGGTCGGCGGATGGCATTGCGCCGCCGGCTGCCTTCAGCAGCGCCTCGACGAAGCGCTTGATCTCGCTCTCGGGCAGTGCGCCCTGGAACAGATCGAGGATCTGGCCCTGCCAGAACGCGGCCACGGTCGGCACCGACTGCAGGGGCAGCCCGAGCTTCGACAATTGCGACACCAGCGCGCGGTTGGCATCGATGTCGATCTTGACCAGCTTGATGCGGCCGCCGGCGGCGCGAGTCACTTTTTCCAGCGCGGGGGTCAGCGTTTTGCAGGGACCGCACCATGTCGCCCAGAAATCGACCAGCACCGGCACCCGGCGGCTGTCCTCGATGACATCGGCCATGAAGGTGGTCTGGTCGCTATCCATAATGATATCGGCATCGCCGCCGGCTACGGCGCCGGGTCCGGCGCCGATCAGCCCCTCGTCCGGGCCGGACGTGGCCGGACGCTGCGTGCTGCTGGTGGGCTGACCTGGCCTGGGCTGGCCGATGATGTAATCCATAGAGTCGATGATCCTGGCCTGCGCGCGACGTTCGCCGCGCCGTTCGTCAGTAACATTGTCGCCCGCCGAGCCGCGTGCAAGCCGGAGCTTCGGGCGGTCATGCTCCGAACGTTCATGCCGACATGCCGCATCCCTCTTGCGTCGGTTCAAGAACCATCCTAAAAGCCGGCCACCGCGGAGCGCGGGCGTAGCTCAGGGGTAGAGCACAACCTTGCCAAGGTTGGGGTCGTGGGTTCGAATCCCATCGCCCGCTCCACGGCATCCACAGAAAACACATCGGCTTATTTCCCGCCAGGGAACCCCATGATGTTCTGAGGAAGATCGCATTCATCGATCTATCGAGTGACAGCGCCTGATGGCGCCAGAAGTGTCACGTCGTTCGGCCCCGGTTTTACAGACACGTAATGGTCGGCGAAGGGTCCCATGATCGGGTCGTAACCGAGCTTGAGAACCGCATCCGAATGAAGAAAAGCTTTCGGTTCGTATTCGAAAAGAGCGAACCCGCGCCGCGCCGTCATTGCCTGGAAGTTCTGCGCCGATCCGCCGCTGATCACGGTCTGGGTGAGGTTGGAGACATCGACCGCGAAGAATTTGCCGGCCCGGTAGCAGAGCGACGGCATCTCGCATCCGACGAGACCGTCCGTGGCGGCAAGCCGCGTGATGAGCGGTCGGCACGCAGTCTGCCACGCCGCTCGATCGGATATGTCATGCCAGGCGAGAGGCAGGTGCCAGGGCATTGCGCCGATGATCGGGAGGGCTGCGACGACGAGCAGGGACGCCGGTCCGAACCGTCAACGGCGCCACCGGATCGTCCAGCCGAAGGCCGGGGCAAGTGCCGGGCCGACGCCGAGGCATACCGCGATCATGGTTTCGAGATGTGTTGTAGTAAACGCCTTATGCAGACGATCGCGGCGGCCGGCAGCAGGGAAGCCAGCCGGCTGATCGAATGCGTCAGCAGATGAACCCGGAAAGTCCGGGGATGATGCAAGGATATCGATAAAGGCCTCAGAACCGAACAGCGCGTCCATCAGCCCGAGCCCGAGGATGATGCCGCTCGCGGCGGCGGCGATCCAGACGATTGCGACAGGACGGTTCAGCCAGATCAGCCACAGGGTGACCGACACCCGAGCGCCACGAGGTTGTGCTCGACGAACCCGCCGGCCACCATCGGCAAGGATGAGGCTGCGATCCGAATGATCAGCCTCGACGACAGGCTCCCGGATTCATGGCGGATGATGGCCCCGTCACGCAGCAGGAGCACCAGGCCGGCGAGCATCATCGCATGCGCGAGCCACTGCGGATCGTCCATGACCACGTAGGTGCGGTAGAAACTGCAGGCATACAGCATGAGCAGCAACGAGGCCGCTGTCGCCGAACGTGCCGTTCCGCCGAGTTGGCGTATCGACAGACCCATGAAGCCGGCAGCGGCGAGCAGTGCCACGAGCGACACGATCCGGCCGGCAGCACCGACGATGAAAAACCCCAGTGGTGGGTAATTGTCGAACACGAGACTTACGGCACGCGTATCGAAGCCGGCGTTCCAGCCTTCGTTGTAATTTACAGGGACATGCAACGGTATTGTCAGAACCGGTTCCAGCAGCAGAAAGCCGAGCAACGCGAATCCGGCGATCATCAGCCTGTCGAACGATGTCGAGCGGTGTTGCATGTTTCCCTCGGCGGCCGACCCTTGCTTCCTCTGTGGCATGGTTCGGTAGGCACCACCATCCGCCCGGACGGAGCCGGGAGAAGGGCCGGGTCCATGACATGTGCGGCGTCGGGAATACAGGTGTTCACCAGCCCGGTCCCGGTGATGGTGCGGGCCCTGATCGGGATGCGGCTGTTCATGGATAGTGCCGGCGGACAGTTGGCCGAGACCGTCTCAGCGGCCTTCGGGGCACCGCTGCTTCGGACAAAATTATACGCACCGTTTGAGCGATCCGGCCCTTTTTGCTATCGAAGTCTTGGAGACGCAACGAATATGCGCGATAGACCCATTTCGAGCGATCTACATCTTGTATTTGATTGCTCCTGCTTGCCTAATCAGGACGAAGGTGCGGGTCAAAAATGGAAGATGGCCGGCATTATGCAACCTTGGATGGAGTGCGCGGGTTTGCCGCACTCTCGGTTGTCCTGTTCCATATAGGCCACTGGCTCGGGAGCCCGCTCGCACCCAATAGTGGCCTGGCCGTCGACCTTTTCTTCCTCCTCAGCGGCTACGTACTGACTCTCGCCTACCAATATCGACTCGCGACCACGATGTCGGCGCGGCGGTTCACGGTAATCCGCATTATCAGACTGATGCCGCTGGTGGTACTGGCCACGTTGATCAGCGCCGCTTACGCAATAGTGCGCATCCACGTCAAGCATGAGGATGTTGCAGTCTCGGCCATGGTCTTTGCAACTCTGCTTGGAATTCTCAACATTCCGTATTTAACGGCTCCGCTGCCGATCGGCGGAAACCAGATATTTCCTCTCAACGGACCACAGTATTCGCTTTTCCTCGAGATCGTCTGCAACACCGTGTGGGCGGCTTTCGGTCGGATGAGCCGCCTTATCCCGGCCGCTCTCGGCGCCGCGGTCTGCTTCGTCGTGCTTGCGGCGGCAGGGGGGCTGGGAGGCGATACGCCCGGAACTTTCCTGGCTGGCTTCCCGCGTGTCGGCGCGTCGTTCCTGGGCGGGGTGGCCCTCTATCACGTCGAACGCGCGCTTCCAATGTGGCGGGGATGGACCGCCGTCTTCTGGGGATGTGCCCTTGTCATGGTAGCGCTGTTCTACTTTCCGTCAGCGTTGCCTTTCGGAGTCCAGTTGGCCTGGGTTGGACTGGCATCGCCGTTGCTCGTCCTCTCCGGTGCGCGGACCCCTCTGCATGGACGTGCTCGGGCTTTCGCGTTGCTGGCGGGCAAGCTGTCTTACCCAATCTACGTCCTTCATTATCCGATGTTCACCTGGATCAACGGCTTGTTCCAGGGCGTGACGCATCGACAGAACATCGTCATCGAAGGAGCCATGCTCGTCGTTACCGTCGTCATGGGTTCGATTGTCATCCTGCAATTCTACGACGAGCCCGTGCGGCGAAAGCTCAGCAGCTTGCTTTATTCGCGCCGCTGATTTTCCATTATCAACCGGCAACACGTATCGTTGCGTAAACGCCCAGCCCATGAAGCCGGCAGCGGCAAGCAGCGTCAGGAGCGACACATGACGGGTCCGGCGTCGGAAATGCAGCTGTTCGCCAGTCCGGCGCCGGTAGTGGCGCGGGCCCTGATCGGGATGCGGCTGTTCGTGGACGGTGTCGGCGGACGGGTGGTCGAGACCGAGGCATACGATCGGGCCGATCCGGCGTCGCATAGTTGCAACGGCCCGACCGCACGCAACGCGGCGATGTTCGGGCCGCCGGCGCATGCCTATGTCTATCGGTCGTATGGGCTGCATTGGTGCCTGAACCTGGTGTGCGGACCGGAGCCCGGCAGCGCGGTACTGATCAGGGCCCTGGAACCGGAGTCCGGAATTGCCGCGATGCAGGCGCGGCGTGGAGCGGTGGCGGTGCGCGATCTGTGCCGAGGGCCAGGGCGGCTGTGCCAGGCGCTGGGTGTGACCAACGCGCTGGACGGCCGGTCGCTGTGCGCATCGCCATTCATGCTGCTGGCGGCCACGGAGGAACTGGACGTCGTTTCCGGGCCGCGGATCGGGATCACGCGAGGGATCGAGACCGAGTGGCGTTTCGGGTTGGCCGGGTCCCGGTTCCTGAGCCGCCCTCTACAACGTTGAACCTCAGCGCGCCTTGCCGGAGCCCGCTGCCTTGCCTGCATTGTCATACGCCACGCGCCAGATCGTTCCGTTGCCGTCCTCGGTCACCAGCAACGCGCCGTCATGTGCTACGGCCACACCGACCGGCCGTCCCCAGACGCTGTCGTCATCGATCACGAAACCGGTCATGAAATCCTCGTAGCCGCCATCCGGAACTCCGTCATGCAGCCGCAGGCGGACGATCTTGTAGCCGGTCCGTTTCGACCTGTTCCAGGAGCCGTGCAGGGCGACGAAGGCATCTCCGTCCGCATCCGGTGGAAAGGTGGCCGCGCCGCCTGGCGCCGGTCGGTAGAAGGTCATTCCCAGCGGTGCGGAATGCGGCTGGATCAGCACGTCCGGGATCGTCACGCGTGATGCCAGATCCGCCCGTTCGCCGGCGTGCCTCGGGTCCTGGTTGGCGCCGATATAGAACCACGGCCAGCCATAAAATGCGCCCGCATGAACCCTGGTCACATAGTCCGGGACCAGGTTGTCGCCGAGGCCGTCACGCTCGTTGGTGGCGCACCAGAGGTCGCCGGTGCGGGGATGAACCGCCAGGCCGACGCAGTTGCGTATGCCGGTGGCGAAGACATGCCGGTTCTGTCCGTCGGGATCGAATGCCAGCACGTCCGCCCGGTCTGTTTCGCCGCCCCATGCGGCGCCGGGCAGGGTCTTTCCGTCCCACTGGCGGATCCAGGCAGGATCATGCGCCTCCATGCCTTGCGCATCGTTCGACCCCGACCCGACCGACACCAGCATCTGCCTTCCGTCCCGGCTGAACTGCACGTCGCGGGTGGTATGGTATCCGACCGTGGACGAGATCCGGTCCACCACGGTCTGCGGCGGGCCGGCCGCCTTCAGGTCGCCGGACGTATAGGCAAATCGTACCACCGCATTGATCGTGGCCACATAGACCCATTTCGGATCCGGTCCTTGCGGATAGAAGGCGATGCCGAACGGTTCGTCGAGGCCGTGTGCGAACACCTCGTTCCGGCCCGGATGAATGGCGCCGTCGGCCGCACGCAGGATGCGGATGCGCCCCGGCGTGGTCTCGGCCACGAAGATGTCGCCGTTCGGCGCGACCCGGACCATGCGGGGATTCTCCAGCCCGGTGATGAACGGAGTCACCGAATACCCAGCCGGTACTGTCGGCACGGCGCCGGCAGGAGGATCGACGATGGATGGCGTGTTGCTGGCCGACTTGCTGGCATAGGGCGCAGGCATGTCGGCTGGCGTCAGCCGACGGCGGGTGCCCGGAGCGGCGTGGCGCCAGTCGCCGTAGACAGCCTGACCGATCAGCGCCTGGCCGGGCGAAGCGGCCGGGGACTGAGCGACCGCGCTTGGTGCGGACCCGATCAGCAGCAGGGCAGCGACAAGCTCGAGGGCAGGGTTTCTGGTGTTCATGTCTATCGATCCTGCGATCCAGAGATTTATTGTGCGACGCACAAAAACAGCTTGCAGCGCCTACTGGGTGAGTTATATTGCACTGCACCATAACCCAGGGACCACTTCGATGGCTCACACCACAACCTTTACCGAGACCCGCACCGAGACCAACCTGCCGATG
This sequence comes from Janthinobacterium lividum, assembly GCA_050954785.1. Taxonomy (GTDB): domain Bacteria; phylum Pseudomonadota; class Alphaproteobacteria; order Acetobacterales; family Acetobacteraceae; genus Lichenicola. The sequence goes on along the minus strand of JBPBQO010000132.1, from coordinate 30,334 downwards.
ATCGTTCGCGATGCGATGTCACGGTTTCGCGCCGGTCTCGACGTTCGTCGCGCACGCAGCCGTCTTCGTTGGGAGCTCAACCAGTATTCCAACCGCGAACTGGCCGACATGGGCATGAGCCGGTCCGACATCGACGGTATCGTCGCCCGCCATGGCGGCTGATCCCGACCGGACGGCGCTCTCGCACTGAGAAAGCGCCGTCCGCCGGTTGTTCAGGCTACCCACGCACTGGTGCGGAATAGGTCGTTGTCCCAGGCTCGCTCATGCATTGCTGCATGCAGGGGATCGACCCCGATACACCCATCCGGCCCGCTTGGTATGCGAAACTCGCCCCGATGCAGCGACAGTCCAATGCAAGCCAAAAGTGCGACCGTACTGGCCTCGACCAGTCTGTCATCACGCGCATGTAAGAAGCGGCAAGCCATTTGGCATCGAAGTAGACATCGCCCCGGGGCAGTGCGAACCGTAACCGCTGCGATGCGAATGGATCGAGCGCATCGAGACGCTGCGCCGCGACGTGTACTCAAAACGCCAGTCAGCGCTTCTTGAGTTCGTTCGGCTTGTGCACAGCTTGCCGGCCGCTCTTGTCGCTCTTCACAAGGACCTCCGGCTTCTCCTTGGTCGCCTTGGCGGTATGCCCTTTGACCTTGGTTGTGCTTGTGACGGTCTTCTCGACCGTCCCCTCGATCTCGCCCTGAGCTGCCGTCCACTTGACCTTGTCGCCCTTCTTCATGGCTTGAGCCATGGCAGCCTCCTCGTGTGTTGCAGACCCGGAACTCCCGGTACGGCACTCGGTTCGGCGGGATGCGACATCGTTTGTCGATCCGCTATGGGCTGACCTTCACGGCGCCGATCTGGCCAGATCCATCAGATCCCGAAGGATGCCCTCGCCGGTGTCCGGGAAGATCCGGAACCCGATGCCGGCCCGGTATTCGGCCCAGAGCCGCATGATCTCCCGGGCCCGGTCATGGTTCTCGTCCTCATCCTTGTCCTCTTCCGAGAAGATCGCGTCATAGTCCTTCTCGAAGGTCGCGGCAGCCGCCGATCCTTCCAGCGCCAGCACTTCGCCGGCCAGCCGGTCCAGCAACTCGGCAGAGTCGAGGTTGCGCTCGTCGTCCGGATATTGCTGCGCCTTCTTGCGGCGCCAGTCGGCCTTGTCGCTCAGCTCGAGCGCGGTCATCTCGATCAGGGTCGCGGTCGGCCCGTCATCGTCATCGTCATCGTCGTAATCATGGTCGTCGCTCATGCTGGGCTTCCTCGGCCGGACCGCAGTCCCGCAATGCTGCCTGAAGGCAATCCCGTGTCAAACAGCGCCGCTGGGGAGATCAGACGGCGAACTCGATCAGGATTGGGCGGTGGTCGGATGGACCGCATACCGACGCGGTGCCTCTCGCGGTGCGCGTTCCACGCGAGAGGCACCGATCGAGCCTGACCGGTAGCACACCGTAAGGCGGCATGCGTCGGGCATTGCGGCCCCACATCGGAGAATTCACGGAGCGAGGTCGCTCCGAGAACATTATAGTCGCCGATGCACGTTGGCGATGTCCGTCCCCCGGAACCGGCTTGTCGACTAGGTATCACCAGGATCGACCATGAGCCGACTTCTGCTCGAACCTATTCCCGTACGCGCCTGTGCGCGGGATACTGGAAGGCCACAGGCGATTGCCGCGACTTCTCCGGATCGATGTCCAACGTCGAGGAGGCTCCAGTTCGGAATGTTGCTTCTTCACTTGTCTTCAAAGGATCGTCGACGTTCCCGATCCTCAGGACGTCCGGACCGCCGGTTCCAAGGAAATGAATACCGCGAGCCATTCGAGTTTCTTCGCAGGCAAGTAAACGGTCACCCTCTTCTGCGATTATCGCTCCAGCATCGCCTTGACCCCGCGCAAAAAGGTCGCCCCGATTCGGATGGCGGTGCCATCTCGAAGGACGACCTCCCGGATCCCCGCGCCGGCATGCCGCAATCCCGCCACCCGGTCCCGCCGGACGATCACCGAGCGACGCAGCCTGATAAACCGCTCCGGGTCGAGGAGCACTTCCAGGCGCGTGATCGTCTCCAGCAACAAATAGCTCGCTCCACCTACATGGATGCGCATGTAGTCGCGTTCGGCCTCGATCCGGTCGATGTCGGCAGTGGGGATACGCAGCATCGCGCCACGATGCGGAACCCAGATCGAGTCGACGGGGGACGATGCGGAAATCGTATGGGCTTTGCCGTGCGGGCCGAGGAGCCGGGCCCGGTCGACTGCACGCGACAGCCGCTCCGCCGACACCGGCTTAAGCAGGTAGTCGACCGCAGCCAGCTCGAACGCGGCCAGCGCGTGCTGCTCGGACGCGGTGCAGAACACCACCGCCGGACGAACCGACAACATTTCGGCGGAGCGTGCCACCGCAAGACCATCGAGCTGCGGCATCGAGATGTCGAGCAGCACCAGCGCCGGTCGGTGCCGCTTGATGGCCTCGATCGCGCGCGCGCCGTCCGATTCCGTTCCCACGATGTCGACCCCGGGGATCTCGGCGCAGAGCACCGCGAGCCTGCGCACCGCGAGTTCCTCGTCGTCGACGATCAGCGTCCGGAGAGGCTGTTCCGTCACGCGTGCGTCGCTCCCGCGGCGCCGGCAAGGAAGAGCGGCATCGCGATTTCGGTGCGAAAACCACCGCCGCGTCGCTTTCCATATTCGCACGTGCCCGCCGCACCGAACCGCAGCGTCAGCCGTGTCGCGACATTGCGCAATCCAACCCCATGCCCTGCGGCGACGGCCGGACCAGTGGCGTTGTCCTCGACTGCGAGGTGAAGGCGATCACCGACCTGCCACGCGGTGACCCGCACATGCACCGGGTCACTGGTTCTCGCTACGCCATGTCTGATGCTGTTCTCGACAAGTGGCTGCAGCAACAGCGCCGGTACCAGCGCGCCCGACAGTCCCTCCGGTAAGTCGATCTCGACGAACAGGCGTTTGCCGAACCGGGTCTTCTCGATCTGAAGGTACAGCGCGTGCAGCTCTATCTCGTCGGCAAGAGTGATGTCGCCGGACGTATCGCTCGACAACGTCGCCCGCAGGAACCGCGACAAGGCATCGATCGCCCGGTCGGCGCCTTTCGCGTCGCCCGTCAGCACCAGGGCTGAAACGGTATTGAGCGCGTTGAACAGGAAATGCGGTTCGAGCTGGAAGCGGAGTGCGCGCAACTCGGCCTCTCTCGCATAACTTTCGGACAATGCGGCGCGACGAAGTGCCCGCTGCGTTTCGATCGCCGACGAGAACGCCGTGTAGACCACCGTCCAGGACAGAAAAACGAAGTAGTTCTCGAGGATGGTGAACGCGATCTGCCCGAGCAGGCCAGGTCGCGGATCGTCATCGTTTCGGAACGGCGAAGAGCCGAACACGAACAGGGCGTTGTAGCTCAGCAGCGACACCAGGATTGCCGCCGGCGCCGCGAGCAGGATTGCCGCCGTCATCCTGACGCCGAACGATTTCGGTTCGATCCGACGCAGAGCGAAATAGAGCACGCCCGTCAGCGCCATCCCGCCGATCGTCGTAATGAGATGGCGCTCCATAAGCGACCTGAAGTGCGGGTAGCCGAACTCGAGCAGCCGCAACCCGATCAGCGAAAGATCCAGCAGCCAGGCGCCCGCAGCCGACGCGAAGGCGAACCGCGCACTCGACCAGCCGGCAGCCAGAGTGCTCTCGTGTCCCGCATCGTCTTGCTCGGCTGTCATCGCATCGGTTGTACGGCCGGACCGCGGGCGCATCCAGCCGTCCGGATCGAGTTCGTCGATCATCGACGGCGGTTCGTCGAGATCATGTTCCGACCCCGCTGGAAAGCTGCAATCACCGCTTCGCACCAGCCGAACCGCTGCGATGAGGGGCTACGATGATGATCGACGTTGGAGAAACACGATATCTGCTTGTGCTGGCGGCCCTGGCGCTGGTCGCGATGCTGCTGTGTCATGTCTCGTCCTTCAACGACGGAAGGTGGCGGTTCGGCATCTCGATCGTCCACGGCATCGGGGGTTCCTGCCCGTCGAGCTTCGGCCTGCAATTCGACCTGCAGACCCCGAGGGCGGTCCCGAACCCGTCGCCTGCCTGTTCGTGAAGGAAGATTATCCATGCGCTCGATACTGACGTGTTCCATCCTGGCCGCGATGCTTGCGACGACATCCGCCCGCGCCGACGATGGGCTCCGAACGGCTATAGCCGCGCCCGACCGCAATCCGGCTTCGGTCGCGCGCGACGGTGCCCGCCATCCTTACGAGGTCTTGTCGTTTCTTGGTGTAAAGCCCGACTCGTCGGTCGCCGAGATCTTCCCGCTCACCGGCTACTGGACCGAAATCCTCGCTCCCTATCTGCACGACAAGGGAAGCTATGTCGCCGTGATGGGCGACCCGGCCGGGAACGATAACGAGCGCTACTACGCGACCTTCCCGCCAGCGCTCCAGGCGAAATTCGCCGGCGCTCCGGCGAGATACGGCAACATACGCACCGCCGCGTTAGGGGAGCATCGTCTCGACTTCCTGCCACCGAACAGCGTCGGCATGGTGCTGACATTCAGGAACCTTCACACCTGGATGGGCGACAGCGATGTGAAGCCGGTGCTCGCGGCGTTTCACCGCGTGCTGAAGCCGGGTGGCATCCTCGGGATCGACGACCACCGTGCCCGGCCGGACCGCAAGCAGGATCCACAGGCGCTCGACGGCTATGTCCGCGAAGATTATGCGATCGCGCTGATCGAGCAGGCAGGCTTCAAGCTGGTCGCCGAATCCCAGGTCGAACAAAACCCGCGCGACACCACGCACTGGCCGCAAGGTGTCTGGACACTGCCGCCGACCTATCGCCTGGGCGCCGTCGACCACGCAAAATATCAGGCGATCGGCGAGGCGGATAATTTTCTGCTGAAGTTCCGCAAGGTGCCGTGAAAACCGCCTTCGATCCCGATCCGTCCGACTCTGTCCCGAAATCCGCGTCCGGAGCGTTCAGGCGACGTTGCGCGCGACCAGCATGACTGTAAGCGAACGCACGCCTTGTGCGCCATGGATCAGCACGCCTTCGATGTCTGCCGTTGCCGAAGGACCGGTCTGAAAGACCAGGTAGTGGCCGGCATGCATCTCCGGCCGGGCGTAGGCGTGATGCAGGTTGCCCACGATATCCGCCGGATCGAGCAGCACCAGGAGGTGCTGCGCCAGGTAGCCGATCGTGTTGACCACCAGTTCGCGTTCGCTGAAGGCCACCGAACCCGTCTCGGCGATACCGAACGCTGCCCGCACCACCGCCAGGTCGACATCGTGCAGCGAGGCCGGCGCATCCCCGGCCGAAAGCGTGCGGGTGCCGGGCAGCCCGGCCACGTTCGAGCAGACGATGCCGGCCTGGGCGATGCGTGCCCGCGCCGGTGCCAGCGGGTCTTTCACCGGGCCGGGATCGAGCCAGCGACCGCCCATCTGCTCCAGCCGCCGGCGAAATTCGCCGGCGAGCGCGCCGTCCGGCACGCGATCGAAAAACGGAACGTCCGGCCGGTGCATCTGCTGGATTGGCTTGTTGGCACGGACTGCCGCCAGGATGGTTTCTCGAGCGCTCATCGGTTCGCCTTGTACCAGTCATGGAAGGTCCGGCGTGCCACGTTCGGCACCTCGCGGCCCCGTCCCCAGGCATTGAGCGGGTTGTAGACGGCGAAGCGTGGCATGTGCGGCAGCACTGTGCCGACGGTGCGGACCGCAACCCGGTAGGCCGATGGGTGCGAGAGCAGAAGGGCGGCCGCCTTCATCGCCGTGCGCTTGGTGCGCGACGGCTCCTTCTGTTCCGCCATGATGCCGCGCCAGGCATGGATCTGCTGGTGGATGTCGATCTTGACCGGACAGACGGCGGTGCAGGAGCCATTCAGGGTCGAGGCATAGGGCAGCGTGGAATATTTTCGCTGGTCGATGGTCGGATCGATGATCAGCCCGATCGGCCCCGCATAGGTGGCGCCGTAGGACAGGCCGCCCGAGCGTCGATAGACCGGGCAGGTGTTCATGCACGCGCCGCACCGGATGCATTTCAGCGCAGAGCGAAACTGCTCCATGCCGAGCCGCGCCGATCGTCCGTTATCGACCAGGATCACGTGCATCTCGGCGCCGAGCCTGGGACCGCGAAAATGCGAGGTATACTGCGTGATCGGCGAGCCGAGTGCAGAGCGTGACAGCAGCCTGATGAACACGCCGAGGTCGCCCGATCGCGGAACGATCTTTTCGATGCCGGCCGACACGATGTGAACCGGCGGCACATTCGCCGAGAGGTCGGCATTGCCCTCGTTGGTGCAGACCACGACGGTTCCCGTCTCGGCCACCAGGAAGTTGGCGCCGGTCATGCCGACGCCGGCTCCCAGGATCAGCGGCCGGTTGCTCTCGCGCTGCTGCTCGGCCAGATAGGCTGGATCGTGATTGTCCGGGTCGGTGCCGAGCGTCTTGGCAAAGACCGCGGCGACGTCCGCGCGCAGCTTGTGGACGGCGGGCACCACCACGTGGCTCGGATCCTCGTTGTCGAGCTGCTGGATCCGTTCGCCGAGGTCGGTCTCGATGACCGCCAGCCCTTGCTCGTCCATATAGTCCCGAAAGCCGCATTCCTCGGTGAGCATCGACTTGCTCTTGACCAGGAGCGGGGCCTCGTGCCGGCGCATGATCTCGACCACGATCCGATTATGTTCGGCACCGTCCCTGGCCCAATGCACGGTGATGCCGTTCGCCTGGGCGTTGCGTTCGAATTCCTCCAGCAGCGTGTCGAGGTTCGCGAGGGCGTAGTCCTTGATCGACGAGGCGAGGTCGCGCAGCTCCTCCCACTCCGGAATGGCGAAAGCCTCCCGGTCGCGCTTCTGCCGCAGGTCCCAGAGGCGCTGGTCGTGAAAGGCCAGATGGTCCGGCGCCGCGAGGAACCGCTCGGCCGCCTCGGCATGATCGATCGGGCGCTTGCCGCGCCGGATCGCGCCACGCGGCTGTGGCTCGCGTTCCGGATGGTCTCCCGGCGTATGGATCCGGCGCGTGCGCCCTTCGGCGTGGTCGATGTCGATCCGCTTCATGGGCGATACCCGTTCAGGATCTGCGCGATATGCAGATAGTTCAGACCGATCCCCGCGCGCGCCGCGCAGCCCTGCTGGTGCATCAGGCAGGACATGTCGGCGGACACGACGTAGGAGGCGCCGGTGTTCTGCTGCCGCGTCACCTTGTCCAGCCCCATGCGCGCGGAGACGGCCTCCTCCGTCACCGAGTAGGTGCCACCGAAGCCGCAGCACTCGCCGGCACGATCGGTTTCCACGATGGTCAGGCCCTCGACCGTCGCCAGCAACGCCCGCGGTTTCGAGTGGAACGGCAGGTTCATCTCCGGCGGCGGCTCATGGTCGAGCGCGCGCAACGCCGTGCAGCTATTGTGCAGCGTCACCTGGTGCGGGAACTCGGCGCGGGGAAGGCGGTCCAGGCCGATCACGTCGTGCAGGAACTCGACCAGTTCGTAGGTCTTGCCCCGGATCAGGCGGGCGGCATCGTCATCGACGCTGAACTTGTTCCGCACCTGATTGGTGCACGACGCCGAGGGGCAGACGATCGCATCGAAGCCCGCGAAATTCTCGATGAACAGCCGCTCGACGGCATGGCATTCGGCCGTGAAGCCGCTATTGCCCATCGGCTGTCCGCAGCAGGTCTGGTCGAACGGATAGGCGACGTCCAAACCCAGCCGTTCCAGCAGTTCGAGCGTGGCGATGCCGACCTCGGGATAGAACGTGTCGATGAAGCACGGAATGAACAGGCCGATCCGCATGGGTGTCTTCTCCATCGCCCTGGTCTGCTGCGCCATCAGTGGCGACCAGCTTCAGACGATCCCGCCACTGCCGGCCTTGCGTACGGGCCGCCGGGCGATGCAGGCCTGACGATAGCCGCTCGCACGGTAGGCGCCCAGTGGCTCGATCGCGGTGCCTTTGCGCGCGCGTGCCGTAGCCAGGATCGGTGCCACATCGGTCGTGAAGGTCTTCTTGAACTCGTGGTTGGCCATCATCGGATCGTTGCTGTCCTGGAACCCGATCAGTGCGGGCCGATCGACCAGCAATGCCTGCGCATAGGCCCGCTGGATCTCGATCGTCGATGAAATCAGGCTCTCGATCGGATCGGTGACGTTGTGCGACTGGTCGATCATGTAGGCCGGTGCCTTGGTAAATCCGTTGCCGGTTTCGACGTCGACCAGCTCGTTGAAGACCAGGAACAGGCGGAACGGATCGATCGCTCCGGCATCCAGATCGTCATCGCCGTATTTCGAGTCGTTGAAGTGGAAGCCCGCCAACTTGCCCGCATGTAGAACGCCGGCTCGACCGGCGATAGAGCTATCCCGATGAAACTAAAACGCAGAGGGTCGAATCAATATCGGAACGAGATGCCGACATACGGGTTCCAGTCCGTCGCAGCCCGCGCGATGCCGATCGTGACGCCACCATCGACCTGTAGCGATGGTGTAATCAGCCACTGCAATGCCGGAGCGACCGTATCCTGTTCAGCCGAGTTGTGGTCGCCTTCACGGTCGAGCGTCAGTCCGATTTGGCCGGTGACCGTTTCCATGCCGAAGAGTGAATGGCCGATCTCGACTGCGAGCTGGTAATCGCCATGATAACCCGGTTTCTGATCGTTACGCAGCAAACCAAGTTCGGGCTGTATGGTCGTGGAGAAGCCGAGCGGAAGATCGAACGTATAGGGCGCGAGCAGGGTAAATTCGACTGTGTCGTTACCAAGGCCGCTCGCGGCGGTCGGTATCTTCACGTAGCCGAGTAGACCAAAGCCCGTGGTCTCACCGGCGTCGTTGCCAAACACGTTCACCTTCGCGCCGATCTGGACGTCTCCAAATCCCTGGCCCGAGATCCTGCTGGACTGGCCGAGCCCGACCGGTGTGCGGGTGACGAGGCTGTTGGAGGCAGGAATAATGGCGTCCAGCTCGGCCCAATCGGTCAGACCGAGCTTCACGTTCGTGCTGAACAGCATCTGGCTGCGGGTGAGGCTGGCATCGGGAGTCCAGTGGTCCCAGGAATAGCTCCACAGCCCGGTTTCGACCTGGATGTGCCCGGCATCGACGGTGAACGGGCTGGCTGCGGCCCCCGGACGGTCGGTACTCATGGTGCGGAGCTTGGAGTCCGGGGTCGGGTCGAACAGGGTGTAGCTGCTGGTCTCGTCGGCTCGGGCCCCGCACGGGGTAACGGGCATGAAGGCAGCACCAATTATAAGACCGGTCGCAAGACGGGCGCGGATCGACGGTCCCGCTTCGGTTACTCCGGGAGCAGTGCCGTCGTTATCGATGCCCGCTTTGCCAACGGCGAAATATCGAGGTGGGCTGGCCATATGATAACCCGGGTTACTGGATCGCGAACGAAATAGAATCCTATCCAGGTTGCCCAGTTCGTCGGCCGTCATGGTCAGTCGGTCTGACCCTGAGCGCGCCGTGATCGCGCGGGACAATCCTGTCTCCGATGTCTCAGCCGGAGACGAACTAGCGATCAGATCGGGCACGCTCCGCTTGCGCACTGCAGATGTGCCCAGTCGACGACCTCCTGGGCGGCTTCGTCATGGATCGCATCGGCAATCGCGGCGAAGCGGGCGGCGGAGACTTCCTCTTCCGGAAGATACTCGTAGCCGAGTTCCGCATCGGGCCGGCTCGGCAGCACCGAGCAGCAGCGCACATGCGGCTGCTCGCGGGCGACGATGTCGCGAAATGCCTGCAGGTCGAAGCGGTCGGTATAGACCTTCAGCGTGTAGGACACCTGATTGCCCTGTTCCGCGCCGATCCAGTGGCGCTCGAGCAGGCGGAGCCAGGCATATTGCTCCTCCGGTGTCGCGTCCGGCGCGGTCACCAGCGCATCGCCGAGGCCCAGGCGCTGGATCAGCGACACGGTCGGAAAGCCGACGATGCTCATGCCGGGGAATGATTGCAGCGTACGGACCGGATAGCCGCGCTGCTCGTATTCCGGCAACAGCGGATCGGTGCCGGGCAGCCAATCCTCCCCGGCATCGCGCGTGCCACGGAACTGTACCCAGCGGAGATACTGGCGGCGTGCGGGCAGATGCGCGCCCTCGGTCAGCCCGAACAGCTTCGACGTGGTTCCGGCGGGTTTCACCGTGGTCACCGTGGTCGGGCGTTCGGTGCCGAGTTCGGCGGCGTAGGCGTTGGCTTCGTTTTTCGCGTCCTGCGAGAGCCGGTCCAGCATGGTCCAGAACGGTGCGGCAAGCGTCTCATCGAGCAGGTCGCGGAACCCGAGACCGAAACGCATCCAGGCCCACTCGTGCAGGCCGGTCGGGCCGATGCCGATCCGGTTGGTGCGCGCGACCTCCTGGGCATACAGCGCGTCCATGCTGTTGGCCCGCAGCAGGAACCGCACGCCGAGCCGCACGGAGTCCGCAACGCGTGCGTCCCACAAGGCCGCATCCTCGTCGGATGGAGCACCCGGCATGAATGAGCCCAGTTCGACCGGGCAGGCCAGCAGCGGTGCGAAATCGGCGATGACGCAATAACCGCCGGTGACGTGCAGGGTGATCTCGCCGCACGGATTGGTGGTCACCGGGAACCGGGCCTGGCTGGCACGCTTCGACAGATCCGCAAGCAGGTCGGCGGCGGTGTCGACCTGATAGCGCGCCGAGCGGAAATCGCGGCCATCGGTGAAGATCGGCTTGTTCCAGGCCGCACCGGTGCGGTGATCCTCGAGCAGGTCGCCGTTGATGAAGCCGGGCTCACCGTTGACGTAAGCGCAGCGGGTGACCTCGTCGAACACCAGGCGGGCATGAGCGGCCAGCTCGCCATCCTCGGCAGGGTTCTGCAGGGCCCAGAAGGTGCGGTCGACCATGACGGAATGGTTGGCCGTCCACAGGCCGCCTTCGGACTTGCAGCGGATGAACCGCAGCACGCCCGGATCGCGCCATGACTTGGTCGCCATCCGGGCAGCGCGACGGGCACCGCCCACCTGGACCTCGACGGACAGGTAATGATCGACCAGCAACGCCTGTTCCCAGAGCTGCAGCGGGTCGACGGACCCGGCGCGCAGGCGAGCCGGCTCGATCACATGACGGCGAATGTTGATCAGGCCCCGAAGCAGCGAGATCGGACCGGAGGCCGGACGGCCTTGCATGCCGGCGATCGGGCTGCCGGCGCGACGGATCACCGACAGGTCGAGTAGCAGGCAGCCGTCCCGCTCGCCGCGGAAGGCCATCGCTTCCAGGATCTCGACCGCCTTCGCCCAGCCCTCGCGGCTGTCGTCGATGAGATGGTGCACGGCATGCGACGGTGCGTCCGCCGGGCTGGCCAGCAGGCACTCGTCCAGCGAGGCCCGGACCAGGGCCTCGGCCTCGGCATCGAACCGGTCCAGCGTCGTGCCCCAGGGCAGAAGCTGCATCTCGACGCCGAAGCGGTGCAGCCCGGCGCGGTCGCGCGGGAAATCGGAATGATCGGGCGACATGTGCAGCAGCAGGGTCGGCGCATTCGCCCAGTCGACGGCGCAGAGTTCATCGTCATAGGCTCGGCCGACGCCGGACCCGTTCAGCAGCAGGTAGAACTTCGCGAACGAGCTGATCGCCGTGGCGCAGTTGGTGAACAGCTCGAGGTTGCGGTCCCGCTGCGCCGCGTCGCCGTGCTGCAGGTGCCGGCCCGAGGTCAGCAATGCACCGGTCGCGATCGCGTTCCGCAACTGTGCCCGCTCGGCCGTGTCGGTGTCGGCCACCAGGAGGGTGTTGCCGAGTGCGACGCGGTCGGCGACGTTGCCGAAGCTCTCATGGTCTTCCGGCCGGAACACGGTCCGGCGGCCCACCGCCTCGCCCATGCCGCGATCGAGCGGCCGTGCGGCGAGAGGCTCGGTCCCGAAGGCGCCGGCGAGCCGGTCCGTATGGCCCAGCAGGCTCCCGGACGTGCAGGATTGGGGCCAAACATGTCCGTCCATGGGAAACACTCCGAGGGTCGTAAGGCGGTATGACCACAAGCCTCAAGTGCGACTCGCGTTCCCCATATCTAGCTGCCTGAACCGGGTTTTTCCACCACATCTTGTTTAAACGGGCGAAAAACCTGTTAGCAAGCGGCGAAATCCAGTGGATAGTTCGGCCTAAGCTTCTGGGATTTCAGCTTTGTTTCGACCCGTACGACCAGGCGTTTTGCCGCCTCCGGATAGACGCACCCAAGTGTCCCACAAATGATCCGATGCGGTCGGAATGACGGTAGCCGAGCGGGCGCCGACGACGCCCGCTGCCGTCGACACCTATCCCGCCCACGATATGACTTCGGCCCTCCGACCCCGTTCGGGCCATGCCCATACCGCGAAGGCTGCATCGCCTGGACGCCGCACGGCGGAGCCGGCCTGCTAGGTATGTCCGGCCCATTCCGGCTAACCTCGGGCGCTCACAACATCGGTTCACGCTGATCATGCCCACCGTTCGGCTCGGCTCGCTCGGCCTGCTCCTGCCCTACATGCGGCCCTATGCCTGGCGCGGAGTCGGGGCGACCGCGGCGCTGCTGGTGGCGGCCGGGCTGGTGCTGGCGCTCGGGCAGGGGGTGCGGCGGCTGATCGATCTCGGCTTCGCCAGCGGCAGCATGGCGCACCTCGATCGCGCGGCGCTGCTGATGTTCGTCGTCGTCGCAGGACTGGCGGTGGCGACCTTCCTGCGCTTCTACCTGGTCTCGTGGCTGGGCGAACGGATCGCCGCCGACCTGCGCCGCGACCTGTTCGAGCGGGTGATCTCGCTGTCGCCCGCGTTCTTCGAGACCGCCCGGACCGGCGACATCCTGACCCGGCTGACCGCCGACATCTCGGTGCTGCAGGCGCTGATCGGCTCGGCCATGTCGCAATGGCTGCGCAACGCGATCCTGCTGGTCGGCTCCCTGGCGATGCTGCTGGTGACCAGTCCCAAGCTCGCCTGCCTGATCATGCTGGTGGTGCCGCTGGTGCTGCTGCCGCTGGTGCTGTTCGGACGGCGCGAGCGCCGGCTCTCCCGTTCGGCGCAGGACCGCATCGCCGATCTCGGCGCCTATGCCGAGGAAACCATCAACGCCCTGCGCACCGTGCAGGCCTTCACCCATGAGCCGGTCGACCGCGCGCGGTTCACCGTCGAGATCGAGCGCTCGGTCGGCGCTGCCGTCCAGCGGATCCGCACGCGTGCCACGCTGATTTTCGCGGTGATCCTGCTCGGCTTCGGGGCGATCGTGTTCAGCCTGTGGGTCGGTGGACGCGACGTGATCGCGGGACGGCTCAGCGGCGGCGACCTGTCCGCCTTCATCTTCTATGCCGTGCTGCTGGCCAGCTCCGGCGCGCAGATGAGCGAGCTCTGGGGCGAGCTGCAACGGGCCGGCGGCGCCGCGGACCGCCTGCGCGAACTGCTCGCCGAGCGCCCCTCCATTACCGCGCCCGCCCACCCGGAACGGCTGCCGGCACGGATCGAGGGAAGGGTCAGCTTCCAGGACATCACCTTCCGCTATCCGGCCCGGCCCGACACCGCGTCATTGTCCGGCTTCTCGCTGGAGATGGCGCCGGGCGAAACCGTCGCTCTGGTCGGCCCCTCGGGTGCCGGCAAGACGACCGTGCTGCAACTGCTGCTGCGCTTCTATGATCCGGCGGAGGGCGTCGTCCGGCTGGATGGGGTGGACATCTCGAGCCTGTCGCCCGCCGATCTGCGCAGCCGGATCGGCATCGTGCCGCAGGACCCGGTGATCTTCAGCACCACGGCGATGGAGAATATCCGCTACGGCCGCCCCGACGCCACCGATGCCGAAGTCCGGGCCGCCGGCCATGCCGCGCATGCCGGATTTCTCGAAGACCTGCCTGAAGGATACGACACCTTTCTCGGCGAGAAGGGCGTGCGCCTGTCCGGCGGCCAGCGCCAGCGGGTCGCCATCGCCCGTGCGATCCTGCGCGATCCTCCGGTGCTGTTGCTGGACGAGGCGACCAGCGCACTGGATGCGGAGTCGGAACAGGCGGTACAGGCAGCCCTCGCGACCCTGTCCCGCAACCGCACCACGCTGGTGGTGGCCCACCGGCTGGCGACGGTTCGCAACGCCGACCGCATCGTGGTGATCGAGGCCGGTCGCGTGGCTGCCACCGGCACCCACGACAGCCTCATCCGCGACGGCGGCATCTATGCGCGACTGGCCGGCCTGCAGTTCCTCCAGGCTGGTTGAGCAAGGGAACCGGCCCGACGCAGACGGTCAGGACGCCAGCATCGCGTGAATCCGGGCGACCACTTGCGGCTCCTTTGCCGACTGCGGCGGCAACACGCTTGGTGGAGCCTGCGCGCACGTCGCCGACCGCGAATATGCCGGGCCGGCTGGTCTCGAGCGGGTACGGCTGGCGTGCGGCCGACTCTTTCCGACCGCCTGTCGGCACGAATCCCTTGTCATCGAGTGCCACACAGCCCTGCAGCCAGCCCGTATGCGGATCGGCGCCGATGAACAGGAACAGGTGGCGCATCGGGCAGATTTTTTCGGTGCCATCGACTGCATCGCGGAACAGCGCCCCGGTGAGGTCCCCCGCCCGGTCGCCCTGGAAGGCAACGACCTGACTGAATGCTCGCTGCCGTTGGCATGAAGCACCATAAATGGCTGGGCCGGCAACGGCAGCTTCGCGCCAATGTCGGTCATTCATAGGCTATAGCGACCTGCCCGAAAGCGCACATGGTCAGGTGTGCATCGATCATCTGCACATGTTGGTTAGTTCTCGGTCCGCCTTCGGGACGCAAATGTAGGAAAGCTAACCGTCAGGACGGAGCAATTGCGCATCGCGATCTTCACTTCGGCAAGGATATCCGGCGACAAGCTAGTTACTAGACCCAGCGAAACTTGCCAGTCTTGGTAGCAGATTTAGTACTTCCACTACGAAACCGCCGGAATTAGTAACTCGAACGCAAGGACGTCGGGGCTGGGCTAGCCCAGTACGTGCCGGAGCATTGCGGCGCTGCCGACGCCGATCATGACCGTCGGCAGCAGCGGTAACCTTGTAGCCGCCGCTCCGGTCATGGCTAGCGTGATCAGGTCCGCCGTTCGTCCGGAGACGAATGCGGGCGCGATGACGGCTATGAGCACGCAGCCTGGCGCCGCATCGAGGAGGGTCATGACCCTCGGCGACAGCTCGCGGCGGCCGAGTAGAAGGTATCCGCCGATCCGCGTCAGATAGGTTACGGTTGCCATCATTACGATCGTGGCAAGGGTCCAGCCATCGATCATGGCCGCGCCCTGATCCAGGCGACGGCGATACCCAGGAGCGCGCCGGCCGGGACATACCAGGCACCGGGCACCGTGAGACAGGTGCCCGCTGCGACGATCAGGCTGACCAGCCATGGAACGGCCGCGCCTGCCCCCTTCCACATACCCCGCAGCAGCACCAGGAATACGGCCGGGAACGCCATGTCGAAGCCCCAGCGTTCGATGTCGCCAAGCACGGGCCCGAGCCATGCGCCCAGCGCTGTGAAACCGAGCCAGCTGATGTAGAGCCCGGCGGCGACCCCCATGAAGTAGTGCAGGCTGAACGCTGATGCCGGTGCCTTCTCTCCACGCGCCTGCGCGTCGGCGAGCGCCATCGCCCAGCTTTCATCTACCATCAGGAAAAGAGCCGGCAGCACATGCCGACGCGGCACATGCCGCAGCCATGGTGCCAGCGTCGCGCCCATCACCAGATGTCGGCTGTTCACCAGCAGCGTCACGCCGACAATCAGCAGAAGGTGCGGCGGCGACGTCCACAGACCAACCGCCGCGAACTCGGACCCGCCCGCAAAGTTCGAGCCCGTCATCAGCGGCACAGCAAGCGGCGCCATGCCTTTTGCCGTTGCCTGCGCACCCAGCACCAACGCGGCCGGAAGGAGGCCGATCAGCACCGGCGTTGATGCAAGCAGGCCGCGGGTGAACTCGCCGCGGCAATTGTTCGTATGCGTGATGACGTTCGACATGAAGCAAGCGTACCACTCGTCATCGAGCAGATGTATGCAAACCGGAACGGCAATCCGAGCTTTGTTAGCAAGTCCTGCTACAGTTCTAACTAATCGAGATGGATTCTGCCTTGAAGATCGATGCTATCGACCGACGTATCCTTGCCGAACTTCAGCGGGACGGCAGGCTGACCAACAACGATCTCGCCGTGCGGATTGGCCTGTCGCCCTCTCCCTGCCTGAGACGCGTCCGGGCGCTCGAAACGGCAGGCCTGATCAAGGGCTACACCGCGCTGCTCGATCCAACTCAGCTTGAATTGGGTACGAGCGTCTTTGTCCGGGTATGGCTGGTCGGGCAGGACGACGAGACAGTCCGTCGCTTTACCGACAGCATCCTCGCGCTGCCGCACGTGGTCGAGTGCCATATGATGGCCGGCGACTGCGACTTCCTGCTGCGGGTCGTGGCGCGCGACCTCGATGCCTATCGCCGCTTCCAAGCCGAGAAACTTGCTCGCATCAATGGCGTGCAAAGCCTCAAGACTGACATTCCTTTGCAACGGATCAAGCTTACTACGGCTCTACCCCTCTGAAGTCTCGCTACGTCATGCTCCGGACTTATCGCAGTTTTCGGGGCGTGCTTCGCATGAACGGGATCGCGGATAATGGTCGAAAGCTGCCACCGGCCAAACTGGCGATCCTCCATAGTGCCGGGAGATCCGTTGCTTGAATCGGAGCGGCCATTCCGCAGCGTTCAGAAACAGGCTCTTTGCATCAACTTGAGCAAGGTCAAGCGAATGAAGTTGATGTCGATTTTCGGGCATCGACACATCCGGTCGTCGATGACGCACTGGAGCTCGCGCGGCATGCCACAGTCAGTCGTGCTGGATCTACACCGTGCGAGGAACAGCCTTTTGACAACAGTCCGGCATCGTTGGCCAGGCACGCAACGCGAACGCGGCGACATCGCGCAGCGCACTCCGGCTCGTTCCTGAAGCGGCCATGACCGCCATGCCGTGAATGACCGCCATCAGGTAGCGGGCAAGCGACCCGGTATCCGTATCGGCAGGTAGTTCGCCTTCCGTTACGGCCAGATCAAAACGGAATTGCAACGCTTCCTGCGTCTTCTGCCTTGTGTCGGCCAGCAGTTGCCGAACGGAGAGATGCTCGTCGGAGCAGAGCAGAGCGCCCAAAGTGATCAGGCACCCTGGCGATTGCGGGCCTTCGGTCTGCTGATCCGCGGAGCTGTAGAGCAGCCGTTCGGCAACGCTCCGTGCGCTGGTTTCGGCAAGGACCGTCGTGCCGAAAACCGGACACTCCGACCGGTACCGCTCCAATGCCTTCCGGAATAGTTCCTCCTTGCTGCCGAATGCCGCATACAGGCTGGGCCGCTGAATCCCCATCGCACTCGTCAGGTCGGTGAGGGATGTGCCCTCGAAGCCCTGCCGACGGAACACATCCAGAGCGGCTGCAAGTGCGATGTCCGGATCGAATTTCTTGTGCCGTCCCACCGCCGATTGTCCCCTTGCGTCTCCGGCGGCGCCGTTGCTCTCGACATACAACGCTTGACGGCGACCGTCCAGTTTTGATACCGAACGGTATAATAACTTTTAATCGCGCACTTTTCGGTGAGGCATAGGTTCAATAGTATGAACGAAATCGAAACAATCAAGAAGGCCGAATTTGCGGCCGGCCATTCCGCACCCGGTTCTCGCAGTGGCGGCCGCCGTGTTCTGGCCGGCTCGACGGTTCTGGCGGTTCTGGCCCTCTCCACTGGGTTTCTGATGCTCGATGGAGCTGGAAAGCCGAGCCATGCGCTCCAGCCGCCACCGCCGCCACCCTCCGTGATGGTCAGCGAGCCGCTCCGTCAGGACGTTTCCCAGGAGCTACACCTGCTGGGACAATTCTCCGCTGTCGACCGCGTCGAACTGCGCGCCCAGGTGGGCGGCACGCTTTCCGAGATCCATTTCACGGACGGGCAGATCGTTCACAAGGACGACCTCCTGTTCGTCATCGATCCGCGCCCTTACGATATTCGCCTTGCGAGTGCCGTCGCCTCCGTCCAGACCGCGAAGGCTCGTCTCGACCTGGCCAACTCCCAGCTCTGGCGCGCACAGCAGCTCAAGCACACCGACTTCGGCACCGCCGAGAACGTCGACCAGCGGTCCAACGAGTTGCGGGGCGCCACCGCGGCGCTCGCGACCGCGGAAGAAACGGTCCGCGACGCCCAGCTCGACCTCGAATATTGCCGCGTTACCGCGCCGTTCGACGGGCGGATCAACGACCACCAGGTCTCGGTGCGCAGTCTCGTCAGCGGCAGCCGCGCCGGAGCGAGTGCCACCACTCTGCTCGCGACGGTCGTGTCGCTCGACCCGATCCATCTGGATTTCGACATGAGCGAGAACGATTTCCTCGCCTTCCAGCGCGCCCATGCACCGGGGCAGCTCGGTGAGACGGTGCGGTTCCGGCTCGGGGACGAGAAGCATGCGGACCATACCGGTACGCTCGACTTCATCGACAACACCCTGGACCGCAGCAGCGGCACGATCCACGCACGCGCGGTCGTCGCCAATCACGACCTGTTCCTGGTACCCGGCGAGTTCGCGCGGCTGGTGGTCGAGATCGGACATCCTTCACCGGCCCTGCTCGTGCCGGACCAGGCAGTGATGCTCGACCAGTCGCAGTCGATCGTGCTCACGGTCGGACCGGACGGGACCGTGATCTCCAAGCCGGTCGAGGTGGGGGCCCTCTATAAAGGACTTCGCGTCGTGCAGAGCGGTCTCCTGCCGACCGATCGGGTGATCGTCGACGGGGTGATGCACGCAATGCCCGGCACCAAGGTCACGCCGACTGCGAGCGCGATCTATCTTGCCGCCGACGACAGCCGCGACTGAGCTCGAGCAGAATCGAAGGGCACGACCATGCGCCTCTCCCACGTCTTCATCGAACGGCCGATCCTGGCCACCGTATTCAGCGCGTTCGTGACGCTGATCGGCCTCGGCGCGCTCTTCACCCTGCCGATTGCGCAATATCCCGAGATCGTTCCGCCGACCGTCCAGATCACGACGACCTATCCGGGTGCGTCAGCCGAGATCGTCAGCAAGACGGTCGCAACGCCGCTCGAGCAATCGATCAACGGCGTCGAGAACATGCTCTACATGAGCAGCCAGTCGACGGGCGACGGCAAGCTCACCATCACCGTCACCTTCAAGATCGGCACCGACCTCAACGTCGCGCAGATGCTGACGCAGAATCGTGTCGAGGACGCGCAGCCGCGCCTCCCCGACGATGTCCAGCGCCTCGGCGTCCAGGTCAGGAAATCGACACCGAACATCCTGCTGGCTGTCCATCTGATGTCACCCGACAAGTCGCGCGACACCCTCTATCTGTCGAACTACGCCACGCTGCACGTGAAGGACATGCTGGCGCGGCTTGCCGGTGTCGGCGACGTCCAGCTGTTCGGAACGCGCGACTATGCGATGCGGATCTGGCTCGATCCGGACCGGATCGCCGCCTATCACCTGAATGCAGGCGAGGTGCTTGCAGCGCTCCGGGCACAGAACATCCAGGTTTCCGCCGGCATCCTGAACCAGCCGCCGCTACCCACGCACGAAGCCTACCAGTTGAACGTGCAGACGCTGGGCCGGCTGTCGACACCGGAGCAGTTCGACAACGTGATCATCAAGAACGACGGCGCCGGGCGCGTGACGCGGCTCCGCGACGTCGGACGGGCGACGATCGGCGCGGCCGACTACGGAGCGACCGCCTATGCGGACCGCGGCCCCGGCCTGCCGGTGCTGATCTTCGCGCAGCCGGGCGCCAATTCGCTCGCAGTCGAGCACGAGGTCCTGTCGACGATGAAGAACCTTTCGAAGGACTTCCCGGCCGGAGTTGGCTACCAGATCATCTACGACCCGACGATCTTTGTCGCGAAATCCGTGCACGAGGTCATCGAGACGATCTTCATCGCGATTCTTCTCGTCGTGGGAGTGGTGATCCTCTTCCTGCAGACCTGGCGTGCCTCGCTTATTCCGGTGATCGCCATTCCGGTCTCACTGATCGGCACGTTCACGATCCTTGCGGCCGTCGGCATATCGCTCAACAACCTGTCCCTGTTCGGCCTCGTGCTCGCGGTCGGTATCGTCGTCGACGATGCGATCGTCGTGGTGGAAAACGTCGAGCGCAACATCCGCCTCGGCATGGAACCGAAAGAGGCTGCGCATCGCACCATGGACGAGGTGGGCGGCGCGCTTATCGCCATCGCGCTGACGCTGTGCGCCGTGTTCGTCCCGACTGCCTTCCTGTCCGGGATCAGCGGCGAATTCTTTCGCCAGTTCGCGGTGACGATCTCGGCGTCGACCGTAATTTCGTGCCTGGTTTCCCTGACGCTGAGTCCGGCACTCTGCGCCCTGCTGTTCAAGCCGCATCAGGAGCATCACGGCAACCGCTCGATCGCGGCGCGTGCCGTCGCCGGCTTCTTCGGACGGTTCAACGCAGGTTTCGAACGCCTGTCGAACCTGTATGGACGTTTGACGAGCCGGCTCGTGCACCTGCTTGGCGCTGTCATCGCGGTCTACGTCCTGCTGATCGTCGTGGCAGGGATCCAGTTCTCGCGCACGCCGACCGGATTCATCCCGGAGCAGGACCAGGGCTATCTGATTACGGTAGTACAGTTGCCGCCCGGTGCGACGCTCGACAGGACCCAGGCTGTCGTCAAGCAGGCCATCGACATCATCATGAACACCCGCGGCGTCGAGCATGTCGCGCCCTTCGCCGGGCTGGATGCGACGACGTTCACCGTCTCGTCGAATGCCGGCACGATCTTCTCCGGGTTGCCCACGCTCTATAACCATCACATCCCTGGTGTGACGGCCACCACGGTGCTCGCCGATCTGCGCCGTCGTCTATCGGTCATTCAGGGCGCCTTCGTGCTCACCATCCCGCCGCCGCCGGTGCCGGGCCTCGGCACTGCGGGCGGGTTCAAGATGATGTTGCAGGACCGCGCGGGACTGGGGCCCGATGCACTGGCCGCCGCTGCGAACAAGCTGGTCGCCGCCGCCAATCACGATCCCTCGTTCGCTGGCGTCTTCACCCTGTTCAGCACCCGCACCCCGTCCGTCTACGCCGACATCGACCGCGAGAAGGCCGAGAAAGTCGGGCTTACGCCGAACGACGTGTTCGATGCGATGCAGGTCTATCTGGGCTCGCAATACGTCAACGACTTCAACTATCTCGGCCGTACCTACGAGGTCATTGCGCAGGCCGACGGCGCGTATCGTCGTGACGTGAGCGACATCACCCGCCTGAAGGCACGGAATTCAGCCGGTGAGATGGTGCCGATCGGAACCGTAGCTCGTATCACGCGCCAGACCGCGCCTTACCGCGTGCCGCGCTACGACCTCTTTCCGGCGGCCGAGATCATGGGGGCGGCGGCACCTGGCGTTGCCACCGGTACGTCGCTCGCACACATGGAGCAACTCGCCCACCAGGTGCTGCCGCCCGGCATCGGCTTCGAGTGGACCGAGCTTGCCTATCAGCAGCAGCAGCAAGGTATCCCCACCCTGCTGGTGTTCGGCGCCTCCGCTCTGTTCGTGTTCCTGGTTCTTGCAGCACTATACGAAAGTTGGCGTCTGCCGCTCGCGGTCATCCTGATCGTGCCGATGTGTCTTCTTGCCTCCGTCACCGGCCTCTCGCTGCGCGGCATGCCGATCGACATCCTCGCGCAGATCGGTTTCGTGGTTCTGGTCGGCCTTGCGGCCAAGAACGCGATCCTGATCGTGGAATTCGCCAAGCAGGAGGAGGATGCGGGTGCCTCTCCCGATCGCGCCGCCATTCACGCGGCGCGCACTCGCCTCCGCCCGATCCTGATGACGTCTCTCGCCTTCATCATGGGTGTGGTACCACTCGCGGTGGCGACCGGCTCAGGCTCCGAAATGCGCCAATCCCTCGGCACCGCGGTATTCTTCGGGATGCTCGGCGTCACCTGCTTCGGCCTGCTGTTCACGCCCGCATTCTATACAGCCGTCCGGATGTTCGTGCGCCGGAAGGTCGCAGTGTCGCAGCGGGTGACAGTCGACGCCTGACCCCGGCCCGGCACCAACGGCGCACGTAGCGAAACGGCATGCCAAGCTGTTCGGTTACGGGTCGTTGGGGTCCGGTAGGCGACTGGGCATAGGTAAAATATGTTGCACACCCCATTCGCAAGCCTAACCGCGCTCGCCACTCATAGCGGCCAAAGGTCACGAACAGGCCTTTTTCTATGCGCAGCATGACGTGCTGAAGGTCGTTACGCTGGCCTCGAGCGACCGCTCACGAACACCCTGTGGCGAATATCGGCAGCCATGGCTGCTGATGACCGGTCATCTATATTTCAGGAGGCGGTTCCTGCCGGTCGCTGCAGAATGACGCCGTACCATCCGAGACCGCGGTACGTTTCTTAGCCGGGCGTGCGATGGAAGGCGACCATGCCGCCGTCCCTGTCCCGGTAGCTCCCGGCCTCCTTGCCCCTTGTGTCGAGCGCCACGGTTTCGTGCAGCACGCCCGCCCGGTCGTTCGCCGCCAGGACGCGGTGGCCGGCATCCAGCAACAGGACATGCGTGCGGCGTTTTTCATCGAGGCCGAGGCGGGCCCCGTCCACGATCGCCTGGGCCTGCGGCGACCAGTCGAAATGGATGGCGAGCACGCCGATAATCCGGCCATGCGACGAACCGCCCTCGCGAATCGCCGCCGCGTAGGTCGCCACCAGGGCGCCGTTCAGGCCTGCGCAGGCAGCGACATCGGCTACGGCGAATGCCTCTCCGCTCCTGGTTTCCAGCGCCTGCCGGAACCAGCTTTCCCTGGACACGTCCAGCGCCGCGACGCCGGGGAAGCGATCCGGCCTGCCATGCGCCAGAACCCGGCCATCGAGCCCGCAGATCCAGAGATCGAGATAGACCGTGTAGGACGACAGAATGACCTTCAACCGGTCCTGCGCATGGGCCGAAGCCTCGCGGCCGGGATCACCTGCCACCGCAACCATGGCGGCGTCCGTTGCATCCGGTCCGTATCAGCCAGGGCCGCCGGTCGTGTCCGGCGCCCAGTGCAGCACGCGCCGCAGCACCCGGTCGATCGCTGTCCACAACAGGATGGTCATCATCGCCAGCACCAGCAGGGCCGCGAACATCACGTCGGTCTGGATACGCGCGTTGGCATTCAGCATGACGTAGCCGAGCCCCGACGACGCACCCACCCATTCGCCCACCACCGCACCGATCGGCGCGATCGCGGTCGCCACGCGAAGCCCGGAGCCGAACGCGGGCAGGGCGGCCGGGAACCTCACATGCCGCAGGATCGAGAGCGGCCGCGCATTCATCGTGCGGGCCAGGTCGATCCAGCCCTGGTCGGTCCGTCGCAGCCCGTCCGACAGCGACGCGGTGATCGGGAAGAAGATCACCAGCACCGCCATCACCACCTTCGAGCTCATGCCGAAGCCGAACCACAGCACCAGCAGCGGCGCCAGCGCGAACACCGGCACCGCCTGGCTTACCAGCAATACCGGCATCAGCCAGCGTTGCAGGAACGGCGAGAACACGATCGCCAGCGCGCAGGACGCGCCCAACAGCGTGCCGATCAGCAGCCCGAGCACGGTTTCGCTGAAGGTGGTGAGCGTGCTCCACATCAGCAGGGTGCGCTGGCTCCATAACGCGCGGGCGACGGATGCCGGATCGGGCAGCAGGTAGGACGGCACTGCCGCGCCCCGGCTTACGATCCACCACACCAGGACCAGCACCCCCAGCGTGATCAGCGGCCTACCGGCGTTCGCCAGCCGGCTCATCGTGCCGGCACCTCGGACAGCGCGCGCATCAGACGGCCCTGCGTGCGCAGCAGTTCGGGATCGTCGAGCGCGCGCGGAACCGGGCCATCGATCGAGATCGGCGCCCCGAGCGTCGCCGGCTCGCCGGACAGCACCACCAGATGATGCCCGAGCCTGCATGCCTCCAGCGGATCGTGGGTGATCAGCAGCACGGTGCGGCCGACCAGCAGCTCGGCCGCGAGATCCTGCACGCGGGTGCGGGTGAGGGTGTCGAGGGCGGAGAACGGCTCGTCCATCAGCACGATCGGCCGGTCCTCGTAGAGGGTGCGCGCGATCGCCACACGCTGGCGCATGCCGCCGGACAGTTCGGACGGCAGCGCCCGGGCGCGGTCCACCAGCCCGACCCGTTCCAGCAGATGCAGCGCCCGGTCCGGGTCGCGCGCCTCGCCGCGCAGATGCGACCCGAGCATGACGTTCCGGAGCACGTTCAGCCACGGATAGAGCAGGTCCTGCTGCGCCATGTAGGCGATCCGGCCGGCCAGCCCGAGCCCGTCGGTGGCGACGACGCGGCCGGTCTCCGGTCTGGCCAGGCCGGCGGCGATCCGCAACAGGCTGCTCTTGCCGACGCCGCTGGCTCCCAGCAGCACCACGAACTCGCCGCCGCGCACCAGCAGGTCGAGATCGCTGAAGATGACGCGCCCGCCGTAATGCAGGCTCAGCCGCTCGAACAGCAGCCCGGGCAGGCTCGGCTCGGCTATCGCCGTCTGTTCACAAGGCGCGGGGACCGATGCAGGCATGGGGTGAGGATAGCGGGGGTCGCGCGCCCGGGCCAGATTCCGTGCGATGCTGCCGGCCATGGCAGGCCTCGTCGGTCGCCAGCAGGAGAAAAGACGCATGGCGTGGAATGCCGAGACCGCGATGCCGAGCATCACCCAGGGCCTGTTCGGCCGGCTGCGGCGGGAAGCCGGCGCCGAGTGGGATGCCTATATCGACCATCCGTTCGTACGCGGCCTTGCCGACGGCACACTGGAGCCGGAGCGGTTCAAGCGCTACCTGGTGCAGGATTATCTCTACCTCCTGCAGTATGCACGCTGCTACGCGCTGGCGATCTACAAGAGCGACACGCTGGAGGGCATGCGCACCGCGTCCGGCATCGTCGCCGGCCTGCTGCTGGGCGAGCTGACCATCCACGTGTCCTATTGCGCACAGTGGGGCCTCGACGAAGCGGCGCTGCAGGCCGAGCCGCAGTCGCTCGAGTTGCTGGCCTATTCGGGTTTCCTGCTGGACCGCGCGCAGGCCGGCGACCTGCTCGACCTGATGGTGGTGCTATCCGCCTGCCTGGTCGGCTACGGCGAAATCGGCTCGCGTATTGCAGCGGACCCCGCGACCAGACGTGACGGCAACCCGTATTACGACTGGATCCAGACCTATTCCGGCAGCGCCTACCACGACCTGGTCCGCGATGGACTTGCCCGGCTGGAATCGCTTGGCGCCACCCGCGGCGCTGCCGATCGGTTCCCGCTGCTGCTCCGCGATTTCCGGACCGCCGTTCGACTGGAAACAGCGTTCTGGGACGCCGGCAGCCGCTAGACAGCGTTCTTGATGCGCCTGGGTAGATCGTGGCCGTGCCGGTCGTGTCGACAGCGGTTTTCTATCGTCCATGCCATTGGTTCCCGCAATTCCACGCGCAGACCAACAGGATTGTTATCGAACCACCAGATTCGACATGTTCCTCGGTAGATACTGAACCGTCTCGAGACAAGTGCGGCAATGCTGCAACAATCAAGCATTGTGTTTCGCCTGAGGTGCCAAATCGGCGGACGGTTGGGTGTCGACCTGCCACAACCTCGGCAAAGCCATGAACCGCGACGGTGTACCATCCGGCGTGTTACCCTGGAGAGAGACCATGACCGAGACCGGCGCGATGCGCGCGAGCCACCGCTTCAGGACCATGATAGCGGCCGCGAGTGTTCTGACCTTGCCGATCGCTCTCGAAGCCACTCCTGCAGGGGCGCAGACCTCCATCAATCCGAGTGCCCGCGTCTCGACCCCGCTGGGTGTCGCGCTACCGGTCAACGTCACCGCGGTACCTCCTCTGCCGGCGCCGGAATCGCTATTGGGCGACCTGTTCGGGATCGGTGACCTGCGTAAGGCGGGCGTCGACCTCTTGCTCGATGACACCAACGAGTTCTCCGGCATTATTTCCGGTCCGCGCAAGGGCTCTACCAACGCCGGGCAGTATGCGTTCGAGACCGATATCGACTGGCAGCGCCTGGCGGGGCTGACCGGTTTTTCCACGCATAGCGTCGTGGTCGGCCGCTACGGTATCCCGGCGAGCCGGATTTTCGGCGACAATCTCAACCCGAGCCAGGAGATCTACGGCTCCGGCGGCAACGTCGCCGTCCACCTGGTTTACGCCTATGCCGAGGAGACGGTGGCAGGCGGTCGCCTCGACGTGACAGCCGGCCGCATACCGTTCCTGAACGATTTTTCCGCCTCTCCGCTCTACTGTAATTTCATGAACAACTCGTTCTGCGGCAATCCGAAGGCGTCGTCCGACAACCTGACCCACTCGTCCTATCCGGATGGCGGCTGGGCGACCCGGCTGCGCGTGCGCCCGACCAAGAGCACCTATATCCAGACTGGTATCTTCTTTGCCGAGGCCAACATCTATAGTGCCACCAATGGCTTTCGGTCGGGCTTCCGGTTCAGCTCGTCGCAGATCAACGGCGAGGCATTTCCGGTCGAACTCGGCTACGAGCCGGCGTTCGGGCCGGACAAGCTGCCGGGCCACTACAAGCTCGGTTTCGCCTATGACAACCAGAACCATAATGACGGCTATTTCGACGTCAATGGCAGCGCACTCGGCCAGACCGGGCTGGCGCCACGCCAGCGTAAGGGTACCACGGCTGCCTGGGTACTGTTCGACCAGATGCTGCTGCGCAACGGGCCGGGCGACACCAATGGCCTGATCGCGCTCGGCGGCTTCTACCACAATGACCCGTCCACTTCGACGCGCAACAACCAATACGAGTTCGCCATGCTCGACCAGGGATTCTGGAAGGCGCGGCCCAAGGACCTGGTCGGCGTGGCGTTCAGCTACATGCAGGTGTCGAACGCGCTGACCCGGACCGAGGAACTGCAGCAGGAACTCGGCCTGCCTATCACCGGTAATGGCGGGCAGTTCTATAACGACAGCAGGCCCGGCATCCAGAGCCACACCATGGATATCGAGGCGACCTACCAGATCCACGTAATGCGCGGCGTCACCTTCGCACCGGATTTCCAGTACTTCATCCGGCCGAACGCGCAGACGAACCTGCACGATGCGGCACTGCTTGGCTTCAAGACTCATATCGAGCTGTTCTGAAGACTTTTCGTAGTCCACCGGCTCATCGCCGTTGTGGTGCAACGACATGTGGACGGTATTCAGCAGCGACGTCCTGATCGGGCCGGGCCTTGTCATGCCGTCGAAGGTGCATTCAAGGACGGCCTGATCTGGTCGATGGTGGGCAGTGCTTTAATGCGTTGGCATGTTCCGCGCGGTCTGCACCAGTTTTAAAACCAGCGGCGTGATCCGCCGCACGATGATCGCCACGCCGGCAGGTGCCGGATGCATTCCGTCCGCCTGGTTCAGCGCATGATTGCCGGCCACGTCCTGCAGAAAGAAGGGGTCGTAGATCAGCCCCGGCCGGCGGGACAGCCGGTCGAACACTGTGCGGAATGCCCGCCCATACGACGCTCCGAGATTGGGCGGTGCGAACATTCCGCTGAACAGCACCGGGATGTGCAGCGCCGCCAACCGGTCCAGGATCGCGCCCAGATTATGCTCCATCTGGCCCGGATCGAGTCCGCGCAGTCCGTCATTGGCACCGAGCTCGACGATCGCCGCATCCGGATGGTCGCCGAGCGCCCAGTCCAGCCGGGCCAGCCCGCCGGCACTGGTATCGCCGGAAACCCCGGCATCGAGCAGCGTCGCATGCGCGCCCGCCTTGTCGAGGGCCGCCTGCAGACGCGCCACGAAGCCCTGGTCATGCGGCAGCCCATAGCCGGCGGTCAGCGAATCCCCGAGTGCCAGGATCCGGATCGTGCGCTCAGGCATCGTGCGCTCAGGTTGGGGCATGGCTGCCTGCTGGGTTGAAGCGGCCGCCACCACGGACGCGGCAGCCGGCCCATGTGGTCCGAGCAGCATCATCGCCAACACGGATGCGCCAGCCAGCCGCCGCATGCGTGGCACTCCCTTGGTGCGGCGCGACATACGGCCATATGGAACATTCATGGATGGACATATGCCCCAACGTGATCGATCGGCGACGCCTCGGGACGATCGCCCGGCTCTCGTCGAAGCGCGCGACCTCTGGCTGACGGTGCAATCCCGCCCGGTCGCCGTCAACGCGGGATGGCGTCGGGCGTTGCGGCTGTCGCGTGCGCCCGCTGCCACGGTCGGCGAACGTTCGTCCGATGCCCTGGATATCGTGCGCGGCATGTCCCTCGCCGTGTCGGCAGGAGAATCCGTGGGCATCGTCGGCCCGTCCGGCTCCGGCAAGACCAGCCTGCTCATGCTTCTTGCCGGGCTCGAGCGTCCGACGCGGGGCCATGTACTGGTCGACGGCATCGACCTCGCCAGCCTGGACGAGGACGAGCGGGCCCGTTTTCGCGGCCGGCGCATCGGCATCGTGTTCCAGTCCTTCCACCTGATCCCGACCATGACCGCGCTCGAGAACGTCGCCGTGCCACTGGAACTCGCGGGGCAGGAGGGTGCCTTCGAGACCGCCGAAGCCGCCTTGCGCCAGGTCGGCCTCGGCCACCGTCTCGGACATCTGCCCGGCCAGCTTTCCGGCGGCGAGCAGCAGCGGGTGGCGCTGGCCCGCGCCTTCGCCCCGCGACCGGCGCTGCTGCTGGCCGACGAGCCGACCGGCAACCTGGACGTGCGCACCGGCGAGAGCGTGCAGTCGCTCCTGTTCGAGATGCAGCGCCAGCAGGGCACCGCCTTGCTGCTGATTACCCATGATCCTGCGCTGGCCGCGCGCTGCGATCGCCAGCTCGTCGTGTCGGACGGGCAACTCCATGCGGCCGGCGAGACTGGCGCGTGAGCGAAACCCGGTCGCCGGCACTCGTAGCGCACCCGACGCCACGCACCGGAGTGGCCTCTACCCTTCGCCTGGCGCTTCGTCTGGCCCTGCGCGACTGGCGTGGCGGCACCGGGCTGTTGCGCGGCATGGGTATCGTCTTGCTCTGCTTGGCACTTGGAGTCGCCGCGATCGGCACCATCGGCGGCCTGCGCGACGCGATCCAGTCCGGCGTGGCCGAGCAACGCCGCGCCATTCTCGGCGGCGACCTGGCGATCGAGAGCAGCGACCCGCTCCCGGCCGAGCTCTCCAGCTTCCTGCACTCCCGGGGTACGCGCACCTCGGAGGTCATCCGCATGCGCTCGATGATCTACGGTTCCGCCGGGCGCCGCATGCTGGTCGAGCTGAACGCCGTTGACGCAGCTTATCCGCTGGTGGGTCAGGTGGCGCTCGGCGGAACCGGCACGCTGGCCGGCGCACTGGCCGGCGCCGGCGGCGAGCCCGGCCTGCTGGCCGATCCGCTGATCATCGACCGCCTCGGCGCCAGCTCCGGCACCAGGCTCCGCCTCGGCGACACCTTCTTTCGTCTTGGACCGTCGCTGGACCGGCTGCCGGATGCCGGCGGCCAGGCGGCACTGGCACCGTCGATCCTGATTGCCCGATCCGCCCTGGCAGCGGCTGGCCTGGAGCGGCCCGGCGCCTTGCTGACGACCTCGCTGCGCGTCGTGCTGCCCGAGCTGGACCGGGCCGAAACCGCTGCTTCCCGTCTCGCCCGGTCTCGCGGTCTCGCACAGGAGGTGGAAACCCGCTTCCCCGGCCAGGCCTGGCACATCCGCGACATCGACGACGCCGCACCGGCGCTGACCCGCGTGGTCGATCAGGTCGCCTTGTTCATGACGTTGATTGCCCTGGCCGCCCTGCTGCTGGGTGGAATGGGCGTGGCCGCCGGCGTTTCCAGTTGGCTGGACTCGCGCACCGAAACCATCGCCGTGCTGCGTTCGCTCGGCGCGCCGCCGGTGCTGGCCGTGCTGGTGTTCGGCCTCCAGGTCGGGGGGCTGTGTGCCGCCGGCATCATCCTCGGCGCCGTCGTCGGGCTGGTGCTGCCGCCGATCGCCGTGCAGTTGCTGTCCGGGCTGCTGCCGGTGGCACCGCAAGGCGGACTGCAATGGGCACCGGTCGCGCTGGCCTCGATCTTCGGCATCGTCGTCGCGTCCCTGTTCACCCTGGCCCCGCTGTCGCGTGCGATTTCGGTGCCGCCCGCGGTCCTGTTCCGGGGTCCCGCCGGCGGATCGACATATCGGGTCGGACGACGCCCCCGGACCGTCGCCGGGCTGGTCGCGCTATCGGCGTTGCTGGTCCTGCTCGCCGTGCTGACCTCGCCCGACCGGAGGCTTGCACTGGGCTTCTGCGTCGTCTCGGCGATCGTCCTTATCGGTTTCCGCCTGGCTGGCTGGGCGTTGACCAGGCTTGCCCGTGCCATCCCGAGGCCCGCGCCTCGTCCGGGTGTAGCCCGTGTCGGGGTCAGGTTGGGCCTGGCAGCGCTCAGCCGCCCGGCCGCGCCCGCTGCGCGACTGCTGCTGGCACTGGGCGCCG
>JBPBQO010000131.1:0-50803 GCA_050954785.1 Janthinobacterium lividum | reverse complement strand
TGCGCGGCATCGAGTTCGTGACCCGCAAGGTCACCGACGGCGTGGCCCGCATCAAGCTCGGACTGGCCACGCAACTGCCGCTCGGCAACCTCGATGCCACCCGCGACTGGGGCCATGCGCGCGACTATGTCGAAGCGATGTGGCTGATGCTGCAGCAGGACGTGGCCGACGACTACGTGGTCGCCACCGGCCGCACCACCTCGATCCGCGAGTTGTGCCGCATCGCCTTTTCGCACGCCGGGCTGAACTACCAGGATCATGTGGTTACGCGCTCCGACCTGATCCGGCCGGCCGAAGTGGATGTGCTGCTGGGCGATGCCTCGAAGGCCAAGGCCAAGCTTGGCTGGCAGGCTACCACCGGCCTGGAAACCATGATCGCCGAGATGGTCGAGGCGGATCTGGCCCGTCATCGTGCACACCAGACCGCGCCGACGATGTCGAGCTTGGTGGCCAACATTTCGGCACGCTGAGTTAGCTCCGACGAACCCAGCCCGTATGACCGGACTCCGCGTTCCGGTCGCCGGACTATCCGGGTTCGTCGAACGACCTTTGATAAGAGTCGTTGTCGAAGTTTCGTCTGATACGAAATAGACTTTGCGCGATGTGCTACAAGAATGGATCGAGCTGCGACGCAGCCTGCGTTGATTGAGGCTATTCATCGTCTCGTCACGCCCGTGCGAACACGGTTGCGTCGTAGGCATATCTATCGACCAAACTCATAGCGGCCCGGACGCTGTCGTTCCAGCCGGGAACCGGCAAATCTCGGAGCGCTTCGCATTGTGCGGCGCGGTCCGGGTCGTCGCCGGTGAACGCCTCGATCGTTCGTTTCCAGGCCATCGTGTCGAGCGGGTCGAGCAGGGTAGGGAGTCCGTCGCCAACTTCGCGGAACACCGGGATGTCGGAACAGATGGCCGGCACGCCCAGCGACAGCGCCTCGGACAAGGGAAGACCATAGCCTTCCGCAAAGGAGGGAAACAGCAACGCCCGCGCGCCCTTCAGAAGGCGCACCACGTCCTCGTCGGGGAGGGCGTTGTGTTCCTTCACCACGCCCTGCAACGCGGGGCAGCGCTCGATCATGTCGAGCACCTGCTCGTTTTCCCAACCACGCTTGCCGATCAGGATTAGATGCGGCGCCCGTTCGCCCTGCTCCTCCACCAGTCGGCGCCACAGGTTGAGCAGCAGCAGGTGATTCTTGCGCGCCTCGATGGTGCCGAGGCAGACGAAATAGGGATGCGGGGTCGATCCCGTCATCGTCATCACACCCGGCCCGGTTCCGATTTTCGGCAGTGCACGCAGATGGACGCCATGCGGGATCACCCAGACCGGCACGTGCGACCGCTCGGCCCGCTCCAGATACGGCAACAGCGAGCGACGGACCGTCTCCGATGGCACCAGCACCGCATCCGCCTGGCGCACGACCGTGTCGATTCGGGATGCGTGCCGGGCAGGCTCCCGCTCGCGGGAATATTCGGGGAACTCGAGCGGGATCAGGTCGTGCACCATCGGCACAAAGGCTGCACCGCGTCTGGCGATCGCCTGAGCGACCACGGCAGGCCGGGTCAGGTGATGATGCGACAATAATAGATAGACGCGCCGCCGCAGGTTGCCACGGTCCGGACGGAACGGGTTGCGGTCGCTTCGCGGCAGCATCAATCCGTGCAGCAGCCGGCGGCCGAGCCGGACGGCGATTGTGTCGTCGGTGGCGCCCGCATCCCAGCGCGCGGCGAGTGCCTCCACGAAGCGTGCGGTCGCATCGAACGGCAGGCTGCCGAAACGGCCGAGCGGATGCAGGGCAACGAACTCGGTACGCTCCGGCGCATGGGCCAGCAGGTAGACGGCATAGGCCAGTTCGACCCGGTCGATGCCGGTCGGCACCGCCGCGCCGGCGCGGGACAGCAGCCGGGACAGGTCGAGGGTAAGAAACGGCGGGATGTCGGCACGGCCAAGCGCGTTCATGCCGAGGGACCGTGGGACCTGGCCAGCCCGGCCAACGGACGGCGGTGCCGGCTGCGTTCAATCAGCAAGGCTTGCTTGCTTGCATGCGCAGCTCGCGATCCCTCGGCGAAGTGTACCGGGCTGTGCGCCTCCAGCCGTGCGATCGCGCCGGCCACCAGCTTGTCGATCGCGGGGCCGGAAAAGAAGCCGCCGGCGATCAGGCAGCGCTCGATCAGGACGCGTCGGTAGGCGTCGAACGTCGGTTCGTCCGGGTGGCCGGGATTGCTCCAGAACGCATCGAGCGTGTCCTGGAACGTGATGTCGCGGATATTGTAAACCGCCTGGCCGAGAGTGATGACCGGAACGCCGCAGGCAAGCGCCAGCGTGCCGGTGGTGCTGTTTATGGTCACCAACCCTTCGGCTGCCTGGACCAGCAGCCCGATATCACCTCTCTCCAGGTAATGCACCCGGTCGCCGACCCCATGTGCCGCCGCCTGCATGACCACCTCGCCACGCCAGTCGCGGACACCGTTATCGAGAGGGTGCTCCTTGATGACCAGGTTCAGCTCGCCCGGCGCGTTGCCGGCGAACGAGGCGATCACATGGCGGATCGCATCGGCCATGCTGCTGAACGAGGAATGCAGCCGCACCTGCGCGTCCGCATCGAGCTGCAACGGAAACAACATGTAGGGGGTGCCGCTGCTCGCCAGCAGGGACAGCGTCTGTTCGGTACGGGCCGACGCGGCAGTCCGGCGCGACAGCTTGCGCAGCCACCCGACGCCCTCGGTCAGCGGATGCCAGGGGCGGTAATTGTCCCAGTGGGGAAACCGCCAGCGGGTGAGGAGGTCCGCAGTGTTGTAGGCAACTCCCTGCAGCGCGCGGGTGCGGAACGACGATGGCACCGGATGGTGGGGCGGGGCAGGCAACAGGCGGCTGGCCTGGTCGCGGTAGTAGTCCGGGTCGCGCGGCAGGCTGGAATGACCGTTGACGCCGCCGAGCTCGAGCGTGACCCAGTCGGGCCGGAGATAGCCTTCCTCGAACACGTGCACGGGGATGTGCAGGCGGGCGCAGACGGCGATCGCGGCCCGGTGCAGCGGCCGGCAATCGCCGAACAGCAGAACGTCGGTGACGCCGCGCTCGACCAGGATGGTTTGCAGCGTGTCGGGCCAGTCGGCCATCTTGCCGGTGAAGTCGATGCCGCCCGGCAGGCGCCAATACAACCGGTCGCCGCCGTTGAAATTGACCTTGAATACCCGGTAGCCGTCGCGGCTCAGCGCCTGCCCGATTCGGCGGAAGAACGGCCCCATCAGTCCCTGCAACAGCAGGACGGTCCTGGTCTGACCAGGCGCCGGGTCGTGCCGGGGCACGATGTCGAGGGCCGGAATATCAGGCATCAGCAGCTCCGTGGATCTTTCCGCCGGCGGATCGGGCACGCATCGCCTGCATACGGCGACGGGTCCGGCCCTGCAGGCGGCGCAGGCGCATTAGAATGGTCGGGCGCCAGAGATCGGTGTCGGCAAGGCGGTCAATCAGCACCTCGGGACCGCAGGGAAGCCGGGTTCGTGGATCGATATAACGTGGATACAGGATCAGCGTTGCCGCGACCAACTCCTCGATCGTCAGCAAGCGGTTCCGACGCGGTATCGGCCCACGGTCCTGGGTCAGTCCCCAGCCCGCGTAGAAAGGCTGGCCATAGGTGAACACCTGCCGTCCACGCAGCAGCGCCTCGAAGCCGGCCAGGGACGTCAGGGTATGGACCTCGTCGACCGATCCGATCAGGGGCGCCATCGCGCCGCCACGGCTGATGCGGTCGGCGAAGCGCAGGATCGTGGCGTCGGCCAGTGCGCCGGGCCGGTGTCCGGCGACCACGTCGGGATGCGGGCGATAGACGATGAAGGCGTCCGGCGCGGTCGTGCGCACCTGCTGCAGCAGTGCGAGGTTATCCTTGATCGCGCCGCCGCCGAGCCTGACCGAAAGATCGTCGGCGACTTGGCCCGGCACCAGCACGATCCGCCGGCCTGGTGGTGCGTCCAGGGCCGGAGCGCTCCCGCCGACGGCGTATTTCGAGATGTTGGCGGCAACCAGCCGATCGATGAGCATGCCGGCACGGTGGCGGATCCGATCGTCGAAGCTGTGCATGGCCAGGAGGGCTTCGAGATCGCTCGGACCGGACGGATCGAAATAAACGCCGGTTTTGTCGACGATGACGGACGCGGGCGGCAGCAGGTCGCTGCCCAGCCCGAGAGACCGGATGAAGCCGTCTTCGACGCGGGCCAGCGGAACGCCGGCCGCCGCGGCCTGCGCCACGAGTCCCGCGGGAACACGGGTGGACCAGACGGCGATGCTGCCGTGCTGTTCCTCGGCCGCCCGCACCGCACCGTGCGCCCGTCTGTGAAATGGTGGACTGCCGGTCGTGTCGGCCCGCGCGAACAGTTGGGAAATACGCCGCTGCTTCCACAGGGACATGCCGACACAGGCCGCGATGCCGCGATTCGCCAGCATGATGCGATGCCAATCGGCCAGCAGTGCGATGGCCGCTTCGGCGGTCATGGAATTGCCGGAAAACGGATCGGTGTAGCGGGTGGCGGACAGAAGCAGCGCCAGGGCGCGCGCCGGATCTTCCTGTATGGAATGGCCGGAGGCGTGAAGGCGCGACACCGGCAGGCCGCGCAGCAGCGCGAGCGCCGACAGCGTGCCGATGGCGTCGATGTGCAGTGCCACCGCATGGTCGAGCAGGATATGCGGGTCGACATCGGCCGGAATCAACTGGGCGCCGGCACGACCGGCCTCATCCAGCAGACGGCGAAAACGAGTGGTTGCGCGCGGATGTCGGGGCAACACCAGCGCCAGACGGCCGGCTTCCTGCGCCTGAACGGCACGTCTCCAGAGCCGCATTGCCGCCTCCGCGTCGTTCGGCACGCAGACCAGGGTGACGCCGAACCCGGATCGTAGTGCGGGCGATCGCGAATTCCAGAACCGGCCACCGACACGGGCTTCATGCAGGGCAATTACGACCGGATGGGATGTGGGACCATCATCCCCGATGGGCTCGGGCTCGATCTCCGCCCATCCGCAAAGTGTTCGTCCAAGAGTCGGGATGCGTCGTTGAAACGGCGGGGTCAGCAGCAGGGAAGGAGCCAGGCCAGGAAGCATCGACAGTGTTCAGACTCCGGTAAACACTCGTTAAGACCTGAGCTTGGTCGGAGTGTAACAGTTCCCACGGTCCTGACAGCTTCTTATCCGGCAGGTCGTTTTCATCGAGCGGTGACAGATTTCACCGGCCCTGTTAGGCATCGAGATCAAGGACGTAAGAGCGTGTTCGCTTGCTCATTGGAATTGATTTGAGTGGGGAATTGGCCGTCTGGACGATCGATTTCGTAGTGCTCTGGCTGGCCGTCGAGTTGCTCGATCCGGTGGCACGTCCACGACGCGCCAGCGGGATGATGTGGTTGCCGCGAAGTCTGATCGCGGTGCCGTTCCGGTTGTGCCCGGTGGTATCGTTCGCCGGTCTGATGCTGTGCCTTACCGGCCGGCCGACGACGGCAGTCACTGTCGCGATCATCCTGCTGACCGGCGTGGTCGTCGGGTCGAACGTCAAGCGCCGCGTCCTGGGCGAGCCGCTGCTTTTTACCGATTTCGCGATCGTTGGCGAGATGGTGCGCCATCCAGGTTTCTATCTCGGAGCCATTCCCCCGATTGCCCGGGCCGCACTTGTCGCCGTGCTGGCGTTGATGGTCTGGTTGCTGGTCGGAAACTGGACAGGCGATCTGTTGCCGCGCGCCGTTGGTCTCGGGCTCATCCTGTCATGCTGGCTGGTTCTGGATCGCCTGAAGCATATCGGTCCCTGGCGCCATCTCATGGAACGCCCGGCGATGGATGCCGATGTCGCCCGGCATGGCCTGATTGCCACGCTTTCGTTGTACTGGCTCCGATGGCGCGAGCAACCGGATCCGGTTCCGCTGCCTGCTCTGGGTATTTCCCATGGCCTGTGTCCTGCCGAGCTCGTCGTCGTCGTGCAATGCGAATCCTTTGCCGATCCTGAAACACTCGGGGCAACGATCGCAGCGCGAATGCCCGAGCTACCCGGTCTTGCCCGCGCCCGGGGTCGCGCAAGTCGCTGGGGCAAGCTCGCCGTCAGCGGTTTCGGCGCCTACACGATGCGCACGGAATACGGCGTGCTGTTCGGCCGTGAGGAAGACAGCCTCGGTTTCCGGCGCTTCGACCCGTTCCTGACCGCGACGCGCGACAGTTCGGCCGCCCTGCCGATGCGTCTCCGCAACCGGATCGAGCACGCACTGTTCGTGCATCCGCACGATCTGAGCTTCTACGGTCGCGACGTCCTGATGCCCGCGGTCGGCTTCACCCGGATGTTGGGGCTCGACGCCTTCAAAGGTGCGTCCGAGCGGGGGCCGCATGTCAGCGATACGGCACTCGGGGACCAGCTGGAGACGTTGATCCGGACGACTGTGGCGCCGGCACTGATCTATGCGGTGACCATCGAGAATCACGGGCCATGGAAGCCGGGTCGGCTTGCCCCGGGCGGCACGAGCCTGGACGCCTACCTGGACCATCTGTGCGCCGGCGATGCGTTGCTGGACCGCCTGATCGATGCACTCGATGCGGATGGACGGCGCGCGACCCTGGTGTTTTTCGGCGATCACCGCCCGTCCATCCCCGGCGTGATCGAGCCGGGCGCCGACCGCGATACGCCGTTCGTCATGCTTCGTTTCGACGCTGGCGAAACACGCTCGTCTCGGGTCGAACCGGAGCGTCTCACGCCGGCCGGGCTTCATCATGCGATCCTGGAAGCAGTGTACGTTTCGTAAACCGCTGTCGCCTCCGAGGCCGGGAGCGTGTGGCTAGATTGTGCGGTCCTCGTCGTCGATCTCGTCCATCGGCCGGGCGACGCGGGTGTGGGACAGCAGGCGGAAACCGCCGACGATCATCAGCACGCCGATCAGGATCGGCAGGCGCGCCGTGATCCAGTGCGGTGTCCAGGCCGGGACGTTGGCGGAGTTCATGTTGAAAGCCAGCGACCACACGCTAATCGATGCAACGATGAACCCAACCAGCATCAGGGCGGCAATCAGATAGACGCGTTTCAGCAGCATGGTCGGCTAACTTTCGAGACTGCGCGCGGCCGCGGTTTCCTGGGCCAATCGGGAATGACGGTAGCCATAGCCGGCATAGCAAACCGCACCCAGCGCGACGTAGGACAGCAATAGTAACGCCGGCACCGGATTGTGGTTCAGGAGCGCCCGCGTCATATCGATCAGCAGCGGTCCGGCCATGACGAAGCTGAACAGGATCCCGAGCGATGGCACGATGCCGATCCAGAGACCGCGGATGCGAATGGCGCCGAGCGGCACCGGGAAGGGCGGCTTCAGGTCGGGAATCGCGTTGCGCTGCCAGATCACCGTGAAGCAGACGATGCCGAACGCGACCGTGGTACCGAGGCTGACCAGGTCGCTGATGATGTCGATCGGCAGTGTCGCGGTCGCGGTCGCGACGCCGATGCCGAGCAGGATGGTGCCGAGCCACGGGGTGCGGAAACGCGGGTGCAGCACGCAGAACACCCGCGGCAGCAGGCCGTCGCGGGCGATGGTGAAGAAGATCCGGCTCTGGCCGTACTGAAGCACCAGCATCACCGAACACAGTCCGGTCACGGCGCCGATCTTGACGAACAGCGCGAGCCAGGGCTGGCCCATGGCGTCGACCGCGATCGCCAGCGGATCGGCGACGCCGAGCTGTTTGTAGGGCACGACCCCGGTCATGACCGCGGCCACGCAGATATAGACGACGGTGCAGACGGCCAGGGAGCTGATGATGCCGATCGGCACGTCGCGCCTGGGGTTCTTGGCTTCGGCGCTGGCACAGGACACCGCCTCGAAGCCGACATAGGCGAAGAAAATGACCGAGGCCGCGCGGAAGATGCCCGGGATGCCGTAGCGGAAGCCGCCCTGGTTGGCGGGAATGAACGGCGTCCAGTTGGCAGGGTGGATCGCCTTGATGCCGAGGGCCACGAACACCAGCAGCACCGTCACCTTCAGCACCACGATGACGCTGTTGACGGTGGCGGACTCCGACACGCCGATGACCAGCAGGATGGTGACGATGACCGAGGCGAACGCGCCGACCAGGTTGAGCCCGTGGCCGATATTGAGCGTCATGGTGCCGTTCGCGGCCGGGATCGTCTGGATGAAGGCGCTCGAACACCAGGCAGGCAGATTGACGCCGAAATCGTGCAGCAGGCTGGTCGCATAGCCCGAGAAGCCCGCAGCCACGCCGGCGCAGGATATCCCGTATTCCAGCAGCAGCAGCCAGCCGACCACCCAGGCGGCCAGCTCGCCCATCGAGGCATAGGCATAGGTGTAGGCCGACCCGCTCACCGGCATGGTCGAGGCGAGTTCGCCATAGGAGAGGGCGGTAAACACGCAGGCGAGGCCGGCAACCAGGAATGAGAGCAGGATAGCCGGGCCGGCATAGTTGGCTGCCGCGGTTCCGGTCATGACGTAGATACCCGCACCGATCGTCGAGCCGATACCGAGCATGGTGAGGTTGAGCGGGCCGAGGCTGCGCTTCAGCCCGTGCGAGTCGGTTTCGGCCTCGATCTGCGCCAGCGACTTGCGGAGCCTGAAGCGGCCGGTCCTGGGCCCGGTGGAGCGGGAGCCGGTCGTGATGCTCATGCCGGGTGTGCTCCAGGCGCGTCTGTTTGCCGGTGCGGCGTGTGCCAATGCATGGTTGCCATGCAACGATCGTATGGAGGACCGGGACGAACGGTTCAAGTGCCTGCCGGACTGTTTGCGTCTGCAGCCAATTACCCATCCAGGTCGTTTCACTGTAACATCGTTCCGATGAAAGCGCCGCTTGCCGCAGTGACCATGGTCTTCAACGAGGAGACGTTCCTGCCGGCATGGTTGCGTCATTATGGCGACCAGATCGGGCCGGCAAACTGCTTCGTGCTGGACCATGGATCGACCGATGGCAGCACTACCCAGACCCGGGTGCAGGATGCGAGCGTCGTGCGCATCCCCCGTTCACCGCAGGACGATAGCGTGCGATGCGGCTTCGTCTCGGATTTTTGTGCGTCGTTGCTGAACTGGTATGATGCGGTGATCTACACCGACGTCGACGAACTGCTGGTGGCCGACCCGGCCTCGCATGCCTCGCTGCTCACCTTTGCCGCCGGTGTCGGCGAAAACGAGGTGGTGACGGCGCTGGGCTTCGATGTGGTGCAGGTGCCGGACCTGGAGCCGACCCTGGACTGGACAGCCAAGGTGGCGCTGCAGCGCGACTGGCTTCGCTTCAGCAGTGCCATGTGCAAGCCGGTGCTGATCCGCAGGCGGGTCGCCTGGGCGCCTGGATTTCATTGCATCGATACGGGTCCGATCTTCAGCGACCTGTTCCTGTTCCACCTGCGCTATGTCGACCTGCCATCCGGTCTTGCCAGGTTGCGGCGGACCCGCAAGCAGCCCTGGATCACGCCGGAAGCCGGATCGCACCAGCGGATGCCGGACGGGCAGTGGGAAGGCATGTTGCGCGGAATGGCCGGCCTGCCGAAGCGGACGAACGTCACTCTGCTTCAGGACGACCCGGTGCTGGCGGGCTGGCGGGATCGGGTACTCGATAGCGTCGCCTCCCGCTCGAATGCCCTCTACCGGATCGACCTGCATCTCAGTGGCGATGAGTTGTGGCGCTTGCCCGGACGGTTCCGCGACCGGTTCTAAAGCACGTCCGGAAGCCGAAACCACTGTCGCAACCGATCGTTCGACAGGGGTTGCAGGACAGGAGCGGAACCTTGGAAGCCAATCGAAATCAGCCGCCGACGCATCATGGTCTGGCCGGCCTCATGTTTCTAGTATCCGGACTAGCGTTGTTGGCAACCGGGCCGGCATCTGCCCAGACTGCGACGCTGCCATCAACCAAGGCTGCGCCGGCCGAGACCGTGCAGACCGGGCATCGCACGAT
Organism: Janthinobacterium lividum; assembly: GCA_050954785.1. Taxonomy (GTDB): domain Bacteria; phylum Pseudomonadota; class Alphaproteobacteria; order Acetobacterales; family Acetobacteraceae; genus Lichenicola. Next base: position 40,900 of record JBPBQO010000131.1, on the reverse strand, counting down.
TCCTTCGACCGGCGTTATCGTCCCTCAGACTACGGTAGATCCCGGAATGAAGGTGAAGGCGCCTGCCATGCCGGCAGAGACCACGCCAATTATCCGGCCCGAACAGACGCCACCGAACGAAGGCGGCGTCGTGGTTCCTCGCTGAAACCGAGTCAGCTTTTGGCGGATGGCTTACGCGCACGGTTGCTACGGGCAGGCTTGGCGACGGGAGCTGTGACCGAGGCATCGGCAGCCAGGCCGGCTGCACCGGTATCGGGGTCTTCGGCAAGGCTGGCGCGGGCCTCGGGCCGGGTCATCGGTGTCGGATGGGCTTCACCCTGGTCGGCGAAGCGGTCTGGAAACTCGCCAAGATTATCCTGCAGGAAGGCTTCCTCGACCGGTTCGGTCCGGTTCGGATCGAATCCCGGCTGGGTCGTCGGGTTGGGTAGCTGGCCAAACCCGATACTGCCTTCCATGCCGATCAGCTCGCTGGCGCGCTCCCAGTATTCGTCGTGCCGTCCGTGCGGGCTGCCGTCGGCCTCCCAGAGGTGGTACGCGCGCTCCTTGATCCGTGCGTCCCGTGCGGGGTCGTTCTCGAGCGGGTTGTCGGACATCTGGTTTTCCCTCTGAATAAGCGGCTCACGCCGTGAGTAAAGCGTCTCATAACCGAGACGGTTCCGACTACACCGCTTGTTGAGTACGGGGGCTTTATCGTCGCCATGATCTTGGGCTGTCGGCGCATATGGCCGGCGGGGCCTGGCCGCAACTGCGACCGGCGTCCGATGTTGACGTGAGAGCATGCCAGATGATTCTCCTTCACCCACGACAGTTGCTGACCGGCCGATATCGGTCGCGGTCCTGGGCGGCGGATGCTTTTGGAGTCTCGAGGCGATCTACAAAGAGTTGAACGGCGTAGTGACCGCATATTCGGGGTACGCCGGCGGCGGTGCATTGCCGACCTATACCCAGGTTTGTAGCGGCCGTACCGGACATGCGGAAGTCGTGAGGGTCGAGTACGATCCAGTAACCGTGTCCTATGCCGATCTGTTGCGCGTGTTCTTTGCAATTCACGACCCCACGACGCTCCATCGGCAGGGTGCGGATGTCGGCAGCCAGTATCGTTCGGTGATCTTCACCAGCCGCGACGAAGAGCGCTGCACAGCCGAGATGGTCATGCGGGAGGTCGCGGGCGCGGGACTATGGAACGGACCGATCGTGACGGAAATCACCGATCTGCCAACGTTCTATCCAGCCGAAGCGGAGCATATCGACTACTTCGCTCTGCATGCCGGAGCAGGTTATTGCCGCGTCGTGATCGCACCTAAAATCAAAGCATTCCGCAAGCAGTTTGCCGATCGGCTCAGGAAACCTTGAAGCCGGTCAGGCCGGCTGAACGCCGGCGTCAGTCGTCGTCTTCATCGAGGAAGAACTGGTCGGCTTCCTCGTCGAAATCGAACAGCTCGGCGTAGCGGCCCCAACTGATCACCGTCTGCAGGGTCTGCCTGGCATAATCCGGCGACATGTGGTCCTCGAGTTCGTCGCGGAACCGTTCCGCACGCGCCCGGTGGTTCCAGCGCTCGTCCAGCACCTGGCGGATCGCCGTCACCACCGGCAGGTTTTTCATCAGGCTGGTGCCGAGGATCTGCTTCCGCTCGTCGAGGTCTCCCTGGACAAAGCGCAACCCGTCCGGGGTCAGGCGGATGTCGCCTTCCTCAAGCTCGGCGAACTTCAGCATCTGCAGGCTTTCGCCAAGCGGCAGGAGGTCGTCCAGTTCCAGTTGCAGTGCACCGGCCAGCAGCGGCAGGTCGGCACGTCCGTGATACGGTTGCTCGGCCAGCGTTTCCATCAGCCCGGCCATCAGGTTCATCGGCAGATCGGGCAGGGACTGACTGAACGGCGCGGCCACTGCCTTGGCGTCGGCGGCGAGACTGACCGGCGGTGGTATCTCGCGACGGGTCATCAGCCCATAGATGCGATCGACGAACTGGCGGAAGGCCGGGTCATGACGGTTGCGCGGATGCGGGAACGGCACCATCAGCTCGTGCGCGACACGGCCGGGGTTCGACGAAAACACCAGGATGCGGTCGCACATCAGGACGCTTTCCTCGATGTTGTGCGTGACGATCAGCATTGCCTTCACCGGCAGCTTCTTTTCGGACCAGAGCTCGATAAGGTCGGTACGCAGGTTTTCCGCGGTCAGCACGTCGAGGGCGGAAAACGGCTCGTCCATCAGCAGCAGGTCCGGATGCACAACGAGTGCGCGGGCCAGGCCGACGCGCTGGCGCATGCCGCCGGACAGCTCCTTCGGATAGGCGTTCTCGTAGCCGCCGAGCCCGATCAGGTCGATCGCCTCCTCGGCCAGCCGTTCCCGCTCCGCCCGATGCACGCCCTTGGCCTCGAGGCCGAGCTCGACATTCGCCTGGACGGTAAGCCACGGAAACAGCGCGAAGCTCTGGAACACCATGGCGACGCCGGGTGCCGGCCCACGCAGCGGCCGGCCGCGCCACAGCACTTCGCCCGACGTGGGGGTCAGCAGGCCGGACACGATCCGCAGCAGGGTCGACTTGCCGGAGCCGGAGCGGCCGAGCAGACCAACGATTTCGCCGGAGGTAAGGGTGAGGTCGACATCCTCGAGCACCACCAGGTCGGCGCTGCTCTCCTTGTGGTAGGCCTGGCGGCAATGACGGACGCTGATCAGTTGTTCGTTGGTCGCCGCAACCGGCGTGGCAGGCGGGATCGTATCCATCGGCGGCTCCTCAGGAGAAGGTGAGGCGTCGGTTGGCGAACGAGTACATCGGGCGCCAGACCAGCCGGTTGAACAGGATCACGAAGAACGCCATTGCCACCATGCCCAGGCCGACCTTGGCAGTGGCACCCGCCGCTGTCGCCTGAAAGATATAGCTGCCGAGACCCGACGCGGTCAGGGTCGTATTGCCCCAGGTGGCGACCTCGGAGGCGATCGCGGCGTTCCACGCACCTCCCGAAGCCGTCAACGCGCCGGTGACATAGTAAGGAAAGATGCCCGGCAGCATCACCCGTGCCCACCAGCGCCAGCCGCCGATCTGGAAATTGCGGGCGGCTTCGAGCAGATCGCCCGGGAACGCGGCGGTGCCGGCGATCACGTTGAACAGGATGTACCACTGGGTGCCCAGGATCATGAGCGGGGTCAGCCAGATGTTGCTGCTCAGGTGATAATGGACGATCGCGACGACGAAGATCGGGTAGAACAGGTTGGCCGGAAAGGCGGCCATGAACTGCGCCACCGGCTGGGCACGCGCCGCCCAGACCGGGCGGAGGCCGAGCCAGACGCCGATCGGCACCCATACGATGGTGGCCAGCAAGATCATCGTGACGACCCGGATCATGGTGTAGATGCCGAGCAGCATGACGTGGCCGATCTCCGGCCAGCTCAGGTTGGCATAGGCATAGATCGCGACCTGCCAGGCGGCGACCGCGGCGACGAAGCCGAGCAGGCTGAACCACAGGCTGTCGCCGACCCGCCGCGACACCAGCCTGCGCTTGATGGCAGACGGCCGCCGGCCGAGCGGTAGGCCGCCGACGGAGGTCAGCATGTCGCTGAACAGGCGGCTCGTCTGGTTCAGCAGGCGGGTCCGGCGCAGCAGGCGCAACACCCAGGGGTCACCCGCGACGGCGCCGGGGGTGGTTTCGAGGCGGAAGCGTGCGGACCAGGCGACCAGCGGCCGGAACAGCAACTGGTCGTAGAGCAGGATCACCACCAGCATGGTGAAGATCGCCTCGAACACGGCGACGATGTTGCGGTGCGCGACGGCGCTGGCGATGAACGAGCCGATGCCAGGCAAGGCGACGCTGGTATTGCCGACCGAGAATGCCTCGGATGCCACGATGAAGAACCAGCCGCCCGACATCGACATCATGGTGTTCCAGACCAGGCCGGGCATCGCATACGGCACTTCGAGCCGCCAGAAACGCTGCCAGGCGGACAGTCCGAAGCCGCGCGACACCTCCTCGAGGTCGGCGGGAACGGTCTTCAGCGATTGGTACATGCTGAACGCCATGTTCCAGGCCTGGCTGGTGAAGATCGTAAAGATGACGGCGAGTTCGGCGCCGAGCACCCGGCCCGGAAACAGGCTCATGAAGAAGACATAGGTAAAGGTCAGGAAGCCGAGGATCGGCACCGACTGCAGGATGTCCAGGATCGGTACCAGGAGCGCTCCTGCGCGCCGGCTCTTGGCGGCCCAGACCGGGTAGGTGAAGGTGAACAGCAGCGAGGCGACCAGGGCGGCGAACATGCGCAGCGTGGTGCGGACGGCGTAGCCCGGAAGATAGGCCGCGTTCAGATGGATGGTGCTGGCGTCCGGCGCTGCCAATGGACCGAGCGTATGGCGGGCGACGCTGCCGATCGCCGTTGCCAGGCCGAGCATGACTAGGATGGCGACGAAATCGAACAGGTTGGGCCTGGTTTCGACGGAGGCGTTGGCGGGAACGCGCATGGCGGCGAAGCGCATCTGCAACATGGGGGGTCCGCCTCAGTCCGTCATGTCCGGGCCTTTACCGCACCTCGAAAGCCGCCGCCAGACGGCCGGCCCATGACAGTCCTGGGTTACGGCGTCGAGGCAGCCGCATGCCCGGTGCTGCCGAAGCCGCCGGCACCGCGATCGGTGTCGTCCAGCGTCTCGACCTCGGCCCATTCCGCACGCACGACCGGTGCCAGCACTGCCTGGGCGATCCGCATGCCGCGCTCGATCGGGAACGGTTCGCTCCCGGCGTTCATGACGATCACCTGCAACTCGCCGCGGTAATCCTCGTCGATCGTGCCGGGTGCGTTGGGCACCAGGATGCCATGCTTGAGGGCCAGGCCGGACCGTGGCCGGATCTGCAGTTCGTGGCCGGGCGGCAGCGCGATGGCGAGGCCGGTCGGAACCAGCACACGGGCGCCGGGCTCAAGCGTGATCGTGTCGGCGACTGCCGCGAGCAGGTCCATGCCGGCGGCGCCCGAAGTTGCGTAGGCCGGCAACGGCAGGCCTTCGGAATGGGGCAGGCGGCGGACCTGGATGGAGCGGACGGGTGCGGTCATGGGCTGTTCCGAACAGAGCGATTAAAAGCGAGGTAGGCGGCGATGCGGGCCGCCAGACGGTCGGCGACCTCCTGCTTATCGAGCTGCGGCCAGGATTCGGTGCTGTCGGTCGTAATCAGATGCACCTGGTTATGATGGCCGCCCATCACGCCGGGTGAGCCGTCGTCCGGCAGAGCGACATCGTTGGCGATGATCCAGTCGCAGCTCTTGCGCCGAAGCTTGTCGGCGGCATTGGCGAGCAGATCGTCGGTCTCGGCCGCGAACCCTACAACGAGGGCGGGACGGCGTGGACCGGGCTCGGACAGCGTGGCCAGGATGTCGGGATTGAGGGTGAGGGCGAGCGGTGCGGGCGGCTGGCCCGGCTGCTTCTTGAGCTTGACCGTGCTCGGCTGCGTGACGCGCCAGTCGCCCACTGCGGCGGCCAGCACGGCAATGTCGGCGGGCAGGGCGGCCTTGCAGGCGCCCAGCATGTCGGCTGCGGTCTCGATCGAGACGAGCGTCACGCCAGGCGGTGCCGGCAGCAGGACCGGACCGCTGACCAGCGTCACCCTGGCACCCCGTGCGGAAAGGGCGGCGGCGATCGCGTAGCCCTGGCGGCCGGAACTGCGGTTGGCGATGTAGCGCACTGGGTCGATCGGTTCGTGGGTCGGACCGGCCGTGACCAGGGCGTGCGTGCCGACAAGGTCCTGGGGAGCCGGTTCGTGTGCCAGCAGGGCCGCGATGGTCGCGAGGATCACCGGAGGTTCTGCGAGCCGGCCGGGGCCGAACTCGTTGCACGCCATGATGCCGTCATCCGGCCCGACCATGTGGATGCCGCGATCGCGCAGGATCGCCATATTGGCCCGGGTCGCGGCGTGCTGCCACATGCGCACGTTCATTGCCGGAGCCACCAGAACCGGTTTGTCGGTGGCCAGCAGCAGCGTAGTGGCGATGTCGGACGCCAGCCCCTGCGCCATCCGCGCGAGAATATCGGCCGACGCGGGACAGACCACGACGAGGTCGGCGGACCGGGACAGGGCGATGTGGCCCATCTCGCTCTCGTCGGTCAGCGACCAGAGGGTAGTGTGGACCTGCTCGCCGCTCAGCGCCTGCAGGCTGAGCGGGGTAACGAACTGCGCGCCACCCTCGGTCAGGACGCAGCGGACACCGCACCCGGCCTGGGTCAGCAGCCGGATCAGTTCCAGCGACTTGTAGGCGGCGATGCCGCCACTGACGATCAGCAGGACCCGCTTGCCGTTCAGCATGGCGGAGTCCGCCAGGATCACAGTCGCCAGCCGGAGTGGATCGCGGCGATGCCTCCGGACAGGTTGCGGACGGCCACACGGCGCAGGCCGGCATCGCGCATCATCTGGGCCAGGGTTTCCTGGTCCGGGAACTGGCGGATGCTCTCGGCCAGGTACTGATAGCTGGCGGAGTCCCCGGCGATCGCCTGGCCCAGGCGCGGCAGCACCCCGAACGACCAGGCGTCGTAGATCGGTGCCAGGGCGGCAACCTGCACGCGGGAGAACTCCAGGCACAGGAAGCGGCCACCCGGCTTCAGGACCCGACGGGCTTCGGCCAGGACGGCCGCCTTGTCGGTGCAGTTGCGCAGTCCGAACGCGATCGACACGCGCTCGACGCTGCGGTCGGGCAGGGGCAGGTGTTCGGCGTCGGCGACCAGGAACCGGAGTTGGGAGACCAGCGCACGGTCGATCGCGCGAGTGTGTCCGACGGCAAGCATGCTGGCATTGATATCGGACAGGATCGCCGGACCGCCGCCGGCACGCAGCCAGCCGAAGCTGATGTCGCCGGTGCCGCCGGCGAGGTCGAGCAGCGACAGATGCGGCCGCGGGCCCAGCGCCTGGATGAAGATGCGCTTCCAGACGCGATGGATGCCGAGCGACATCACGTCGTTCATGAGGTCGTATTTCGGCGCCACGCTGTCGAACACGGCGCGGACCATCGGCTTCTTCTCGGCCAGGCCGACGCTGCGGAACCCGAAATCGGTGGTTCGCGGAGAGGATGCGGGGTCGTCGCTGATGTTGTCGCTCATGGGGTGTGGCTATAGCCTGTTCGGCACCCATGCCGGAACTCCCCGAAGTCGAAACCGTGATGCGCGGGATGCGCGCGCATCTCGAAGGTCACACCATCATCCGGGCAGAGATGCACCGGCCCGACCTGCGCTGGCCGATGCCGGTGGGGCTGGCCGTGCGGCTGCGCGGTGCGCGGGTCGAGAGCTTCAGGCGTCGCGCGAAATACATCCTGATGCGGCTGGATGGCGGCGACAGCATGCTGCTGCACCTGGGCATGTCCGGACGGGTCAACCTCACCAGGCTCGATCCGGCGTTGCCGGTGACGGTCGGCCTGCATGAGCATGTCGTGATCGAGACCGACGAGGGCTGCCGGTTCGGGCTGGTCGATCCGCGCCGGTTCGGGGCGATCGACCTGATGCGGACCTCGGCCGAGGATACGCATCGGTTGCTGGTAGGGCTGGGCCCGGAACCGCTGGACCGGGAATTCACCTCGAAGGTGCTGCTGCAGGCGCTCGCCGGACGCCGCACCCCGCTGAAGACCGCTTTGCTGGACCAGCGGCTCGTCGCGGGACTCGGCAACATCTATGTGTGCGAGGCCCTGTTCCGGGCCAGGCTGTCGCCGCTGCGCGAGGCCGGGACGGTCGGTGCCGCTCAGGCCGGGCGGCTGGTGAAGGCGATCAAGACGGTGTTGTCCGAAGCGATCGCGGCAGGCGGGTCCAGCTTGCGCGACTATGTGCAGCCGGATGGCGAGCTCGGTTATTTCCAGCATGCCTGGCAAGCCTATGGCCGGGAGGGGGAGCGTTGCCCCGAGTGTCCCGGCGAGCCGGCCTGCCCGGGGATCCAGCGGATCGTGCAGGGCGGCCGGAGCAGCTTCTTCTGTCCCACACTTCAAAAGTGAGACGAGGGCCAGGGCGTGCTTCCTTGACTTCTGCGGAGATCGTGGCCTAGAAAGCCGACCCTTCGCCGGATCGTTCTTTCGGGGCTCTCGCCTCGGACGTATGTTGCCGGCTCACAGACGCGACGAACTGAACAGAGATCCATGGCGAACACCGCATCGGCGCGCAAGCGCATCCGTCAGAACGTAGTCCGCAGCGCGCGCAACACTGCCCGCAAGTCGCGTATGCGCACCTTCGTCAAGAAGGTCGAAACCGCGATCTCGTCCGGCGACAAGGAGCAGGCGGTTGCCGCCCTCCGTGCAGCCCAGCCGGAAATGCAGCGCGCAGTCGGCAAGGGTGTGGCGCACGCCAACACCATCAGCCGCAAGATTTCGCGCCTGTCGGCACGCATCAAGTCGATCGTTGCCGCCACCGCCTGATTTCGGTAGCCAAAGCAGGAAATAGTCGCTGCGTTTTTATAAACGATAACGACGATATTCCGATTAAAACGGGCCGGGTGCGAAAGCATCCGGCCCGTTTTCGTTGCAGCACCTTTCAGCGACGCACACGATAGTGATGACTCTGGCAACCCCTTCTTCTTGACGGTCCGATGTTTTTTCCGTCGGCCTTTTTAAGGCAGATTCCCGTTGCCTCCCCCGGCGGTGCAAGCCTAATGTGAGTGACGGTCGTGATACTGATCGCCCGCTGCAACAGACGGCATTCCCTCGTAGCTTTGCGTTCAAACGTAACCGCCTCCGCGGCCGGTATCGTATTGTCCAATGTTTCGAAGCTTGTTGTTGCATGCAAGGTCGTTCGGGATCGGTGGCGGAGACGGGGTGGTTGAGCGTGACGTCCAGCAGCTATGATCGCGGTGCTCCCGAAGCGCGGGCGTTGACCGAAACGATGATGGAGACGGCCGTACACGGTCCCTACCTGTCGGCGTCCTCGGCGACCTCTCCGGACAGTGATCAGCTTCATCCGCTATCCGACAACTGGGCGCGTATTTGCGGGCGCTTGCAGACCGAAGTGGGCGAGGTCGAATACCGGACCTGGCTGCGCCAGATGACGCTCGGCCCGGTCGATCACGACGAGATCACCCTTTATTTGCCGACCCGGTTCCTGCGCGATTGGGTGCGCAGCCAATATGGCGATCGCCTCGGCACCCTATGGAATGGCGAGATCGCCGAGATCAGGCGGGTCGAGCTGATGCTGGCCCCGGATGCCCGCACCAGTGCGCCGATGCCGGCCCTGGCCGCGACATCCCCCGTCATGGGCGCGGCATCCGCGCCGGTGGCAGCCATGCGTGCGGTCGCGGCGGCTCCTGTCGTCGTCGAGCCGCGTGGTGACCTGGCGGCACCGCTCGATCCGCGCTTCTCGTTCGAGGCGTTCGTGGTCGGCAAGCCGAACGAGTTCGCCTATGCCTGCGCACGACGCGTGGCGGAGCGGCCATCCAGCCCGGGGTTCAACCCGTTGTTCCTGTATGGCGGCGTCGGCCTCGGCAAGACGCATTTGATGCATGCGATCGGCCTGGAGCTGACGCGCCCGGCACGGCCGCAGGGGGCGGTCTCGGTCGCCTACATGTCGGCCGAGAAGTTCATGTATCGCTTCATCGCCGCGATCCGCTCGCAATCGACGATGGAGTTCAAGGAGCAGCTTCGCTCGGTCGACGTGCTGATGATCGACGACCTGCAGTTCCTGATCGGCAAGGACAACACCCAGGAAGAGTTCTTCCACACCTTCAATGCGCTGGTGGATGCCGGCAAGCAGATCGTGGTGTCGGCGGACAAGTCGCCATCGGACCTGTCCGGGCTCGAGGACAGGCTGCGCACGCGGCTCGGCTGCGGCATGGTGGCCGACCTGCATGCGACCACGTTCGAGCTTCGCATCTCGATCCTGGAAGCCAAGGCGCTGGCGTCCGGCGTCGCGGTGCCGCCGAAGGTGCTGGAATTCCTCGCTCACAAGATCACCACCAACGTGCGCGAGCTCGAGGGCGCGCTGAACCGGATGATCGCCCACGCCAACCTGTTCGGCCGCTCGGTCACGCTCGATGCGACCCAGGAGGTGCTGCACGACATCCTGAAAGCGCATGATCGCCGCGTCACCATCGAGGAGATCCAGCGCAAGGTCTCCGAGCACTGGAACATCCGGCTGACCGACATGTCCTCGGCCCGCCGGGCGCGGGCGGTGGCCCGGCCCAGGCAGGTGGCGATGTACCTCGCCAAGCAGCTCACCAGCCGGTCCCTGCCGGAAATCGGCCGGAAATTCGGCAATCGCGACCACACCACCGTCATGCATGCCGTCAGCCGGGTGACCGAGCTGATGGAGCGCGACACCGCCTTCGCCGAGGATGTCGAGCTGCTGCGGCGCATGCTGGAGAGCTGAAAGGCCGGATCGGCCCGGAGTGCGGCTCAGGCTGGCACTCCGTGGATTGGACTGCTAGACTCGTTGTCCGTTTGCGATCCCGCTTTGACGCTTTATCCGGCGAGACCAGTCCCATGAAGTTCAAGGCAGAACGCGCGACACTGCTCAAGGCACTCGCTCATATCCAGAGCGTGGCGGAGAAGCGGAATACCATTCCGATCCTGGCCAACGTGCTGATCGCGGTGCAGGACGGAAAGCTCACCCTGACCGCGACGGACATGGAAATCGCCATCGTCGAGGAGGTGGCCGCCACCTCCAGTCGGGATGGTTCCACCACCGCGCCGGCATCCGTGCTGTTCGAGATCGTGCGCAAGCTGCCGGATGGTGCCGAGGTCGAGCTCGACCAGGCAGGTGGCGACGCGCCGCTGGCACTTCGGGCCGGGCGCTATGCCACCAGCCTGAACGTTTTGGGGGTGGATGATTTCCCCTCGATGACTGCCGGCACGCTGCCGCACCGGTTCATGATCGGCTCCGGCGTGCTGCGTGGGCTGATCGATCGCAGCCGCTTCGCGATCAGCACCGAGGAAACCCGCTACTACCTGAACGGGATCTACCTGCACCCGGCCAAGGGCGACACCGGCGACATGCTGCGCGCGGTGGCGACTGACGGCCATCGGCTGGCGCGGGTCGAGACCGAGCTGCCGGCAGGGGCCGCCGGGATGCCCGGCGTGATCGTGCCGCGCAAGACCGTCGGCGAGGTGCGCAAGCTGCTCGACGAAGCCGGCGAGCAGGTCGAGATCGCGCTGTCCGACACGCGCATCCAGTTCACCATCGGCACGGTCATGCTGACCAGCAAGCTGATCGATGGGACCTTCCCGGAATACGAGCGGGTCATTCCGCGGGACAACGACAAGATCCTGCGCGTCGGCAAGAAGGATTTCTCCGATGCGGTCGCGCGCGTGTCGGCGATCAGCCAGGAGCGCTCACGCCCGGTAAAGCTGACCCTCGAACGGCACCTTCTGACGCTCTCCGCCGCCAGCGCGGACCAGGGGACCGCCAAGGAGGAGCTCGACGAAGGCCGCGTAAGCTACGATTCCGGCCCGATCGAGATCGGCTTCCAGGCGCGTTACCTGAACGACATCACCGACCAGATCGAGAAGGATGTCGAGTTCGCCTTCTCGGACAGCGCGGCGCCGACCGTGGTGCGTGACGTCGACAGCCCGTCGGCGCTCTACGTGCTGATGCCGATGCGGGTCTAGGGACCGGCCATCGAGGCAGATCCGGGACCTGCGCCGGAATTCGGGCTGGGGGACTCCTCGCGCCTGACCCGGCTGGTCCTGACCGATTTTCGGAACTACCAGAGCCTGACCTGGAACGTCGAGAACCGGATCAGCCTGATCACCGGGCCGAACGGCAGCGGCAAGACCAATCTCCTGGAAGCGGTGTCCCTGCTGGTGCCGGGACGCGGCCTGCGCGGCGCCAGGATGGCCGATCTGCCCCGGCATGGAGCGGTGCACTGGGCCGTTGCCGCAAGGCTCCGTTCCGCCGGTGAAACCTTCGAAATCGGTACCGGAACCGTTGCCGACAGCCAGGCCGGACGGCGCGTATTCCGCCTCGACGGGCAGCCGGTCCGGAACCGCAACGAGATCGCCCAGCGCCTGTCCGCGGTCTGGCTGACCCCGCAGATGGACCGGTTGTTCATCGAGGGTGCCTCCGGACGGCGCCGCTTCCTCGATCGGCTGGTGCTGGCCCTGGAGCCGGGGCATGCCCGCGAGGTGGCGGCCCATGACGAGGCAATGCAGGGCCGGAACCGGCTGCTGTCGTCCGGACGCCCGGATGCGAGCTGGATCGGCGGACTCGAGCTGTCGATGGCGCGCCATGCGGTCGCCGCGGCAGCCGCCCGGCGCGCGCTGGTCGGGCGACTGAACGCGCGGGCGGCGGGCAGGGAAGGCGATCCGGGCGGGGACGGGTTTCCCGCAGCACGGCTGATGCTCGCCTGTCCGATCGCCGAGCGGCTGGCGCATGAGCCGGCACTGGCCGTGGAGGACTGGCTGCGCGCGGCGCTGGCGGCATCGCGGAGCGCCGATGCACGGACCGGCGGCGCGTCGCTGGGAGCCCACAAGGCCGATCTGCTTCTGTCTGACATCGAGACCGGGCAGCAGGCCAGCACGGCCAGCACCGGGCAGCAGAAGGCGCTGCTGCTGGGCGTGGTGCTGGCGCATGCCGCACTGATCGGCAGCCTGCGCGGCGATGCACCGCTGTTGCTGCTCGACGAGCCGCTGGTGCACCTGGATGCCACGCGCCGGAACGCGCTGTTCACGGCGCTGGCCGGGCTCTCCTCGCATGTGCTGATGACCGGTACCGATCTGGAGCCGTTCCATCCGCTGGAAGGTCTCGCCAGCCATGTCGGCGCGTTGCAGGGAAGACTGCTGGACGCTGGTTCCGAGGCCTGGAAAAGCCTATAGTCGGCCCAAGAGATTCTCGACCGTTCTGGAGCACCCAACCGGCATGTCTGAAAACGCCGTTCCCGCCAATGTGCCTGATTCCGACAAGCCGATTGCCGATCAGGCCGTGAATGACCTTCCTCCGGGCGGTGATTACGATGCAGCCTCGATCTCGGTTCTGAAGGGCCTGGACGCGGTTCGTAAACGTCCGGGAATGTATATCGGCGATACCGACGACGGATCCGGCCTGCACCACATGGCATTCGAGATCATCGATAATGCCGTCGACGAGGCCCAGGCCGGTCATGCGACCAGTTGCAGCGTCGTGCTGAACGGCGACGGCAGCGTCACCGTTCGCGACAACGGGCGCGGCATCCCGACCGACATGCATGTCGAGGAAGGCATCAGCGCCGCCGAAGTGGTGCTGACGCGGCTGCATGCCGGCGGCAAGTTCAACCAGAACAGCTACAAGGTTTCCGGCGGCCTGCACGGCGTCGGCGCGGCCGTGGTCAACGCCCTGTCCGAGACGATGGAAGTGCGGATCTGGCGTCAGGGGCTGGAGCACGTGATCCGGTTCCGGCACGGCGATGCGGTCGAGCCGCTGTCGATCGTCGGGCCGAGCGACGAGCCGCGCGGCACCCAGGTCACGTTCAAGCCGAGCGCCAAGACGTTCGCACGAACCGACTTCGAGTTCCCGATCCTCGAGCGGCGTCTGCGCGAACTCGCGTTCCTGAACTCGGGGCTCGAGATCAATCTCCGCGACGAGCGCCATGCGCCGGTGCAGGAACAGCATTTCCGCTACGAGGGCGGCCTGATCGCCTTCGTCCAGTGGCTGGACCGCGGCAAGATCGCCGTCGTTCCGGACCCGATCACCGCCGATGGCGCCGATGACGCGAACGGCGTCAAGGTCGAGTTCGCGCTGACATGGAACGACAGTTTCCATGAGACGATGCTGTGCTTCACCAACAATATTCCGCAGCGCGACGGCGGCTCGCATCTGGCTGGTTTCCGCCAGGCGCTGACGCGTGTCGTCGGCAAGTACGCAGAAAGCATCGGCAAGAAGGACGCCCTGGCACTGTCCGGCGAGGACATGCGCGAGGGGCTGACGGCGGTGTTGTCGGTCAAGGTTCCGGACCCGAAATTCTCCAGCCAGACCAAGGACAAGCTGGTCAGTTCGGAAGTCCAGCCTGTCGTGCATGCCGCCGTGGCCGATGCGATCTCGCATTGGTTCGAGACCCACCCGAAGGAAGCCCGCAACATCGTCGCCAAGGTGATGGATGCTGCGGCGGCTCGCGAGGCGGCCCGCCGGGCGCGCGAACTGACCCGCCGCAAGGGCGTGCTGGATATTTCGTCGCTTCCGGGCAAGCTCGCCGACTGCCAGGAGCGCGATGCGTCCAAGGCGGAAATATTCCTGGTCGAGGGAGATTCCGCCGGCGGCACCGCCAAGCAGGGGCGTGACCGGAAGTTCCAGGCGATCCTGCCCCTGAAAGGCAAGATCCTGAACGTCGAGCGCGCGCGCTTCGATCGCATGCTGGGTTCGGCGGAAATCGGCACGCTGATCACCGCACTCGGAACCGGTATCGGACGCGGTGAGCCGGAACAGGGCGGTTTCGCGATCAACAAGCTCCGCTACCATCGCATCGTGATCATGACGGACGCCGATGTGGATGGGTCTCACATCCGCACGCTGTTGCTGACGTTCTTTTTCCGGCAGATGCCGGAGCTGATCGACCGTGGACATTTGTATATCGCGCAGCCGCCGCTCTATCGCGCCAAGCGCGGCAACGACGAGCGGTATCTCAAGGACGATGCAGCACTCGAGCAATATCTGCTCGACAAGGCGCTCAACAATGCGCAGCTCACCTACGCCGACGGCCGCACGCTGGCCGGCAGCGAGTTGGCGGCGGAAACGGTCTGGCTGCGCGAAGCGACGCGGGCGCTGCGCCGGCTGAGCGTGAAGGCGCCGGTCTGGATTCTGGAGCAGGCGGCGATCTCGGGTGCGCTGACCGGCGATGTGGCGCGCTCGCAGTCGCGAGCCCAGGCCCTGGCGGCCCGCCTGGACGCGGCATCGCCGGTGTCCGAGCGCGGCTGGAAGGTATCGGCTGATCAGGATGGGCTGCAGTTCGGTCGCACCGTGCGCGGCGTTGGCGAGCTGTACCGGCTCGACCCGGTGACGCTGCGCAGCGCCGACGTGCTGTGGGCGGCCGAGCATGCCGAGCTGCTGGAAAAGGATTTCGGCACCGAGGCGACGCTGACGCTGGATGGGAACATGCATGCGATGCCGGGGCCGGCCTCGGCCTACGAGCGCATCCTGACGCAGGGACGCAAGGGTCTGGCGATCAACCGCTTCAAGGGCCTCGGCGAGATGAACGCCGACCAGCTCTGGACCACGACGCTCGACCCTGCCGTGCGCACGTTGCTGCAGGTGCGGGTGGGAGACATCGAGAACGCGGCGCAAGTGTTTTCGACGCTAATGGGCGACGTCGTCGAGCCGCGCCGCGACTTCATCGTCGGCAACGCGCTGAAAGTGGCAAATCTCGACGTCTGATCGCCGGGACAATCTCCCACGGTCCTATTTCACAAGGCAGTCGGCATGGATGTTTCCGGCGGTACGATACGCGCTTCCCTTGACCCTTCCAGCAGCAGGACGTCGCGTGGCGTCCTGCTGGCGTTCATCGCATTCGTCGCCTACTCGTTGAGCGATGCATCGGTGAAGGTGCTTGCCGGATCGATCCCTCCGTTCGAGCTGGTGTTCCTGGGTGCGTCGCTGGGTCTGCTGGCCGTGCCGATGGTCAAGGGAGCCGACGAGCGCTGGAGCGATCTGCTCCGGTGCAAAAGCCGTCTCATGTGGTGCCTGCGTGCTATTGCGGCTGTCGCTGGCTCGGTATTTTCCGTTATCGCCTTCACCAAGCTCTCGATGGCCGAGGCGATGGCGCTGCTGTTTCTGATGCCGGCGTTCGTGACGATCCTGTCGGTCATCTTCCTGAAGGAGCCGGTCGGCTGGCGGCGGTGGTCGGCCGTACTGGTCGGCTTCCTGGGCGTGCTGATCGTGCTTCGCCCGGGCCTGCAGCCGTTCACCATGGGCCATCTTGCGGCCATTCTCGGCGCGTTGTCCGCGGCGGTCACCATTGTCATCCTCCGCGCACTCGGACCGACCGAAAAGCGTATCTCGCTGTATGGCGCCGGACTGATCGGGCCGATCGTCGCGAGCTTCCTGTTCGCGGCCCCGCATCTCGTGATGCCGACGCCGCATCAATGGATGTTCGTGCTTGGCTATGGGCTTCTCGCGGCGGCAGGCAACGTGTTGCTGCAGCTTGCGTCGGAGCATGCGCCGGCGAGCCAGGTGGCGCCTGCGCAATACAGCCAGATGCTATGGGCAGTGGCGCTCGATGCGCTGTTGTTCGGAATTGGCGTCGATCTGCCGATGATCCTTGGGTCGATCGTGATCATCGGCGCCGGGCTGTTCACCCTCGAGCGTGAAAAAATTCGGAAACCACGCTGGTGGAGTCGCCATCCACCTACTCGTGTATGACAGGGCCAGCCCCGGATAAGCACATCATGCGCAAGCAGCTTCACGTGAACCTGTTCGAGATGAACTGCGTCAGCCACATCATGCACGGAATGTGGGTGCATCCCGACAACAACCGGCACCGGTTCAACGACCTCGACTTCTGGACCGAGACCGCGCAGATCGCCGAGCACGGCACGTTGGACGCGGTGTTTCTTGCCGATGTCATCGGCACGTACGACCGGTTTCGCGACGGTCCGGAAACTGCCTTGCGCGAGGCGATGCAGATTCCGTCGAACGATCCGCTGCTGGTGATCCCCGCGATGGCGGCGGTGACGCGCCATCTCGGTTTCGGCGCCACCTTCTCCACCACCTACGAGCCGCCCTTCGCGTTCGCGAGGCGGATGTCGACGCTGGACCACCTCACCAAGGGCCGGGTGGGCTGGAACATCGTCACCTCCTACCTGCCCAACGCGGCACGCAACTTCGGACATCCGGACGAGGTGCCGCACGATCATCGCTACGAGATCGCCGACGAATATCTGGATGTGCTCTACAAACTCTGGGAAGGCTCCTGGGACGACGACGCGGTTGTCCAGGATCGCGAGCGTCGCATCTACACCGACCCGTCGAAGGTTCGCTACATCGACCATGTCGGCGAGCATTACCGCGTGGCTGGCCCGCATCTGTGCCAACCGTCGCCGCAGCGGACACCGCTGCTGTTCCAGGCCTCCGGGTCACCAGCCGGGCTGGAGTTCGCGGCGCGTCATGCCGAAGTGCTGTTCATCGGCGGCCATACCCAGGACGATGTCCGCCGTAACATCGCGCGTGTTCGCGAGCGGGTGGTGGCGCATGGGCGCAAGCCGGACGCGATCCGGTTCCTGGTCATGGCCGGAATCGTCGTCGGCCGCACCGACGTGGAGGTGGCGACCAAGCTGGAGAGCTATCGTCGCCTGGTCAGCGCCGAGGGCGCGCTGGCTCACTCGCTGGCCGCAGTCGACCTGCCCTCGTTTCCGCATCACCTGCTGATCGGTGCATTGATCGACGAGGGCGTGCCGCTGGCGGACACGTTGCTGCGCCGCTTTCATCGCGAACAGACCGTGGGCGAGGCCCTGGCGCAGATGGCCAGCCTGCACGAGGACCGGTTCTTCGTCGCCGGCACGCCGGACGTGATTGCCGACCGGATCGAGATCTGGCTGGACCAGGACGGCATCGACGGCATCAACCTGCGTCAATACCTGTCGTTCGAGACGATGCGGGACTTCGTCGAACTGGTGGTTCCGGAGTTACGCCGGCGCGGGCGGTTCCGCACCTCGTATACGGATGGCGAGACATTGCGCGAGCGCATGTTCGGGACCGGGCAACCACGCCTTCCGGGCGAGCATTTCGGTACTCGCTACCGTGACCCGACCTTGCTCCAGGCGCCTGCCGACCGGCTGCGTTTTCCGGCTCCGGCGCAGGCGGTTCGGCCAAATCTGCTTGGCACATCAATGACCCTATGATATAGTCGATATCATCTGATTGGATTTACCGAGCTGCATATTCGGACCACAGGACGGGCATCATGACACCGGGCCAACTCAGGGCGGCCCGGGCGCTCATCAGATGGACAGCCCAGGAACTCGCCGACGCATCCAGCGTCGGCGTCGCCACAATTCGGCGTGCGGAGCTGAAGGACGGACCAATCGGAATGACAGCCCCGAATATCGCGGCTATTAAGCGCGCGTTTGGGGAGATGAACGTCGAGTTCACGGCCGAGAACGGCAGCGGTACCGGCGTTCGCCTTGGAAAGACAGTTTCATGATCTACGAACAGCGCATCTACCATGCCATGCCGGGTCGCCTGCCGGATCTTCTGGCACGGTTCAAGGACGTGACCCTGCCGATCTGGGAGCGTCACGAGATCCGTCAGGCCGGATTTTGGACCGTGCTCGTCGGCGGAAGCAGTCACGACCTCATCTATCTGCTGGCCTGGGAGTCGATGGCCGAGCGGGAACAGAAATGGACCGCATTCTCGACAGACCCCGAATGGCTGCAGAGGCGAGGCGAGACCGAACGGAATGGCGCGCTGATCAGTTCGTTCGACAATGCATTCCTGCAACCCACCTCATTTTCCTCGGTGATCTAGACACATGAATTACCGGCAGGCGGCTCGCCTCATGATCAACAAGCACGGCCGCAAAGCAAGAAGCTGGGCCCTCAAGCGTGCGGCTGAACTTCGCGCCATAGACGATGCGGCGACCGCCGCCGTCTGGGTGAAGGTCAGCGACGAGGTCGGGGCCCAACAGGCCGCCCTGGATGCCGGCCACACCGACTAGCGCGGCATTCTGCCCCGGGGACCGATGATCGTGCCGCGATCCGTCGTGGCCGGCAGGTGATGCACGACCATCTGGCCTCCCTAAACGATGATCAGCGTCGTGCGGCGACCGCGCCGGCGCCGCAGTTGCTGCTGGCCGGCGCCGGCACCGGCAAGACCGAGACGCTGGCCCGGCGGGCCGCCGACCTGATCCTCAATGGCGAGCAGCCGGACCGGCTGCTGTGCATTACCTTCACCGCCAAGGCTGCCGGCGAGATGCGCCTGCGCCTGCTGAGGTTGCTGGGCCCCGAGCAGACGCCCCGATGGGTCGGCACGTTCCACGCGGTGATGGCACGGTTGCTCGTCGAGGACGGCGCCGGGTTGCCCGGCCTGGCGCGCGGCTTCTCGATCCTGGCACAAACCGACGCGCGCAGCCTGCTGATGCAGGTCGCCGGGGTGACCGATATCAAGGACGGCAGCCAGTTGCAGGAAGCGGTTTCGCTGCTGCGCAATGCCCTGGTCGTGGAGGGTGGAAGACGGCCGCGTTCGGCTGCGCTGCAAGGGTGCGATCCCGAGATTCTGGACCGTGCGGCCGTGGTGCTTCCAGCCTATCGCGCTGCCCTGGCGGAACGCGACGCACTCGATTTCGACGACCTGATCGTGCTGCCCGTGCTGGCCATGCAGGCGGACCCTTTACTCGGCGCCCGTTGGTCCGCGCGCTGGTCCGAGATCCTGGTGGACGAGTACCAGGACACCAACCTGGCCCAGCATGCCCTGGTCAGGCTGCTGGCCGGCGACCGGCGCCGGGTGTTCGCGGTCGGCGACGACCTGCAGGCGATCTATGGATGGCGCGGCGCCGATGTCGCGCATATCCGCAATTTCGCCCGCGACTACCGGATGCCGGGCGATCCGCTGCGGCTGGAGATCAACTACCGTTCGACCCCGACCATCCTGCGCGCCGCCAATGCGGTGGGTGCGAACGATCGCGAGGCGATGCGGAAAACGCTGCGTCCGGCGGACCCTGCTCGTCCGGCCGGCGCACCGATCGTGATCCGCGAAGTGACGACGGCCGAGCAGGAGGGGCGCGGTGCGCTCGGCTGGGTGCAGGCGCTGCGCAAGGCGCAACCGGATCTGGCGTGGCGGGACTGCGCGATCCTGGTGCGGGCCGGGTTCGTGGCCGAGCCGATCCTGAAGGCGCTACAGGACGCGCATATCCCGGTTCGGCTGGTCAGCGAGCGTCAGCCGGATGCTCCCAAGGAAGTGCTGGCGGTGATCGCCTGGCTGCGGCTCGCAATGAGCCGGACCGAAGGTGAGGCCGGTACTCACGAGACATGGCAGGCGGTGGCCGACGATGCGTTCCGGCGATGCTGCGCGTTTCCCGCCCGCGGGATCGGCGGCAGCCTGTTCCGCCGGTTGCGCGACCATGCGACCGATCGCGGCATGGCCCTGGCCGCTTCGGTCGACAGCGTCGAGGCCGACGATGCCGAGCGAGACAGGTTGCTCGCCGTGCTGGCGATCGCACGCCGCATCGGCGACGGAATTGGCCAAAACAGGCTCGGAGCTGCGGCATCGCTGCGGCTGGCGGCGGACGATAGCGGGATACAGGACCGGCTGCAGGGCGACGTTCCCGATAGGCTGATCAAGGCATGGGCGGCCTGCCTGCAGGCGGCCGGCACCGCCGGCAGCGTCCGGACCTACTGCGATAGCGCGAGCCTGGACGACGTGCCGGGCGAAACCGGGGTGCCGGATGCAGTACAGGTGATGACGCTGCACCGCGCCAAGGGGCTCGAGTTCGATCACGTGCTGCTGGCCGGGCTCGAGGAGGGCGTCTGGCCCAACTGGCAGGCCGAGAAGCGGGACGCGATGCCGGAAGAACGCCGGCTATTTTATGTCGGTATCACCCGTGCCCGCCATTCGCTGCGGCTGAGCTGGGTGCGCCAGCGCAGGAGCTGGGATGCCAAGCCGTCACGCTTCCTGGACGAGATTCCGCGTAGTCTCGTCGAAGGTGCCGCTCCGGCCATGGCGGCGTCCCGACGTGCGGACGATATCGCACCGGCGCGGGCAGTAGCGCCGCCGACCCAGGCAGAAACGGACCGTTTGGTCGAAGCCTTCATGGCACGCCGCGCAGCCGCGTCCGGCCTGTCCTGACAACGGAACAGGAGCCAGAAGCGATGAACGACCCGATACAGATCGATCGTCCGTGCGTAGGGCGGATCGCCGAGCGACTGATCGATCGACGGCAGACCCTGGCTGTCGCGGAATCGTCGGCTGGCGGCCTCATGTCGGCCGCCTTGCTATCGGTAGCGGGCGCATCCGCCTATTTCCTGGGAGGTGGCGTGATCTACACCGGCCGAGCACGCGAGACGCTGCTCGGCATCACCCCGGGCATGCTGGGCAACGTGCAGTCGGCGACCGAGGCGATGGCACTGCTGCAGGCCGGGGCCATCCGGGAGCGGCTCGGCGCGGACTGGGGTTTGGCGGAAACCGGGGCAAGCGGTCCGGGTGGCAACCGTTACGGCGATGCCGCCGGGCATTGCTGCGTCGCCGTGGTCGGCGCGCGCGAGGCCAGCCGCACCCTGGAAACAGGATCGGCCGATCGGACAGCAAACATGACGAGGTTCGTCAACGCCGCGTTCGCCTTGCTGGACGAGATGCTCGGCGAGAAAGCGTGACGATGGACGACGATACGCTTCCCGAGAACAGCAAGCTGACTCGATCCAAGCAGCGCTGGGCCGGCGAGGGCCGCTTCCTGACCGGGCAGCCGGCGCGCACGGGAAGCGAGCGTTTGCCGCCTGGACAGCACATGGTTCGCGACTGGCCGGTGCTCGATCTCGGTCGCCAGCCCGACGTGTCCGCCGCGCGCTGGCGGCTGACGATCGGCGGGATGGTGGAACGACCGATCGAGCTCGATCTGCCGGGGTTCATGGCGCTCCCGCAGGTCGGTATCCAGTCCGATATCCACTGCGTCACGACATGGTCGCGTTACGACAATGCGTGGCAGGGGGTCGGTACCGGCGACCTGCTCGAACTGGTACAGCCGCGTGACGAGGCACGGTTCCTGATGCTGCACGGATACGACGGCTACACCACGAATGTTCCCCTTGCGGATTTTGCGGTTTCGCAAGCGCTGCTCGCCCATAGTTGGGATGGAAAGCCGCTCACGCGCGAGCACGGCGGTCCGGTACGGCTGGTGATTCCGCATTTGTATTTTTGGAAAAGTCCAAAGTGGATCAGCAGGATCGACTTCATGGGCGCCGACAAGCCGGGTTTCTGGGAAGAGAACGGCTATCACCGGCGCGGCGATCCGTGGGCGGAGGAACGCTATTCCTGATCCGGTTTCCACTCCTGCCGACAGCGTCTCGATCGCCGGCTATTGTCAGACAAGAAACATGTTCCTAGGCTGACCATCGTCACGTGATACTGCGTGCAGGAACGGGCCGTCAGAGTCCGTCCAGGGAGGTCATCATGTCTCGACAGGAAAACCAACTTTCGAACCATCGTGCGCGTCGTGCAGGGACCGTTGCGATCGCCGTGACGGCAGCCATGCTGGCAGTACCGATGGCCCTGGCCGATGACGCGCCCGGAAGTGCTGTCGTACAGAACCAGTCGAGTGCCAGCTGCACCAATGCCAGCCCCAGCCGCGCCACCCTGAAAGGCATGGTGGTCGGGTTCTCGCAGTCGGAAAACGAGCAGAACCCGTTCCGTGCCGCCGAAACCGCCTCGGTGAAGGCCGCTGCAAAGCAGGCGGGCGTCGCGCGGTTGCTTTACACCAATGCGAACGACAGCCAGGCCAAGCAGGTCGCGGACGTCCAGAGCATGATCTCCCAGGGCGCCAAGGCGATCATCGTGGCTCCGCTGAATGCCACCGGCCTACAGCCCGCCCTCGAGCAGGCGGCGGGGAAAAACATCCCGGTGGTGACGATCGATCGCGCCACCGCGGGTACGCCGTGCCGCGACTTCATCACCTTCCTCGGGTCCGATTTCACCGTGCAGGGGCAGCGCTCGGCCGATGCGATGAACGTGGCCACCGGCGGCAAGGCCAAGATCGTCGAGATCCAGGGTGCGTATGGCAACTCGGTCGAAAGCCAGCGCACGCAGGGGTTCGCCGATCAGCTCAAGAAATATCCCGGCATGGTCCTGGTGGCGGCACAGACCGGCAACTGGTCGGCGACCGACGCGCAGAAGGTGATGGAGCAGTTGCTGCTCGCCCATCCCGATATCGACGCGCTCTATTCGCATGCCGACGTCATGACGCTCGGCGCGATGCGGGCGATCCAGCAGGCCGGCAAGAAGCCCGGGACGGATGTCCGGATCGTGTCGATCGACGGCACCAAGTCGCTGGTGCAGGCGATTTCCGCCGGCAGTGCGCAGGCCGACGTCGAGACCAACCCGCGCTTCGGACCGCAGGCGTTCGGGGCGCTGAAGGCCTGGTTCAACGGCGACAAAGTGGCCCAGGCGATCACCATGAAGGACACGCTCTACACCAAGGACAATGCGGCATCGGCCCTGTCGAGTGGCTCGACATATTGAAACCGTCGAGCGGCTCGACCTACTGAAAGCGACGGCATGCTGCTTGAAACGCGAGGCCTGACCAAGTCGTTCGGAGCGGTCCGGGCCTTGCGCGACGTGTCGTTCAGCCTGCGCGCCGGCGAGATCCATGGGTTGATGGGCGAGAACGGCGCCGGCAAGTCGACGCTGATCAAGCTGCTGACCGGCCTGAACCGGCCGGACACCGGCAGCATCCTGCTTGACGACCAGCCGGTGACCTTCGACAGCCCACGTGCGGCGCAAGTGGCCGGTGTCGCGGCGGTCTATCAGGAGATCAACCTGATCCCCGAGCGGAGCGTTGCCGACAATCTGTTCCTCGGCCGCGAGCCGCGCCGGTTCGGCGTACTCGTCGACCGGGCACGCATGGTGGACGAGGCGCGGTCGCTGCTGCTGCGCTATCACCTGGATATCGATCCGCGCCGGACGCTGCGCACGCTCGGCCTCGGTTTGCAGCAGTTGGTGTCGATCGCACGCGTGGTGTCGCTCGGGGCGCGCGCCATCATTCTCGACGAGCCGACATCGGCATTGTCCGCTGCCGAAGTCGATCTGCTCTACGGCGTCGTCGAGCAGCTCCGTCGCGACGGTATCGGCCTGATCTATGTCAGTCACCGGCTGTCCGAGTGCTATCGGCTGTGCGACCGGCTGACCGTGCTGCGGGATGGTGCGGTGGTGGCGAGTGCCGCGACCGCCGACCTGCCACGTGGCCAACTGGTCGCCGCCATGCTCGGACGCGAGCAGTCGGCGGGTCCCGGCAAGACCGGCGGGTCTGAGACCGGCCGGAAGGCGGGGCAGGCCGAGGCGCCGGCGCTGGATGTCGGCATGCTGTCCTGGCGAAACCGGGTGCGTGACGTTTCGCTGACCGTCGGGCGGGGCGAGATCGTCGGGCTGGCCGGCCTGCTCGGCTCCGGACGGACCGAGACCTTCAAGGCGATCTTCGGCGCCGAGAAGCCGGACGCAGGCTCGGTCGCTGTCGACGGCAAGCGCGTCGTGCGTCCACGCCCGTCCGAAAGCATCCGGCGCGGGCTGGCGTTCCTGTCCGAGGATCGTCGCTCGGAAGGCGTGTTCGCGCAGTTGTCGGTTGCCGAGAACCTGACCGCGGCGGTGCTTCCGCGTATCTCGCGCTGGGGCATCATTTCGCGACGCCGACGCGACGCGCTGGTGGCGCGCTACGTCCGCGAGCTCGGCATCAAGACCGACGGCTTCGACGTGCCGATCACGTCGCTGTCCGGCGGCAACCAGCAGAAGGTGCTGATCGCGCGCGCTCTGTGCACCGATCCGAGGATGGTGATGCTCGACGACCCGACCCGTGGCATCGATGTCGGCGCCAAGGCCGAAGTGCACCGGGTGGTGCGCGGCCTGGCGGCGGAAGGGCTCGGCGTGCTGATGACGTCGTCGGAGCTGGAGGAAGTGGTCGAGTTGTCGGACCGGCTGGTGGTGCTGGACGAGGGCAGGGTGACCGGCGAGCTCGAGACCGCCGGCCGCGACAGCGACGATGTGCTGGCGTTGCTCGCCGGCTCGGTCGACGCACCGGCCGCCGGGCATGAGCCATGACGGCGCCAACGACCGCGACCGAATCACGGCCCGGACGCTCCTTCGCGTTCGGCAACCTGCGTTCGTTGAGTGTCTACATCGCGTTCGTGGCATTGGTGGGCTTCGACCTGCTGGTGACGCCGGGCTTCCGCAATCCGACCGTGGTGCGCTCGCTGCTGTTCGAGGCGGCGCCGCTGATCCTGATCGCGCTCGGCCAGTCGCTGGCGATCGGTACGCGCGGTATCGATCTGTCGGTCGGATCGGTGATGGCGCTGTCGTCCGCGGTGATCGGCCTCACCATCGGGCTCGGCCAGGGCGTGGCGATCGCCGCCGGGATCGCGGCCGGCCTGTTGTGCGGCATCTTCAACGGATCGCTGGTGGCGGTGCTGCGCATCGCACCGCTGATTTCCTCGCTGGCGCTGCTGGTGGCGGCGCGCGGCTTGGCACAGGCGCTCCTGGGCGGCGCGCGCGTCGACCTGCCGTTCGACGGACCGATCGCCTCGATCGGCCAGGTGACGCTGCTTGGTATCCCGGGCGTGGCGATCGTGTCGCTGGCGATTGCCGGCCTGTTCGCCTTCGTGGTCCGAAGCACCATGCCGGGCCGCTATGCCTTGTTCGTCGGGTCGAGCCGGACCGCGTCGCTGCTCGCCGGCCATCCGGTGCGGGCGACTCTGGCGTTCGTCTATGGGCTGTCAGGACTGCTCGCCGGTCTTGCCGGAGTGTTCGCGACGGCGCGGCTGGGAGCGGCGGATGCCAATTATATCGGCGTGCAGTTCGAGCTCGACGCGATCGCAGCCGCGGTGATCGGCGGCACGCCCTTGTCGGGTGGCCGCATCTCGACGCTGGGCACCGTGTTCGGCGTGCTGCTGCTGGTGGTGCTGGATGCGTCCTTCATCATGAACAACGTCAATGCGAACTACGCGCAGATCCTGAAGGCGGCGTTCATCGTCGCTGCACTCTACCTGCGTCGGGGGACGGCATGAGCGGCGTGGTGGTGGCACCGGCACGGACTCCGGGGGAAACCCGGCAGCGCATGGTGGCACTGGTCCAGTCGCGCGGCGCGATCGTGGTGCTGGTCGTGGCGGCACTGGCGGCCGGGCTGGCATTCCCCAGTTTCCTGCGCACCGGCAATCTCGACGATATCGTCACCGCGGCGAGTTTCCTCGGGCTGGTGGCGATCGGCCAGACCCTGGTGGTGATCATGGGCGGGTTCGACCTTTCGGTCGGCTCGATGGTCGGGCTCGGCACCGTGCTGGCAGCCTATGCGGCACCTTATGGCGTGGTTGCGGCGTTCGCAGCGCCGATGGCCGCCGGCCTGCTGGTCGGGCTGATCGACGGTCTGCTGATCGTGAAGGCCAGGATGGCGCCGTTCATCGTGACGCTGGCGGCCTTGCTGGCGCTCAAGGGCTTGGCGGTGATGTTGGCGGGCGAGAGCCTGGTGATCGCCGATCCCGGATGGTTCGGGCGTATCGCCAATGGCCGATGGCTGGGCGTCGGCAACCTGGTGGTGATCCTGTTCGTCGCCTACGCCATCGCCGCCCTGGTGCTGAACCGGACCCGGTTCGGCGCGGCGGTGTTCGCCATCGGCGGCAACGAGGAAGCGTCGCGGATGCTTGGTGTGCGGGTCGATCGGGTCAAGATCGCCACATATTGCGTGTCCGGCACGCTGGCCGGGCTCGCTGGGGCGTTGCTGGCGGCACATCTTTCCTCGGGACTGTCCTCGGCCGGGACCGGCTACGAATTGCAGTCCATCGCCGCCGCGGTCATCGGCGGCGTGCTGCTGACGGGCGGGGTGGGCACGATGCTGGGCGCATTGTCCGGCGTGCTGCTGCTCGGCGTGATCGAGAATGTCATCAACCAGATCGGCTCGCTCAGCGCCGCGTACCAGGGGCTGGCCAGCGGCGCCTTCCTGCTGCTGGCGGTCATCGTGCAGTCCGGACTGACCCGGCAGCGCGCCGGTTGAACCGGCCGCGTATCCGCGATCGGTTGGAATGACGCGGCAGCCGACACATCTTCCAGCTTATGAACGATCTTGCCGGCTTCCCGCCCCGTGCCTTCGACAAGGCCGACCCTTCACCCGATCCGCTGTTCTACCTGCAACCGCGACTGGTGACGCATATCGACGACGAGGCGATCGCCGCCGTTACCGAGCTGTATCGGCGGTTCCTGCCGGCCGGCGGCACGGTACTGGACCTGATGAGCAGTTGGGTCAGCCACCTGCCGGATGACGTCGCCTATGCGCGCGTCGTCGGGCACGGCATGAACACGGACGAGTTGGCCGCCAATCCGCGTCTCGACGAGCGCTTCGTCCAGGACCTGAATGCCGATCCCCTCCTGGAACTGCCGGACGCGCATTTCGACGCCGCCTGCCTGTGCGTGTCGGTCCAGTATCTGCAACGTCCGATCGACTTGTTCCGGGAGGTGGCGCGGGTGCTGCGCTCCGGCGCGCCGTTCGTCGTGACGTTCTCCAATCGCTGCTTCCCGACCAAGGCGGTAGCGATCTGGCAGGCGCTGAGCGGGCCGGATCAGCAGCAATTGGTCGGCCTTTATATGCAACGGGCCGGGTTCGGCTCGATCGACGCCAGCGAGGTCGTGCCGGATCATGGTGATCCGATCTGGGCAGTGATCGGTCACGCGGAAAGCGCCGAAACAGGCTAGGCTGCCTTGCCAGGATGGAGCGACGGGGATGGGCTTGCGGATACCGGTTCTGCTGGGGAGCGTGCGAAGCGATCGTGTCGGTATTCGGGCCGCTCGCTACATCATCGATGCGTTGACGAAGAGGGGTCACGAGCCGGTTCTGGTAGACCCGATAGAGCTGCAATTGCCGCTTCTCGACCGGATGTACAAGGAACATCCGAAGGGTGAGGCGCCGGAAAACCTCGAACGCCTGGCAACGCTCTACCGCCAGGCAGATGGTTTCATCATCGTCAGCGGCGAGTATAATAATGGCATCCCGCCAGCGCTCAAGAACCTGCTCGACTATTTCCTGGAGGAGTATTTCTGGCGGCCGTCCGGCATCGTCTGCTATTCGGCCGGCCAGTTCGGTGGCGTCCGGGCTGCGATGCAGCTTCGGATGACACTCGCCGAACTCGGCATGCCCAGCATCCCGAGCCTGCTGCCAATGCCGCGCATCCAGCAGGTCCTCGACGAGGAAGGCCATCCGACCGCCGACTGGATCGACAAGACTGCGGGAAGGTTTATCTCGGAGTTCGAGTGGTACGCACGGGCTTTGAAAAGCCAACGTGTTGGCGGCACACCGTATTAGCGGATCTGGTCCAACCCTTGGTCCAGTGGAACGGCTGCCGGGAAAAAGGGCTTCTACAGCCTTGAGCCATGAGGCGAGGGTAGGGGTGAAATATGCGCGGTGTTGATGGGGCAGCCACTTGCTCCCATGTGGCGCGATACAAGGTGGGTGCGTCTTGTCACCCAAACGGGCCCGGGACGACGGTCCACAGCATTTACTGCAGCACCGATACCCTTGCGCATCTCATGGATCTGCATCCCGGCACATGTGGGGAATTCTGAAGCGGCCTCAATCGTCAGCGCTTCTTCGCCAGGTTACCGATAAGCATATGCGGATAGCGTTTCCGGTATCCGAAAGCCGCATTACGGGCGGTCAGCAGCGTCGGAAGGTGTTGTAACGAAAGCGTGGGCAGTCCAGGACTGCGGGATGGGATCATCCCGCCCAGGTTCTGGAGTAACGCCGTGTCGCGTCGCCAATTGCTCTGTCATGCCGCCATCCTTCCCATGTTTATCCTGGGTTCAACCCCGATACCGCAGGCGTTCGCCGCCAGCGACGGGTCAACCGTCATGGTGCACGCCGACAGCCAGGGCTCGTCCGACACCGGTCCCCGGTTCATGCCCCAGCAGAAGATTTCCGACGGCACCGTGACCGTGCGCGGCCAGAAGATCGACTACCAGGCGGTCGCCGGCACGCTGGTCGTGCACCCGAAAGGCTGGGACGATGTCGATGCCTTCGACCGTGCCAAGGACGAGAAGAAGGACGACAAGAACCCGACCGCCGAAGCGTCGATGTTCTACGTTGCCTATTTCAAGAAGGGCGTGCGTCCGGAGAACCGTCCGATCACTTTCGTCTATAATGGCGGTCCCGGCTCGGCGACGGTCTGGTTGCACATGGGCGCGTTCGGGCCGAAGCGGGTCGTGACCGCCGACGACACCCACACCGACGCAGCGCCCTACCAGCTCGTCAACAACGACGACAGCCTGCTCGATGCCTCCGACCTCGTCTTCATCGACGCACCCGGCACCGGCTTCGGCCGCATTGCCGGCAAGGACAAGGAAAAGGCGTTCTACGGCACCGATCCGGATGCCTACGCCTTCACCAGCTTCATCGCCCAGTTCCTTGGCCGCTTCGGCCGCTACAACTCGCCCAAATACCTGTTCGGCGAAAGCTACGGCACCACCCGTTCGGCAATCCTGGCGCATGAGCTGCAGGAAGAAAAAAGCATCGACCTGAACGGCGTCATGCTGCTGTCGCAGATCCTCAACTACGACAACAGCATCGATTCGCCGCAGTTCAACCCGAGCTTCGACCAGCCCTACATGCTGGCACTTCCGAGCTTCGCGGCAACCGCGTTCTATCACCACAAGCTGGACACCCAGCCGCCAGACCTGCGGAAGTTCCTCGACGAGGTCGAGCACTTCGCCCTGACCGACTACAACGGCGCCTTGCAGCAAGGCACGGCCCTGCCCGACGCGGAGCGTGACCGGATCGCGCAGAAGATCCATGATTATACCGGGCTTCCGGTCGACTACATCAAGAAGGCCAACCTCAGGATCAACGGCGGCGAGTTCGAGCAGACGCTGCTGGGCAAGGACGAGATGGATACCGGCCGCCTCGACAGCCGCTTCTCCGGACCCGCGATGGACCCGCTTGCCCAGCGCCCGGACTACGACCCGCAAAGTGCGGCGATGTCGGCGGCCTACATTGCCGCGTTCAACGACTATTCCCGCAAGGTGCTGCATTACGGCGATGGCGGTCCGGCCGATGACGGCTGGATGGATTACAAGCAGAGCGCCAACAACATCCGCGACTGGTCCTTCACCCACCAGCCCCCGGGCGCGCCGCGCCCGGTTCGCGGTGTGCCGAACGTGCTTCCCGACCTTGCGGCGGCGATGAAATACAACCCGAAGCTTAAGGTGCAGCTCAACCAGGGCTATTTCGATCTCGGCACGCCGTTCTTCGAGGGCGTATACGAGATGCGCCACCTGCCGATTCCGAAGAGCCTGGCCGGCAACGTGGAGATCAACCAGTATCAGTCCGGGCACATGGTGTATGCGCATCAGGACGCGTTGAAGCTGCTGCACGACAACGCGGCCGACTTCATCCGTCGCACCGACAACCAGCCGGCGCAGAAACTGCCGCAGAAGTAGGATCAGGAGCCCGGTTCATGAGCATTGCGGCACGGCTTCAGGGCAGACTCGACCGGCTCGAGCTGTCACCGGAACAAGCCGCTCATGCGGCTGGGCTCCCGGCTGGCCTGGTCCTCGGAATTCTCGAGGACCAGGTTCCGTTGCCGCGCGGCCAGCGCCTGTCGAAGCTGGCGGACGCGCTGGAAACATCGGTCGCCTATCTGATCGGCCTCGATCCGGATGCGCCGGTTCCGGACGAGTACCTGCAGGACGATCAGGGCGAACTCGGCCTTCTTGCAGCCGACGAGGACGCCTTGCTGCGCGCCTACCGGCGGCTCGACATGTCCTCGCGCGCGGCCATCCTGAGGGTCCTGCTCAAAATGGCGCCGGAAATCGAGGATCTGGAACGCAAGCCGCTGCAACTGACGCCGCGCCGGCAGCTCTGAACCGCCTTGCCGACTAGGAGAGCCCGCTTCGCTCCTGCACCAGGACCCGCACGGCCTGGATGCATGCCTGGATCTCGGCGGCGTTCCGGGCCATCCACTGCCCCGATTCAGGTGCGAGCAGCGCGCCCAGGAATTCGGCGTGCGCGATCAGGGCCTGGTCGGTTCCGGTCACCCGGTCCTGGCGAACGATTTCGCTCATATGGTCGTCCAGGAACGCCGGCAGCGCCCGGATCTGGCCTTCCAGCGCGCCGATCTCCCGCCCGATGGCCTCGATAAGCTGCGCCTGACGGATCGCCTCGGGATCATGTCGCGGCCGGTCCCGCGTCGGCGGCGGCAGGTGTTGCTGCCGGAACTCCACTTCGGCAGCATCGACATGCCGGCGGACACTCGTCAGGATTTCGCGAACCTTGCTTCGCACGACGGCATCGTTCACACGAGCGATCGGCATCAGGGCTTCCCGCGCGAACCGATATCGATGCCGGCGAAGTCGGCGGCCTGGGCGCTGCCGATATTGAAGGCGACGCCGGCGGCCGCATTGGGTGCCGAGATCAGCCCACGTTCCGCCATCTGCAGTGCCAGGTAATAGCGGATCGCCTCGATCGGGGTGAGGCCGATCGCCTGCAGCGAGATAAGTTCGCGCATGCGCTGGTCCCGGGGCAGGATCAGGATCTTGAGGTCGTTCAGCATGATGCCGTAGACCTTGAGGAATGCGGCCAGGTGGGATTTCACCCCTTCGCGCAGATCGTTGATGTGCTCGTTGATATGTTCGAGCCTGGTCACCTGCACCACCTGGTTGATGGCCTGCTCGATCGCGGGTCCTGCATAATCGGCGATCTCCTGCGTATCGATTACCCGGCCGGTGAAGGGCAGGTGGGTGATGAGATCAAGCGCCGCCTCCTTGGTATCGACATGGATGTAATAGTCGGCCTGGTAGGACACTTCCGCCATTTCGGCACTCGTGGCGACGCCGGAGCTGCGCACCAGCAGCTTCGACCGGTTGATGTAGATAACTTCGTAGACCCACGGCGAGGCCCCGCCGAAAAATCCCTGCACGATCGAGCCGACCAGCGGCTTGTCCGGCGTGACCAACGCGTATTGGCCGGTCTCGTAGACCTGCAGCACGGCACCGCGCGACTTCAGGATGCAGAAATGGTTGGACTCCACCGTCAGCAGCGAGCCGGACACGATGCTTTCGTCGACGATCTTGATGGCTACGTTCTTGGTGCCGAGCATGTCGGTGCCGTCACGGTTGAGGGCTGTGATAACCTGCCTGGTAATGGCCACTTGAGCCTCCGTGATACAGTCTAGTCGTGATAGTCGTCGGCACTCGCCACACACTGGTCGACCGGTTTCGGGATCGACGTGTTCTTGAGGTTGCTGGTCCAGCATTTGTCGAGCACGGAGCAGTAGCAAGCTGAGAAGCTGAGCCCCGACTCGGATGTGTTCAGCGCCTGCCGTAGCGTGTCGTCGTTCGGCAGCTCCTGCGCACCGAGAAAATCGATCTCTTCGCGTGCAGGCAATACGCCGAGGATGGATCGCTCGGATGTCTCGCCGCCGGCGATACGATCATCCACCGTCGCGCCGGCGAAACCACAGCACGCCGTCAACAACTCGCCTGCGGAACGGACCGGCTTCCCGTTGAACGAGATGACGATCGACTGGATATGGGCCGGCCCGACCCCTGCGTTGCGGATGGAAAACTCGATCGCCTTGGTCTTGTGATCGGCGCCGGACGCACTTGTATGGTTGGCACTGTAGATCAGGAACGGCCATGTGCTGGCAGTGACCAGCTTCTCCTCGGTTCGACCGTGGTCGATCGCCACGAACAGCGAAATCACCGAGATGGTGATCGCCGACAGCGCCAGGATCAGGTCCGCCCAGCGATGACCGATGCGTGGTGGCCGGGCGTGGATGCCGTCGGCATCGGTCTCGATCGGCGGCTCCGTCATTTGATGTTCCTTGATTGACCGAAAGCGGACCGGATCAGCCGAGCATCTCACGCACCAGCGGAATGACCCGGGTGCCATAGAGCTCGATGCTGCGCATGAGCGTGTCGTGCGGCAGCGGCCCGGCGCTGTATTTCAGGTCGAAGCGCGAGAGGCCGAGCACCTTGGCGGTCGCGGCAATCTTGCGCGCTACCGTTTCCGGCGAACCGACATACAGCGAGCCGTGGTCCGCCTCCTGGTCGAACTCCGCACGTCCCATCGGCGGCCAGCCGCGCTCGGCGCCGATCAGGTCGCGCATGATCTTGTAGTCGGGCCAGAGCTGCGCGCGCGCCTGCTCGTCGGTGTCGGCGACATGGCCCGGCGAATGGACGCCGATCGGCTGCACCGGCCTGCCCAGTTGCGCGAATGCCCGCCGATAGAGGTCGACATGGCGTTCGAACCGCCGCGGCTCGCCACCGATGATCGCCAGCATGAGAGGCATGTCGTAGCGGGCCGCACGAACCACCGACTCCGGGCTGCCGCCGACTCCGATCCAGGCCGCAAGCGGCCGGGTCTCGGTCTGCGGGAACACGCTCTGGTCCACCAGCGGCGGCCGCATGGTGCCCTTCCAGCTCACCGGGTTCTGCCTGACCAGTGCTGCGAACAGGTCGAGCTTCTCCTCGAATAGGGTCTCGTAGTTCGACAGCGCGTGGCCGAACAAGGGAAAGGACTCGGTGAACGACCCACGCCCGAGAATGACCTCGGCCCGTCCGTTCGATGCCGCGTCCAGTGTCGTGAAGCGCTGGAACACCCGGATCGGATCGTCCGAACTCAAGACCGTCACCGCCGATCCCAACCGGATTCGCTGGGTTCGGGCGGCGATGGCGGCCAGCACGATCTCCGGCGCCGATACCGCGAAATCGGCCCGGTGATGCTCGCCGATGCCGATGAAGTCGACTCCGGACCGATCGGCCAGAATCCCCTCGTCGATGACGTTGCGGATGACCTGCGCGTGCGGAAGGAGCCGCCCATCCGGCCCGGCGGTGACGTCGCCGAACGTATCGAGCCCCAGTTCGAGATGCTGTGGCATCCTGTGCCCGTTCCTGCTGTTGCGGTATTTGGCGCATAAAGGGCGTCGATTACCAAGGCAACCGCACCATATTCAGCACGGACCGAACTGGGCCGGCGGGTCCGCGATGAGGCAATCGTTCGAATGGTTCGACGCGGCTTCCATAGTCCCCTAGAATGCCCGGTCCCGAAGCCGGCCGCGGTTTACCCCGCCGCTGCCCTCATCCTGCCAGCTTGCCGTCATGGGAAGCAGTGCCTCTTGACCCGAAGGTTCTTCTTCCTGGATGCCGACACCTTTCTCTCCGGACGATCTCAGCCGGTTCTTTGACGCGAGCGTACTGCGGCGCGGACGTTCCCTGATCCTGCTCGGATCGGTGACCGCCACGCTGGAGGACGGTTCCATCTCCGTTGCCGTGGATCACCTCGAGGCGCGCCATACCGCCACGGTCGCGCCCTCGCCGCGCGGCGACAAGGTGGTGTTCCCGAGCCGATGCAGTTGCGGCCAGTCGGCCTGCCTGCATATTGCGGCCGGAGCACTGGCAGCGCTCGATCGCTATCCGGCGCTGCGCAAGCCGGAGCGCAAGCTGCCGCCGGGCGCTGATGCCGATCCGGTGGGCGAGGAGCGCCATCGCCTGCTGTTCGAGCTGTCGCCGAGCGAGCCGCCGCACGCCTGCTATGTCGAGACCCTGCTGGTCGGAGAGCGTACCGGCACGACCGTGGCGACCACGCCCGCCCGCATCCTGGCCGACCGGGCAAGCACCGAGAGCAGCCGGATCATGGCGCGGCTGCTGGGCAGCGGCGAGACCAGCCGGAATCCGGTCGGGGCAGCATCGGTAACCCCGGTGCTCGGCCTGCTGTCGCGCCTGGGTCGCGCACGCTGGCAGGCAACCCAGAAGACGCTCGTTCGCGGCGAGGAGCGGGCGTTCCAGGCCGACGTCGCCCCCGATATGCCCGAGCACTCGGCGATCATCCTGGGCGACGCAGGCCCCTGGTATGTCGATGCGGAAACCGGTGCGCTTGGCCGCGTGCGGCTGCGCCAGGCTCCGGTCGTGCCCCGGGTCGCTCCGGTTCTGCCATCGCCGGCACGTCCCATCGTCAGGCCATACGGAACCGGACCGCGTCCACCGGACCGGTCCCGCTTCACGCCGAGCCGGCCCGCGACCTCGCGTGGCGGCCAGGCCGGCCGGAAAATCACCACCACGATCGACCCGGTCATTCGCGAACATCCGCCGGCACCTGTCTTGCGGCTGCGCAGGACCGAGTGCCCGGACGAGTCCGGTCATTTGAAGATGGTCGACGCCTTGACCGTCGAGTTCGACTACGACGGAATTCTTGTCGCCAGCCACGACGACCGTCAGTTCCTGCGCGTGCATCGTCCGGGAGACCTGCCCGGCCATCCGAGCTTCGTTCGTCGCAATACGGCGGCCGAGGCCGGGGCGCTCGATGTGCTGCGGCAGCACGGCCTCACCCAGATGCGCGTAGCGGACCCGACCAACGTCAAGGGTCAGATGGTGTTCGTCTATCGCAGCGGCGATGCCACCGATCGCTGGCAGACCTTCGTTCTGGATCAGGTCCCGGTTCTCGAAGCGGAAGGCTGGCAGAACAAGATCGAGCGGGTGTTCCTGCCGAGGGCGGTCGCGGCACTGGGCGACTACGATGTGCGCGTGACCGATGCCGAAGCCGGCAAGTTCTCGCTGGATTTCGGCGTCGAGGTCGACGGCACCCGTATTCCGCTGCTGCCGATCCTGTCGCGTCTGCTCGAACGCGGCGGCATCGAGGCGGCGAAGATCGTCGACGACGAGGTGATCACCAGCCTCGATGACGGCCGCATCCTGAAATTGCCGGCTGAGCGCATCCGTCGCCTGCTCGCGGTGATGTCGGACCTGATCGAGTCTGCCTCGCGCCTCGGCGAGGACCGTCTGTTGCTGTCGGACGGCGAAGCCGAGACGGTGCTGGGACTCGAGGACCTGCTCACCACGCGCTGGGAAAACGCGACCGCGATCGAGGCCTACGCCGAGCATTTCCGCCACGATATGACACTGCCGACCGTGGCGGTTCCGGCCAGCTTCACCGCAACGTTGCGTCCGTACCAGCAGCAGGGCGTCAACTGGATGCAGCACCTGCGTTCGGTCGGGCTGAACGGCTTCCTGGCCGACGATATGGGTCTCGGCAAGACCGCCCAGACCATCGCCCATATCGTCATCGAAGAGGC
Organism: Janthinobacterium lividum; assembly: GCA_050954785.1. GTDB lineage: Bacteria > Pseudomonadota > Alphaproteobacteria > Acetobacterales > Acetobacteraceae > Lichenicola. The sequence continues at coordinate 5,268 of JBPBQO010000131.1, read as the reverse complement.
CGAGGGCCGTCTCGACCAGCCGGTGCTGATCGTGGTCCCGACCAGCCTGGTGGCCAACTGGACCGCCGAGCTGGAGAAGTTCGCGCCGCATCTCGGCGTCGTGGTGCTGCATGGCGTGAACCGTCACGAGCGGCGCGCCGACCTGACCGGCATCCATGTCGTTGTCACCACCTATACGGTGCTGACCCGCGACATCGAGGCGATGAAGCAGCTTCCCTGGCATCTGGCCGTGCTGGACGAGGCGCAGGTCATCAAGAGCCCCGACGCCATGTCCACCAAGGCGGTTTGCCAGCTCACCACCCGGCATCGCCTCTGCCTGTCGGGAACGCCGATCGAGAACAACCTGCAGGAATTGTGGTCGGAATTCGCCTTCCTGATGCCGGGGCTCCTTGGCGATCGAAAGGGTTTTGCCAAGCGCTTCCGCCGCCCGATCGAGAAGGACAACGACCCGCAGCGGCGCGCGCAACTGATCCGTCGCATCAAGCCGTTCCTGATGCGCCGCACCAAGGCCGAGGTGGCGACCGACCTGCCGCCGAAGCACACCATCCTGCGTCGCATCGATCTTGCTGCCGACCAGCGGGAGCTGTACGACACCATCCGGGGTACGCTCTACGACAAGGTGCGCAAGCAGGTCGCCGAGCTCACCACATCGCAGAGCCGGATCGTCATGCTCGATGCGTTGCTGAAGCTGCGCCAGGTCTGTTGCGACCCGAGGCTGGTGAAGCTTCCGTCCGCACGGCTGATCGAGAGTTCCAGCAAGCTCGACGAGCTGCTGGAAATGATCACCGAAATGATCCCCGAGGGACGCCGTATCCTGCTGTTCTCGCAGTTCACCACGATGCTCGATCTCATCAAGCCGCGCCTGGTCGAAGCCGGAATCGCATTCGCCGAGTTGCGTGGCGATACGCGCGATCGTGCCGAACCGGTGCGGACGTTCGAGAGCGGCGCGGTCTCGCTGTTCCTCATCAGCCTCAAGGCGGGTGGTCGCGGGCTGAACCTTACCTCGGCGGATACGGTCATCCATTACGATCCGTGGTGGAACCCCGCCGCGGAGGACCAGGCCTCGGATCGGGCGCATCGTATCGGCCAGACCAAGCCGGTCTTCGTGTATAAGCTCATCGCGGCGGACACGGTCGAGGACCGGATCGTCGAACTGCAGCGCCGGAAAGCCAACCTCGCCAATATCGCGCTGAGCGAGGACGAGGAATTCAGCGGCGTCGATGTCGACGATGTGGAATTCCTGTTCGGCAGCTCCATGCAACCGGAGCCGGTCGCACCCGAAATATCGGAGTCGGCGTGATTATTGCAGAGCCGTATCTGTCTCTGCTCATCGAAGGTTGTCCCGCGTGAAGATCGTTCTGGCCGGAACCCCGATGATCGGGCATCTCAACCCGCTGCTGTCCATCGGCAGGATTCTCGTGGCCGCCGGCCATGAGGTCGTCGGCCACACTGCGAGTGCGCATCGGCATCGTTTCGAAACGATCGGTGCGTCGTTCCAGCCTTTCGACAACGTCATCGACCAGGATCTCAGCGATCTCGACCAGGTCTATCCAGAACTGAAGTCCCTGGCCGCCGGGCCGGAAAAACTGATGTTCCTGTTCACGCGGGTCTTTATCGGGCGGCTGGTCGCTCAGGATTCATCGCTGAGATCGCTTCTGGCGCGTTTTTCCGCCGACCTGATTCTGAGCGACAATTTGTTCCTGGGGACGTTCCCGCTTCTGCTGGGTCCGCGCCACCAGCGGCCGGCGATCGCGCATTTCGGCGTGACACCATTGCTCACCAGCCGCGACGACGGCGCACCGCACGGGCCGGGCCTGCCGCCGGCGACCGACGATGCCACGATCGGCGACTACCGGATGATGCGGGAGATGATCGATCCCGCCTTCTTCATGCCATTGCAGGAGGAGATCGATCGGATTTTGGAATCGATCGGGACCGGCCCGCTGACGACGTCCCTGAACGATGCCAGCGTCATTCTGCCCGACCTGTTTCTTCAGCCGACCGTTGCCGCGTTCGAATATCCCAGGCGGTCTCCGCCTCCATCATTGCACTTCATCGGCGCGTTGCCCCTTCCCATCATCGAGACGCCGCTTCCGGATTGGGCTGCCGATGTCTCGCGAGCCACGACAGTCGTTCTCGTCACGCAAGGAACACTGGCGAACCACGATCTCGGCGAGGTGGTGGCGCCGACCCTGGCTGCGCTGAAGGACCGGCCGGACATTCTGGTGGTGGTCGCGACCGGCGGGCGGCCGATCGAGGCAATTCCCGGGGATATCCCCGACAATGCGTGCGTGGCGGAGTTCCTGCCCTACGACTGGCTGATGCCGCAGGTGGATCTCGTCGTCACCAATGGCGGCTATGGCACGGTCAATCACGCACTCAGCCACGGCGTACCCCTGGTGGTCGCCGGCATCAACGAGGACAAGGCCGAGGTCGGCGCGCGCGTGTCGTGGAGCGGCGTCGGGATTGGCCTGCAGACCGAGACGCCCCGGCCGGTCGCCCTGCGAAAGGCCATCGAACGCGTCCTGGGCGAGGACCGGTATCGCCTCGCCGCCGAGGCCATAGCCCGGCAATTCGCCGATGCCGATAGCGAGAACAAGGTGCTCCGGCTGTTCGAGGCGGCAATTGCGGAACATGTCGTGCCCGAACTGACCGGATAATATCGGAACCGGCCATTACATCCGAACGCAGGACTGGGAGCAGACGATGAGCAGCCTTTATCGAAAAGCCATCGACGAACTGCAGGACGTGTTTGCCAAAATCGATGATGACGCCGTCGATCACGCGGTAACCATGATCGCCGAGGCGCGGAAGATCGTCGTATTCGGTTGCGGGCGCGAGGGGCTGCAGATACGCGGGCTCGCCATGCGCCTGTTCCACATGGGACTGGCGGTCTCGGTGGTCGGCGACATGACGACCCCGCCGATCGGTGAAGGCGACCTGTTCGTGGTGACCGCCGGACCCGGTGAGTTGTCCACGGCATCGGCCCTGCTCGACATCGCCAAACGCGCAGGCGCCAGAATTCTCTTTATCACTGCGCAACCGGATGGCCGGAGCGCCGCATACGCCGATCATGTCCTGGTCCTGCCGGCGCAGACGATGGCGGACGACCAGGGGCCGACGAAGTCGTCCACATTGCCGATGGGCTCGCTCTACGAGGGCGGCCTGTTCATCCTGTTCGAGGTGATGGTGCTGAAGCTTTGCGACCGGCTGAAGATCGGCCCCGACGATATGCGGCACCGTCACACCAATCTCGAATAGCCTGCGCGGTAGACCACCCCATGTTTGCGGCCCTGGCGATCGTTCTCGCCCTCATCTTGTTAGCGGTGGCAGCCCAAGACGCGTTCGAGGTCATGCTGTTGCCGAGGCGCGTATACCGGCGCGTCAGACTGGCACGGCTGTATTTCCGGGCGGCCTGGTCGGGATGGGTCTGGCTGGCGAACCGACTATCCGCCGACGAGCGCCGAATACGCTTCCTCGGCGTCTTCGGCCCGCTATCGTTGGTGATCCTGTTCGCGTTCTGGGCCGCCTTGTTCATCGTCGGGTTCGGACTGCTGCAATGGGCGCTCCAGGATCATTCCCGGAACCTGTCGCCTCTGACCGAACAGTTCTACATGAGCGGGGTCACGTTCTTCACGGTCGGCTACGGGGATGTCGCACCCCACACGGCACTCACCCGTGTATTGGCCGTTGTCGAAGCGGGCCTCGGCCTCGGTTTCATCGCCGTCGTGATCGGCTACCTGCCGGTGCTTTACCAGTTGTTCGCGCGGCGCGAGGCGCACGTCATCCAGCTCGATGCCCGCGCCGGTTCGCCGCCTACGGCCACCACCATGATCGTCCTTCATGCCGAGCCCGGCGGTCTTGCGAAGCTGGATGAGCTGCTGCGGGAATGGGAGATCTGGGGAGCCGAACTGCTCGAGAGCCACCTCTCCTATCCCATGTTGGTCTATTACCGCTCGCAGCACGACAACCAGTCCTGGCTCGCGGCGATGACGGCGGTAATGGATGTCAGCGCCCTGATCCTGGTCGGCATCGAGGACATGCAGCCGCTGCAGGCTCGCATGACCTTCACCATGACGCGCCAGGTCATCGTCGAGATGTCTCGAGCACTCGGGATCGGCCCCTCGCCGTTCGAGGGAAACGACCGCCTCTCGCATGAGAGCTACCTGGCGATGGAAACCGACTTCCGGAATGCGGGTGTGAACTGGACCGGAGGCGCGAATGTAGAGGACGTGCTCCATGCGCTGCGTTCCACCTACGAGCCGCTACTCGACGGGTTGAGTAGGCGCTTGTCGCTGCAATTGCCCCCGTGGTCCCCACCCGATGGTGCAGCCGGCCACTGGCACGGCGGACACCGCGGCCTGATCGCCAAGCGCCTGGTCGAGCAACTCGCCGGCCCCGGCCACCAGGGCGTCACATCCGAACCGTCAGCCGGCCGGTTCGGCACCCGTCTCCGCAGGCGACTGAGGCGGAAGTAGGCTCGGTCCGGTCAGACCGACAATGCCGTCCGGATACGGTCCTGGTCGATCGGCATGGCACGGAAGCGGATGCCGAGAGCGTCGTCGAGCGCATTTGCCAGCGCGGCCGCCGTGGGTCCCTGACCGGCCTCGCCGGTCCCCAGGAATGGCGATCCCGGCTGGTCGATGATGTGTACCTCGACTTGATCCGGAACATCCTCGAAGCGCAGGATCGGATAGGCGCTCCAGTCGAAGCTGGTGCGTCCCATGGCATCGAGGCCGACCGCTTCCTGGGTGGTCCAACTCAGGGACTGGACGATCGCCCCTTCGATCTGGTTGCGTATGCCGTCCGGATTGACCGCCTCGCCGCTATCGACCGCGGCAACCACCCGGACGACATGCGCCCTGCCGGTTTCCCGATCGACCGTAACGTCGAGTGCGACGGCACAATACGCACCGAGATTCTTGTAGCGGGCAAACGCGAAGCCGCTGCCGCGACCCTGCCCACCCGCTGGCCGGTTGGCCCACCCGAACTGCTCGGCGGCCAGCTTCATGACCGCCCGCGCGCGTTCGTCCGTCATGTGCGCGAGCCGGAACGCGACCGGATCGGCCGGCGCCCTGCGTGCCAGTTCATCCATGAAGCTCTCAATGGCAAAGATGTTCATATGCGCGCCCAGCGAGCGCAACGCCGAGACCCGCACCGGAGCGTCCGGAATGAAATGAAACACGCCGCTCGCGTTCGGCAGGTCGTAAAGCGGGTTGGCGTTTCGGTCGCCGCCGCCTTCCGGCATCGGGATCGGTTTGGGGACCT
>JBPBQO010000130.1:0-55789 GCA_050954785.1 Janthinobacterium lividum | reverse complement strand
AGTGCCGAGCCAACCGGGCTGCGCCTGGACCGTTTCCATGCCGAGCTGCTGCCGGACACCGCGCCGTTGATAAGCTGGCGTGTCGGCGACCAGGGTTTCGACATGGTGCTGTCCGGTCAGGTGCCGGGTGCGATCGGCGCCGGGCTGACCCGGTCGGCCTCTCGCATCCTGGAGGGGGCCTCGGCCGGGGACATCGATCTCTGGGCGGTGCATCCGGGTGGCCGGTCCGTGCTGGATGCGGTGCAGACCGCGCTGCAGCTCGCTCCGGACGCGCTGTCCGCGTCGCGGGAGATCCTGCGCGAATATGGTAATATGTCGTCGGCCACGATCCTGTTCGTGCTGGAGCGCATGATGCGCACCGCGCGGTCCGGCGCGTCCGGTATCGCCATGGGTTTCGGGCCCGGGCTGGTCGCGGAGACGCTGCATTTCCAGGTGGCCTGAGATGGCCGGCCGTTTCGCACACCGGGTCATGCTGCCCGAATTGATGGACGACGCGTCGTGCGGCCCGGACGAGTTCCGGCGCTGCCTGGTCGACTTGGCAACCGTGAACCGGCTGACCCTGGCCACGCGCCCGACCCTGCACTTCCTGCGGCAGGCGGCGCGTCGGCTGCCCGCCGGCCGGGCGCTGCGCATCCTCGATGTCGGCGGTGGCTATGGCGACACGCTGCGCGACATCGACCGGTGGGCGGCACGGAGCGGGATCGCCCTGGACATGACCAGCGTCGATCTGTCGCCCTGGGCCAGGGCTGCCGGCGAGGCGGCGGCGCCGACGCGCCGGCCGATCCGCTGGGTGACGGCGGATATCTTCGACTACCGGCCGGAACAGCCGCCCGACGTCGTGCTGTCCTCGCTGTTCACCCATCACCTGGATGACGAATCCGTGGTCCGGTTCCTGTGCTGGATGGAGCAGCATGCGACGCTCGGCTGGTTCGTGAACGACCTGCAGCGGCATTGGCTGCCCTATTACGGCTTCAAGCTGTGGTCGCGCGCCGCCGGCTGGCATCGGTTCGTCCAGCATGACGGCCCGGTCTCGTTCGGCCGCGCCTTCATCATCCCGGAATGGCGGGCGCTGCTGAACCGTGCCGGCTTGCCTCCGGATGCCACGACCGTTCGCTGGCGGGTTCCATTCCGAGTGTGCGTTTCGCGCTTCCGGCCGATTGCGCCGTGACCACCGGCTTCGTTGCCGCCGATATCGCCATCATCGGCGGCGGGCTGGCCGGCGCCTCGCTGGCGATCCATGCGGCAGCGGATGGACAGCGGGTGCTGCTGATCGAGCGCGAGGCCGGCCCGCACGACAAGGTCTGCGGCGAGTTCCTGTCGCGCGAGGCGCTGCTGCATCTGCGGGCCCTGGACATCGACCCGGTGCGGCTCGGCGGCATGCCGATCGACCGGGTCCGGCTGGCGACCGGTCCGGCGTTGGCGGAGGTGATGCTGCCGTTCCAGGGCGTGGGCCTGTCGCGGCGGGTGCTCGACGAAGCGTTGCTGGCCCGCGCAGTGGCTGGCGGGGCGGCCCTACGGCGGGGTCGCGCGGCGACCGGGCTGGACTGCCGGTCCGATGAACGGCGTGTGCGGCTGCAGGATAGCGCCACGATCGCGGCGCGCCATGTCGTGCTGGCGACCGGCAAGCACGATCTGCGTGGCTGGAAGCGGGGACCGGGCCGCCAGAACGACCTGGTCGGCTTCAAGCAGCATTTCCGGCTGGCGCCCGACCAGGCAAGAAGTCTGGCCGGGGCGGTCGAGCTGATGCTGTTCGGGGGCGGCTATGCGGGCCTGCAACTGGTCGAGGACGGGCAGGCGACACTGTGCCTGCTGATCCGCCGAAGCCGCCTGGCCGAAATCGGCGGACGCTGGGACAGGGTGCTCGCGGCGGCCGGCGAGGATGTTCCGCTGTTGCGCCGGCGGCTGGCGGACGCGCAGCCGGTGCAGTCGCGTCCGCTCACCATCGCCGGCATCCCTTATGGCCTGGTGGCGCCGGCGGCCGCCGATCCGGCCCGGGCGGGCGTCTGGCGACTGGGCGACCAGTCCGCGGTGATCCCGTCCTTCACCGGCGACGGCATGTCGATCGCGTTGCACAGCGCGGCGCTGGCCGCACGGATGCTGCGTGAAGGCAGTACACCGGACCGGTTGCAGGCGGCGATGCGTCGCGATGTCGGCAGGCAGGTTGCGGGTGCGGCGTTGCTGTCGCTCGCAGTGGTGCGGCGCCCGCTGCAACGGCCCCTGGTCACAATCGCGCGGTTCGTCCCGATTCTTTCAACGGCGGTCGCCGCGGCAACCCGTATTCCGGATGCAGCCCTGCAGCGCGGCCTCGATGCCATCCGGGCCTAGATAGCGGCAGCCCGTGCACCCATCTACATGGATGCGACGGGCCGATCGGACAGGCACGGATACCGAACCTGAGCGTGGCCGGATTGGTCGGCCAGCGCGACCGTCCGCATCGTCCTTGATCTGCGCAGGCGAACCCTGCCTTATCATTCCGACATTACGCGACCGATTTTTCCAGGTCATTTCCAAATTAGTCGCTGGGCTGCCCGAGTATGCCGACTCTCACGAACCAGATGAACTTCGTAGGAGGTCCCGGTGAAATGGCGAGCCTCGTCCGGTCGAAGGACTGGTCGTGCACACCGCTCGGGCCGATCGAACACTGGCCGCAAAGCCTGCGTACGACGGTCGGGCTTTGCCTTGCGTCGAATTTCCCGATCAACATCATCTGGGGCGCGGAACACACCCAGATCTACAACGACGGCTACAGGGTGGTGTGCGGCGAGCAGCATCCGGCGGTTCTCGGCATGAGCTATCCGGTTTCCTGGGCATCGGCATGGCCGGTGATCGGCGAGCCGTTCAACATGGCACTGGCCGGGGAAACCTCGTTCCTGGAAAACCAGCGCATGTTCCTGAACCGGAACGGCTATCCCGAGGAGTCGTTCTTCACCTTCTCGACCAGTCCGATCTACGACGAGACCGGCGGCATCGGCGGGCTGTTCCATCCGGTGACCGAAACCACCGCCGCGATGCTGGGCGAGCGACGCACCCGCGTGGTGCGCGACCTGACCGCGCGCCTCGTCGGTGCGGACAACGTCGAAACGGTGTTCGACCGTGCGGCTGCGACGCTGGCGGAATTCGCATTCGACCTGCCGTTCGTGATTTTCTATCGGCTTGAACCGCAGGACCGGACCGATCGTCGCTACAGGCTCGCCGCTTCGGTCGGAGTGTCCAGCGGCACGGCAGCGACGCCCGACACCATCGAGCTCGACGCGATGCTGCCCTGGCCGGTTGCCGTGGCCACCCGTTCGAAAGTCCCCGAACTGGTGGACGGCCTGGCCCCGATGCTGGATGCCATGCAGTGCGGCCCGTACGAGGAGCCGCCGGACGCCGCGTTCGTGGTGCCGATCAGCCTGCCCGGATCGGGGCTGCCGGTTGCGATGATGATTGCCGGTGCGAGCGCCCGGCTGCCGATCGAGGACGGATATCGCGGTCTCTACGAACTGGTCGGCGCGGCGGTCGGAGCAGCACTCGCCAATGCCCAGGCCTTCGAGGACGAGCAGCGGCAGGCCGAGGCGCTGGCGGCGATCGATCGTGCCAAGACAGCGTTCTTTTCCAACGTCAGTCACGAGTTCCGTACGCCGCTGACCTTGATGCTGGGGCCGATCGAGGAGGCGCTGGCCGATGGCGCCGACCTGCCGGCACTGCAGCGCGAGCGGCTGCAGGTCGCGCATCGGAACGCGTTGCGGGTGCTGAAGCTCGTCAACTCGTTGCTGGATTTTTCCCGGATCGAAGCGGGCCGGATGACGGCCCGGTTCGAGCCGATCAATCTGGCGAACCTCACCATCGAACTCACGAGCAACTTTCGCTCCGCATGCGAAACTGCGGGTCTGGAACTGGTGGTCGACTGCCCGGCACTGGACGTCCCGGTCTATGTGGATCGCGACATGTGGGAAAAGATCATTCTCAATCTGCTGTCGAACGCGTTCAAGTTCACCTTCGCCGGACATATCGCGGTGTCGCTGGTCCGTGAGGAGGAGGCCGTCGCGTTGATCGTCCGCGACACCGGCATCGGTATTCCCGCAGCCGAGATCCCGCGTATTTTCGAGAGGTTCCATCGCGTCGACGATCGGCGTGGCCGCTCCCACGAGGGCTCCGGCATCGGCCTCGCCCTGGTCGAAAGCCTGGTTCATCTGCATGACGGAACGATTGCCGTCAGCAGTGTGGTGGACCAGGGCACGGTGTTTCGCGTGACGCTGCCGCTTGGGCATGCGCATCTCGCGGCGAGCACGGTCTTGAACGATCCCGCGGAAATTCAAGCGACACGGCACGCCATGGCGGACATCTATGCCGACGAGGCGGTACGCTGGCTGCCGGACCGGCTGGACCAGAATTCCGATGACGCAAACAGGCCTGTCGACGAGGGCAGAACACGTATTTTGCTAGCAGAGGATAATGCGGACATGCGGCTCTACGTCGCACGCATTCTCAATCAGGCCGGCTATCATGTGGACATCGTCGAGAATGGCCTTGCGGCTCTTGCCGCACTGCGAGTGCGCGCGGCGCCCGACCTGATCCTGACCGACGTGATGATGCCGGGCCTCGACGGCTTCGGCCTGCTGCGCGAAATCCGCGCGGACCGCACCCTGAACGGGATCGTGGTGATCCTGCTTTCGGCACGCGCCGGAGAGGAGGCCCGTGTCGAAGGGCTTGCGGCCGGCGCCGACGACTACATCGTCAAGCCGTTCAATGCGCGTGAGCTTCGGGCCCGGATCGATGGCGCGATCAACCTGGCCCGGCAGCGTCGGGATGCCGCGGTGCGGGAGCAGGATCTGCTTGCGGAAATCAATAACGAGCGGACCCGGACCGCATTGCGCGACACCGAGCAGCGTCTGGAATTCGCGCTGGAGGCGGGTCGTCTGGGGAGCTGGGAACTCGACCTAGTGGCGCGCGGCCTGACTGCCTCCGCCATCGGCCGTGAGAACTTCGGCATTCACGGGTCCGACCCACGCAGTATGTACAATGCGTTGCTGGGCCGGATCCATCCCGAGGATCGCGATCGTCAGCGCCTCGCATTGTCGCACGCGATCGAGACGCACTCGGCCCTCGATATCGAGCACCGGACCGTCTGGCCGGATGGCCGCGTCACCTGGGTCGAGGTCTGCGGTCACGCCGTCTATGCCGAGGATGGCACGCCACTCCGCATGATCGGCGTGTCGCTCGACGTGACGATGCGCAAGCAGGCGGAGGCGCAGCGAACGACCCTGCTCAACGAACTCAACCATCGCGTGAAAAACACGCTGGCGATCGTACAGGCGATCGCACGGCAGACGCAGCGAAATGCCAGAACGCCGACCGCCTTCATGACCGATCTCACTGCCCGGATCAGCGCGCTCGCGCGCGCGCACGACCTGCTCACCGACACGTCGTGGGACGGCGCGCAACTGGCGGACGTGATCGATCAGACGCTGGAATTCTATCCGAACAACAGCGACGGGATCTCGCAGGTCTCGGCACATGGGCCTGCGGTCAAGCTGAGCCCGAACGCCGCCGTTTCGCTCAACATGGCGTTCCATGAACTGGGGACCAACGCCGCCAAATATGGCGCGCTGTCGGTGTCGTCCGGGCGGGTCGGCGTCGAGTGGCGGATCGATCGCATGGCGGATCCGCCGTGTGTCGACATCGCCTGGTCGGAAACCGGCGGTCCACCGGTCGAAATGCCGACCCAGCGCGGCTTCGGGTCGCGTATCATCGAGAATGGACTTGCGGACATGTTCGGCGGCGAGGTCCGTCTCGACTTCGCCACCGGCGGCGTGAGGTGTACCATGCGCCTGCCGCTTTCGGTCGACATCATGGCCGTCGCCCGATGACCACAGCGACGATGTTGTCGGGCTTGCGTTTTCTCGTCGTCGACGACGAAATGATGGTCGCCATGTATATCGAGGACATGCTGATCGATCTCGGCTGCGCTGCCGTCGAGTGTGCCGGCACGGTCGCGAAGGGCCTGGCTATCGCCAGCCGCAACGAGAACGGTCCCGACTGTGCGATACTCGATGTGAACGTGGCCGGCGAACGGTGTTTCCTGGTTGCCGACGCACTTGCCGCCCGAGGCATCCCGTTCATCTTCGCGACCGGCTATGGACGCAGCGGCGTCGACGCTCGATACGCCGACCGGCCGGTCCTCACCAAGCCGTTCGATGGGCCGGGCTTCGAGCAGGTCGTGGCAGCGGCCCTGGGCTTCAGCCCTCGATCAAGGTGAAGTCGGCTACGCGAGTCAGTGTCGCCCGGGTTTGCGACAGCAGGCGCAGGCGGTTGCGCCTGACAGGGGCGTCGTCCGCATTGACCGTGACCGTATCGAAGAACACGTCGAGCGGCATGCGCAGGCTGGCCATCGAGGCCATCGCGACGTCGTAGCTCTCGGCGGCGAGCGCCGTGTCGATGGTCGGCAGCGCCCGGGCCAGCGCGTCTGCAAGTGCGTGTTCCTCGGCCTGGATCATCAGGGACGAGTCCGGTGCGCCGTCATGCGGTCCGTCCTTCTTGTCCTCGATGCGCAGGATGTTGGCGGCGCGTTTCGCGGCGGTGAGCAGGTTCCTGCCGTCATCGGTGCCGAGCAGACCGGCGACCGCCTCGGTCCGCGCGAGCAGCCGGGTCAGGTCGGGGTCCTGTCCGACCGCCGACACCGCCGTCAGCACGTCGTGCCGTGCGCCCTCGGCGCGGAGCTGCACGCGCAGGCGTTCGGCGATGAAGGCGGGCAGGAGGGCTAGGTCGTCGTTTCGTGCCAGCGCGTCCGGATAGAAGGACGCCGCCGCGCGGAACAGCAGGTCGAGGTCGAGACGGAGCCGGTGCTCGCGGATGATGCGGATCACGCCGAGCGCCGCGCGACGAAGCGCAAACGGGTCACCGGAGCCGCCGGGTTTCTCGCCGATTGCGAAGAAGCCTGTCAGCGTATCGATCTTGTCTGCCAGGGCAACCGCGATCGACACTTGCGCGGTGGGCAATGCGTCGCCGGGCCCGCGTGGCTGGTAGTGCTCGCGTATGGCGGCGGCGACTGGAGCGGCCTCGCCGTCATGCGTGGCGTAGTAGCCGCCCATCACACCCTGGAGTTCGGGAAACTCGCCGACCATGCCGGTCGTGAGGTCGGCCTTGGCCAGCAGTCCGGCACGCGCGGCCAGCACCGGGTCGGCGCCGATCGCGGTTGCCACGACGGACGCCAACGATTGCAGCCGAAGCGCGCGGGCACCCTGCGTGCCGAGCTTCGCATGGAAGGTGACGCCGTCCAGTGCAGCAACGCGGTCGGCGAGCGCGCCCGCACGGTCGAGATCCCAGAAATGGCGCGCATCGGAGAATCGCGCGGCCAGCACACGCTCGTTCCCGGCGATGATGGTGGCGCCGCCGTCGCGCGGGATGGTGTTGGCGATGAAGCCGAAACGCGGGGCGGCAGTGCCGTCGGCCTGGCGCAGCGCGAAGTAGCGCTGGTTCACCCGCATCGACACCTGCATCACCTCGGGCGGCAGGTCCATGAAGCGGTCGCCGATGCTGCCGATCAGCGGCACCGGCCATTCGACCAGGCCGGCGACCTCGTCGAGCAGGCCGTTATCGGCAACCACGGTCAGGCCTTCCTGTGCGGCCAACGCACCGACGCCGGTCTCGATGAGAAGCCGGCGCTCCTGCGCATCGACGTTCACATGCCGCTCGGCGAGGGTTCGCTGCCACTCTGCCGTGTCGTTGATCGGCACTGCACCGGGCGACAGGACGCGATGTCCCTCGGTCAGGTTCGAGGCGACCAGTCCGTGCCCGTCGTCGGCGCCGTCGGCGAGGTTGAAGGGAACGACGTTGCCGTCCAGCAGGCAGACGATGCGGCGTAGTGGCCTGACCCAGGCAAAGGCGCTGATCGCACCCCAGCGCATCGATTTCGGCCAGGGAAACCGGCGCAGCAGCGCGGGCATCGCATCGGACACCAGCCGCGCGGCATCGATCGCCGGCGTTTCCCTGGACAACACCCAGAAGCCGTTTTCCAGGGTCAACGCGTCCCGGCTGGCCTGGTGCTTGCGCAGGAAGCCGGCGAGCGCCTGCTCCGGTGCACTCTCCCGCGGACCGCGCTCGCTGCCGGCGCTGGCCGCGACGCCGGCGGCGACCGTCACCGCGAGTGCGATCCGGCGTGGGCCGGAGAAGGTGCGTGGTCCCGCTGGGGAAAGCGGCGCCAGGGCCTCCACGACCAGACGGGCGAGATCGGCGGCGGCCGGGGCCTGCATCCGCGCGGGGATTTCCTCGCAGAACAGTTCGATGAACAACTCGGGCATGATCTAGGCCTCGCCTCGCAGCCATTCCTCGGCGCAACCGCGCGCCAGATTACGTACGCGGCCGATATAGGACGCACGCTCGGCCACGGAAATCACGCCGCGTGCGTCCAGCAGGTTGAACAGGTGGCTTGCTTTCAAACACTGGTCGTATGCCGGCTGGGCGACACCGTGTTTTACCAGTGCCGCACTTTCGCGCTCGGCATCGGCGAAATGGCGCAGCAGCATGTCGGTGTCGGCAAGCTCGAAATTATGGCGCGAATATTCGCGCTCGGCGCGCAGGAACACGTCGCCGTATGTCAAACCGTGTCCGTTGAAGTCCAAATCATAGACGTTGTCGACGCCTTGCACGTACATCGCCAGCCGCTCGAGCCCGTAGGTGAGTTCTGTGGAGGGCAGAACCGTCGGGATGCCGCCGACCTGCTGGAAATAGGTGTACTGGGTCACTTCCATGCCGTCGCACCAGACCTCCCAGCCGAGCCCCCAGGCGCCGATGGTCGGATTTTCCCAGTCATCCTCGACGAAACGGATATCGTGTTCGAGCGGGTCGATGCCGATGGCACGGTAGCTGTCCAGCAACAGCGCCTGGCTGTCGTCCGGGGTCGGCTTCAGCAACACCTGGTATTGATAATAATGCTGCAGCCGGTTCGGGTTCTCGCCATAACGACCATCGGAGGGTCGCCGGCATGGCTGCACATAGGCGGCGCGCCAGGGTTTTGGGCCGAGCGCGCGCAGGCTGGTGGCGGGATGCAGCGTCCCGGCGCCGACTTCGGTGTCATAGGGTTGCAGGATCGCGCAGCCCTGGTCGGCCCAGAACCGGTGTAGCGTCAGGATCAGGTCCTGGAACGACAGCGCGCCCGGCTTGCGGGAACGGACGTTGCCCGTTTGTGTTGAATTCGGGCCTCGGGACGGTGCCAGCGCCGTTTCCATGGTCGTCGGTCTCCAGAAGCTGGACGCGAGTTTACCTCCCCGTCATCGGCGGGCAGGGGATAGGGGCGGCACCATACGGTCGGCCCCCATTTGCAGCAAGAAACCCGCACGCGGCCAGGAAATGCGTGCGAGGCTGCCCATATGAGTGGTGTCCATGGCGAGGAGGGCCCCAGGTGAACGACAGCACGGCCGACGGACTGGACGACGCGACGGTCGCCGGAATCCTGACCCGAACGAGGCGGGTCGCACTGGTCGGCGCATCGCCGAAGCCGGAGCGCGCGTCTAACGCGGTCATGCGGTTTCTGCTCGACCAGGGCTACGACGTGGTGCCGGTCAATCCGGGCCTGGCCGGCCAGGCGATCCACGGCTGTACCGTGGTCGCGACGCTCGAGCAGGCGGTGCCGCTGGAGATGGTCGACATCTTCCGGGCGACCGATCAGGTGGCACCGGTGGTGGACGAGGCGATCAGGCTCGGCGCCCGAACCATCTGGATGCAGCTCGACATCGCCGAACCGGTCTCCGCAGCCCGTGCCCGCGATGCGGGCCTGTCGGTGGTGATGGACCGTTGCCCGAAAATCGAGTGGCGGCGCCTTGGACTGGGCCCCCTGCAATGAGCCGGCCCCCTGCAATACGCCGACTATCTTGACGCACCTGTTTCCCGAGCCGACCTTCCAGCAACCCTTCAACCGGATCAACCAGTCATGAACAACGAAGAACGCGAGCTCATCGAGCGCTTCATCGCCCGTGTCGGCGGCAGTCCGCAATCGTCGGCGTTCGGCAGCGTTCCGACGACGACCGCGCAGTCGTCGAACCTGCCGGCGCTCGATCCCGAGGCGGATCGCACCATCCGCGACAATTTCCAGCGCTTTCCCGAGGCGCCCTACCGCATCACCCAGATGGCGGTCGTGCAGGAAGCGGCGCTGGCCGAGTCCCAGAACCGTATCAAGCGGCTTGAATGGGAGCTTCAGCAGGCACAGACCCAGTTGCAGACGGTGCAGCAGCAGCCGCAGCAGAAGAGCGGCGGCTTCTTCGGCGGCCTGTTCGGCGGCGGCCAGCAGAACCAGCAGCAGCCTCCGCCGCGCTGGGGCGGCCAGCAGGGCCAGGGCTTTCAGGGACAGCAAGGCTACCAGGGCCAGCAGGGCTACCAGGGCCAAGGCGGCTACCAGGGTGGACCGCCGCAGCCGAACTATCCGCCCGGCTACCAGCCCGGCATGTTCCAGCGGCAGGGTTCCGGCTTCCTGGGCTCGGCGCTGACGACCGCGGCCGGCGTTGCCGGCGGCATGGTGGCCGGTAACGCGCTGATGGACATGTTCGGCGGCGGCCATGGCATGGGCGGCGGAATGGGCGGCATGGGTGGCGGCTTCGGCGGTGGCGGGGAGAGTGCCGGCGGCGGCTTCGGCGGTGACGCATTCGGCAATGCCGGCGGCGATGTCGACCCGAACTTCGACAATGGCGGCGGCGGCGGCAGCGACAGCGATTTCGGCGGCGACGGTGGTGGTGGTGGCGACTTCGGCGGCGACAACAGCTTCTGAGTGCCGACGCGGTTCAGCCTTGTGGCAGGCTGAACCGCACCGATACCGGACAATGATCGGACAGGCGTTCCTTCATGTCCGGGTTGGTTTCCCGATAGACCAGTACACGCAGGCTGTCCGGCTGCATCCAGAGCCGCGCCGGGCCGCCGGCCAGGATCTGATCGATGAAATCCTCGCCGCCCCAGCAGGGGCTGGCATGGCCGGCTGTGGCGACGCCGAGAGGCGCATTCCGCTGCAACCCGGCGAGAAACATGTCGCCGGCCTTCAGGCGACGGTTGAAATCACCAAGCACGATAAATGCCACGCCCTCGGCCTGCCGTGCGGCGATCCAGGCCTGCAGCACCGGCAGTTGCGCCGCGAGGTCGGCGCAGGCGGCACGGTGCGTGTCGCCGAGCGGGCCTTCCCAGCATCCGCTTTTCAGATGCACCGCCAGCACGCGAAGCGAGGTCCCGCCAACCGCAAGCGTCGCATCGAGCCCGGTGCGCAGATGCCGCCGGCCAGCCTGGCTTACATCGAGTGCGGCAAGGTCCGGGTGTCGGGTCACCGTAATACCCCGACGCACCACCAGCGCCACGCGCTGTACCACCTGATCGTTGGTGATCAGCACCTGGTATCGATCGGGCGAGAATATGCGTGCGACCAGGGCCGGGTCGTCGACTTCCTCGAGTGCCACCGCCGTCGCCTGTAGCCCGGTGGCGTAGCCAGCCAGGGTCGCGATGTCGGCGTCCTGTTTCGGCTCCGCATCGTCGGGGAGGGCAGGGTCGCCGGCCGGCCGGCTGGTCAGCCATTCCATGTTCCAGGTCGCGATCTTGATGCCGATTGGATCGGCGGCGCGTGCCGGACCACCGCCAAGAACCAGGACCGCCGCGAATGCGCCCACGCGCATCCAGCCAGGCATAGTCACGCGGGCTCGGCACCCTTCAGCGCCGAAAGCGCTTCGTCCAGGGTAAGGGCCAGACGGGTCTGTCCGTCGAACACCCGGATCGCACCGGTGGCGATGTCGTAGAGCCAGCCCTGCAGCAGCAGCCGGCCTTCAGCGACACGGGCCGCGACCGCGGGATGGGTGCGCAGGTGATCGAGCTGCAGCAGCACGTTCTGTTCCGCCAGCGCCGCCACGGCCTCCGCGCCGTGCGCGTGCGGATGGATGGCGGCGGTGACGGCACGCGCGGTCTCGGCGTTGCGCAGCCAGCTCGCCACCGTCGGCATCCTGTCCAGCCCGTGCGCTTCCGGCTCGAGCAGCGCCTTCATCGCGCCGCAGTCGGAGTGGCCGCAGACGATGATGTGCTTCACGCCCAGCGCGATGACCGCATACTCGATCGCCGCCGACACGCCGCCCAGCATCTCGCCGTAGGTCGGCACAATGTTGCCGATATTGCGCAGTACGAACATCGCTCCCGGCGGCTGCTGGGTGATCATGCCGGGACTGACCCGGCTGTCGGCACAGGCGATGAACAGGGTATGTGGCGATTGCCCTTCGGCCAGGTCCGAGAACATCTTCTGCTTCTCGGGGAACACGCGGACGTTGAAGTCGCGCACGCCTTCCAGGAGCGAAACGATCGAGTTGCGGTCGTGTAAAGGGGCTGTCGGCATGCTCGTTTCCTCTGTGCCGGCCGGAGCCGGCCACGTAAGCTGACACGTCGATATGCAAGCCTCGAACCGGAAACCGCCACGCATCATGCCCAGACATATCGTATGCGGGGAAGCCCGCACTTGAACGGCCCGATCCGTAACGATCCTCCCGGCGAGACCGATACAGGCCGGACCGCATGCGATCGCGAACCGGTGCATGCGCCCGGTACGATCCAGCCGCACGGCCTGCTGCTGGTGCTGCGCACGGACCCCGATGGCGGGAGGCTGCGGGTCGTCGCCGCGAGCGGCAACACTCCCGCCGGCCAGGGCCCCGTGTCGCTGGCCGGGCTTTTGGAGCCCGATGCCGTCGCGCGGATCGAGCATGCGCTGTCGGATTCGGACGTGGTCACAGACCCTGTGATCGAGGGGCTGGTGTCACAGGACGGTCGCCGCTGGACGGGCCTGATCCGTCGCGACCAGACCGACACCCTGCTGGAACTGGAGCCCGAGCAGGCGACCGATGCGCCGGCCATCCGCCGCATCCTGCTCGGCCTGAACCAGGCAATCGCATTGCTGCAGCACCAGCCGGACGCGGTCGCCGCATGCCAGGTCGCCACCCGGCATCTGCGTGGGATCACCGGGTTCGACCGGGTGATGGCCTATCGCTTCATGGCCGACTGGAGCGGCGAGGTCATCGCGGAATCGATCGCGCCGGGCGTGGATTCCTATCTTGGCCTAGTGTTCCCGGCCTCCGATATTCCGGCTCCGGCGCGTGCTCTGTATGCCAGCAACCGGCTGCGGCTGATCCCCGATTCCCGGTCTGCCCAGGTGCCGCTCGTGCCGCCGGCCGGTCCCGTCGATCTGGGTCAGGCGGTCCTGCGCGGCGTGGCGCCGGTGCATCTGGAGTATCTTGCCAACATGGGCGTGCATGCCTCGATGTCGGTCGCCATCGCCGGCCTGCCGGATGGCGCAAGCCGCGAAGCGGGTGCTTCCGGGCCAATACCGGCGCTTTGGGGCCTGCTTGCCTGCCACCATCAGCATGGCCCGCTGTTCGTCGATCATGTGCGCCGGCAGGCAGCGGAAACGCTCTCTCAGGCCCTGTCCTGGCGACTGGGCTGGCTTGCGGATGCGGCGGCCGGTCGTCGCATCGCCATGATCCAGGAGACCCTGGCATCCATTCTCGGCACCGAAGGCGGCCTGGTTCCTGGCACAAGCGCAGCGGCCAGGGCAGGCGAGACCCTTCTGCATGCGTGCATGGCGACCGGAATGGCGGTGCTCGGCCCGGCGGGCATGGAGCTGGCCGATCCGGCCATCCGGGTCGGCGTATTGCCGTCGGAGGATGCGTTGCGGCACCTGGCGGACTGGCTGGATCGACAGCCCGCCCGGCTTCTGCTGACCGACCGGCTGCCCAGCCTGTTGCCGGCAGCACTGCTCGAGATGCTCGGGCCCGATCATCCGTGCGGCCTGTTGGCGACGCCGCTCGCGACGTCCCCGGCCAATGCGGCGGAGGCCGGCGGCTGGGTGCTGTGGTTCAGGCCCGAACTGCGCCGCCAGGTCGACTGGGCCGGCTACAAGGCAGTCGACCCGCTGCCGGCGCAGGTGCTGCATCCGCGCGCCTCGTTCGCCGCCTGGCGCGAGGAAGTCGCCGATCGTTCGGCGGCATGGGGCGCCGACTGCGTCGCGGCGGCCATGCACTTCCGCGAAGGCGTGGTCGCGTCCCTGCTCCGGCGCAGCGCGCAGATTGCCCGCGAGGCGACCCTGCTGCGCCGCCGCAACGAGGCGATCAGCTTCTTCGCCGATGCCGCGACCCACGATCTTCGAGAACCGCTCTGGCAAATCCAGGTGCTGAGCGGACTGATCCGCGACGGGCTGCGCGGCTTGTTCGGCGATGCCGATCCCGCCGGCGCACCGCGTCATCCGGCGCATGAAGCGCTGGTGCGCGAGGTCGCGGACCTCGAGCTCGAAACGATGTCCGGGCTGGTCGTTACCTCGGCTGGACGGATGCGCGCGATGATCGACGATCTGGCGCGGTTTGCCGTCGCCGGCCGGGACGCCGATCGGCTGAGGCCGGTTCATCTCCGGCAACTGGCGGACGAGGCGCTGGAGGATGTGGGCGAGGCGCTGCGGGATGTGCCGGGCGTTTCGCTGTCGTTCGACGGGCTGGACGACGTCGTGATCAACGGAGACCCCGCCCAGTTGCGGCGCGTATTCCAGAACCTGCTGTCCAACGGGATCAAGTATCGCAGCGTGTCGCGGCCACTCTGCGTGATCGTGTCGGCGCGTCGGCACGGGACATCGGTGCATGTCGATTTCGCCGATAACGGGATCGGCTTCGATATTGCCGACCGTGTGACGATGTTCGAGCCGTTCCGCCGGCTGCATCACGCCATGTCGGTTCCGACGGACGGGCTCGGGCTCGGGCTTTCGATCTGCCAGCGGATCGTCGAGGCGCATGGCGGTACGATCGAGGCGACGCCGCTGGCGCCCGGTGCCCACATCAGCTTCATCCTGCGCGATCCCGCGCCCGGATCGCCGGGAGGCCATGACGATGCTGTCTGATCCGCGCGGCGCCCTGGCCGCACATGCGCCGTCGCTTATTCTGGTGGCCGAGAACGAGGAGAACCACCGGTTCATCCTGCGACGGGTGTTCCGCACGGTCGGGCTCGACGTGCAGCTCCGTTTCGTCAATGACGGGCAGGAGATGCTCGACTATCTCGAACGGACCGGCGCCTACACAGCGGATGGAGCGGCGCCCTGGCCCGACCTTGTTCTGGTCGACCTGCACATGCCGCGCCTCGACGGCCTGGGTGCGCTCAAGGCGATGCGCCGGAGCGAGCGCCTGCGCATGCTTCCGGTGATCATCTTCTCGTCGTCCGACCAGCCGCACCATGTCGACCAGGCCTATGCGTCCGGCGCGAACGCCTATCTGGTGAAGGTTGGGGATTTCGACCAGTTGGTTTCGCATCTGCGCGGCATGGTGGAATTCTGGTTGCAGGCAGCGCGTCTGCCGCGGCCACCGGAGGGACGCCTCGACCCGATGCCAGAGCAGCTTCCCAGGGAGACCGATGCATGAGCGACGATGCAGGCGCGACCTCATCGACGCGGGTCCTGATGATCGACGACAGCGTCGAGGCCTTCATGACCTTGCGTGCCATGCTGGCGCCGAGGCGAACCGGCCAGCGGACCTATGCGCTGTCGCACACCAACGACGCGGCCGAAGGGCTGGCGGCGATGACTGCCGGCTCGCACGATCTTTATCTGGTCGATTACCGGTTGCGCGCGGAAAGCGGCCTGGAACTGGTGCGTGGCGCGCGATCGGCCGGCGTCACCCGGCCGATCGTGGTGCTGACGGCGTCCGGCATGGTCGACCTGGAGGCGCTGGAGGCAGGCGCCAACGACTTCCTGGTGAAGGGCGCGTTCGACCTGCCGATGCTGGAGCGTACCATCCGCTATGCCATGGGCAATGCCGAAAGTGTCCGCCGACTGGCCGATCTGAATGCGCGGCTGGAGGCGCTGGTCGACGAACGCACGCGGCAATATGCCGAGGCCAACGAGCGCCTCACGGACCAGATCGCGGCACGCGAACTTGCTGAAAACGCGCTGATGCGGGCAGAGCGGCTGCAGGCGCTCGGCCGCATGACCGGTAGCGTCGCGCATGATTTCAACAATATCCTGACTGCGTTGTTCGGTAGCCTGGAAATCCTGAAGCGCCGTCTCGGCGATGATATCGGACCACGGATCGCCGGACCGCTGAACACCGCGATCGAGGCGGCGCACGTTGGCGAGCGGATGGTCGAGGGCCTGCTCGCGTTTGCCCGCCGCCGGCCGCTGGCACCGCGGTTGCTGCAACTCAACGACGTGATCCACGAGACCAGGGCGCTGCTCAAGCTGACCTTGAGCAGCGACGTCCATCTGGTATGCGACCTGGCCGACGCGCTGCCGCAAGTGGTGGTGGACCGCGAGCAGTTCGAGCGCGCCCTGCTCAACCTGGCATCGAATGCGCGCGACGCCATGGCCGGTCAGCCGGACGCCCAGCTCACGATCCGCACCCAACCGGATGGCCCGGACCGGATCCTGCTGCTGGTCGCCGATAATGGTCCGGGCATGTCGCGGGACACGCTCAACCACGCGTTCGAGCCGTTCTTCAGCACCAAGGAGGTCGGGCACGGCACAGGCCTTGGTCTGGCGCAGGTCTATGGCTTCGCGTTGCAGTCCGGCGGCAGCGCATCGATCGACAGCCAGCCCGGACAGGGCGTGCGGGTGAAACTGGTTCTCCCGGTGGCGGCCGACGCTCCCGAGGAGTCGGCGACCGCGATCGGGCCGGCATGAGCGACCCCGCCGATCGCGGGCCGGAGCCGGAGGTCCTTGGCAACGAGCTCGGTGTCCAGGCGGACCTGATCGCGGTGCTGGTGGCGATCAAGGACAACATGCCGAACGTGCTGACCCTCGACGATACCGATGCGTTGCCGTCAGGCACGCTGGAACCGGAGCATCGATCGCTGCAGTCCGGAATGCGGTCCTGGGTCGAGCACACCACCCGGCATCCGTTGAACCATGTCGAACAACTCTACACCTTTGCCGATCGTGACCGCGCCGAAGGTGCCAGGCGCTCGATCTCGATCAGCTACCTGGCGCTGACCAGGCTGATCCCCGACGAAACCGGCTGGTCGAGCTGGTATCGCTATTTTCCCTGGGAGGATCAGCGCGAGGAGAGTGGCAGGCGCAACACCGCCCGGCTGGTCGAGCTGTTGGCGCGATGGTGCGAGCAGGTGCCGGCGCCAGTGTCGCAGGCACGCCGGCAGCGGCTGACCATCAATTTCGGGCTGGAGCGATGGGACGAGGAGCTGGTGCTGCAGCGTTACGAGCTGCTCTATGAGGCCGGACTGGTGGCCGAAGCCGGGCAGCCGCCCGTATCCGGCACCGGGCATCCGATGCCACGTGACCATCGTCGCATTCTGGCCACCGGAATTGCCAGGCTGCGGGCAAGGATCAAGTACCGGCCGGTGTTTTTCGAACTGATGCCGGACAGCTTCACGCTCCTGCAGTTGCAGCTCACCGTCGAGGCGCTGGCCGGCGTGCTGCTGCACAAGCAGAATTTCCGCCGCCTGATCGAAAGCCAGGCGCTGATCGAGGATACCGGCGCCATCACCACCAGCGGTCCGGGCCGACCTGCGAAGATATTCCGCTTTCGCCGCGAGGTCCTCGCGGCCCGCCAGGTCGCGGGGTCGAAGCTGCCGCTCATGCGGTCGGTCTGATACCGGGCCGCATGGAGTTCGACCTCCAAGACCAGGGCTCTGCCCTTGGTCAGGCCAAACCCGCCATGAGTGCCGCATAAGGCGCATTCCGGACCGAACGATGGACCAGAACCGTAAAGGCCTCTACCCGTTCTGCAGCGATATCATGTGAGAGATCGATCATGGCCGACCAGTTCGCCACCTATCCGAGCCTCAAGGACCGCCGAATTCTCGTGACCGGCGGCGCCTCCGGCATCGGCGCCAGCATCGTCCGTCACTTTGCGGAACAGGGTGCGCATGTCGGTTTTCTCGATCTCGACGAGGCTGCCGCCGCCGTTACCCTGGCCGCGATGCCGGAAGGCTCGACCGTCCGTTTCGCCAGGGTCGACCTGCGCGACATCCCTGCGCTGCGGATCGCCATCGCCGGCCTGCGCGACCAGCTCGGCGGTCCATTCACCGTCCTGGTCAACAACGCGGCCCGCGACGACCGGCATGCCATCGACGACGTCACCCCCGAATACTGGGACGACCGCATGGCGACCAACCTGCGCCACCAGTTCTTCTGCGTGCAGGCGCTCAAGCCGGACATGATCGAAGCTGGCGGCGGCTCGATCATCAACATGAGCTCCAACAGCTTTCTGCTGGCATCCGGCGGCATGCCCGCCTACACCGCCGCCAAATCCGCGGTGATCGGCCTGACCCGCGGTCTCGCGCGCGACCTCGGCCCGCATCACATCCGTGCCAACATCGTCTATCCTGGCTGGATCATCACCCAGCGTCAGCTCGACCTCTGGATGACCGACGAGGCCGAGGCAAAACGCGCCAGCGGGCAGTGCATCCCGGACCGTCTCCATGAGCCCGACGTCGCGCGCATGGTGCTCTGGCTAGCCGCCGACGACAGCCGCATGGTGACGGCACGGGAATTCGTGGTGGATGGCGGATGGTTCTGATAACGGCGGTATCGGGCAGGGCCCGGCCACCATGGTGCCGCCACCCGGATCGCCGAGCGCGGACCTCCGAAAACGTCTTGTCGATATAACAGTTGATGGCCGGTCCATGCCGGGTTCCCCGACTTCGATCCTTCATGGCGCCAGGATCTTGCTCCGGTCGCGCAAGGCGAGCCGGTAGCGGCCCGGCAGAAGACCCTGTGCCGTAACCTCCGGCCGTTCCATCACGGCCGCCTATCGGTTCATGTCACCGGTAACAGTACGTCAGTTGCCCTTTACCATCGGATCGATCGCCGGTGCAGGCGTGAACAGAATTCATTGGCTGAGACGAACCCGGCATAGCTATCAAATACAATCAATATATTGAAAGTATCGCGCTTGATGCCGGAATGACTAAATCGACTTGTCGTTATCTCGGCGCTACAATGTTTCATGGTGATCAGAAAAGACTTTAGCGTTGGTTCCGTGTTACAAGCAGAGCAAGGGTTTCAGGCGCAAAGCGCAGTCGATCTGACCAACTGCGACCGGGAGCCGATCCATCATATCGGCAGCGTCCAGCCGATTGGGTTTCTGATTGCGATCGCCGCCGACTGGATCGTCGTTCGCGTGTCGGCGAATGCGTCCGAGCATCTGGGTCGCCCGGTGGAAGTGCTTTTGGGCGCGCAGTTTGCCGACGTCATCGGCGCCAAGGCGGCACACACGATCCGCAACCGGCTGTCCCTGCTGCGTGGGGTGGACGCGGTCGAGCGGGCGTTCGCGATCCGGTTGCAGGATGGGGGGCCGTGGTTCGACGTTGCGATCCATGTCGTCGGGCAGGACATCGTGATCGAGGCCGAGCCAAGCCAGGCAGCAGGAGACCTGAACGCTGGTGCCATGGTCCGCTCGATGCTGGCGCGGATGCAGGGGCAGGTGAGCCTGACGCGCGAGGCGGCGCGGCTGATCCAGGCGCTAACCGGCTTCGACCGGGTGATGATCTACCGCTTTCATCCCGACCAGTCCGGCGAGGTGATCGCCGAGCGGGTGCGCCCCGGGTTGGAGCCGTATCTGGGGCTGCGTTATCCGGCGGAGGATATTCCGCGCCAGGCACGGGCGCTGCTGCTGCGCAATCCGGTGCGCCTGCTGGCGGATGTCGGCGCCGAACCGAGCCCGATCCTGCCGTGGACGGACCAGCCGCTCGACCTTTCGATGAGCACGCTGCGCGCGCATTCGCCGATGCATGTCGAATACCTGAAGAACATGGGCGTCGGCGCCACCATGACCATCTCGCTGGTCCGCGACGGCGTGCTGTGGGGCCTGATCTCGTGCCATCACATGACGCCGCGCCATGTCGGGTTCGAGCAGCGGACCACGGCCGAGCTGTTCGCGCAGATGTTGTCGTTCCTGATCGAGAAACGCGAACGCGATGAGCAGGCGGACTATGCGGCGTATACGCGCAAGCTCAACGACCAGCTGATCGCGGCCGTGGTTGAGCGCGGCTCGGCCGGCGAAAGCATCGCCGAGATGGCCGAACGGATGGTTCAACTGGTGCCCTGCGATGGCATAGCCGTGTATGTCGACGGACATCTGAAATTGCACGGGATCACGCCGACCGAAGCGGAATTCGCTTCGCTGACGCCGTTCCTCGACCGGATTGCAGCCGGCAAGCTGTATGCGACCGAACAGCTCGGCCATGTCTGTCCTTCGGCCCTTGCCTACACCGACCGTGCGGCCGGGTTGCTGGCAATTCCGCTGTCGCGATCGCCGCGCGACCACCTGGTGTTCTTTCGCCGGGAAGTCGCTCGAACGGTGGTCTGGGCAGGCGAGCCCGGCAAGGTGGTGCTTCCGGGACCGCACGGCGATCGCCTGACGCCGCGCAAGAGCTTCGAGGCTTGGAACGAGATCGTACGTGGCCACTCCGCGCCCTGGACCGAAGCGGAGCTTCATGCGGCGGAGGCGCTGCGCATCACCCTGCTCGAGGTGGTGCTGCACCTGACGGGGATAACCGAGCAGGAAAGCCGGGCGGCGTCTCAGCGCCAGGAGTTGTTGATCGCCGAGCTCAACCACCGGGTCCGCAACATCCTCGGGCTGATCCGCGGGCTGGTGGCGCAGAGCCGGACCAGCGCGCTCGACGTGGATACCTTCGCGACCGTGCTGGGCGACCGCGTTCACGCGCTGGCGCGCGCGCACAACCAGATCACCGCGAAGAACTGGGGGCCGGCGCCGCTGGCGACGCTGATCGCGACCGAGGCGATGGCGTTCCCCGGCGACGGCATGCTTCGCATCCATGCGGGAGGTCCCGACATCCTGCTGCAGCCACTGGCATTTTCCACCATGGCCCTGGTCATCCACGAACTGGTGACCAATGCCGTGAAGCATGGCGCCTTGTCGGACAAGCACGGCCAAATCAGCATCGAGTGGGAGCTGAACCCGGCGGGCGACGTGGTCCTGCACTGGATCGAGTCCGGTGGACCGGCGGTTGGCAAGCCGACGCGGCGCGGTTTCGGTTCGACGATCATCCAGCGTTCGGTACCGCATGAACTCGGCGGCGAGGCGGCAATCGATTATGCCGCAGACGGGTTGCGCGCCCGCTTCGTGATACCCGTGCAGCAGGTGGTGATCGGGCACCTCGCCGTTGCAGTCGTGCCGATGGTGGCCATGGTGCCGCCGGTGCGGTTGTCCGGATCGGTGTTGCTGGTCGAAGACAACATTATCATCGCGCTGGACGCCGAGGACATGCTGATGTCGCTTGGGGCGGACCGCGTGTCCGTCGCCGGCAATGTTGCCGATGCATTGCGGCTGCTCGACCTGGAGACTCCCAGTTTTGCGCTGCTGGACGTGAATCTGGGACTGGAGACGAGCTGGCCCGTAGCGTCGCGGCTGCGCAAGCTGGGGGTTCGCCATATTTTCGCGACCGGCTATGGCGATGGCATCGATTATCCATTCGAACATCGCTCCACGCCTGTAATCGCCAAGCCGTATACGCAGGACTTGATTGCCCGCGCGGTCAGCGAGCCAGGCGGATAAGGCAGGCTGGCGGCACCTCGCGTAAGCAGGTCCGAAGCCGGCTGAACAGGTCGACAGCAAATTGCGCCGGTCGAAAATTGTCTGCCTCCTACTCTGTGCTGAGTGGCATGTGCGTGCGGTCGAGCGACCGGTTCGCCACAAGCCTATAGGTTCCGATATGCCCGGGACGCAGTCGCTGCCGGTCATGTACAGGATCAGCGGCGACTGCACGTCGTAGAATGAAAAACTAACCCCGCCTCCGGTCCGCGCGAGCGCTACCAACCCGCGCAGATGACCGAGAAGGACCGGTCGTTACCTGACGTCATGGAGAACGGCTTCATGAAGTCGAAACCATGAACCTGGGCTTCGTGAAGGTCGGCGTCCCATGTCCGTGTAGGCGGCAGGAGAAGAAATCTTCTACGGATCAGGAAAATCGGCCGCCAGTCCGGCATCGCGCCAGGCTTCGATCTCGGCCACACGCTCCTTCATCTGCTTCAGCGAGCGTCCGGCCCAGTCGGTGCGGAAAGGTCCGGCGAGCATGACCCGCTGGGTCGCCCCGGCGACGAAACCTGTCGTATGTGTCTGGCGAGCCGGCGCCTGATTTCAAAAATCATGATTTTCATGGCGTCTTTATCGAAGGTCACACGATCGGCCTGTCAGGCGGCACGGATCGGCCACGCCCCGAGCAGGTCGAGCCGTACTTGTCCGTACCCCCGGCCTCGCCGACACGGGTTGTGGCCGAAGCCGGCACCGGACAGCGCACAGAAAGTTCAACATCCTCGCGCTGGCCGATCGACGTTCCGGACGTTGGGTCGTAACGGGTCGAATTCTATCCGGCCGAAGGATCCCCATGCCAGTCAAGCTGCTCGTCGTTTTTTACTCGCGTACCGGTTCAACCGAATTGCTTGCCATTGCGGCGGCCGAAGCGGCCCGGGAAGTTGGTGCCGAGGTTCGTCTGCGTCGGACGCGCGAAGTGGTGCCGGCAAGCGTGCTCGACAAGGTGCCGGCATGGCGCGAGCAGGCGGACCGCATGAATGGACTTTATCCGGAACCCGAGACCGACGACGCGATGTGGGCGGACGCCATCCTGTTCGGCACGCCCTGCTATTTCGGCGCCATGGCCACCGAGTTGAAGGCATTCCTGGATCAGCTCGGCCCGCAATGGAAGAAAGGCTCGCTTGCAGGCAAGGTCGGGGGTGCATTTGCCTCGGTTTCCTGGCCGCACGGTGGCAGCGAGGTGGTGACCCTGTCGCTGTATGCGCCGATGGCGCACCTGGGGATGATTATCGTTCCGACCGGCTACACCGACGAGGTGATGCTCGAAGCAGGCTCGCCCTATGGTGCATCTACCGTCGTCGGTGCCGAGAATCGGCCGCCGCGCGAGGAGGATCTGAATGCGATCCGTCACCAGGGCCGGCGCATGGTGAAGATCGCGGAGGCACTTTCGGCCGGTGACGCGGTCACAGGATAAGGCCGGACCGGACCGGGGATGCAGTGTCCCGTTCCTGTCGGACGACGATAAAATCGGCTGTCCGGAGAAAAGCGACAGCCATGTTGGTGGTTTGTCGAGCGAGTCAGAGGACCCCGACCATGGCATCACCAAATAGATCGAGCGCTCTGGTCTGGGATGCCGAACGTCTGCGTATCGCGAGCGACGCAGCCGGAATCGCACTCTGGTCCTGGAACGTCGATACCGATGAGATCGCGCTGGACAGGCGCGCACATGATTTGTGGGCCGTGCCGGCGGGCAAGACGCCGGTGACGTTCGAAGCTCTGTCCGCAAGAATCCACCCGCACGATCTCGATCGGGTGCGAACGACATTCACGAACACGCGGACCTCGCCGGGCCTTTACGAGATCGATTTCCGCGTCATGGATGGCGACGATGTAGTGCGGTGGATCTCGGCGCGCGGTGAGGGCGGCGATATCGGTATTGTCGATCGCATCATGTTCGGCGTGTTCATGGATGTGACCGACCGTAAGCAGGTGGAGGAAAGCCGAGACCTGCTGGCGGGTGAGATGAGCCATCGCGTCAAAAACCTGTTCGCACTGGCGTCGGCTCTTACCGGGATCGCCGCGCGGTCGGCGGTGACGACAACGGAAATGGCCAACGACCTGACGCTCCGGCTGACCGCACTCGGACGTGCTCACAGTCTCGTAAGGCCGGTCCCGGGCGAGGAGGGCAAGGCGCTTCTGGGCGATCTGCTCGATGTCCTGCTGGCACCCTATGCTGGTGACGGCACGGCCGGCGACCGAATCACCATCTCCGTGCCCGGGATTCGCGTCGGTGATACGTCAGCCACGACGTTGGCCCTGGTTGTGCACGAACTGGCGACCAATTCCGCCAAGTATGGTGCGCTTTCCGATGTAAGCGGCATGCTGGACGTGTCCTGCAACGTGGATGGCGACGATGTGTCGATGCTCTGGACGGAACGAGGTGGTCCGGTCGTCAGCGCTCCGAAGGGCCCGATGGGTTTCGGGTCCAAACTGATAACCCGCAGCGTCTCCGGGCAACTCGGCGGTTCGATCGTTTTCGACTGGCCCGCCGACGGTGCGGTCGTGACTCTGCGGATGAACAAGGCCAGGCTGGGAAGATAAACGACACTCCTACGGCAACCTGGTTTGTTCGATACATTGCCCCGGATGACTGCATCATCCGGGGCAAGGCATGACAATTCCGGTTAGAGCAGCTTGTCCGGCGTGATCGGAAGATCGCGAACCCTTTTGCCGGTTGCATGGAAGATGGCATTGGCAACAGCGGCAGCGGTGCCGACAATTCCGATCTCGCCAAGTCCCTTCACACCGATATCGTTGATCTCCTCGTCGGGCTCGTCGACGAAAATGACGTCTATGTCATGGATGTCGGCGTTTACCGGGATGTGATATTCGGCAAGGGTATGGTTCATGAAGCGGCCGAGATTATGGTCCGCGAATGTTTCCTCGTGCAGCGCCATGCTGATCCCCATGACCACGCCACCCAGGATCTGGCTGCGCGCGGTTTTGGTGTTCAAAATCCTTCCGGCCGCTACCGCATCGACGACGCGCGTCACCCGTACGACGCCGAGTTCCTCGTCGACCCTGACTTCGACGAATATCGCCGAGTGCGTATAACGCGAGTAGCGGAGCGAGCTGATCGAGTGCGGCTTGGTGGTTTCCTCCTCGGCCAGGAACTCCTTGCCCGATGCGCGCACGGCGTCCGCGACGCTGATGCTACGGCTGTCGTCGGTCGTGCTCCGTATCAGCCCGTCGGCAAACACCACCTGCTCGATCGATGCATTCGCAAGTGGTGAGTCCGTGATGCCGCGTGCCTGCTTCAGCAGGGTTTTGCGCATGCTCAGGCTAGCAGCCTGGATCGCGCAGCCGATCGAGGCCGCCATCCAGGACCCACCTTCGATCGGCGCATAGGGAAGCGACGAGTCTCCCAGCTTGACCGTCACCATCTCGATCGGCACGCCGACGCCTTCGGCCGCCATCTGCGCCATGATCGTGTAGGTGCCGGTGCCGATATCGGTGGCGGCCGAACTGACGATGACATGGCCGGTCGGCAGCACGGTGATGCGGGCGCTGCATTTGTTCTGCTGTGCTTCCCATACGCCGGTCGCCATGCCCCAGCCGATCAGCTCATGGCCCTCGCGCATCGAGCGCGGCGCCATGCTGCGTCCGGACCAGCCGAATCGTTCCGCACCGCGCATGTAGGCTCCGCGCAACGCCTTGCTGGTGTAATTCTTGTTCTCGTTCTGGTCGATCTCGGAGTAGTTGCGCAGGCGCAGTTCGAGCGGATCGACGCCGGTGGCATAGGCCAACTCGTCCATCGCGGCCTCGATCGCATACACGCCGGTCGTGGCGCCGGGCGCGCGCATGTCGGACGGCGTATAGAGATCGAGTTCCGCCACCTCATAGCTGAACTTCGTGTTGGGACATGTATACAGCAGACCTTCCCAGTTCACGGTGGTCTCCATGTATTCCTCGAACTGCGACGTGTTGGCGATCGCATCGTGCGTCATCGCCATCAGCTTGCCGTCGCTGTCGGCGCCGAGGCCGATCGTCTGGATGCAGTTCGGGCGGTAGCTCAGGGTAAACATCTGCTGGCGGGTCAGCACGACGCGGACCGGACGCTTCAGTTCCAGTGCCGCCAGCACCGCCATGAACAACTGATGCTGCGGTCGCAGGCCGGAACCGAAGGCGCCGCCGACGAACTGGTTCATGACATGAACCTGGCCGGCCTTCAGCCCGAAGATATTCGAGATCCAGGTCTGTGCGTTGATCGAACCCTGGGTCTTGTCGTAGATCGTCAGCGACCCGTCGGCCTCGGGGATGACCGTCGAGGCGAACGGCTCCATCGGGTTATGGTGCTCGAACGGCACGACATACTCGTTTTCGATAACGGTCTGCGCCTGGGCAAATCCCCGCTCGATATCACCGCGCGGCTTGGCTGGCGGATTGTAGCCACCGCGCTTGCCCCTTGGCGGATGCGCCTTGTCCCGGCTGGTTGCCAGGTTGGTGACGATGTCGGCGTCCTGCTGGTAATGCGCCACCACGAGCGTCGCCGCATGCCGCGCCGCCTCGAAGCTCGATGCCACGACCAGCGCGATCGGCTGGCCGCTATAATGGATCTGCGCATCCTTGAACGGGCGGAACGGTGATCCGGGCGGTGCGACCTCGTCCTGCCACTTGCGATCCGCCGAAGCCAGGTCCGGACGCTTTTCGTGGCTGAATATATCGACCACGCCATCCACTGCGTGGGCCGTATCCAGCTCCAGCCGCATGATGCGCCCCTTGGCAATCGCCGACGACACAATTACCCCATATAAAAGTCCGGGAACGTCGTAATCCGCCGCATATTTCGCGCCGCCGGTTACCTTGGTCGGGCCGTCGTAGCGGCGGATCGGCTTACCGATATACGTCATGTCAGGCCACTCGCTTGTCTGTCTGGGATTGCGGCGTGCCGGCGTGCGCCTGGGTGAGGGCGCGCACGATCGCACGGCGTGCAAGCTCGATCTTGAAATCGTTTGCGCCGAATCCGTGTGCGTCGCGCAATAAAAGATCGGCGGCACTTGCGAACGTCTCGCGGGTCGCCGGCTTTCCTTTCAGGAACGCCTCGACCTCCGGATCGCGCCACGGCTTGTGGGCGACCCCACCGAGCGCCAGCGCGACATGGCCGATGCTGTCGCCATCCAGTCGCATGGCCACCGCTACCGAAACCAGCGCGAAGGCATATGACGCGCGGTCGCGCAGCTTGAGGTAGGTGTAGTTGCTGGCGAAATGCTCGGGCGGTAGCACGATCGCGGTGATCAGTTCACCCGGTTTCAGGTTGGTATCGATCTGTGGCGTGTCGCCGGGCAGGCGATGAAAATCGCCGAACGCGATGTCGCGCGTGCCATCGGTCCCTTCGACATGAACGGTCGCGTCCAGCGCTGCCAGGGCGACGCACATATCGGACGGATGCGTCGCAATGCATTGGTCGCTGGTGCCAAGGATCGCGTGAATGCGGTTGACGCCGGCGATCGCCGAGCAGCCGGTTCCGGGCTTGCGCTTATTGCAGGCAGTGGCGGTGTCATAGAAATAATAGCATCGAGTACGCTGCAGAAGATTGCCGCCGGTGCTTGCCATGTTGCGAAGCTGCGGCGATGCGCCGGCAAGGATTGCGCTCGAGAGCAGTGGATAGTCGCGCTGCACGGTCTCGTCATAGGCAAGGTTGGTGTTGCTTACCAGCGCTCCGATCGAAAGGCCGCCCGCGTCCGTCGCGGTGATCTCGCGCAAGCCCAGATGGTTGATGTCCACGAGCCGGCTCGGGCGCGTGACATCCTCCTTCATCAGGTCGATCAGGTTGGTGCCGCCCGCGATGAACGCACCATCCATTCCGCGTGCGGCGATGGCGGAGGCAACATCGGTCGCGCGGTCGTAGCCGAAACGGTTCATGCCGCGTGCTCCGTCTCGCGAATACCGGCCGTAACCGAAAGCGCCTGCTCGATCGCGTCGACGATATTGGTGTAGGCGCCGCAACGGCAGAGATTGCCGCTCATCATTTCGCGAATCTCTTCGCGGCTCCGTGCGTGGCCCTCATTGATCAGCCCGACTGCCGAGCAGATCTGCCCGGGCGTGCAGTAGCCGCACTGGAACGCGTCATGCTCGATGAAGGCGTCCTGCACCGGATGCAGCACGCCGTTATCATCGGACAGACCTTCGATCGTGGTGATCGAGCGGCCATCCTGCATCACGGCGAGCGTCAGGCAGCTATTTATCCGCACCCCATCGATCAGCACCGTGCACGCACCGCACTGGCCGTGGTCGCAGCCCTTCTTCGTGCCGGTCAATCCAACCCTGTCACGCAGCGCATCCAGCAGGGTAACCCAGGGTGCGATGTCGATGCTGCGCTTGACATCGTTGACCATCAGCGTGACCGTCCGTGCGTCGGCGGGGCCCGTATCATTCATTCTGAAGTCTCTCCAGCTTGAGCCTCGGCCCATGCATAAGTCGGTCGCCCAGGAGCAACGGTATGCGACGATGACGTTGCGCGCGCTTGCCGGTTTCCGGCTATGCGAATCACACCGTCTCGACAGGGATCAGGAGCACGATCTCAAGTGGACATGGTCCGCTGCTTACCAGGGTTGCGCCAGACGCATCTTGACGTTCTTATGCTCAACCCAAGCATATAAGACAGGCGCCAGTTGGCGTCTCTTCTTCGGCCCTGGTTATGCTCTAAGTGAGCATTAAGGATATCGTCCCGATGCAGGATGTTCTCACTCGCACGGCGCCGCTCTACGATCGCGTCCGGCGTGTAATCCCACCCGCGGAGTGGGCGCTATTTGCCGACGACATCGACGCGATCCTCGAACTGAAGCGTACCCGCAACGCGGTCATTCTCGCGCACAACTACCAGACGCCGGAAATCTTCCACTGCGTCGCCGATATTGTCGGCGACAGCCTGCTGCTTGCCCGGGAGGCGCAGACCGTGGAAGCCGACGTCATCGTCATGGCCGGCGTGCACTTCATGGCCGAGACCGCGAAGCTGCTGAACCCGACCAAGCGTGTGCTGATGCCGGACATGCGGGCCGGCTGCTCGCTGGCGGACTCCATCACCGCCGCCGACGTCAGGCTGCTGCGCCAGCGCTATCCCGGCGTGCCGGTGGTGACCTACGTCAACACCTCGGCTGCGGTGAAGGCGGAGAGCGACGTCTGCTGCACCTCCGGCAATGCCAAGCGCATCGTCGAGAGCCTCTGCAGCGACACCGTGATCATGATCCCGGACGAATACCTGGCGCAGAACATCGCCAACGAGACCGGCATCCGCATGATCACCTGGGCCGGGCATTGCGAGGTGCACGAGCGCTTCACCCCCGAGGAAATCCGCCGGCTGCGCATCGAGCATCCCGGCATCGTCGTGCTGGCACATCCGGAGTGCCCGCCCGATGTCGTGGCGGAGGCCGATTTCGCCGGCTCGACCGCCGGCATGCAGGAGTTCGTGGCCTCGGGGAAGGCGTCCCGCGTGGTGCTGATCACCGAGTGCTCGATGAGCGATAACCTGGCCGTGCTGCATCCCGAGGTGGAGTTCATCCGGCCGTGCAACCTGTGCCCGCACATGAAGCGGATCACCCTGCCGGCTCTGCGTCACAGCCTGGAGACGATGAGCACCGAGGTCATGATCGAGGAACACCTGGCGGTTCGGGCCCGTCAGGCGGTCGAGAGGATGCTGGCGCTGTGAGCACGATCATCGTCGGGTCCGGTCTGGCCGGACTGCTGACGGCGTTGGAAATGGCACCGCTCCCCTGCGTGCTGGTTACCCGCGCGCCGCTGGGCGCCGAGGCGGCCAGTGGCTGGGCTCAAGGGGGCATTGCCGCCGCAATCGGCGATGATGACAACCCGGCCCTGCAACTGGCCGATACGCTCGCGGCCGGGGATGGCCTGTGCGACGCCGCGGTCGCCGAGGCGATCACCGCCGCCGGGCCGCTTGTCATCGATACGCTGGCCCGCCTGGGCGTGCGCTTCGACCGCGCACCGGATGGCTCATTGGCGCTCGGGCTCGAAGCGGCCCATTCGCGACGTCGCATCGTCCATGCGCAGGGCGACGCCACCGGGGCCGAAATCGTCCGGGCACTGGTCGAGGCGGTGCGTGCGACACCGTCCATCGCGGTATTTCCCAACGCTGTGCTTCGTCGGCTCCAGCTCGAGAACGGCCGGGTGAGCGGCGTGGTGATCGAGCGCAACGGCGAGGAGATCGCGCTGTCGGCGACTCGGGTCGTACTGGCGACCGGCGGGGCAGGCGGCCTGTTTCGCGACACCACCAATCCGCTCGGCGCCACCGGCACCGGTCTGGCAGCCGCCGCCCGTGCGGGAGCCAGGCTGGGCGACCTCGAATTCATTCAGTTCCATCCGACAGCGCTGTCTTCGGGTGCCCTGGTCGGCGACACGCCGATGCCGCTGGTCAGCGAGGCCGTGCGCGGTGAGGGCGCTACCCTGATCGACGAGACCGGCGAACGCTTCATGGCGAACGAACTGGCACCGCGCGACGTGGTGTCGCGGGCCGTGTGGAAGCATCTTTCCGACGGGCATCAGGTGTTCCTGGACGCACGGCCGACCATGGGCGAGCGGTTCGCGACACGCTTTCCCGGCATCACCGCCGTCTGTCGCGCACGCGGCATCGACCCGGTCAGTGCGCCGATCCCCGTCAGGCCGGCGGCGCACTACCACATGGGCGGCATCCTGGTGGATGCGTCCGGCCGCAGCTCGGTTCCCGGCCTGTATGCATGCGGCGAGGTTGCCTGCACCGGCCTGCATGGCGCCAACCGGCTTGCCAGCAACTCGCTGCTGGAAGCGGCTGCCTGCGCCATCCGGATTGCCGCCGCCCTTTCCGCCGAGATCACCGATGCCGGTCCGGATGCGCCGGTGACGATGGTTCCGGTGGCCTCTTCTGCCACCGACCGCCGGGCATCATTGCCGCTGGTCCGCGAGATCATGACCCGTGCCGCCGGCGTGCTGCGCGTTGCGGCCGACCTCGAGCATGCGATCATCCAGCTCGCGCCGATGGCCGACGACGATGACGCCGCCCTGGTCGGACTGATGATCTGTGTCTCCGCGCTGGAGCGGCGCGAAAGCCGGGGCGGGCATTTTCGCACCGATTTCCCGGCCAGGGACGCGCTCGGCGTGCGGACCGGCATGACCATGTCCGACGCGATCGCATTCGCGGACCGGTTCGCCGGCCAGCAGAGGCGCGCCTCGTGAACCCGCTTCCCGATGTGATGCTGGAGCCGCTGGTGCGTGCAGCGCTGATCGAGGATCTCGGCCGCGCCGGCGACATCACCACCGACGCGATCGTCCCCGACAGCCTGCGCACCCGCTGTGTCCTGCAGGCGCGCGAGCCGGGCGTTGTTGCCGGGCTCGACCTCGCGCGGATCTCGTTCGCCCTGGTCGATCCGCGACTGGTGTTTACCATCCACCGTGCGGATGGCACCGCGATCGTGCCCGGCGACCGCATCGCTACCGTCGAGGGGCCGGCGCGCGGCGTGCTGATCGGTGAGCGGGTCGGGTTGAACTACCTGTCGCACTTGAGCGGCATCGCGTCGGCCACAAACCGGATCGTGCGCGCCGTCGAAGGCACCAGGGCGCGCATCTGCTGCACGCGCAAGACCATCCCCGGCCTGCGTGCGCTGCAGAAATATGCGGTGCGCGTCGGCGGCGGAATGAACCACCGGTTCGGCCTCGACGATGCCGTGCTGATCAAGGACAACCACATCGCCATCGCCGGCGGCGTGCGGGTCGCGATCGAGCGGGCGCGGGCATCGATCGGGCACCTGGTCAAGATCGAGGTCGAAGTCGATACGCTGGCGCAGCTCGAAGAGGCGCTGTCGGTCGGCATGGATGCGGTGCTGCTCGACAACATGTCGCTGGACATGCTGCGGGACGCCGTCCGCATGGTCGGCGGCCGCGCCATCACCGAGGCGTCCGGCCGGGTGACGCCGGACACCGCGCCCGGCATCGCCGCGACCGGTGTCGACATGATCTCGATCGGCTGGCTGACCCATTCGGTGTCGGTGCTGGATATCGGGCTCGACTACGAGGCCTGAGCGCCGGCCGCCGCTTTTCCGGGATAATCCTGCAGCAGGAGCGCCTGGCTGATCAACGCAACGTGGGTGAAGGCCTGCGGGAAGTTGCCGCGCTGTTCGCCGGTCGCGGCATCTATCTCTTCCGCATACAGCCCGAGATCGTTGCCGCGTGTCAGCAATCGCTCGAACAAAGCGGTCGCGTCCTGCGCGCGGTCCATCATTGCCAGCACGCCCACGCGCCAGAACGAGCAGGCGGAAAACGTGGCTTCCGCGCCTTCGAGCCCGTCATCCTTGACGTAGCGATAGATCAGGTCGCCGTCGGCCAGTTCCCGCTCGATGGTCTGCAGGGTCAGTGCCAGTCTTGGGTCACGCGGGTCGATCGCCTTGAACAGGACGAGCCGCAGGACCGAGGCATCCAGAATGTCGCTGTCATAGGCCATGGTGTAGGCCTTCCGCTTCTCGCTCCAGCTCCGTTCGAGATACTCCTCCCGAAGCTTTTCCGCCGCCTGGTCCCAGCCATCCAGCGTCGCCGGATCGAACGTGCCGATCCGTCTTCCCATCGCGGCGGCACAGGTGAGTGCGACCCAGATCATCGCCTGGCTGTGCAGCATGACCTCCTGGCCATCGCGCATTTCCCAGATGCCCTGGTCGGGTTTGCTGCGAAGCGATAGCGCCTGGTTGACCAGGTTGGTCAGCGACTCCGGCAGCCTGTCATTGGTTTTCTGCGGTGGATTGAAGTCGACGGCATTCAGGAAGTCATGCAGCGACGCCATCAGCTCGCCAAAGATGTCGGTCTGCTGCTGGCCGGATGCGGCGTTGCCGATCCGCACCGGACCGACGCCCTGCCAGCCTTCGAGATGGGGCAATTCTTCCTCGTCCGGCGTATCGCCGTCGATGCCGTACATCAGGCTGAGATCGTTGCCATGAGTCGGGTCGGCGTTACGCAGGAACCGCAGGAATTCGGCCGCCTCCCGCGTGTATCCGAGGCGGGCGAACGAGGACACGGTGAAGCTTGCATCGCGAAGCCAGGTCAGCCGGTAGTCGAAGTTGCGGTTGCCGGGAACCGCTTCCGGCAACGACGTCGTCGGTGCCGCGATGATCGCCCCGGTTGGCGAATAGGTCAGCAGCTTCAGGCACAGCACGTTGCGCAACACGGCATCGCGGTAGGGCCCGTCATACCGGCACCGGGCGCTCCACTGCTCCCAGTAGTGCTTTGTATGTTCGAGCCGGGCGATCGCGTCCTCGACGCTGTCGAGCGGCGGCCGTTCGCCTTCGCCATGCGTCAGCACGACCACGGCCCGCCCGCCCGCCTGCAACCGGAACGGCATGCGCGCCGACCGGCCCTCGATGTGCGCGGTCAGCGAGCCGGCGGCACGGAGCTGATCGGACCCGCCCTGGAACAGCACGCTGTCGCCGTCGAGGACCACCGAGCAACCGATGCGCGCATAGTCGAATGTCGGACGGATCAGGAAGCTGCCGGAAATCGACCCTTCCGTGCAGGTCAGGATGCGGATCAGCCGGCTCTCGGTCTCCCCGTCCGGACCCTCGTCGGGCAACGTCTCGGGCGGATGAACCGGCATCAGGTCGGTCAGTATACCGACCCCGGTCTCGGTCTCGAACCGGTTTTCCAGGATGTTGGTGTCTGGCAGGTAGCGGCGTGACCGTCCAGTTCGGCCATCGAACTCGATCCGGCAGGCACCGCCTTTTTCCTGGTCCAGCAGGCGCAGGAACAGGGCAGGGCTGTCGTGGCGTGGCCAGCACAGCCAGTCGACCGATCCGTCGCGATCGATCAGGGCAGTGCTGTGCGTGTCGCCGATCAGGCCGTAGTCGGAAATGGGATTGTACACGCGAGGTTCCTGACGGCGGGGTGGCCTGACAGCAACGGGACAGGACGCGCAGGTTCCGTAGCGGCGACAAACGGATATCCGCAACTATAGCCGAACCAATCGCATTCTCGTGAT
Organism: Janthinobacterium lividum; assembly: GCA_050954785.1. GTDB lineage: Bacteria > Pseudomonadota > Alphaproteobacteria > Acetobacterales > Acetobacteraceae > Lichenicola. The sequence continues at coordinate 22,318 of JBPBQO010000130.1, read as the reverse complement.
CATGTTGTCATCGCAAAAACTTCCGGGCGCCGCGTGTATGCCGCAATTGGAACGTTTCATTGATCAGGCGACCACAGCTAACGCGTGCATTCGTAATTGTGGTCGCCACCAGATTCATCGATCCTCAAGCCCGGATCCCCGACGTGACGTTTGCGGGTCCGGCCACTAAACTCGGCATGATGAGCGAGCGAATCTGACGATGGATCATAAGGCCGAGATCGAGGCCGTCGCACGGATCGCCATCGTCCCGACTATCCTCGATGTCATTTGCCGTACTACGGGAATGGGCTTTGCCGCCGTCGCGCGCGTCACGGAGTTCCGGTGGATCGCATGCGGCGTACTGGACCGCATCCAGTTCGGCATGCAACCGGGCGACGAGCTGAAGGTCGAAACAACGATCTGCCACGAGATCAGGCAAAGCGGCGATCCCGTCGTCATCAACGACGTGTCGGCCGATGCGCTTTATTGCGGGCATCCCTCGCCGGTGGCCTATGGGTTCCAGAGCTACATCTCGATGCCGATCATCCTGCGGGATGGCACCTTCTTCGGCACGCTGTGCGCCATCGACCCGAAGCCTCGTACGCTGGATACTCCGGAAACGACCGGCACGTTCAGGCTGTTCGCGGAGCTCATCGCCTTTCATCTCGATGCCGATGCAAAGCTTGCCGAGGCTGCCGCGACGCTGGTCCGGGAGCGGGAGGTTTCCGAGTTCCGGGAACAGTTCATCGCCGTGCTCGGTCATGACCTGCGCAATCCGCTCGCCGCCGTGGCGGCCGGGACCGGGCTTCTGCTCCGCCACCCCGAGCGGGCGGCCGAGATCGCCGGACATATGGGGCAAAGCATTGCCCGGATGTTCGGTTTGATCGACGACGTGATGGATTTTGCACGCGGCCGGCTGGGCGATGGGCTGGCGATGAGTCGCGATGCGGATGCCGAGATCGGGCCGGTTCTGGCGCAGGTGGTCCAGGAGCTGCGCAGCGCGCATCCGGACCGGGTCATCGACATGCAGTTCGACCTGGCCGGACCGGTCAGTTGCGATCGCAGCCGGATCGCCCAGCTTCTGTCGAACCTGCTTGGGAATGCCCTGACGCATGGCGCATCGACCAGGCCGGTGCTGGTCAGGGCGACATCCGACGACACGAATTTCGCGCTGTCGGTCACGAACGGTGGCGAGCCGATCCCGCCGGGCTCGCTGGCGAAACTGTTCCAGCCGTTCTTTCGTGCCACCGTGAGGCCGAACCAGGAAGGACTTGGGCTCGGTCTCTATATCGCCTCCGAAATCGCCCGGGCGCATCGAGGGACACTCGATGCGTCGTCGAACCCGCTGGAAACGTGCTTCACGTTCAAGATGCCGACCGGCGTGTAACGGGCAGGGATTGCGCGATCGGGCCGACAGGCGCCAGGAAGGCGGACTGCGTCGGTCGTCCAGGCGACGACCCCAAGGCCCGGCGCAGCATCAGGCCGCCATGGCGGCAGCCGCGATCGGCGGCAGAAGGTTCGGCTGAGCCCGCAGAGCGGCGAGATCCCGCTCAACCGGCCTCTACATAAGAGCCGACATAGACCACGTCCACGCCGCCATCGACCTGCTTCAGCTCGCCGGACCGGACCAGCTCATACCCTTCGACGAAACGTCCATCCGACAGGGACAGCCGGACCGTGCCGTTTCCGGTCTCGAGCGCACCCACGGTAAGGCAGGCCGGAATACGCACGGTGGCCTGGATGAAACAGCTTCCGGGCTGGTCGCGAGCGGCGGGACGGGTCGACCAGGCCACACCGCCGATCACGGCGAACTCAAGATTGTTGACGCTCAGTATGCCGGTCCGCGATGCCGCGCGCGATATGGAACGCAGCTTCAGGCGCATGGCACCGGCATCGGCCTTACACCGTCATCAGGACGCGGATCCCTGGACGATGCCCTGGCGCACCGCCTGCAGCGCGTCCTCCGCCCGTTCGGAGTCCGGACCACCGGCCTGGGCCAGCTCGCGCCGGCCGCCGCCGCCCTTGCCGCCGACCGCGGCGCTCGCCTCGCGTACCAGGGTCACCGCATCGAGACGAGCGGTCAGGTCGGGCGAAACCCACACCACCACGCTCGCCTTGCCATCCGCCGTCGAGATCAGCGCCACCACGCCGGAACCGAGCCCGCGCCCGATCTCCTCGGCGAGGCCCTTGAGCTCCTTCGCCGGGATCTCGCCGAGATTCCGGCCGGAGAAGGCGACGTCGCCGACCTGTTCGATCGACGCCGCGGCCGCGCCGCCGGTCGCGACCTTGCGCTGCAGCTCAGAGACCTGCCGTTCGAGGCCGCGGCGCTCCTCCAACAGCACCGAGAGCCTGTCGACCGCATCCGCCGCCGGCACGCGAAGCAGCCCGGCCACCAGGTTCAACCGGGCTTCGGTCAGCAGGGCGGCATGCTCGGCGGCGCGGCCGGTGACCGCCTCGATCCGTCGCACGCCGGCCGACACGCCGCTTTCCGAGGTGATCCGGAACAGGCCGATATCACCGGTACGACGGACATGGGTGCCGCCGCACAGCTCGATCGAATAGGCATTCTTGGCCGTGGCGTCCCCGATCGGCTCGCCCATCGAGATGACCCGCACCTCGTCGCCGTATTTCTCGCCGAACAGCGCCATGGCGCCCTGGGCGACAGCCTGCTCCGGAGTCATCAGCCGGGTGGTGACCTCGCTGTTCTCGCGGATCTTTTCGTTCACCTCGGTCTCGACCAGGGCAAGCTCCTCGGCGGTGATCGGCCGTGGCTGGGCGACGTCGAAGCGCAGGCGATCGGGCGCGTTCAGGCTGCCCTTCTGGTTCACATGCGTGCCGAGCCGGCGCCGCAGCGCCTCGTGCAGCAGATGGGTCGCGGAATGGTGGGCGCGTATGTCGCCGCGCCGTGCATGATCGACCACGGCGGTGACCGCCGCGCCGACGCGGGCCGTTCCGTGCGTGACCCGGCCGACATGCACGAACAGCTCGCCCAGCTTCTTCTGGGTGTCGGTGACGGCGATGGTGAAATCCGCGCCTGACACCATTCCGGCGTCGCCGACCTGTCCGCCGCTCTCGGCATAGAACGGGGTCTGGTTGAGCAGCACCATGACGTCATGGCCTTCGCCGGCCTGCGTCACCGATGCGCCGTCGGCCACCAGTGCCAGGATCTGGGCATCGGCCTGCTCGGTGGCGTAGCCCAGGAACTCGGCGTTGCCGACCTGCTCGCGCAGCTCGAACCACACCTGTTCGGTGGCGGCGTCACCCGATCCGGCCCAGGCGGCACGGGCGCGGGTGCGCTGCGCATGCATGGCCGTCTCGAAGCCGGCCAGATCGACCGACTGGCCACGCTCGCGCAGCGCATCCTGGGTCAGGTCGAGGGGAAAGCCGAACGTGTCGTACAGCTTGAAGGCGACGTCGCCCGGAAGCGCCTGGCCCTCGCCGAGCCGTTCGGTTTCGTCGGTGAGCAGCGACAGGCCGCGCTCCAGCAGTGCCTTGAAGCGGTCTTCCTCGAGCCGCATCGTCTCGCGGATGAGTTGCTCGGTCTGCACCAGTTCTGGATAGGCGGCGCCCATCTGGCGCACCAGCGCCGGCACCAGCTTGTAGAACACCGGCTCGGTGGTCCCCATCATGTGCAGATGGCGCATGGCCCGGCGCATGATCCGGCGCAGCACGTAGCCGCGTCCGTCCTTGGCCGGCAGTACCCCGTCCGCGATCAGGAACGAGGACGAGCGCAGATGGTCCGCGACGACGCGGTGGCTGGTCTTGAACGGGCCGTCCGGGTCCTGCCCGGTGGCCTCGGCGGAAGCCAGGATCAGCGCGCGCAGCGTGTCGGTGTCGTAGTTGTCGTGCTTGCCCTGCAGGATCGCGGCAAAGCGCTCCAGCCCCAGGCCGGTGTCGATCGAGGGGCGCGGCAGCGGCGTGCGGGTGCCCGGCGGGTTCTCGAAATACTGCATGAAGACCAGGTTCCAGATCTCCACGAACCGGTCGCCATCCTCGTCGGGGCTGCCCGGCGGGCCGCCCGGGATATGGTCGCCATGGTCGAAGAAGATCTCGGAGCAGGGTCCGCACGGGCCGGTATCGCCCATGCGCCAGAAATTGTCCGACGTCGGGATGCGGATGATCCGGCTGTCGGGCAGGCCGGCGATGCGCTTCCAGAGCAGGGCCGCCTCGTCATCCTCGGAATAGACCGTCACCAGCAGCCGGTTCGCCGGCAGGGCGAACTCCCTGGTCAGCAGGTTCCAGGCGAACTCGATGGCGAGCGGCTTGAAGTAGTCGCCGAACGAGAAATTTCCGAGCATTTCGAAAAAGGTATGATGCCGGGCGGTGTAGCCGACATTGTCCAGGTCGTTATGCTTGCCGCCGGCCCGCACCACCTTCTGCGCCGTCGTGGCACGGTTGTACGGCCGGGTTTCCTGGCCGGTGAAGACGTTCTTGAACTGGACCATGCCTGCGTTGGTGAACAGCAGGGTCGGGTCGTTGCGCGGCACCAACGGACTGCTCGGCACCACCTGATGGTCGTGGCGCGCGAAATAGTCGAGGAAGGTGGCGCGAATGTCGTTGCTGGAAGCCATGGCGGGCGGTGAACGATCCTGAACGTGACACCGACCACTAGCCCAGGCGCCGCTCGCACGAAAGGCCGGCCTGCCCGCTGGACGAGATTACCGGGACCGGCTGGCGGTCACATCATGGTTCGACTACCTCCCTGCAGCCACGCAACTTGAGGAACCCGCCCATGCAATTCGCCTACTGGATGCTGCTGCTGGCGGCAGTGCTGCCCTACATCCTGACCGGTATCGCCAAGGGCGGCGCCGGTATCGACAATGCCACCCCACGTCTCGGGGCGGAGCATCTGCAAGGATGGCGGCAACGGGCCGACTGGGCGCATCGCAACCATTTCGAGGCGTTTCCGGCCTTCGCCGCCGCGGTGCTGGTGGCCGAATTCGCCCATGCCGCCCAGAACCGGATCGATTGGCTGGCCGGCACCTTCATCCTGTTCCGGATCGGCTACAGCGTGGCCTACGTCGCGGGCCGGCCGTCGCTGCGATCGGCCTGCTGGGCCGGCGGCATCGTCTGCGTGATCGCGCTGTTCTGCATCGGCGCCTGAATTTCCGCTCCTCGATGTCCTGAGCCACGACGCGATAGCGGCCGGGGCGGTTAATCCTTCCGCAATATTCAGCGGTCATTATCCAACCGATCGGACCCGCATCTCGTGCGGCGTCCGGATCGATTGCGCGAAGCCGATCGGGCTCGTCGGATGGGACCTCCTGGATGGACGCTCAAGCCGCTGTACTTGTTTCGGCCGATCCGGATGACCGGGTTCCGGGCGATGACGCGATGCGCGATCGGTCGGTGCGGCATTTGTTGTCGATTCTGGACGGGGTTCCCGGTGGCATCGTCACGGTCGATCGCCGGATGTCGATCCTGTTCGTCAATCATCGGATCGCGTCGGCACTCGAGATCCCGCCCTGCCTGGTGCGACAGGCCGGAACGCTGCTGGACCTGCTCGAGGCCAGTGAAATTCTCGGAACCGACCAGGCCCGCCAGCTCCACGATAGCTGTGTCGACGCGGTATGCGGCGCCGGCGCCCATAGCGGCGTGGTCGAAGTTGCCGGTGCCGGCGGTAGCCGCATCCTAACCATCGGAATCGTCGCGCTGTCGGATGCGAGCTGGCTGGTCTCGTTCAACGAGATCACCGAGCGCCGCGAGGCGGAGGCGCGGGCGATCGAAACGGCGATGTGCGATCCGTTGACCGGCCTGCTGACGCGGCGGCTGTTCCAGGCGCGGGTTTCGGCCATTCTCGCGCGCATGCCGGACGACGCGATCGTGACGGGCTCGTCACGCCGCCATGGTCAGGGGCAGGCGGTGCTGCTGATCGATCTCGACCGGTTCAAGGCGGTCAACGACACGCTGGGGCATCATGTCGGCGACGCGCTGCTCGGTCTGGTGTCGAGACGCCTGCGCTCGATGACGCGTCACGAGGATATCCTGGCACGTCTTGGCGGCGATGAATTCGCGCTGGTGATATCGCCGCTGCCGACCAGGATCGCCCTGGCCGAAATGGCCGCGCGCGTGGTCGATCTGCTCGGACGGCCCTACCTGGTCGATGGTCACCTGGTGAATATCGGCGCGAGCGTGGGCGTGGCGGTTTCGCCCGATGACGGCACCCGTTACGACAAGCTGCTGCGCAGTGCGGATTTGGCTCTCTACGATGCCAAGAACTCGGGCCGCGGCGCCTTCAGCTTTTTCGACGCGACCATGGATACGCGTGCATCGGATCGTCGCCTGTTAGAAATCGACCTGCGCAAGGCGCTGGCGCTGCATGAATTCGAGTTGCACTACCAGCCGCAGGTCGATCTCGACACGAACGCGATCGTGGGCTTCGAGGCTCTGCTGCGCTGGCGTCATCCGGTACGCGGCCTGGTGTCGCCGGGTGACTTCATCCCGCTTGCCGAGGAGCTGGGCCTGATCGTTCCGATCGGCGAATGGGTCATGCTGGAGGCATGCCGCGAGGCTGCGCGCTGGCCGAACGACGTGGCGGTCGCGGTCAATGTCTCGCCGCACCAGTTCGAGGATATTATCCGGCTGACCGACATGGTTGCGCGCTCGCTGCGTGTCGCCGGCCTGCCGGGGTGCCGGCTGGAAATCGAGATCACCGAAAGTGCCTTGCTGCGGAACGAGCAGGCGGTGCTGACGGCGCTGCAGAAGTTTCGCACGATGGGCGTCCGGGTCGCGATGGACGATTTCGGAACCGGCTATTCCTCGTTGAGCCAGCTGCAAAGTTTTCCGTTCGACAAGATCAAGATTGACCGGTCGTTCGTCCGGGACGACAGCGGCGATGTCGTCAGCCAGAACGCCATCATCCGCGCCATCAATGCACTCGGCGCCAGCCTCGGCATGTCCATCATCGCCGAAGGAGTCGAGACGGTCGAGCAACTCGCCCGAATCCGCACCGAGGGTTGCACGTCGGTCCAGGGCTACCTGTTCAGCCGGCCCGTCGCCCCGGCCCAGATCGACCGCCTGCTCGCCGAATATCCCGGGCAGCGGATTACTGAAACTTCCTGAAGGACCGTCCAGATGAATCAGCTTTATCGTGTCATCTATTGCAGCCGTAACGAGATGCCGCCGATGCCGGATGGCGCCGATGCGGGTATCCGCGATATTCTCGAGAATTCGCGCCGGAACAACGAGCTCCTGAATGTCACCGGCGGCCTGCTGTTCAGCGAGGGATGTTTCGCCCAGGTGCTGGAAGGTCCGATCGGCGCAGTCACCGATACATTCGAACGGATTCAGATGGATGAGCGGCATGGCACGGTGACCGTGCTGCAAGCCGAACACATCACGTCACGCGAGTTTCCATCATGGTCGATGGGCTATGCCGGCCCGAACCCGTCGCAGACCCCGCTCAGCGGTTTCGGCCTGACCGCGGCGGTGTCCGGCCAGACCCGCAGCGGCCAGGACATGCTCGACATGCTCAAGGGCGTGATCGTGCGGGAGGATGACCGCCTGCTTCCGTCCTGAGCGTATCCGGCGTTTCTCGCATGCCGGCATCATCTCCTCGGCTTCCTTCCTGATTCTGAAGCGTTGGTCGACGCAAGGTCCGGCCTTTATATCGTGGGCCTGCGGCGGCACATCGTTTTCAGGGGGTTGTTCGGCATGGTTGAACCGGGAGAGGCACTGGCGGCGATCGGGATGCTGCCCGACGTCGAAATCGACCCTGGCCCGGCCGCCATTCAACTCGCCAGGCTCGATGCATCGGGCAGCGGCTGGCATGCGGCGTCCGAGCATCTGTCGGTATTGGCACGCGACGCGGTCGCGGTCGGCGCCATCATGTCGGGCCGTTCCCAGGAGGCGCGTATCGGCGCCCTGGCCGGGCTGATCCATGCCCATCATGGGTATCGTGGCGACGTCGAGCATTACGACGATCTCGACAATGCCAACCTGATCAAGGTGATCGAACGGCGTCGCGGGTTGCCGGTGGCACTCGGCGTGCTCTGGCTGCACTGCATCCGCGCAGCCGGCTGGGACGGGCACGGCATCGATTTTCCCGGCCATTTCCTGGTTGCGCTGGTCGCCGGTTCGGATCGTGGAACCGACGAACGCGCCGACCCGGTGCCCGCCGCGCGGCAATCACGTCAGCAGAAGCGCATGCTGATCGACCCGTTCGGCAATGGCGCCTCGGTCGGAAGCGTCCAGCTTCTGTCGATGCTGCCGCAGAATGGCGGAGAGGAGATCCCCCTCCAGCCCGGAATGACCAGGGCAATGGCAACACGCGACGTGCTGCTCAGGCTGCAGCGCAACCTGGTGCAGCGCCGGCTGCTGGCCGGCGACCTGAAGGCGGCGCTCCGGTCGCTCGAGGGCATGCTGCTGATCGCACCGGATGTCATGTCGAGCTGGCTCGACGCGGCAGAGCTCAATCATGGACTGGGGAGGGTTCCGGAGGCCCGGAACTGTCTGGAACGGGTGCTGGCGAGGGCGCCGGGAAGCGATGCTGCACGTCATGCTCAGGCTCGCCTCGACGCGTGGAGCCGGTCGGCGGATTGATCGCTCGAACCCGTGTTCCGGGGTCTTGGCCATGTGGCCCGGACGCCCACATGAGCGTGTATGGCAACTGATCGAAACTGGATCCCGAAGCGCGTTCTGGTGACGCCGGCAGCGCTCGGCTTCGCGCATGGCAATGCGATGGTGGAGCGTGCCGCTGCCGCCGGGGCCGAGATCGTCCGGCTGTCGGCGGACCGCCTGTCCGGACTGCCGGACAGCTATCGTGATGCCAAAAGCACCATGGCGGTGGTGGTGGCCTCGCCCAGCCGTCGCAAGCCGCAGCCGATCCCGCCGAGCGCCGACTGGCGGTTCGACCTTGCGGAAGGCTGCCCGGCTCATTGCCAATATTGTTATCTCGCCGGTTCGCTCAGCGGTCCTCCGATCGTTCGCGCCTACGCCAACCTGCCCGAGATCCTGGGCGAGCTGACGCCGCTGCTCGGTGCCGGCACCATCACGTCCCGTTCGGAACATCGCGCGGCCGAGGGCACTACGTTCGAGTGCTCCTGCTACACCGATCCGCTGGGCATCGAGCATCTGACCGGCAGTCTGGCTGCCTGTATCAGTCATTTCGGCATGTGGGACGCTCCGGTGCAGCTCCGTTTCACCACCAAGTTCGACGCGGTCGAGCCCCTGCTGTCGTTGCCGCATCATGGCCGCACCCGGATCAGGTTTTCGCTCAACTCGAAGGCTGGTGAACGATACGAGGGCGGGGCCCCGCGCATGGTCCGTCGTCTGGCGGCGCTGCGTGCGGTGGCACAGGCGGGCTACCCGGTCGGGCTGACCATCGCGCCGATCCTGCCGCTTCCCGGATGGCGTCTCGAATACGATCAGTTGCTGGCCGACGTGGCGGAGGCCCTCGACGGGATCCCGACATCCGACCTGACGGTCGAGTTGATCACCCATCGTTTCACCGACAAGTCGAAGTCGGTGCTGACCGGCTGGTATCCCGGCACCAGCCTGCCGCTTGACGAGGCCGACCGGACCCGGAAGCTGACCAAGTTCGGCACGGGCAAGTGGGTGCTGCCGCGTGCCGAGATGACCACCATGCGCGGCGTCATTACCGATGCCCTGGCGCAACGCCTGCCCGAGGCGCGAACGCTCTACTGGACCTGAACCTGCAGCCTAAAAAGGCCGTTCGAGAATGCGCCGGACCGCGCAAGAACTTTCGCTTCGGGAACGCAATCGGCTCACTCGCAAATGTCACTCCCCGGCAGTGTCGGGAGAAGCAGCGCGATCCAGCGTTGCCAGCGCCTGCGCAAGGTCGGCGATCAAATCGTCCGGATGTTCGATGCCGATGCTGAGCCGGATCAGCCCGTCGCTTACGCCGGCACTTTGGCGGATGTCCGCCGGAACGCCCGAATGGGTGGTCGAGGCGGGATGGCAGACCAGCGACTCGGTGCCGCCGAGGCTGACCGCGAGCTTGAAGATGACCAGCGCGTTCAGCATCCGGAACGCTTCCGCCTGACCGCCGGCGATCTCGATGCTGAAGGTCGAACCCGGACCGCTGCATTGTCTTGCATAGAGTTCGGCCGCCGGATCGTCGGGGCGTTCCATGCCCAGCGCGAACACGTGCTCGACCCGTGGATGCCGGTCCAGGAATGCGGCGACCTTGTCGGCATTGCGCGCGGCCTGATGCATCCGAAGCGACAGGGTTTCCAGCGATCGGCCGATCATCCAGCAACTATGGGGATCGAGTTGCGTGCCGATCGCGCCGCGCAGCAGCCTGACCGGGCGCAGCATCTCGTGCGATCCGACAGCGGCACCGCCGATCAGGTCGCTATGGCCGCCGACATATTTGGTGAGCGAGTAGATGACGATGTCGACGCCATGCAGCAGCGGCGCCTGGAAAATCGGCCCCATCATGGTGTTGTCGCACATCAATACGGGACGATGGCCCTGCCGCTCGGCAATGACATCGCGCACCGAGGCAACCAGGGCCAGGTCGACCAGTGTGTTGAGCGGGTTGGAGGGCGTTTCGACCATAATCGCCGAAACCCGGCCGGCCTGCATGGCACGCTCGGCGGCCTCTTCGATCGAGGCTCGGTCGAGGCCGTTGAGGAAGCCGACGGTGCCGATGTCCCAGGCCTTGAAGGTTCGCGTCAGCAGAGTCTCGGTGCCGCCATAGAGCGGCTGGCTGTGCAGGATCACGTCGCCCGGACGTGTTGTCGCAAACAGGCAGGTGGCGATCGCCGCCATGCCGGCGCTGAACAACAGAGCGGCCTCGGCGCCTTCCTGGATCGCCAGCCGATTCTCGACGATCTCGCTGTTGGGATGATTGAAGCGGGAATAGACCAGTCCCGCCCCGCCCGCCGGGGCTGGCTTGCGACCCGCGACCACGTCGAAATAATCGCGGCCTTCTTCGGCGGACCTGAACACGAAGGTTGAGGTCAGGAACACCGGCGGCTTCACCGCACCCTCTGAAAGGGCGGGGTCGTAGCCGTAGCCGAGCATCAGTGTCTCGGGATGCAGCACGTGGCTGCCGATGGTCCGTTGGCGGCTGCGGTCGTCGCTCATTGCGTCCTCCAAGGTGACGCACGGTGCGTCGTGGAGTCCACTCCTGCGCGTCGGGCTAGCGGTACACCAGTCTGCGCGACAAGGTGAAGTTCGCGCACATCCCGGCCAGCGATCCGGCCGCCAGGGCGGTAACCGGATAGTCCAGGCAGAAGGGGATCGACCAGGCGAGTGCGAACACCGTGCTGCGGTTCAGCACGAAGCCGAGGCCGTTGGCACCGAGGAAGTTCAACCATTGCCTGAACAGGCCATCCTGGCTGCCACGGCCCCGGAAGGTCCAGAGCCGATTGAGGATCCAGTTCATCGTGGCCGCGATGAAATAGGCAACGAACGTCGCGGCAACGAAGCCGATGAACGGCCGCAGCGCATACACGGTCGACGTGTCCCACAGGAACCCGAACGCGCCGACAGTTCCGAACTTCAGGAACTGTAGCGCCAACGGAAGCAGTCCACCGTGTCGGGGAAGAGTCGCAGCCGATATCGCGTCGACGGCCATACCGTCGGGCGGCTGGGTCTCACCCGGCGGGGATGGCTCGAACAGGTTCAGGACGGTCTCGCTCACGACGTTTCGCTAAGCTTGATGATCGGCAGAATACCAGCAGTGTCCATACAACGAAAAAAGGGTGCCCTGAGGCACCCTTTTCCGAAGGCTGTCCGAAGAGACGAGACCGATAAGGACCGATCCCGTTTCGACGTTATCGAAATCAGTGAAGGATGATTTCGACGCGACGGTTCTGCGGCTCGCGGGTGTTCGGTCCGGTCGCAACCAGCGGATGGCTCTCGCCGTAGCCGTGGATGTCGATCGCGGTGCCCGGGACGCCGTCGCGGATCAGTTCGGCCTTCACGCTGGTGGCGCGACGGACGGAAAGGCCCTGGTTGTAGCGAGCGCCACGAGCGCCGCCATGGATGGACGAGGTGTCCGTGTAGCCATTGACTTCGATGCGGGTGGTCTGCACGTGGGTCGATGCCTGCGCGGCCTGGGCAACGATCTCGCGAGCGCGGCCGGTCAGCTCAGAACGATCCCAGTCGAAGAAGACCAGGTAGGTGCGTGCTTCAGCCGGCGGAGCTGCCGGGACGACCGGAGCGGGCGGCGGCGGCGGCGGCGGGGCGGTGTTGAATGCGTAACGAACACCCAGCATGAAGCTGTGGTTATACTGGCCGCCGAAGTCCGCATTACCCTTGTGGATACCAGTCGGGGTGTAGGAGGTCGACTTGTAGGAGTCCTGATCGAGCTGGCCGAGGAAGCGATACTCGGCGGTCAGTGCCAGGCCGGGGACCGGGGCGATGTTGTAGGCGGCGCCGACGATGCCCTGATAGGCGAACGAACCGTTGGTGCCACCGGTACGATCAACGTTGCCGTTGGAATACTGGGTGGTGAACGGCGACAGGTGGTTCCACATGTAGCCGGCGCCGACGCCGACATACGGGGTGACAGGAACTGCCAGGCCGAAGCGAGCCAGATCGATGTCGTACAGCACGTTCACGAGGGCGCCGTAGCTCTCGGCGTGGCCAGTGGTGACACCGGTCTCGCCAGTGCGGCTACGATGGTTCACGTTGTTGTTGTAGTAGGCGCCCTGAAGCTCGGCGCGGAGGCCGTTGCCAAAGCCCCAACCAGCGGAACCGGATCCATTGAAGCCGTCGCCAAAGCGAAACCAATCTCTGGTGGCGCCGGTGTTGCCGGTGCCGTCAGCGACCGTGGTCGGGCTGTAGTGAGCGCGCTGGCTCTGACGCAGGTTGTAGCCAGCGCCGAGGCTGACGTAGGGACCGACGATCGGCTGTGCCATCGCGGCAACGGAGCTCGCCGCCAGTAGTGTCGTTGCAAGTAGTGCAGTGCGCAGACGCATTGTCTCGTCCTTCTAGATCCGTTCGACCGGCCACCAACCATCGGGGGCACAGGCTCATCGGGATGCATAAGCACCGTATAGTTCCTTCGGTTGCTATTGGAGAGAGGAACAGCAGCGTCGCCAGGCATTCGATAAGTTAACCGTGTTCTAGAAGACACAGTTCGATCTGTTTTGCTAACGAAATCGCTGGAAGTGCCTATCCTTCAAGGATTTTCGGGTCGCAACGGCGCTCGGGAAAGCTTCTGGCAGCGTCCGACGCAGCCGTTGTGGCCGATTGGTTACGGTTTTTTTAAGTGTCGTGACATGTTTTCAACAATACAGCCTTGCGTTCGCAACAACTCTATTACGGCTGATGATGCGACGTCACGTGAAGTGAAGGCATGTCCAATTCTATGGACGAGGACGAATGCAATTTGACCATCGCGCATCTTTTTGTCGCGCTGCATGTGCGCCACGAGGGCAGACGCGGAAAGCGTGCATCCACAATCTGAGATTGTCGTTTTCATGCCCAGCCGGCGAAGATGCGCCTCGACTCGATCCGCGTCCTCGACAGGACACAGGCCCAGCTGAACCGATAGCCTGAACGCGAGCAGCAAACCGATTCCAACCGCCTCGCCATGCAGCAGGCGGCCATCGAACCGCATCTCGGCTTCGAGAGCATGCGCGAACGTATGGCCGAGATTGAGCAGGGCCCGGCCGTTGTCGGGTTTCTCCTCGCGTTCGTCATCGCCGACCACGCCGGCCTTGAACCGGCAGGCGCGGCGAACCGCCTCTGCCTGGATCGCCGAATCCCCGGCCAGCACTGCGGTGCCGTTGGCTTCGCACCAGTCGAACAGGTCGGGGTCGGCGATCAGTCCCGCCTTGAGGATTTCGGCGTAGCCTGCACGCAGTTCGCGGATCGGCAGGGTGGCGAGCATGTCGGTATCGGCCAGCACCGCGATCGGCTGGTGGAACGCGCCGAGCAGGTTCTTGCCGGCACTCGTATTGATGCCGGTCTTGCCGCCGACGCTTGAATCGACCTGCGCCAGCAAGGTCGTCGGAACCTGCACGAACGGCAGCCCGCGCATCACCGAGGCGGCCGCGAATCCGGCCAGATCGCCGATCACGCCGCCGCCAAGCGCGACCACGGCGGTGCGCCGCTCGACGCCCAGTGCCAGCAGACGATCGGCAACCATGCCGAAGCAGCCGAGTGTTTTCGAGCCTTCACCAGGCGGGACGACAATCGATTCCGTATCGATTCCTGCTTCCGCCAGGCCCGCCAGCAACGTCGGCAGGTGCAGTGCGGCCACCGTCTCGTCGGTAACAACGACGACCCGCTTCTGCGGCAGCAAAGGTGCGAGGAATGCGCCGGCCCGTGCTACCAGCCCGGCGCCGACCACCACGTCGTAGCGCGCCTGCGACAGCGAAACCTCGACCCGCTGTGGTGGCACCCAGCCGGCGACCGCCTGGTGTACCAGGTCGGTGGTGTGTTCCACGCCGTCATTGGTGCAATCCACGATCAGGTCAGCCTCGGCATAAAAGGGATGGCGGCGCTCGATCAGCGCCGAAAGGATGTCGCGCGGGCGGCCCTCCGCCAGTAGCGGGCGGTGGCCGCGGCCGCTGACCCGGCGCACCAGCACCTCCAGCGGACAGCGCAGCCAGACGCTGATCGCGTTTCTCCGAACGGCATTACGGGTGACCGGGTCCATGAAGGCGCCGCCGCCGGTTGCCAGCACGATCGGCGGCCCGTTGAGCAGGCGCCGTATCACACCCTGTTCGCCACGGCGGAACTCGGCCTCGCCGTAACGTTCGAACAATTCGGCGATGGTGAAACCGGCGGCCCGTTCGACCTCGGCATCGGCATCGCGGAACGGGATCCCGAGCCGGCCAGCCAGCCTGCGTCCGACGGTGGTCTTGCCGGCACCCATCAGTCCGACCAGAACGATCGATCGGTACGCTATGGCCAGGGCCGGATCATCCGGTCGCAGCGCCATGTCTGCCGGCCCGGCCGGCTGGCAGCCAGCGGCAATGCCAGGCGACCAGATGACGTCCGCGGCAGGCGACGGCAGCGTTTCGAGCGGGCGTGACATGGTTGCCAACCTAACATACAGGCAGCAGAGCAGCCATGCCGCCGCTGCTTGAGCGGTGGGCTCGGCTCTGTAACGGGGATAGGCATGCGCCTGGTATTCGGCATCATCTTGGGGCTTGCAATCATCGTGCTCGGAGGCGGCTTCCTGTCGCTCGGCGCGTTCCCGCCAAAGCCGCCGCAGCACGCGGTGCATCAGGTGCTGGCCGCCGACAAGCTGGGCACGCAGCCCTAGCCACGTCCCGAGGCAGCCGGCGATGAGCCGCGTTCGTCCATCCACGGATGGACGCCATCACGAGGCATTTCTCGAGATGCTGTCGGCCGAGCGCGGGGCGGCGCCGAACACGCTCAAGGCCTACCACGCCGACCTCACCGATTTCGCGGCGCATGCGGCTTTAGCCGGCGAAAGCGCCTCGGGCGCATCGGCAACCACTTTGGCTTCCTATATGGCGAGCCTTACCCATGCCGGCCTGTCGGCGCGGACGGCTGCCCGCAGGCTGTCCTGCCTGCGGCAGTTCCATCGGTTCCTGGCGCGCGAGGGACTGCGCGAGGACGACCCGACCGGGAAGCTGGAAGCGCCGCAGGCCGGCCAGACCCTGCCGCGTTTCCTGAGCGAGGAAGAGGTCGCGGCGTTGCTGCGTGCCGCCGGCCCGTTCGGCGGCCTGCCCGAGCGGCGGCAGAAGCTGGCGCTGGCGGCGCTCGAAATCCTCTACGCGACCGGGCTGCGCATCTCGGAGATGCTCGCGCTGCGTCGTGACGCGCTGTCCGGCGATGGGCAGGTGCTGCTGGTGCGCGGCAAGGGCGGACGCGAGCGCATCGTACCTCTTTCCGACGAAGCGCGGATGGCGGCACAGGATCTGGTCGCGAGTCGCGGACCGGCGACGCCAGGCCGGATCGACAGCCCGTTCCTGTTTGCCGGACGCGACCCGAGCCGGGCGATGACACGGCAGGGGTTCGACCTGATCCTGCATGAAACGGCGATCAGGGCCGGGCTCGATCCGCTTCATCTGTCGCCGCATGTGCTGCGGCATTCGTTCGCCAGCCACATGCTGGCGCATGGCGCGGACCTGCGCAGCCTGCAACGGCTGCTGGGTCATGCGGATATCGCAACCACGCAGATCTACACGCATGTGCTGGCGGAACGGCTGCAACGTCTGGTCGAGCTGCACCACCCGCTGGCGATCGCCGCGCGGGGCAAAGCTTCGACAGGTGGGACTTTGCAACCACCGGAACTGTGCTAAAGCCCGGCGGCAATGCGCCAATTCCTCGATTTCGAAAAGCCCATCGCCGAGCTCGAGAACAAGATCGACGAGCTCCGGCAGATGTCCCTGTCCTCCGCGGATCCGGATCACCCGCTCGGTGACCCTGGCGGCCTGTCGATCGCCGACGAGGTCACCAAGCTCGAGGAAAAAGCGGAGAAGCAGCTCCGGGCGACCTACGCCAAGCTGACCCCGTGGCAGAAGGTCCAGGTCGCGCGTCATGCGCAGCGGCCGCATGCGCTCGACTACATCGGCGCGCTGATCACCGACTACATGCCTCTGGCCGGCGATCGCGCCTTCGCCGAGGACGAGGCCGTGGTCGGCGGGCTGGGCCGGTTCGAGGGCCAGTCGGTGGTCGTCATCGGCACCGAGCGCGGCTCCGACCTCGACACCAGGCTGCGGCATAATTTCGGCATGGCCAAGCCTGAAGGCTACCGCAAGGCAGTCCGGCTGATCGCGCTCGCCAGTCGGTTCCGGCTGCCGATCCTGACCTTCATCGATACGCCCGGTGCATTCCCCGGCATCGATGCCGAGGCCCGTGGCCAGGCCGAAGCGATTGCCCGGTCGATCGACGCCTGCCTGTCCGCACCGGTGCCGATCCTGGCGACGGTGATCGGCGAGGGGGGCTCCGGTGGCGCGATCGCGTTGGCGGCCGGTGATCGGGTGTTCATGCTGGAACATGCGATCTACTCGGTGATCACGCCCGAGGCCTGCTCCTCGATTCTTTGGCGCGACACCACGCAGGCGACCGTGGCGGCGGAAGCGTTGCGGCTGACCGCGCAGGACCTCAAGCAGTTCAAGCTGATCGACGAGATCATCCAGGAGCCGCTCGGCGGTGCCCAGCGCGACCCGAAGCTGGCGATCGAGTCTGTCCGGCATGCGCTCGCGGCGGCACTTCCGGGCCTGTGCCTGCTGGACCCGGCGGCACTCAAGGTCCAGCGCCGGGACAAGTATCTGGCGATGGGGCGGCTGGGCTCGAGCTGAGCCAGCCGACCCGACACCTCATGGAATAAAGTAGAACGGGTTCGGCAGCAGGAAGCCGCGCATCGCGTGGCCGCCGAGAAGATCCGAACGCTGGTCGCCGACGGACGCGAGGATGGTGTAGCCGCGTGCCTCGATCGCTGCCCGGACCGGGGCCTTGAAGTCGACCGCGGACGTGAAATGGCTTCCTTCCGGTTCGAGCGACAGGCCGGCCCAGTCATGATAGCCGGCATTCAGCAAATTCGCGGCCGTATCCGCCTTGGCCGGGTCATGCCGCCCGGTAATGAAGAACACGGCGACGCCGAGCTGCCGCGCGATGGCGACCAGCTCCAGCGTCGGGGTTAGCACTGCTGCCTTGCTCTCATGCTGCCAGGCCGTGAAACCGCATGGCCCCTGCGGCAGATGGTCGCAACTGCCGCCGGAGAAGAAGCCGAACCCGTTCGCTTTCATCTCTTCCCAGTTGGACAGGGCGGTCTCGTCGATGTCCAGCACCAGGGCAGGCTTATGGACGCGCGGCGCCTGCGCACGCAGCCAGGCGGCGACTTGATCGTCGACGGCGGCGAAATCGCGCATGTAAGCGCCATCATGATAGGCGGTCGCCTGCAGTTCCAGCCGGCCGAGGTTGGCAGGCTGGGTCCAACTGGTCGGCGAGGGCGCAATCACCGTCCGTGCCCGAGCGGACGCCGGAGCCGGATCGGCATGGGCTGCCTGCATACCGAACAGGCTCGCGACGAGTATCGCCGCCGCTGCGCGCTTGATCCGGGTGCGGTTCATTGGGTGCGAGGCGGCGTGTAGGTGGTTCCGGCGGATATCTGGGTCACGTTCGGGCTCGTCCAATCTCGTTCGAAGATGCGGGTCAGGGTCGCGGCCGGGCCTTTGCCGTGTACGAAAACGGATGCGTCCACGGTCGTCGCGAAGTAGCTCCACTCCCAGTTGCCGGTGCCGACATAGACGCTGTCATCGTCCGCCACGGCATATTTGCAGTGCTCGACCCGCGCATACGGAATGAAGCCGGACGGCGCCTGCGGCACGCTGCTGAACTTTACGGTGATGCCGGGAAATACCGCCAGGCTCTTGAGGTAGGACTGCATCGGCTCGTGCAGCGCCCAGTCGGCGACGATGATCTCGACCGATACGCCCCGTGCCGCCGCATCGCGAAACGCGGTGTCCAGGCCCGGCCAGAAGCCTTTCGGCCCGTACGAGTGGATCGCGCTGAGCGTCATGACCTGGATGCGCACCGTGTGGCGCGCGGCATGGATCATCTCGATCAGCGCCGGTTCCTCCTGGGTCAGCCAGGCAGGGATCATCGGCGGCGGGCTGAAGGCTGGGAAGGCGACCAGCGGATCGTTG
This sequence comes from Janthinobacterium lividum, assembly GCA_050954785.1. Taxonomy (GTDB): domain Bacteria; phylum Pseudomonadota; class Alphaproteobacteria; order Acetobacterales; family Acetobacteraceae; genus Lichenicola. The sequence goes on along the minus strand of JBPBQO010000130.1, from coordinate 3,791 downwards.
CCGGCACGATCGAGAATGACCGGATCAGCGCTGGTGACCGGTGCGAAATCCGGTGGCAGCACGGATCGTTTCTGGGCTTTCGGTAGGTCGGGATCGGCGCCGAGCGCCCAGAGCTCCTCGAATGCCGCCTCGAAGCTGCGGGCGAAGCGGGCATCGGTGATCTCGGCGCCGATCTCGTGGATTTCCTCCAGCGCGCGCCAGTCCCAGTTCTGGCTGCCGACGAACACCTGGACGGCGTCGACGATCATGTATTTGGCGTGCAGCACGCCGCCGGTGAGCTGGCCGGTCGGCAGGATCTCGATGGTGAGGTTGGGTACGCCCTGCAGCCGCGCGGTGCTGGGACCGGTATCCTTCATGAAGGATTTCTCGACCAGCAGCCTGACCGGCACGCCGGCGCGAGCCCGTTCGACCAGCGCGTCCAGCACCGGCGCCAGCGCATGGCCGGGCTTGTCCGCGACGTAGAAGGCGGCGATGTCGATCGAGTGCCGGGCATGCCGGATCATTTCGAGCCATACATCCTGGGTGCGTGGCACGCCGGGTTCGCCGTAGATGCTGGCTTCCGGCACGCTCTCCACGATCCGGAACGTAGGCGGTGTGTCGGCAATGGCTGGAGCGCCGACCAGGAAGGGCGCCAGCAGGAACGGTGCCAGAAGGAACCGGCGCTTCGAGGTCTGGCTCAAGCGGGCGGCTCTCCGTCGATCGGCGTGCGGTCGAGACTGATGATCAGTGCCACGATTTCCGCCCGCGCTGCCGACAGGGACGCCTCGTCGGTGCCCTTGGCGAGCAGGGCGACGCCGCGCCGTCCATCCGGGCGCTCATAAGGATAGGAGCCGACATCCAGGTCCGGATGGGCTTCCTGGATCCGCTCCAGGCCCGCGGCCAGTGCGCCTTCGGCCAATCGCTCGGCATGGACCGTCGTCGACCGGACCGGGGTTCCGCCGCCGAGGCTCGGTGCCAGGCTGTCGAACATGGCACGCATGATGCGGGGCACGCCGGCCATGACATGCACGTTGCCGATCGAGAAGCCGGGTGCCACCGAGACCGGGTTCTCGATCGGCACCGCGCCACGCGGCAACGTCGCCATGCGCTGGCGGGCGGCGTTGAACTGGCCCGCCTCGAAGTGGCTGGCGAGGAGCGCCATGCTCGCCTCATGCGGCTCCCACGGCACGCCGAACGCCTCGGCGATGCAGGAGCTGGTGATGTCGTCATGGGTCGGGCCGATGCCGCCGGTGGTGAAGACGTGGTCGAAGCGGGCACGCAGTTCGATCACCGTCTCGACGATGATCGGGCCGATGTCGGGGATCACCCTGACCTCGCGCAGCCCGATCCCCATCGTGCCCAGCCGCGTCGCCAGGAACTGGACGTTCACGTCCTGCGTCCGTCCGGACAGGATTTCGTTGCCGATGACAATGATGCAGGCGGTAGGGTTGGTCATGCTGTGGCGGCTCCCGGTCGGCACCTGTTGCAGTAGGCAGAGGTGCGCTGGCGTGCAACAGCTTGCGTCATGAGCATGTTTCCCGAGCCCGAGTGCATTTGGAACCTAAAGGCTGGATTGGGCGAGGGGCCGGTCTGGTCCGAGGCCGATCAAGCCCTGTATTTCGTCGACATAGTGGGTTGCCGGATCCATCGCTTCCGACCGGGCGGCGGCGCCGACGAACGAACGAGCTGGGTGGCGCCGGCGCGCGTCACCTTCATCGTTCCGGTCGAGGGCGGCGGCTTCCTGTGCGGCTGCGAGGATGGGCTCCGGATGTTCGAACCGGAAACCGGCTCGTTCGGTCGGCTGCATCAGGTCGAGGCGGATCTGGGCGAAAACCGACTCAACGACGGGTATGCCGACGGTGCCGGACGGCTCTGGTTCGGCACCATGCACGATCCCGAACAGGAAGAGACCGGTGCGCTGTATCGGCTGCAGGGGTTCGGCGACCACCCGATGCCGGTGCTGATGGATCACGGCTACACGGTCAGCAACGGTCCGACCATCGACCCGACGCTGAAGCGCCTTTACCACAGCGATTCCGCGAAACGACGGATCTACGCGTTCGACCTCGATGCGGATGGTGGTCTTGGTCCGCGCCGTACGTTCGCGCAGATCGATCATGGCCATCCCGACGGCATGGCGGTCGACGTCGAAGGCACCCTATGGGTGGCGCTGTATGCGGGCGGCGGGATCGCCCGGTTCCGCCCGGACGGCACCAGAGACGGAACGATTGCGATGCCTTGCGACAACGTCACCAAGATCGTGTTCGGCGACGATGATCGTCGAACGGCCTACGTGACGACTGCACGTAGGGGCGTCGCGGAGGACGTGCTCGCGGCGCAACCGTTGGCGGGCGGATTGTTCCGGTTCCGGGTAGAGGTACCCGGTCTGAAGCAGAATCTGTTCCGGGCGTAACGCCGGGTCCCGTTTCGGAGCATCCGTCGGAGTCCGGCGGTGCATGAATTCGGCATACTTCCTTCACAGGAGACGACCACGATGCGTATCAACAAGCTGGGCCGGACCGGCCTGTTCGTCTCGGAACTCTGCCTGGGCACCATGACCTTCGGCGGCGAAGGAATATGGGGCAAGATCGGCGCGCTCCAGCAGCCGGACGCGGATCGCCTGGTCGGGCGTTCGCTCGAAGCCGGCATCAACTTCCTCGATACCGCCGACGTGTATTCCGATGGCGTGTCGGAGCAGATCACCGGCCAGGCGCTGCGCAACCTCAAGGTTGCGCGTGACGATGTCGTGGTAGCGACCAAGGCCTACGGCAAGACCGGCAATGGTCCCAACGGCAGCGGCAACTCACGGCTGCATATCCTGAGTGCGGTCAAGGCAAGCCTGAAGCGGCTGCAACTCGACCATATCGACCTGTACCAGATCCACGGCTTCGATCCGGCGACGCCGATCGAGGAGACGGTGCGCGCACTCGACACGCTCGTGCAGCACGGGCACGTGCGCTATGTCGGGGTGTCGAACTGGGCGGCGTGGCAGATCGTCAAGGCGCTGGGCATTTCCGAGCGTCACGGCCTGGCCCGGTTCGAGAGCCTGCAGGCCTACTACACCGTTGCCGGACGCGACCTCGAGCGTGAGATCGTGCCGATGCTGCGTAGCGAGGATGTCGGGCTGATGGTCTGGAGCCCGCTTGCCGGCGGGTTGCTGAGCGGCAAGTACCAGCGCGACGACAAGGAAGCCGGCGAGGGCAGGCGGGTCCAGTTCGATTTCCCGCCGGTCGAGCGTGGTCGGGCGTTCGACTGCATCGACGTGATGCGGCCGATCGCCGAGCAGCGCGGCGTATCGGTGGCACAGGTCGCCTTGTCCTGGCTGCTGCACCGGCGCGTGGTCAGCAGCGTGATCATCGGCGCCAAGCGGATCGAGCAGCTCGACGACAATATCGCGGCGACCGCGATCGAGCTGACCGAACAGGAGATGGACGCGCTCGACACCGTGAGCGTGCTGCCCGGCGAGTATCCCGGCTGGATGTTCGAGCGACAGTCTCTGCGTGCGACGCAACTCGCCGAAGCCGGCCGTAAGACCGCGCGCTAGGACAAGCGGCCCTGCCGGCGGCGGGGTCGAGGTCGACGAACGGGGATGACGCGCCCGATGGCAAGTCGGGCGCCTCATGGCCTCGTTTCGGCGGGCGATAATGACTGCCGCCGATTAGAAACTCCTGAAGCCGAGTATCGGTCTGGTCATTCGTCTGTTCGCCTGGTGGTCCTGCTCGTGAACCTGGCGCATCTCGGTCCCGGCGTCATTCTCGGTGTTGTAGCTGTCGATGGCCGCGGTGTTGCCGCCGCTCTTGTCGATGGTGATC
>JBPBQO010000129.1:0-57950 GCA_050954785.1 Janthinobacterium lividum | reverse complement strand
TTACCTGCCTGTGTCCGATGCGTTGACCCAAACTGAGAAGTTGCAGCAGGAGCTCGGCCTACCCATCGCCGGCAATAGCGGGCAGTTCTATAACGACAGCAGGCCCGGCATCCAGAGCCACACCATTGATATCGAGGCGATCGACCAGATCCACGTGATGCGCGGCGTCACCTTTGCGCCGGACTCCGATATTTCATCCGTCCGAATGCGCAGACGAACCTGCATGATGCGGCTCTGCTCGGCTTCAAGACCCATATCGAGCTGTTCTGAAGCATGAATGTTCGGCAAAAAGGAAAGTCCGCTTCTGCCAGAATGCGGAAAGTCTCTCATCGAATCGATATCGATTTGATTTACTGTTGTGACGGAACATGGTGGAGTCGAGGCGACGATGCGCGGGCAGGATCGGCAAAGTGGGCAGCTGTTCAATTATGTGAGCCCGGAAACGTTGGTGCCTGCGGAGCATCCATTGCGGGTGATCCGAACGCTGGTCGACAATGCACCTGACCGATCGGTGTGTGACACCGCTGCTGTCGTCGGAACTTTTCTCGGTGGACGGCACGCTGATCGAGACCTGGGCCAGCATAAAGAACTTCCGTGCCACAGATAGCAGCGGCACCCCGCCCGGTTCAGCCCGCAGCGGCGAGCCGGATTTTCATGGTAAGACACACCGCAACGACACCCATGGCCGCGATAGCGTGAAGCTCGAGCTTTGACTCGATCGCGCTGGCTCCTATGGGTTGTCAGCAATGGAGCGCTTCGTCCGAGCGGTTCGAAGTGATTTGGATGCCATCGAGAATGCCATTACCGCACGGTGGAGCAGCGGCCGGGTAAAAGGCCACGTAAGGCCAATTCATACACGGAATTCGCCACAGGGTCCGAGCGACTGCAGCGTGACAACCTGCACTTGAAGCAATGGATCGCTGTCTCAGCGAGATCAGAAGTCTATGCACTCCAGCGATTTTCCAAAGCACTCAGGCGCGACGAGGACGCGATCAGGAACGCAATCGTCGAACCTTGATGCAGCGAACACGTCGAGCGGCAGATCAATCGCCTCAAGACGATAAAGCGCAATATGTAAGGCCAGGGCGGTAGTGGCCTCCTGCGTGCCCGCCTGCTACGTCGAGACGTCGAGGAACTGCCAGGCTGAATTTACCACCCGCTCTTGCGTGAACAAAAGTCGGATACCCCGCTTAGCATCTCACAAATCCGGCTTCCATAGCGCCAGCGTGTCGTCGACCGATGCTCCGCCCCCGATTATGTCCGATATCGTGGTCATGCATAGATTAAGACCTCGGGAAAGGCTGCAACTTCAGTGCTAGCAAGGCAGATCTGTTGTAAAACAGCAACGCATCGTAGAGAACGAGTCGAGAAATATCTCTGATCATTGCGGTGTTATAACTCTGCCGTTACGGTTTTCCTTCATTGGATGGCCGGCATCGTCGTCGCCCGGTCGTCCCGCTGTGAGGAGGAGATCAGAACATGATGCGCCGCGCTTTTATGTACCGCAGGTATTTGGTCTCCTCGACCACGCTGGCAGGCTGCCTGATACTATCGATCGGCAGAGCTCAGGCGGCCCCATGTCCGGTCGGCAAAGTGCACGACCACAAAGGCTACTGCATCACGACGAAGCATGCTCACGTTGTGCACAATGCAGCACTGGCAACACCTCCACCCGCAACATCCATAGCTGCAGGTGGAGGTGTCGCGGCAGCGACTGCGGCTGGTGTCGTTCCCACGTCGGCACCCGCAGCGCAGACTAATACCGAGAACGTGGTCGTCACCGGCACGTTGTTTCGCGATCCGAACCTGACCAGCGCTACGCCGATCACCCATCTGACGAGACAGGATCTGCAGCGTCGAGGTATAAAGTCCGTTAGCGACGCGTTGCAGGCGCTCTCGTCCAACGGGGCCGGCACCCTCACGAATGCCTGGTCCGCCGGCGGCGGTTTCGCGGCTGGTGCTTCCGCGCCGTCGCTACGTGGCTTGAGCACCGATTCGACGCTGGTTCTAATGGATGGACAGCGGCTCTCCTACTATCCGCTGGCCGACGATGGCGAACGCAACTTCGTCGATACCAACTGGATTCCGATGTCGATCATGCAGAATGTCGACGTCCAGGAGGATGGCGGTTCCGCGACCTATGGCGCCGACGCCGTCGCAGGCGTGGTCAACCTGATCACACGCAAGGAAATCAAGGGCTGGGAGGGCCTTGCCGAGGGCGGCGTTGCACAGAACGGTGATTCCGGCCACCAGCGTCTTTATCTGACCTATGGCCATGGCGACCTCCGCCACGATGGCTACAACTTCTACGTCAACGGCGAGTATCAGCAGGACGACCCCTACTATTATCGGCAGGCTGGCCGGCCATACAATACCGGCGACGAGACCGGTTTAGGAGGAACCAACGGCAACACGAACGTTGCGGACGGCAATGGTGGAATAAACAATTTTGCCTCGACCACCGTACCGGTCGTTCGTCCAAGCGATGGATCGACCAGCGGTGTCGGCGCGTGGCAGCTGCTCAATCCACAGGCGGGTTGCAGCGGCAGCGGTGTCGGTGGTGTGGTGACCGGTGCGGCAGTGTCTGGAGACAACGGCCGCACCCAGACGTGCGAGCAGAACAGCCAGCAATATAAGCAGATCGCCCCTTCGCTCCGCCGGATCAACGCGACAGCACACTTCACGGCAAACGTTACGGACGAATCTCAGCTGGTCGCCATGTTCAATTATGGCCAGGTGCAGTCGGTCTCTCAGGGAATCAATCCTAGCTTCGCTCGCGTGCAGAGCCAGGATCGTTCGATCAACACACTGAGCACGCCGCTCCCCGTCACTCTGCCGAACGGCCAGCTTAACCCGAACAATCCGTTTGCTGCCCAGGGTTTACCGGCGGAGATTGACTACCAGTTCGGCAATCTGATTCCAACAACTCGCGAGTTGTCACAGAACTACCGCGGGTCGGTCGACTACAGCGGCTACGTGCCATCGAAGTGGGGTTCGGAATGGAACTACGATGCCAATTTCGTCGGCATGAACAGCGTCCTTGACCAGACGATCACCGGCGTGCCGACCATCGCCGGCATCGAAAACGCGATCACCAGCGGGTCCTACAACTTCGTTAACCCGTCGCAGAATTCGCAGGCGGAACTCAACTCGATTGCACCGCGAAACCATATTCGTGCGACCTCCCAGGAATATTCACTCCAGGCAACGCTAAGCAAAGGCCTGTTCCAACTGCCCGGTGGGACGGCCAAGCTGGCGATCGGCAGCAATATTCGTTACGAAGCGCTCAACGATCCCAGCGCGAACAGCTTTGAACTCGGCGATCCGGACCAGTACACCGGCCTGATCAATCCTGTCAGCGCCGTCGGCCATCGCTGGGTCGAGTCCGGTTTCTTTGAAGTCGATCTGCCTGTCATCAAGATGTTGGACATCGACGGTTCCGGTCGGTTCGACCACTACTCCGAAGGATTCAGCCACTTCTCGCCGAAGGTCGGCGTGACCTTCAAGCCGTTCGAAAAACTATGGCTGCGCGGCACGTTCTCGGAGGGCTTTCGCGTACCGAGCTTCGCCGAGACGGGCGGCACCACGGTGGGCTATACGACCTACACGCCGACCGATCCGGCGTTTCTTGCCCAGCATCAGACGCCTAACGGGCAATCCGACACGTATGCGCAGGCGTACTCGATCGGAAATCGCAGCATCGGCAATCCCAACCTGAAGCCGGAAACTTCGACCAACTTCACAGGCGGCCCGGTATTCCGTCCGACCAAGTGGCTCAGCCTGACCGCAGAATACTATTATATCCGCAAGAACAATTATATCACGCCGAATCCGGTCTCGGTTAGCGACGTCGCGGGAGCGTGGATCGCCAACAACGGTGCTTATCCCGCAACGGGCTTGCCGATCAGCGTTCGCCCGGATATTCCTGATACCTCGGTCGCGCCCGGCGCGTCACTTCGTCCCGCGGAGATCGATGTCGGCTACGTGAATGCCAACAAGGAAACCACGGACGGCTTCGACCTGGCGCTGCAATCGCACACCCACCTTCCGGGCATTTTCCATGATGTAATGTGGATCAGTCAGGGCCGCGCCACCTATGTGCGCAGCCTCAACCTGACCCTGCCGAATGGCGGCGGCACCGAGCATTTCGCCGGGACACTCGGGCCGTATGGCGCAGTCTCCGCGTCCGGAACCCCACGCTGGCGCGCCAACTGGTCGAACACGATCATCTACAAGAAGCTCTCGGTCACGCCGACGGTCTATTACACCAGCGGCTACCGCACGACTGCGGAGGATCAGACCGGTCCGGGCACGGGCGGTGATTGTGCCAATCAATTGTCGGGAAACTCGTTCAATCCAGCACAGTGCCACGTGAAGGCGTTCTGGGACGTAGACCTGACCCTGAGCTACGACGTTACCCCAAGACTGACTGCCTTCCTCAACGTCTACAACGTGCTGGGCTTCCGCTCGCCATACGATTTCGGAACCTACGGCGGCTATCTCTACAACCCGGCCTGGTCACAGAATGGCATCGTGCAGCGCAACTTCCAGTTCGGCGTGCACGGAACGTTCTGATCCCTGTGACAGACCTCCGGCTGATCGCGCCTGATCGGGATCAGCCGGTTCCTCTACTACTGCCCCCCCGCGGTTCTATCGCAAAGTTTGCGTGACCCTGGTTTAGAGGCTGTAAAGAACTGGCGGCTACGGCATGCTTGAGCATGAGGCAAACGATGTAGTCCTCGGACGCTTTCCGGCAGTCGCTCATAGTCTTTGACAAGACGTCGGAAGCGCGTGGCCCAGGCGAACGATCGCCCGATGATTTACCGTCTGGGCAGCAGAACGAACCCATGCTTGGCTTCGTGATGCTTGGGCGGCCTCCAGGCGGATGCCGTGCTCGGCAGCGGCTTCGGCGGTGGCAGCACCGGTATATCCTTGATCGACATAAGCGACCTCGACGGAATGCTCAGTGATCTCCTGCACCGCTTTGGCCAGCTGCCTGACCTCGGCGCGATCCTGATCGGTGGCCGAGCGTGTCGACGGCGATATGCACCTTCGAGCCCTTCTTCCGCTTGGCCCTGTCATAGCCAGCACGCGCACCACTTTCCGGGGTTGAGCGGAGTATGCGGCTGGCGATGATTACACCGCTGGGCTCTGCCTTTCAGCGAACCTCCAGACGAAGCAGCACGCGCAGATCATGCACCAGGCTCGCGAACACGCCTGCCGTCAGCCAGCGCTGGGCCTGCTGATACAGCATCTCCCACGGAGGCGAATCGTTCGACATCCAGCGCCAAGGCGCGCCGGCCTTCACCACGTAGCGCGAACCGTTGAAGACCCAATGAGAGGTTCATAACAGCCTCTAAACACTACCAGTTGCGGCAATGCACGACTTTATGCCGTTCAGACGAAGTTGTTGGCGCTCGATAGCCGACATGCGTTCATGACTGGCTCGATAGGCCAGCTCAAGAAATGCGCGCTACATCCCCCGGCCGCATTGCCTCGAAGCGCCTGGGGGCAATGCCGCGAGCCGCAAGCCCGGCTGCCAATCGGCTGACCGGGTCATCCCGCATCTCGTCCGTCAACTTGAAAACGCCCCAGTGCATGCCGAGCGCCATGCCGGCGTCCAGATCGCACATGATCTGGATGGCCTCCTCCGGGTCGACATGCTGAGCGGCCATGAACCAGCGGGGATCGTAAGCGCCGATCGGCAGGATGGCGAGATCAGGCGATCCGAATTGTTGCCGCATCCTCCGGAAGATCGCTCCCGTTCCATATCCGGTGTCCCCGGCAAAGTAGATCAGCTTTCCGCTTACCCGGATCATAAAGCCGCCCCAAAGCGCCATGCGCCGATCCCGTAATCCACGGGAGGACCAGTGGTTTGCAGGAACGATGTGAATGTCGGCGTGCTGACCAATGGAGATCACATCGCCCCAATCCCCCGTCCCGACACGCGCCTTGGGCAGATGTCGACGGATGATCGCGTCATTCCCCAACGGCGTCACGATCAACGGTGAATGGAGGTCGTCGAGTCTGCGTAGCGTACTGATGTCGAGGTGATCGTAATGATTGTGAGATAGCAGGATCGCGTCAACTGGAGGAAGGTCGCGAAGCTGCACGCCCGGCGCCGCAACGCGTTTGGGGCCTGCAAACTGAAAAGGACTTGCTCGATCCGACCATATCGGATCGGTCAGCAGGTTGAGACCCGCGATCTGGATGAGCACCGTCGCGTGGCCGACCATCGTCACCGTCAACGTATCCACGCGTCGTTCCGGCACCACCGGTTCAACCTTGATCCGCTGTGGCCAAGGGTGGTTGGGTGCCGCACGCCGCCAACGGAGGACGTCGCGCGGGCCGCGGTCGGTATCGGGTTCGCCTGGATTGAAGAAACGGAGACCGTCGAAATGGTCGGTCATGGGTCCGCGATGGTAGGGGTTGGATCGCGGCATCTCAAACTTGCGCCTGTGCATCGATAGCATCGACGCTCTGTTCCGAACTCCCGTAGCGCACGCCGGTCTCGAACGCACGGACGAGTGTCGTGACGGTTGCGCGCAGCATGCCCTCGACGGGAGCGCCGGCCGTGACGAGTTGAGCCACAAAGGCGGGATGGACATAGATCATCGCCGCGTCACGAACGACGCCGGCTGCGACGCTTATATTGTCGACTTTCCACTCTCCCCCCAGGACCGCCTTCTCTATCAACCTTGCGACGAGCGAGGTGATCCTCTCGGCATAGGCCGCGATCATGTCGGGGCGCTCGACGACGATACGTCGATACAGATCGTGAATCTCACGGTCGCCGACAAACCGGTCACGCTTGTGGCGGTACAGGTCGAGCAGCATCCCCGTCAGCCGCTCGGCGGGAGGGCCGTCGGTCTCGACATGCTCAGCTGCCAATCTGGCTTCGTCATCCATGGCCTCTTGGACGATCGCATCCATCATCGCGCTTTTGGAACGATAGAACCGGTATAGCGCGGCGTGGCTCACCCCCATTGCGCGAGCAACATCCATCACATTCGTTTTGCTCTCGCCGAACCGACGTACCTGGGTCTTGGCACTTTCGAGGATGTTCGAGCCCGAAAGCGGCTGCATGGGTATTTCTCGCATGCTCGGAGCATAGACTAACATTCGATAACTGACAATATACGTGTTACAGATGTCTAATGTTGTAATCTGTCTTTGGCGATGCGATACGTCGATCGACTTGAACGGAGGGCGAGATGGCAACTGCATTCGTAACCGGAGCAACGGGACTGCTCGGTCGCCACTTGGTGAAACAGCTTGCTCAAGAAGGCTGGACGGTGCGTGCGCTGCACCGGAGCCCGAGGGATGCGGCGAAGCTTCGCGCAATCGGAGCCGAGCCTTTCGCAGGCGATCTGGGTAACCTGGCTGCCCTCCGGGCTGGCATGACCGGTGTGGACGCCGTGTATCATGCAGCGGCGTTGTTCACCATGTGGGCACCGACAGCCGACTTCGAGAAAGCGAATGTCGAAGGCACCCGCAACATGCTGGCTGCCGCTCAAGCGGAGCGCGTCACCCGTTTCGTCTATATCAGCGCCGCAGGCGTCGTGATGGGCGATGGCAAGCCGATGACCGATATCGCCGAAGACATGCCTCTCGCTTATCCCTCTTGGGCACCATACCTCGCTTCGAAGGCGCGTGCCCAAAAGCTGGTGCTCGATGCAGACGAGGCCGGGGGACTTCGGACCGCCGTGATCCAGCCGCCGCTCATCTGGGGCGCTGGCATGCCGATGCTTGAGCACATGGTCGAGGACGTGAAAGCAGGCCGTTTTGCGTGGCCGGCTGGAGGCAAGCAGCTCATGTCGACTGCCCATGTCGACAACGTCTGCGCCTGCGCGATCCTCGCTGCCAAGAAATCGCCCGGCGGCCGGGCTTATTTCGTGACCGACGGAAAAAATCAATCGATGCGTTCGGTGATTACCGATTTAGTTCGGACCAAGGGCGTCGTGATTAAAGCCCGCAACGCGCCGCTCGGCGTCGCATGGTTCATGGCGATCGTGATGGAATTCGCCTGGCGCACCTTCGGGCGCTCGGGCGAGCCGCCGCTGACACGGCAGATGCTGCGGATGGTAGGCTACGACTTCACCATCTCCGATCGCCGCGCGCGCGACGAGCTGGGCTACGTGCCCGTCACGAGCTGGGCTCAAGGCATCGCCGCGATGCGCACGCTGGCCTGAGCACGACTTTTAAATACCGAATATCGGAGCAGAACAACATGACATTTCCTTTCAGTGGTGCGACTGGAATCGCCGTCGTGACCGGCGCATCGGCCGGCATCGGCGCGACTTACGCCGATCGCCTTGCACGCCGCGGCCACGACCTTCTTCTCGTTGCACGTCGCAAAGAGAAATTGGAGGGTGTCGCTCAGGCGATCCGTGACGCGCACGGCGTCGCCGTCGAGACGATGGTAGCCGACCTTGCCGAACAGTCGGACCTGACGCGCGTGGCGGCCAGGCTCACTGACGACGCGCGGATTACGATGCTGGTGAACAATGCCGGTACGGCCACCTTCGCGCCGGTTATCAAGACTGGGGCAGCAGCCGTCGCTGCGATGATCGACGTCAATGTGACGGCACTCGTCCGCCTCACACTGGCCGTACTGCCGGCCTTTACGGCACGCAACAGTGGCACCATCGTCAACATCGCGTCCGTCTCCGCGCTGGGTGAATTGCCGGTAACCGCCTTCTACAGCGGCACAAAGGCATTTATCCTAAGCTTCACCCGCGGTCTTTCGGGAGAGTTCGCCACCACGGGCATCCGGATCCAGGCCGTGCTGCCGGCGCCTGTCGCCACCGATGGTTGGGACAATGCCGGCTTGCCTCTATCCTCCCTCAATCCCGCCTCGGTGATGTCGGTTTCCCACTGCGTGGATGCTGCTCTTGCGGGTCTGGACCAAGGAGAAACGATAACGCTCCCGTCCGTGGAGGATGCCGCGACGTTGCTCGCCAACTATGATGCCGCACGTTTCGCGCTTTTGGGCGCAGCGCAAAGCGGAGCGCCAGCTTCGCGTTATAAGGTTGCGATCTGATCGGTGCCTGCGGCATCGATCAGGCAAACTTGGCCCTTCCATCATAAGGCGTCAGCGCCATCGAAGACACCGCCCTTCTCGGCTTCGAGCTGAAGGTTGATCTTTGAACGATGGAAATCGGTGCCGGCCCGACCTGTTTTAATCGGTCGAAACAACGATTGCGGTGACGTTGTCACGCGCTTTCAGGCGCAGGGCGGCATCGACCAGCGAAGCCGCAGCATCGCCGCCCTGTTCGAGCACGATACGGATCGAGATATCGTCCAGCGTCTTGGTCAGGCCGTCGCTGCACAGCAGGAAACGATCGTAGGGCATGACCTGGCCGACCCGCTTGTCGAGCCGGAGCGATCCGTCACCAGCGCCGATCGCATGGGTGATGACGTTGGCCTGGCGGTGGCCCTCGGCCTGCCACGCCTCGATCATGCCGGCATCGACCAGTTCCTGGACCACGCTGTGATCATGCGTGAGCTGGATCAGTTCGCCGTCGCGCAGAAGGTAGATACGGGAATCACCTGTCCACAGGCAGGCGAAGAACTCCTCGTCGAGCAACAGAACGACGACCGTGGAGGCCATCCCCCGGGCCAGATTGCGGCTGCTTTGCCTTGCCTTGCCGTCCTCCACCAGACTTTCATGCACGGCCTCGAGCTGCCGCCGCAGATTGGCAAGCCGTTCGGCCGGTTTCAAATCCAGCGAGATCGAGGCGACCCCGGCAACCACCCGGGCCGCGGCCTCGCGGCCCCCCTGATGGCCGCCGGCACCATCGGCGACGACGTAGAGGCCTACCTCGGGACGACACAGCATTGCGTCCTGGTTGTCGTTGCGGACCGCACCCGGATGGGATGTAGCCGTATATCGGACCGAATGGCTCACGCGCGCAGCATCTGCCGAAAGCGGGCGCCGTCGGGCAGCGATGCCGTCTCGAAGGCGCCGGCCGGAACCAGCGGGCTGCCTTCTGACCACCAGAGGCCGGTTCGCACCGGCGCGTCGTTGGGTAGAGCGATGTCGACGAGGCTGGCCAGCACCCGGTCCGGGGCCCAGTCCTGGTCGAGCGCCAGGCGGCACGCATCCTCGAGCCGGTCATGGAAATGCATGGCGTCAGGCACCGAGGGGTCGCGCCCTGCCCCGCTGCCCTCGATCGCGGCAAGCAAAGGAAAGTAGCGGCCGACCTTGTCGACGCTCGGCAGGAACAGGCCGGTCACCGACTGCGTGCCGCACTGCCCGGGTGGCAAGGCAAAACGCCAGACCGGCGCTACCAGCCAGGCTTCGGTCCAGCCCTCCTGCAGTTCGTCCCGGCTTTCGCCCAACCGCTGCTGCATCCAGCCATGCCAGGTGGCAACCAGGGCTGCCGAAAGGCCTCCGCCAACGAAATCGCCACGCGCCGGCAGCTTGCCGAAGAAGCCAGCGACGGCCCGATTGCCCAGGGAGCCACCGGTCACTGGACGACCGGGCAGCGGAAAGACTGGAGCACGTTCTGGTCAAGCGGGTTCTCGGCCGAGCCGGTCTCGACCGAGAAGGTCGCCTCGCGGGCGCCGGAGCGGAAGTGAACGAAGAAATGACCGGGTTCGTCGGACCGCTCGATGCTGGCACTGCTCAACAGACGAAACAACGCCCATGGACCTTCGGCATGAACCGGGAACGACGCGTCCGGATGATAGGTAAGCCCGACCTCGTTGAGCGCATCGGCCGGCCAGGTGACGCTGAGGCTGTGCACCGTCGGCGGCGGCACCGATACGGGTGGAACGGGCTTGCCAGCTCCCGGCTTCACCGCCGGGGGTGGCACGGAAGCCGCCCATGTCACCGAGTTCTGCCCCAGCATCAGCACCACCTGCTTCGACACAGGATCGGCCGAGATCGGCTTGATGGTGAAATGCACCGAGGGGATGGTGCCGCCGGTCGGGAAGAACAGGTCCCGGATGAGAGCTGCCTGCTGGAAGGCGGCAACCGAGGCATCGGTGATCGGCGCCGGCACCCCGCCCAGCGACTGCGCATGCCAGGTGGCGCCTGCGGTGTTCACGTACGGCCGCAACTGGGTCTTAAAATACGCGTCGAGCGCGCCGCCTGGAGCCAGAAGCTTCACGAAATCGTCGATCGGCGCGTCGGTAGTCGAGGTGGGGTCGAACGGATAGTGCCCGTCGACCACCTGGTGGCACAGCTTGGACGGCCCCTCGCTGCCGGTAAAGGCCGCGGCGGCTGCCTGATGCGCGTCGCCGCCGACCATTGCGGCTCCGCCGGCCGAAACCTGGTGCAGCCAACGGGATACCGGCGCCGGCTGGCGGCGGGCTTCGGCCAGCAGTAGTTGCGCCGGGTCCTGGCTGCCCTGCAGCACGCTCGACGGGCTCTCGGCGCCGGGAAGCTGGGCCAGTTCGCTCTGCAACTGGTTGAGCAGCCGGAACACGCCGGTGATCGGCGGCGCCTGGCCGGTCGGTCCGGTGAAGTCGATCAGTGTGCGGAAATGGTCGTCGATCTCGTGGCCGGGCGGCAGCACCTGGCCGCCGTCAGCGGTACGCTGGTCGAACATCGCGGCCAGCCGGCTGCCCTGGGAATCGGCCGGGGTTTTCGGGGCACCCGGCTTGGACTGGACATTGGCCTGTACGGCCATCCCGGCAGGGGCCAGCTCGTGCACGATCGATACCAGAAGGTCGCGCATCGGCGACTGCGGCGAGGCCAGGACATAAAGCTTCTGCACCGCGTCGCTATGGCTCTGGAACGGCACCAGTGCGAGATCGCCCAGCATCGCGTCCCACAAGCGCTCGTAATCGGCGGCGTAGAGCGAAATCACCCCGGCCTCGAGTGCCTGCAGCGACTGCGTGCTCGCGTTCGGCGCTGCCGCCTCGTCGGGACGCCCGAGTACCCAGCTCTCGTCGGCGACCTCGCGCACGGCGGCACTGAGCGCCGGCAGCAGCACGCTGCGGAAGCCCTCGGCCGTGTAGAAGCCCGGAATGGACTCGGTGAGCGGCTTGCCGGACAGGCGGTTGAACATCTGGCCGTCGACGTTGGCGCCCAGCACCGAGGCCGGCGACCAGGGCGGCACCGCCACCGCTGCGGCACCCGGACGCACCCGGCTGTAGATACGTTCGGCAGGCGGCACCCGGCTGAAGGTGCTGCGCGCTTCCTGTACCAGGGCGCCGTCGAGCGCCACGGTCGGCAGCGGACCGGCCAGCAGCGCGTTCAGGTGGCGCAGCAACGCATCGCGATGCGGCTGCATGACTGGTCCGGGATAACGCTCGGCCCAATCCAGCACCATCCAGTCCCGCACCAGGTTGGGATCGAGCGGACCGTCATTGCCGAGCATCAGGTAGACGCGGGTGGCCTCATACAGGAACTCCGGGCGATCGAGATGGCTGCGCATCTGGCCCTCGATGCGCCATATCATCCGTGGCAGCAGCACCCGCTCCAGCGCATGCCGGTAGGCAAGCCGGTCGGTCTCGCTCAGCTTGTCCTGCTGGCCGATGCCGAAGCGGGAACGGGTCAGTCCGATCGACATGCCGTCGTTGCCCGGAAGCGTGCGGGCGGCATCCAGCACCGGCAGCACCCGGATCAGGTCGTCGTCGGCGACCGGATCGAGCGGGATGCCGTTCAGGGTGCGCGCATAGGCGTCGATCGCCCCCTGGTCGCGGGCAATCGCGGCACGGTTGATCGAGGCGTCGCGCCACAGCAGCAGGCATGCCACCAGCGTCACCACGCCGACGGTCGAGAACCCGCTCCAGCGCCAGATACGGCGACGGCGGATGGCGGCCGGGTTGACCGACACCAGCAGCGCCTCGCCGAGGATGACGTCGCGTATCGTGCGGCCGAGAAAATAGGACCGGCCTGCAACCGGGCGCAGGTTCGGCGCGCGCTTCTGGTCGATCCCGAAAGTGCGGGCCAGGAGGCCGGTCAGCCGGTCGATCGGCGTGCCTTCCTGAATGCCGGAGGTGAAGTAGACACCACGCAGCATCGGTGCGCGATCGAGCTTGGTGCCGCCGAACGCCGCCTGCAGGAACTCGGTCAGCGGCGCTTCGAGGCTGGCGATCTGCAGCGGGAAGCCGGCAATGGCGACACGCCGATCCGGACTGCGCTCGGCCTGGAGCCGTTCGTAGAGGCGGCTGTCGAGACGGTCGACCAGGAGCTGGAACTCGGGCGTGAAGATCTCGACGCCCCTGGTCAGCGGGAAGGTCATGCCCCAGACCTGCTGGCGCGCCTGCTGGTCGAGGTCGTCGAAAAACTCGGTGAAGCCGGCGATGCGATCCGTCTTGCTGAACACCGCATAGACCGGCAGCCTTACGCCGAGACGGTCCGACGCCTCCTTGATCCGGCTGCGGATCGCGCGGGCATGGCCCAGCCGTTCGGCGGCCGGAACCGTGGCGACGTCGGCCAGCGAGATCACCACCAGCACGCCGTTGAGCGGCTGGCGCGGACGGGTACGCTTCAGCAGGTCGAGGAAGCCGAGCCAGCCGGCCCGATCGACGCTCTCGTCGGAATCCTGGGTGGTGTAGCGGCCGGCGGTATCGATCAGGACCGCCTCGTCGGCGAACCACCAGTCGCACAGCCGGGTGCCGCCGACGCCGGCGACGGAGCCGGGCGACAGGCCGCCGGTGCCATCCGGCTGGGCCAGCGGAAAGCGCAGCCCGCACTGGGTCAGGGCAGTGGTTTTCCCGGCGCCGGGCGGGCCGATCATCAGGAACCACGGCTGCTCGTACAGAGTGCCGCGATGGCCCTGCGCCTTCCGGAGCACGGCCAGCGAGCTGCGCAGCCGATCGCGCAGCCGGCCGACCTCCTCGTTCTCCTCGGTGCGGCCGGATCGATGCGCCGGGGCGTCGCCGCTATCGACGACGCCTGCCGCGAGCGCACGTCCACGCCGGCGGCGGCGCCAGGTGAGGATGCCGTTGACGATTGCCCATACCAGCACGAACAGCAGGATCAGCAACGCCCGCGACAGAGTGCTGCTCAGGCCGGGGATCAGCGGGCCGAGATACCAGGCGATGGTACCGGCGATCGCCAAACCGGCGAAGCTCATGGTCCAGCGGCCCAGCAGGACCGCTCCCAAATTCTGCAGATTCTCGTTCATGGTGCGGTTCCGGATCCCGGACCGGACCGGTGCAGCACGATCTCGATGCGACGGTTCTGCTCTCGGTCGGCCGGCGTATCGTTGCCGGCGATCGGGTCGGCATCGGCACGGCCCTCGGCGGTGACATGCGCGTCGGGGCCGGAGGCCGCGGCAATGACGGTGGAGGCGGCCTGGGCGCGGGCGCCGGACAGCTCGAAGTTGGAGGGGAAACGGATCGTGTGGATCGGCTGGTTGTCTGTATAGCCGACCACCTGCACACTGCCCGGCTGGGTTTTGAGAGCGCTGCCGATGCGGGTCAGGATCGGACGGAACCTGGCCTCCACGTCGGCGCTGCCCGAGGCGAACATGCCGCGGTTGCGCACACGGATGATCGGCACGGTGTCGGTACCGACGATGCTGACCAGGCCCTGCGTGACTTCAGGACGTAGCAGGCCGGCCAGTGCATCCTTGGCGCCGTTGGGCAGGGCCACCGTAGCGACCGCCTCGACCGGGATGTTGCGGGCGATCACCGGCATCTTTCCGGGCGGTACCGACAGGCTGGCGGCGAACAGGCGGTCGGAATCGCCGGCAAGCCCGAGCGAGGCCCAGGCATAGACCAGCCCGATGAGCCCGAGGCCGGCGAGCGCAGCGACCCAGACCGGCAGGCTGAAGCGGTGGCGTCGATAGGGTGCGGCCACGCCCTGCCAGTGCGGCGACAGCGCCCGCTCGCCGGGGCCGCGATTGCGCATGATGAGGACATAGGTTTCCTCGCGCACACGGTCGAGCTCGGCGGGTCCGCGTGGCGACAGGCGATAGCGGCCCTGCATGCCGAGCGACATGCAGAGGTACATCAGCTCGACGATGGGCAGGAACTTGCCGGGATTCTGGCGAAGCTGGGCCAGCAGGTCGAAGAAGCGCTCGCCAGACCTGACCTCCTGGTGGAAGGTCGAGACCAGCGACGCGTCCGCCCAGGCGCCGCGGCTGCCCCACGGGGTGGCTTGCACCACATCGTCCAGGCTGGCGCACAGCGCGTAATGGGCCGGGCGCAACTGCTCCATCGGCAGGTTCTGGGCGCGCAGGATCTGTTCGAAACGGCGCAGCTCCTGCACCGCATGGTCGCGCAGGGCGGTCGCGTCCGGCACCGAGAACGCATTGCGCAGGCGTCCGAGCAGGCTCAGGCAGCCGGCGGCCGCAGCCACGATCGGGGTGCCGGTACCGGGCGGCAGGTCGACGAAACGGGTACTGCCGCCCTCGCCCGGCGCGATGTCGGGCGGTGCGCCGTCGGCAAGGCTGGCGGTCGGACGGTCGGACAGAGGCGAACCACCTGGAGCGCCACGCCGGCCGCCCGGGATCGGACGGATGACGGTCCGCTCGTTATCGTCGGGCTCGGAGAAGGGATTGTCACTCATGGCCGGCCTTCAGCTTCGGATTGCCCAGAGCTCGATCGTCAGCCCCGGATAATCGCCGGAAACATGCACCGCGAAGCCGCCGGAAGCCTGCATCTGCTGCCAGTGCCGCGAATTGCGGTCCAGCTCGAAATAGGAGGCGCCGGCATAGAACGGCATCTGCCTCGGCGCGACGGGCAATGCGCGCAATCCGATTCCCGGCAGAGCCACGTTGACGAGTTCGCGGATATGCTCGACCGCGCCGATCTTGACGGTGGACGGAAACAGCCGGCGCAACGACTCGGTCGGCATGTCCGCCTGCACCGCGAGCACGAAGTTCGCCGATGCCAGCAGGCTGCGATCGACGATGGCCCCGACGCGAACGCCATGCCGGCGCTCCTGCAGCGGAATCATCACCGCGGTCTGTTCCAGCACTGCAGACAGCGAGCGGCGGATGTCGGCCATCACGGGCGCGAACGAGCGTTGCAGATCGGCCTGCTGATAGGCGGGATACGTGCTGGGGCGGCGACGCTGGTCGGTAAAGGTCGAGAGCTCGCCTGCCATCTGCAGAAGCAGGCGATACAGCTCCTCGGGGTGCAGGTTGCCGGCATCGGCATGGTGCGCCATCACCACCTGCCAGCCATTGACCGCCTGCAGCAGCAGGAAATCGGCGATCTCGGCACTGCCCTTGTGGCCGGGCGCGGTCAGCCGTGCGGCGACCGCCTCGCCGCGCTGGTTCAGCATGCCGGCCAGCTCGACACAGAGTGCCGCCAGCGGTGGCACTGCCGAGCACAGCAGCGCCGGCGGGATCCAGCGCGGGTCGAGCACCACGCGGCGATCGGACATGACCTCGGTGATGCGCGCCACCGGCAGGCACAGATAACCCTCGCGGTCGTCGGTATCGAGCAGGTAGCGCAGGCGCAGCCGGCCGATCTGCAGTTCGGCCGGCTGCGAGACGCCGGACTGGGTGTCGTAGGCCTCGAACGCGCGCGGACGATAGCGGCCCTCGTCGCGGGTCGGCGTGGCCATTTCCAGCGCACCGGCCTGGCGCACCGGCAAGGCGAGATGGATCAGCACGTTGCGCGCGGTGTCGGGCACGTCGAACGGCGCCGGCAGGTCGGCCTCGCCGGGCAGCGAAAACGGTGTGCCATCCTCGAACAATCCCGACCCGCCATCGATCGCGAAGCGGCCGGCATTGAGCAGGTCGCGGGCGATGCTCAGGCTGGCGACGCCCCATGGATGCGGCCGGAGGTGGGCAATGCTGCTGCGAAGCTGGGTTTCCACCCAGCGATCCTGCTGCTGGAAATGCTGCGCCCGCAGGAACATGCCCTCCTGCCACGCGACACGGTTGGTCCAGCTCAAAGCGATTCTCCCATCGTCGCGCGGGCAAGCCTGTTCACTGGCTGCGTGTCCGCGGACGGCTGCTCAATTCGTCGTCCGGCGTCGCCTGGACTTCCGCCATCGCACGCTCGTAGGCGCGAGCGAAGGATTTGCCGAATACGCTGTCGAAATCATCGGACAGGGCATCGACGATCTGGCGATGCTGGGTTTCGTAGGCGGTCCAGCTCCGCGCGCGGCGCGATCCGGGCCAGGCATCGAAGGTGCGATGGCCGGCCTGGTCCATCATGCGCTTCGGCTCGAGCCGGGTCAGCAGCTCGCGCACCGCTTCCTGCATCGCGGTCATCATCGCGACCTCGTGCAGGCGCATGTCGTGCAGCGCATCGGCGATCGCGGCTTCCGGCGACAGTTCGCTGCGACGGCCGAGATTGAGCAGGGCGGATAGCGCATCCTCGTCGTCGGCGGAGAATTTCAGCGGGTTGTTGCCGCTGGCGCGGATCATCGTCTGCTCGATCCGGAACTCGCCCTTGATCGAGGCGCGACCGATCATGATCCGGCGCAGCCCGTGCACGATCGCGCGGAATGCGCCGCCAAGCGCATGCAAGGTGGCGACGGCGCCGGCACCGGTCGGAATCGTCGTCGGCGCCAGGCCGGCACCATGCAGAAATGCGGCGAAGCCGGCATCGGCGCCGGACCCGGCGACGTAGGGCGGGATGACTGGGGGCTCGGGTTCAGGCTGGACCGGCACGACGGCGGGCCGGCGCGGCGCATCGATGTCCGGCGTAGTCATAGCGAGTGGCTGAATAGAAGCGGCCTCGGGCGCCGGTGCCAACGCCTCGATCACCGGAACCGTCGGCGGCTCTGGAGCCGTCGGAGCCGGACGCGCCGGCGGAGGGGTTTCGTCATCCCAGTCATCGGGGAGCAGATCCGACGAAGTGCGCGGCGGAGTGTATCGCGCTTCCAGGAACGCACCGTCCGGCATCACCGGAGCGTCGTCCCGAAGCTCGTCGGCAGGGGCCAGCGGATCGAAGCGTTCGGGCAAGCCGATCTCATTGCCGGTCGCAAGGCCGAGCGGATCGTTCGGCGAGGACTGGAACGGGTCGCCCAGCAGACGGTCGTCGCCGTAGGTGGCGGCGCCGGCACGGGCGTCGATGCCGGGATGGCCGTGATCGTGGCTTGAGCCGTGCGTCGGCTCACGATGCCCGGCGGGACGATAGAGCGGCTCCTCGGCCTCGTGCAGCGCGACTTCCATCTCGTAGGCGCCGAGCAGAATACGGTCGCCGTCGCGCAGGCCGCGCGGCGCATCGCGGATCGGATCGATGTCGTGGTTGAGAAAGGTACCGTTGGTGCTGGTATCGACAATCTGCCAGCCGGTCGCGCCCAAGCTCAGCACACAGTGCCGCTTCGACAGGAACCTGTCCGGATCGGGCAGAACCCAATCGTTTTTCTGGTCGCGGCCGATCGAGAACTCGGCACCGCCGACTTCCCGAGATTCGGGCGGCACGCCGACCGGGCAGCGAAGCATACTGAGGGTCAGCATCGTCAGATCTCCGTCTGCCCGGCGACGGTTAGCCGGTCTGGATATGCGCCTGTGTCGAGCCGGCCCGCACCGCCGCGCGCGATGTCGCGGGCGCTTTGGAGGAAGGCGCGGAGGCGGGCCGGTTGTTCGGGCATCGGTCCACGCACGGCGGACATGCGCACCGCATTTTCCACGCTTCGGCCGACCTGGCCGCGAGCTGTGTCCTCGGGAACTCTCAATATATCCGGCTGCCCACTCCAGAATGCGCCCATGGCGGCCATAGATTCCGGTGACTGGAAGCGAGCTTGGTGGGCGGCGCGATACGCCCGCGCCCGCGCCGGCTCGCCTGGACTGCGGACCCATGCCTCCGCCACCTCGCCTGCCGTCACGTCGGCCGCGAGCGGCTCCGCGGGTTTCGTGTGACGGGCGCACATGCAGGCCCACCAGACCGCCTCCCGGGGCGGCAAGGCGTAGGCAGCCAAGCATAGAGCCTCATCGATCCGGCCGGCCTGATCGAGCCGGTCGATCAGCAGCGCGGACGAGGGCGAGTCATCCAGCAGCGGATTGCCGGCAGCAAGCTTGAGACGCGCCTGCATCCAGGCGGCCGGCGGCTGCTGCAGCTTGTCGACCGGGTCGGGCACGGTCGTATAAGCACCGGGCGGGGACATCGACCTAAATCTCTTCGGGAATTACTGGAATGGTCGAGAAGATCCCGGGCGCATCCAACATGATGGTGCCGGCGGCATCAAGCATGATGCTGGCGGCGGCATTCAAGGTGATGAGACCTTCGGACTCGATGTCGACGACCGGGGCAACAGCCGACAGCGCCGCATCGGCGATCAGGTTGAGCGTAATGCCATTCATCGTGATACCGGCGGGAGTAATCAGAATTGTGTTTTCGGCGACACGCAAGGTGATCCCGAGTGCGGCGTCGATGGTGACATGGCCGGTCTCGCTGGTGAGGGAGTGGTTGCGCGTTACCAAAACCGTTTCGTCGCGCTTGATCGTCACCGTGCGGTCGCGATCGACGGTCAGGCTCTGGTCGCGCTCGACTTCGGTGACGTAGTCCTTCTGGGCGTGCAGAAACACCAGCTCCTCGCCCTTCTTGTCGTCGAACGACAGCTCGGAATAATCCTGTGTGCCGCCATTCATCGTCGAGCGGCTGCGGAAACCGTGCTTGGTCTGTTCATCCGGAATCGAAAACACCGGACGCTGGGTCTGGTTGTAGAACGAGCCCACCACGACCGGCGTATCGGGATCGCCATCCATGAACGAGACGGCCACTTCGCTGCCGACGCGCGGCAGATGCTGCCAGCCCCATTTATTGCCGGACCACGGCGACATCACCCGCACCCAGGTGGCCATGCTGGCGACGGTGTCCTTGCGCCGGTCGAACATCAGCCGGACCTTGATCCGCCCGAGCGGATCGGCATGGATCTCCTCGCCGTCGTTGCCGATGACGATCGCGGAAAATATGCCCGTCATCGCGGGTCGCGTGTTTCGGGCAGGATCGCGCCACGTCGTTTTCTGCAGGAAGCAGGTAAAGCTGTTCTCGTAGTGCGGCTTTTGCGCGCCGCCCATCCAGGTATCGTCCGAGGCCTCGTGATGCACCGAGCGCAAGGCGTAGTCGATGCCTTCGGCCTCGGTGAACGGATCCTTGGCCAGCGTGAAGCGGCGACCCGGCATGAACTCCTGGTCATAGCCGTGGCCATGCCGCAGCGACGACGCGGCTTCGGCATTCTCGATGCGATAGCGCGCACGATCGCCGGCGATCTTGTTGTCGCGGGTCAGCGCCGGCCAATTGAACACGTCGCGGGTGGACGCACCGGGCATGGCGTTTGTCGTTGTCTGCCGGCCATGGATCGGGGTCGCCGGGCGGGTGGGATCGTAGTCCTGCAGCTTCACCTCGCCATGCGCGGTGGACTGACTTTCGCCCCATTGGTCGAACACATCGATATTGTTACCTGCATGGATCACCCAGTGCGGCGGCTTCGACACTTCCTTGAAGCTCTGGTTACGGTCCGTCACCACCAGCGTATGCGTGGTCTTGGTATGTTCGAAAATATAGAACCAGCCGCTTTCCTGCATCAGCCGATGGATAAAGGCGAGGTCTGTCTCGTTGTATTGCGTGGTGTATTCCCGAACCGGTTTGTCGCCATAGATCCGAAAATCGACCGGCTGGATCGAATGTTCCGAGAAGATCGTCTGCAATATCTCCTGAGCGGTCTTGTTCTGAAAAATGCGACAATCCTCGGTCTGGCCCAGGAACCAGAGCCGCGGCACGATGTCCAGACGGTACATCCAGCGCGATCGCTGCGCCTGGCCGATAGCGCTCATGGCGCGAACGACACCGTTGAAGAACCGATCGGGGTTCGGCTGCTTGCGGATGGTCAGCCCGACCGGCTGGAACACCAGTTCGGACGGGTCGATGCTGCGTGTCGTCGAGACGACGGTGAGCGACATCTCGAACGGCCGGCTGATTTCCTCGTGCGCATGCAGGCCGACGCCGTGCAGAACGCTTTCCTGGAACGGCACGCTGTCGTCACCCAGCGGCGAGTTGAACAACAACAGGGCCTGTAGCTGTCCACCAGACATCGTCCGTGGTTTCTCCGCTGCAACAACAATCCGTTGGGATCGTGATCATGACATCAACGGGGCGAATTTGCCAAATCGGCAGCCCGGTTGACCGTGTCGTCAGGATATGATCGAGCGGTTCAACGCGGTACGAAACCGGGTTCGTTCGGCCTCCTGCGGCACGAACGCTTCGCATAGAGTAACGAGCGACGCACGGTCATGCGCGCGCACCACCGCGCGTCGGACCACCTGCGTCGCAATCGGCCCGATGACATGGGCGAGTGCTGCGATCGTGCGCTGGATATCCTCTTCGGTCAGCGACAACACCTGTGGCGGCGGTGCGGGAATGACTGGCACCACCGCTACGGCGGGTTCCGGTTTCGGTGGCGGATCCTTGGGCTCCGGCGGCTTCAGCAGAGCCTGGACCTCGTGCAGAAACTGCGCGCGCTCCTTGAGGTCCGGGATGCCGCCGGACAGCAGCGTGCAGAACATGTCCGCGGATTGGGCTTGACGCAACGAGTGCCGGACATACACGCGCGCCATCGGGCCGACACGAACCGCCAACCTGCGGCTGATGGCGTCCACCAGCAATGGATCCAGTTCCAGCCAGGCCTGATCGAACGGCATGGACCCGTCGATGAGCAGACCCGCCTGCTCCGGGGGTATCGCCGGGATCTCGTCGGGCCCGGCGAGTTCCTGGACAATTTCCGGCTCGACCGACATCGCCGCCTGTGCAACCGGCCGGATGATCGTATCGAGATCGTCGTCATCCGCGCCGGCCGGGACGCTCATGCCGGAAACTGCCGTCGGCATGGCGTTGGACGGCGGGGGCACCGATCGCAATGCGTGGGCGAACGCCTCGGCATTCTCGAACCGGTCTTCCGGTCTTTTGGCGAGCGCGCGGTCGAGGATGGAACTCAGGCTGGCCGGCAGGTCGGGCCGATGCAGCGACAGGCTTTCGTGCGGCTGGTTCACCAGCTTGAAGATCGTTTCGGTGTAGCTGATACCCTGGAACGGACGTTCGCCGGCCAGCAACTCATAGAGAATGCAGCCGAGCGAGAACAGGTCGCTGCGCCCATCGATCGCGTCGCCGGCGCACTGCTCCGGCGACATGTAGCTCGGGGTGCCGATCATCAGCGGCGCGGCGGTCAGCTCGGTGCTGGCCAGCCGGGAGATACCGAAATCGGTGACCTTCAACTTAGCATGACGGGTCAGCAGGATGTTCGCCGGCTTGATATCGCGATGGACGATGCCGAACCGATGCGCGTAGTCCAGCGCATCGAGCACCTGCAGGGCGATGTGCACCGCCTCCGGCATCGACAGCTTCGTGCCGCGCCCGACCGCCTGGTTGAGGCCGACGCCGTCGACGAACTCCATGACGAGATACGGATTGCCTTCGAACAGCGCGAAATCGTAGATGCCGACGATGTTGGCATGCATGCAGCGACCGGCGATTTTCGCTTCGTTGCGAAACCGATCGAGATAGCTTCCGCGCTCGTCGCCATCGAGCAGGTCGGCCCGTACCAGCTTGATCGCCACGGTGCGATCGATCTCCGGATCGTAGCCACGATACACGACGCCCATGGCACCGCGACCGAGCAGGGACTGGATCTCGAAACGCCCGATCGTTCCTGGCAACTCGGGCTTCACATCAATCGTCCAGCATCTTCATCGCGTTTTCCAGGCTGCGGCGCATCCGGTTGAACGAGGTCGCCAGCGACCCGATCTCGTCCTTCGCCGAAACGTTGAACTCCGGTGCGGTGAAGTCGCCCAGGCTGACGCGGTCGGCAATTTCGGTGATGTGGCGGACCGGACGAATGATCACAGCATTGAGCAGCAGATTGACCAGGCCGAACATCACCGCAAACACCAGGACCAGCCAGCCGAACGTCACGAGGGTGAGATGATAGGCACGCGCAAGGGCTCCGGCTTCGGGCACCGACACGATGGTGGCGCCGACAATATCGCCCAGGTGCCAGCCAAAGCCATGTTTGCTGCCGTATACGTCGAGCAATGTGGTCGGTGCGGCCTGCGGCGTCGAGTGGCAGGAGAGGCAGCCGGGCTCGGTCACCCTAATCGGCAGCGCGTAGGACAAGACCTGCCCGGCCGAGGTCCGGTTTTCGCTCACCAGTTTGGTCAGCGCGGCGTCGTCGCGGAAGCGCTGGATGATCGCCGCTTCCCATGGCGCCGGCAGGTCGGACAAATTGGTCGGGTTGCTGGTCGCCTGGTGGAAGATGTAGTTGGGAAATGCTTTCGTCAGGAAACGGAAGCTCTCCGCCGCGGCAAAGAACGGTATTCCCTGCGGCAGGAACTGCACCTTCATCTGCTCGGCGAGCAGCGGCGCCACTTCGGTGTCGGTGTAGTGGATGGTCGCATGCGCCTCGCCCATCATCACCGCGGCCTGGTCGACCTGGCC
The DNA here is from genome assembly GCA_050954785.1 of Janthinobacterium lividum. Taxonomy (GTDB): domain Bacteria; phylum Pseudomonadota; class Alphaproteobacteria; order Acetobacterales; family Acetobacteraceae; genus Lichenicola. The sequence continues at coordinate 34,652 of JBPBQO010000129.1, read as the reverse complement.
CTGCTTGGCGGTCTCAACGCTGATCCGATGAACGAAGAACGTTGCCAGCAACAGGCCAACGACGAACGTCGTCAGCATCACCAGGTTGAACTTGAGACGGAGGCTCATTTGCTGTCACCGGCATCGGCGGTGGATGGCGACGCAGGTGCCGGCAATGTCGAGGTAATGAACTTGGACTCCAGCGCGTTCATTTCCGGATAAGTAAGGAATCCGGTGGCCGGATGGTTCAGCGAGGACTGGTAGGCGCTGACCGCCTTCTGGGTGTCCTGGTCGTCATGACCGGTAATGGCGCCCTTCATCAAACCGTGTCTCGCGAGTGCGGACTGTATGCGGCGGACCGTGGCGGAACCGGTGTCCCCGTCGGGTAGGGAAACAACCACGGGCCTCGGCGCTTTCCTGGGTGGCGCCAGATTGATCGGGCTCGAACCAGACGGGGATGCTGGCGACACGGCGGATGCATTGCCGCCGGTCGCATCCTGGCTGGTATGCGCGGTCTTGAGCGACCCGTTGGCCGGCGGCGGCACGGCTGCAGCGGCAAGTGTTGCCTGAGCGTCGGTCGGCTTGTCGCCCGCTGGCGGCTGATCGTCGGACCCGGTCGCCGCGTTGGCGTCGGGTTTAGCGACCGCTGCGTCCGGGGCGGTCGCCACCGGCGGGGCGGATGCGCCGGCTGCCGGGATGCTGGCCCAGTCCTTCGATGCGGAGACGGTGCTGGTGAAGGCCTCGATCAACGGAGCCCCGGCCGGCGTGGAATTGACGGCGATCGAAAGACGCGTATCGGGCGCCGTCTCCTCGCGAAGCGACTGGATCGCCGATTGCAGCACGGTAGTGCCCTTATCGACGCTCGGCGGGGCATACAGTTCTGCGAGGAACATCGATGAGTGGGCCGACAGGATGCGCGAGACCGTACGCGCAATGATTGCCTGTCGCGGCAGGTCGGCCGGTCCGGTAATGGCAGCATCGGCGGGCAACAGGAACAGCTTGTCGGTATCGGCCATCGCATACCCGCAATAGGCCACGAGCACGCGTCCGGACGATGGCAACCGTCCGGCGAAACTTCCGATCGCGGCACGGAGGGCCGGACCGGGCGCATCCATGATTTCAGTTACGTCGTCGCCCTGACGACGCAGGCGATCGCCCAGGCTTCGCAGCGCCGGCTCGCAATCCGGCAAAGCCGGCAGACCGATCGACTTACCGTTGCCGATGAGGAATGCCGCACCGGTCGGTGTCGCCGGGACGGCGGTGGCCGCATAAGCGGTCCGGTTGCCGCAGGGCGTTGCCAGTGACAGCAGAGCCGCCGATACGGCAACGCTGCCGAACCTGACAAGATTCCGTGTGCGACGTGTCGGTACGGGTCGTCGTGATCTATCAACGAAAATCATGACGCGATCATAATCCAGGCCGAGGTTCGTCGAAAGCCGATGCGTTTCGGTGGGTCAGGTCGTGATTCCGGCGTGCCGCCATATCGGCTGGCGCCGATCCTGTGCAGCCGCGTCGGAGTCACGCGAAGCGCCTGTTGCAGCGGTTCGGCCCGCTGCCACCATGGTATCCGGATCGCATACCAGTCCCGCGCCGAGACGGATGCTGGCGAGGCCCGACTGGGCGGGGTCGCCGCGCAGGATATGCGCCGCGATCGCACGGTTGTGGCGGGAGGCGCCGGAGTCCGGATCGGCCTCGATGTCCGGCCGTCCGACCACCACCGCCTGGCCGGATCCGACCAGCAGCCCGACCAGGTCGACCGCACTGCCGCTTTGCCCGGTCGTCGACAACAGGTCCCCGACGCTGCGCGGCCCATCGGCCAGCGCCGACACTACCGGCCTGAAGAAGTCCGGCGCCAGGTTCGCGGTGCCGGTCGCGGTCTTCAGCGCATAGATCACCTCGTCCGGCAGCCGGGTCAGGCACAGCACCAGATCACGCAACGCCTGTTCCTGCGCGTCGCGCGACATCAGGCGGGCACCGCGCACATACACGTCGCTGCGCAGCGGACGCGGCATGCAGAGGTCGCGGGTGAGTTCGCGCAGCCGGGGCTCGTCGATCCGGTCGCACACGGCGCGCTGCTCGGCAGTGAGCACCAGTTCGGGGAAATTCTCCAGCAGCTCGGCGGAGCCCACGAAGTCGAGCCGGGCCGGCTCCAGCGCGTCCTGCACATCCGCCTGGAAACAGGGCCGCCAGAACCGGTTCATATATTCATGGCTGAGATAGGACGGCGACACGGTCCTGGCCCGGTCGATCAGGCCGGATGGCTGGCTCGCTTCGAGATGCATCGCACCTGCCGCACGCAGCGCCTGCGCCAGTTCGAGCGCACCCGCCGCACGCCGGTCGCTGCGCCCGCCGATACGGTCGCCGGCCTCGAGCAGCAGGCGCTGCAGCCCGATCGCGCCCTGCCAGCCGGGCAAGGCGTTGTAGCTCAGGTGCAGCAGGCCGCCGGCGCGCAGGCGAGCCGCCAGCACGCGTACCAGCCCGTCGCGTACCGGATCGGCGACCCAGCTCCAGAAGCCGTGCGCGCTGGCGACGTCGAACTCGGGCAGCTTGGCCGGGTCGAAGGTGACGAGGTCGGCTTCCAGGAACTCGACGTTGGCGATGCCGGCCTCGGCCGCGAGCGCGCGCGCCTCGGCGATATGCGCCGGCAGCAGGTCCAGCCCGATCACCCGCCAGCCCGGGTTGCTGGCCGCGAGGCACAGCGCGGTACGGCCGCGGCCGCAGCCGAACTCGACGTAGGTAAGGTCGTCGCGCCGTGCCGGCAGCGGGCTCTCGGTCCGGTTCAGCAGGCAGGACAGCGCCAGCACGTCCGGCGATTGCTGCGGATGGTAATGCGCGGTGTAGGGAATGTCGGCGACGTAGCCGTGGCTCCAACTCATGCCTGTATCCGTTCGACTTGTTCCGTTTCGACCAGTTCCGCCTCGAACAGGGCCTCGTCCGCATGCTCGGCGCGGACACCGGCCGAGCCGAGCCAACTGTTCCAGCCCAGCTGCGGCGGGAGGGCGCCGGACAGCAGCAGCGGCGGCACCGCATCGCGCGACAGCACCGGGTTCACCGCGAACGCCGTCTCGAAACCGAGATAGGCGCGCACCAACGCGACCAGCCGCTGCAGCAGGCGGCCGGTCGGCAGCATGGCCCGGAACTGCGGCAGGTCGAGCGGGCCGACACGCAGCACGATCCGCGACTGCACATCCCAGACCCGGACCCCGACCGACGCATCGACACCGAGCTGGTTGAAGGACGGCACGGTACGGCCGTTCGACAAGGTGATTGGCAGCGCCGAGCGCTCCTCGACATTCAGCGCCAGCCAGCTTCCAGCGAACTGCTCGATCTCGACCGGCTGGCCGAGCCAGTCGGTCAGGATCGCCTGCAGCCGGTCGGCGGACCGGGGCCGGGTGGCGAACTGGCCGGCGAAATGCAGCAGCGGCTCGGGCTCGACACCGAGCCTCGGCACCAGGTTCGGGGTTCCGAAGCCGCCCAGCGCGAGAAGCATCGCGGCAAACGGATCGGCCATCGGGTCCGCCGGACGGGAAGCCTCATGCGTGTCGGCCAGCAGGGCGGCGGCGGCGGCACGATGCGGGCGGTACTTGATGCCGGCCTCGGCGAACAATGCGACGGGGCGCTGCGCCAGCACGTCGAGGAAAGCGGCCAACGCCGGGGACCGCTTGCGCTGTTCGGTGACCACCTGCTCGCTATAAGGCCGTGGCAGCACGCCGGACGGACCCGTCAGGCCGATCGGCGTGACGGTCGCCTCGAACTGTCCGTTGGGGCGTTCCACCGACAGCACGTCGGCACCGGGAAAGGCCAGGCCGGGCGGGGCGCGGAAATGAACCGCTCGTCCCGGGTCGCGCTGCGACGAAGCCTGCATCAGCACCATCACGGCGGCATCGAACGAAAACCGTTGCGGCTGCTGCATCAGCCGCTCGAGCAGGGTGCGCGGTGCTGCGCGACGACGCTGCACCGGAACAGGCAGAGACGCCGCCGGATCGAAATCGTCTGTCTGGTCGAACTCGATGCTGTCGACCGGCGCCGTGACGGTAACGATGCGCGTGTCGGGGTCGGCATGCGGTGGCGTCGTGGCGTTGCTCACAGCAGCACGCGCGAGCCGGCACGCGGCGGAAACTTCGCGGCGATGCCGGGCCGGCCCTGCAGCACCACGGTGGTGCGGACGAACGAATTGACGGTCGCGTGCAGCGCCAGGAACCGCTCCAGCACACTGGCCATCAGATAGAGCCCGGATGAGCTCCATACCCTCGCATCGAACTCGAGCTGCACGTCGAGCCCGCGGCAGAAGGCGCCGGGACGGGCGCCGGGCACGCGAGCGGTGCCGCTGGCGGACGAGACACCGACCAGGCCGCCGATCCCGTTGCGGGTCTCCGCGCTGTCATGCAGATCGTAAAGCCGCAGCACGTCGCGCAGGCTTTCCGCACCGGCGCCGCCGCCTACGATCGACAGATGGCTCAGCGACAGATGCGAGATCAGGCGCCAGGCGCGGCTGTCCTGGAGCTGGGCGCGCAACGACGCGGTCGGCGGGATCAGACAGTCGACCGACTGCACGGTGGCAAGCCCCTCCGACAGATGCAGGTGCGGCTGGCCGCCGCCGAACGGCAGCAGGGCCGGCAGGTCGCGGTTGCTGCACAGCGCATCGATCGACAACACCGCATCGGCGGGCCGATCGACCGAGAGGGCCGGGTCCATCGGCGACAGAAAGAGCTCGGTGCCGCCCAGCGAGGGCGCGCCAGGCCGCCTGGTCACGTTGTAGAAGCCGGCCGGCTGCACATCGCCCTGGCTGCGCTCCCCGGGGCCGCGATCCTCGGTGAAGTCGTGCGGGGCATGGCGATAGAACGGCCGCCATGGACGCGACGACCCGTCGCCATGCAGCTCGCGGACCCGCTCGACGCTCCAGATTTCCAACCCGCGCGGACGACGATGATCCGGGGCGATGTGATACTCGGTTTCCTCGTGGCTCAGCGCCACCGGCTCGCAGCGCCGCTCGAACAGGTTGACGATCGGCACGCAGCCGAGCGCCACCGCATCCGGCCGCAGCGAGCGCTCCAGTTCCGGGACCGCCTGGTCGAGATAGATGAAGATCTCGAGGCGGTTGCGCGCATGCAGCATGGTGCGCGCGTCGAGCCCGACCAGATCGATGAACAGGAATTTCTCCGGCAGCGCGAAATATTCGGTCAGCAGCCGGAAGCCGGAGAAGGAGCGCGCCGACCAGGGATACAGCGCTTCCTCGGCGGCGAACCCGGCGGGCTGGATGGTCGAGGCCGGCAGCAGCGTGGGTTCGGCATCGTTCGGGCCGTCGGCGCAGGCAACGCCGATGCCGCTGCGGCAGATCAGTTCATACAGCGCCAGGCTCTGCTCGATCGGGCCGCGCAGGAACAGGCGCAGCCGGTCGATCTCGAGATCGGCGAAGCTGGTGTCCGGGCTTGCGGTTTCCAGCACGATCCGCAGGCTGGACCGCACGCCCCTCGCCTGCGGATTGACCGGAGCCGCCAGCGGCAGGCCGGTCAGCCGCACGCTGGTGACCTGGATCGGCCATAGCGTGACGTCGGCGGTGGTCCTGAAGCGGCACGGCTCGCCTTCGACCGGCTCGGTCTCGACCGCACTGCCGCGCGGCACCAGAACGGGCACCTTGAGTTCCGGCTGGCAAGTCAGCTGGACCACCGAGGCGGACGGCACCGGCGCCAGGTAATGCGGATACAGAACCCCGAGCAGCGCGTCGGTGAGTTCCGGGAACTCGTCGTCCAGGCGGCGGTGCACGCGTCCGGACAGGAACGCGACCCCTTCGAGCAGGCGCCCGACATGCGGATCGTCGACCGCATCCGAACCCATGCGCAGCCGACCGGCGGCCTTCGGGTTGGCCTCCGCGAACTGCGAGGCCAGCTCACGCAATGCCACGAGTTCGCGGTTGTAGTAGGGAAGCAATTCGTCGGACATATCTAAGCGCCGCTCTGCAGATGCAGGACCATTTCCGCGGTCGCGGCATTGACCGTGGTGTCGAATGCGATCGGCGCCACCACCGGCTCGACCCGCATCAGCGCCTCGATCCGAAGGCGCAGCGTGCTGCGCAACCGGTCCGGATCGTCGGTGAGCCGGACATGAACCTGCGCCAGACGCGGCTCGAATCGCCTGATGGTCAGCTCGATCTCGTCACGCAGGGTCTCGCGCTCCTCGCGACGGTTGAGCGCGCCGGAGGTGAAGTTGGGCATGCCGTATTGCAGGCCCGAGATGCGCAGCGCCGTGAGTTGCGCCGGTACCGAGGCCCAGGGCCGGTGCGCGTTCAGCAGCGCCTCCAGATCGCGGTGGACCGAGGCGCGCAAGGCGGCGATCTCGTCCACGCGCACGGCGGACGGGCCATGGGCCGGTCCGTCGCTGTCGAGCAACCGGTCGAACACCGAGCTTTGCAGCCGCCGTGGCGTCTCGCGCGCGACCGGTAGGCGCGGCATTCTCATGGACTTTGCCGGGACCGGGGCCGAGGCAGTGCGCCGCTCATCCAAAGGTCAGCGTGGCAAGATCCTGGATCGCCAGCCCATCGTCGCCGGCCAGGAACAGCCGCTGTCCGCGACCCCGCACCAGAGTTTCGCCGCTCCATTCGGTGGATTTTCCGAGACGCCGTGCATCGATGTCGGGGTCGGTCTCGCCGGGCGACGATGCAGCCGCCGACATGTCGGTATAGATTGCGGGCACATAGACGTCGCCGTCCGGACCATCGCGCACGGTCATGCTGCAGCGACGCCAGAACAGGTCGCGTGGACGGCGGGCGGGGTGGAAGATGGCCTCCTCGATCCGCTCGGTCGGCATCCAGAAATAGCGGCCGGTCACGGTCAGCACTTCGATGAAACCGGCACAGATATCGTCGGCATCGCGGAAATCGTCGAATGGCGCGTCCTCGTGCCGGCCGGCGACATGCGGCCGCGCAGCCTCGGCGTCCTGTGCCGCCCGTGCCGCGCCGGCCTCGTCGCCGTCACGCAGCAGGGTCAGTGCCTTCAGGGACAGGCTGAGGGATGCGGTCGGCTCGCCGACGAACTCGGGCACCCGCCCCTCTCGCCACGTCTGCTGCCGGGCGATCTCGGCACGCAGCAGATGGCGGAACTCGGACGCGACCAGCATCAGTGACGGGTCGATCGTTTCCGCGGTGGCCAGCACCGTGTCGGCGCGTTCGAAACGGCCGGCAAACAGCAGCAGCTCGGCCAGCAGCATGCGATGCTCCATGATACCGGGAGCGCGACGCACGCTGTCGTTGGCGGCCGTGATGGCGGCTTCGAGACGTCCGGCGCGAAACAGCGAACCGGGCGTCGTGGACACATCCGCCGCCTCGTTCGAGGCGCCGGCGTCGTTCTGGGCTGCACACATGATGCCGGTATTCCCTTTCATTGAGGAGGCGATGTCAATTGCAACGGAACGTTATTCAGTTCCGAGAGCCAGGAGCGGACAACTCCGTGACCAGACGGAACGCTGCCTCGATATCGTCGAGCTGGTAATGCGGCTGCAGATGGATCACGCAACCGAACGTTCCGGGACGGTCGGGCTGCTCGCGGACGGTGATGCGGCTGGCGACCAATGGATGACGGGCACGGCTTTCGGGCCCTGCGCGCATGCTGCCGTTGGTGTATTCCGACAGCCATTTTTGCAGGCGACGTTCGATTTCGTCCGCCGTCAGGAGCGAGCCGACCATTTCACGGCCCATGACCTTCAGGTAATGCGCAAACCGCGACACGCACAACACGGAATTGATCTGCGCCGAGATGCGCGCATTGGCGCCAGCCGCGGCGGCGTCACGAATGCCGCCTTCCTGCAGCGACGGAACATGCATGCTGCGCACCGACGCGAATACCGCCTCGTTGCCATGCGGCAGCCGATTGAGCGGGATCAGGCCGGCATCGATCAGCAGCCGCTCCTGCCCGTCGGTCAACACCAGATCCAGCGATTGCCGGCACCATCCGCGCTCGTGGTCGGTGTCGAACGGTTCGACCACCAGGTCCGGTACCAAACCGCCGCCGATACGGTCGGGATCGATGCCTCGGATATCGGCCGGCCACTGGAACTGCGTCTGTGCCCGCACGACCACGGAGGCGAACGCATAGCAGCCGACCGACCAGACCCGCTCGCGCGCGCCGGGCGCGAATTCGGCATAATGGAAGCCCTCCTCCCGCGAGGGATCGGCGGTCCAGGGCGGTCGCGCCAGTACGCGCGGCATGGTGATGCAGAGGAAACGCGAATCGTCGCGCGTCGACAGGGTTCGCCACCGCGCATGATCGTCGTCGCGCAGCGAGGTCGAGGGATCGAACGACAGCGCCAGATCCTCAAACCGATCGACGCCGAGCAGTTCGGGAGCGGCTGCGACGACGACCGGCGCGAACGCAGCCGCGGCGACCGCGCCGAGCGCTGCAAGGGCCGCGACATCGTCGATCGAAGGCAGGTCCTGCACGCGCCGACGGGCCGGACGGTGGCGCATCTCATGATCGACCACCAGCAGCCCGAACGGCTCGCCGCCGGCGCGGCCGATCTCGTTCTCGTAGACCAGTCGGAACAGCGCGCTCTGGTCGAACTCGAGCGCACGATCAAGGTCGCGGCAGATCTCGCGCCAGGTGACCGACAGAACGCGAACACGCACCGCCGCCGATGCATCCAGCCCGTCCACCAACCACGCAAGACCGCGCCAGGAGCCTTCGAAACGCTGAAAGCGCGGGTCGTGCAGGATCGCATCGAGCTGGTCGCCGATAAGCCGGTCGATCAGGGCGATGTCGCGGTCGACGAGGCCGCGCAGACGATCGTCCAACAGACCGGCAACGTCCGCGTCGGCGAGCAGGAGGGCCGAACCGAACCAATCGACCAGACCGTCGAGACCACTGCGCAGGAACTTTCCCAGCCGATCGGCGACCCTTACCGTATCCGGCCCGGTGAAACCGCCTTCGAGGACGGTTTCACGCAGGCCGGTCGTCTGGCCATCAAGCCCGGAAGCGGCTTGGATGTGTCCCAGGACGGTTCCTAACGGATCACGCTTTTTCCGGAATACGCGCGACCATGCGCAGGCTGGTGGTCAGCTCTTCCATCTGCAGCCATGGACGCATGTAGGCGATCGCATTGTAGGCGCCCGGACGGCCGGGGATTTCCCGGACTTCCACACGCGCTTCGCGCAACGGGTATTTCGCCTTGCTGTCGGGACCGGCGTTCTCGTTGGTGTTGACGTAGTTCTTGATCCAGCGGTTCAGCCAGATCTCGCAATCCTCGGCTTCCATGAACGAGCCGATCTTGTCGCGCGCCATCACCTTCAGGTAATGGGCGAACCGGCTGGTCGCCATGATGTAGGGCAGACGCGCAGAAATACGGGCGTTGGCGGTGGCGTCGGGACGATCGTATTCCTTGGCCTTCTGCGCGGTCTGGGCTCCGAAGAACACGGCGAAGTCGTGATTTTTGTAGTGACACAACGGCAGGAAGCCGAGGTTGGAAAGCTCGTATTCGCGCCGGTCGGTGATGCCGATCTCCGTCGGGCACTTCGCGTCCAGATCGCCGTCGTCGGACTGGAAGATATGGGTCGGCAGGTTGTCCACCTTGCCGCCGCCTTCCGCGCCGCGGATCGCGGTGCAGAACCCATGCTTGGAGAACGCATCGGTTAGGCGGGTGCCCATCACATACGCGGCGTTCATCCAGCAATACTGGTCGTGATCCATGCTGAGCGCCTTGCCCGCGACATCGAGCGGCGCTTCCTCGTAGTCGAACTCGTCGATCGGCTTGGTCAGCCCGCCATATGGCAGGCGTGCCACGACCCGGGGCATCACCAGCGACACGAACCGGCTATCCTCGCTGTCGCGGAATCCCCGCCACTTCTGATATTCGACGGTGTCGAAGATCTTGGCCAAATCGCGTGGCTTGGACAGTTCGGTCCAGCTATCGAAGCCGAACATGTTGGCGCCGGCGGCCGAGACGAACGGTGCGAATGCGGCCGCGCTGACATTGGAAATCAGGCGCAGCGTCTCGATGTCGTCCGGGTGGTTGCCCCACTCGTAGTCGCCGATCAGGGCGCCGTACGGCTCGCCGCCAGGGGTGCCAAACTCGTTCTCGTAGATCTTGCGGAACAGCAGGCTCTGGTCGAACTCGACCACTCGCGTCAGGTCGCGGTTGAGATCGCGCTTCGACGCGTTCAGCAACCGGATCTTGAGCATGGTCCCGGTTTCGCTGTTCATCACGAAATAATGCAGGCCGCGCCAGCTTCCCTCGAGCTTCAGGAAACGCGGATCATGGATGATCTCGTTGAGCTGGTCGGACAGCTTCTTGTCGATCTCGGCGATCGCCCGCTCGATCGTGCGGTTGAGGTTGCGATCGAACTTGATGGTGCCGGCTTCGGCCTGCTCGACCAGCGCACGCACCAGTTCCTGGGCCCGGTCGGGCTCGGTCTGCCGTGTGGCGGAAACAACCTGTTGCAGCAGGTCCGTGGTTTCAATGGCTTTCGAAGCGCCGGCGTTGGGTGATGTGGTTTGTGACATCAATCAGGCTCCGCTTTTCGGACCGAGCTGGCTGGAAACCTGCTTCAGATCGTCGCCATCCTTGAGAATTTTTTCGAGCAGAGCCTCGAGCTCCTCGGAACGATCGGCCTTGCTCATCAGGTCACGCAGCTTGTTGCGGGTTTCGAGCAGCGCGCGAAGCGGGGCCACCTGGTCCAGCACACGGCCGGGTTCGAAATCCTCGATCGAGTTGAATTTCAGCGACACGGCGATTTCCGTGCCGTCATCGGTGAGCTTGTTCGGCACGACCAGGTTAAGGCCGGGCGTCAGCCGGGTCATGACCTCGTCAAAATTGTCCCGATCGATCTGAATGAACTTGCGTTCCGCCAATGGACGCAACGGCTGGGTCGGATCGCCGGAAAAATCGCCAAGGACGCCGACGACGAACGGCAGCTCGCGGATGACTTCCGCGCCTTCTGTCTCGACCTCATAGGTAATATGGACGCGCGGACGGCGCACCCGGCTGAGCTTCTCGTGAATGCTTACGCTCATCGAAGCCTCTCCTTTGCCGCCGTTAAAACGCACGGTAATCGCCAAAATTGCGACTATCAGGTGTCACGGCCGAATGCACGCGGCACATGTCTCAAAAGTCAAGACGGCACCCGGCAGGCAGCCGCATATGACCAATTTGATTGAGCCTATGCGCCGGCAGGGGCGATGGTCAATGCTGGGCGTAGCAGGCAAACGGCATTCAGCTGAGCCAGGGTCTCCACCATTGACTATCAGATCACGGTCAGCTTGTCGCCAAGCGCCTGCCAACCGGCTGGCTCGCGGATCAATTTGGCCACATCGTAGCTACCCAAAAGTCGGGTCAGGCCACGCCTGCTCAGCACCTCGTACATGATCTGCGATGCCGGCCCGACCCTGCCCCCTTTGGGCCCGAGGGACCCCGATATCGCGTGTTCCTGGAAGGCGCGCCAGTGGATTGCTGCTGCACATGCGTAACACGCGCCATTCATGGTCAAGGCGATGCCCGAGCTTGCCACGGCAGCGGCAATGCCGGTCGGCATCGAGGCGGCGGGCACCACTGCACCGGCGAGCTGAGTGCCACGGACCGCAGCCTTCATGATCTTCATCCGCTGTATCAGCAGACACCAGTCCGCAACGGTGCCTGTCGTGCGCTGCCGTCGCGCGATCCGCTCCAGTGCGCCCAAATGAATTGCGGTGGTAGCGATAGAGTTGCCGTGCCTGACCGTACTGAGCACATCGTGGCCGGCGGTGCCGGCGGAGGCCAACCCACCGACGAAGCCGACGCCGGTTCCACCGATCGACTTGAATTTACGAGAGTATAAGTACGCCTTGGTGGTGACATTATCCTCGCTGTCATGGCCATTCGCCACGAACCAGGGGTTGGGAATGATGTCGACATCGCTGCTTTTGCGCGGCAGCTTGAGCGTATTGTAAAGCATGTTGCAGGCGCTGACCGCGGTTCCCGCCTTGATTTCAGGCTGGAAATTGCCGATTACGGACGCTGCGATACTTGCAACCGAAATCACCAGGGCGGCGACATCGACCTTGCTGTGGTCGCTGGAGGCCTTGTGCATTCCATCATGAATGGACATTCGCAACTCCAGACATTTCAACCTCGCGAACGACTGCGACTGACCTCGTGAGCGTTGTATGATCGTTGCGTGACAGTCAATCGCGGACTGGCCGTATTCCCAGTTGCGATAGAATAGTTGCACGCGCCTCCGGATCCGGAACGACCTCACCCAGTAGCTCCGGCCAGGTCAGGCGTCCACGCCGGACCGCTTCCTCGAGCGTATAGGCGAGCGGCGAATGGGGTTCGTGGGTGCGAAAGAATTCCGCGATTTCGAGCAGTGTCGCCAACATGGTTTCGCGCGTCGGCCGCTTCGGCAGCGCCGCAACGGACTCGACCGGATCAGGCGCCGCCTCAACCTCGGCGCCGGTCGTATCGAGACCGTCAGCCCCGATCTGGTCGAGACGTGCAAGACGGTCGGGTACGTAGCGCTCGGCAATACGGATAATTTTTTCGATAAGGCTGGCAACGCGGCTGCAGGGAGGTGCCTCCCGCCCAGCAACCTCGTCCAGGGCGGCGACCAGATCCTGCCAGGCGAGCAACGCCACCTGCGCCTCGCGGCCGATTTCGCCAAGCCGTTCGGCACCGATGGTGCGGGCCATGTCCTCGAATTCGCGGAACGGCAACACGCCGGTCGCGAGCTTCTGCTTTTTCTTTGCGGCCTCGCCGATGCCTTCGACTTCCTCGGCACGCTCAAAGCGCCACAACGTGACCGCACTCTGGTCGGTGTGAAGGAACAGCACGAGCTTGCGGAGCGGCTGCATCAATGTGCCGTCACTGCCGACGCCGTTCAGACCGGCAAGCGGCGTGGTCCGCCCTTCGATCCCATCCTCGTCGGGAAGCGGATACAGGCCCTGGGCCCAGTATCCGCGAACCAACGCGGCGATCAGGGCAGCACCCTGGGTCAGGCCTGCAAGACCGTGCTGCCGCACCAGCACCTCTGCAAGCCATGCCGCAACCTCGATATCCTTTCCGGTTTTCGACAGAATGAAGACCGCATGGTCGCGCACGGCGTTCCAGCTTGCCGGAACGCCGCTCTCCGCGACGTCATGATCGTTGGATCGTTCGATTTGTCGGGCGTCGGCACGTGCATCGCGCAACCGGAAATAAGACGATTGTGGCGACACGTCGGAGCGTGGATCGGTCCCGGCCGGCTGTTCGCCCGGAAACGGAGTCAACAAAGTCGTGAGATCGGTAGAAGCTGGCGTCAAGGGCATATGTTTCCGAACGCGGAACTCCAGGGTGTTCCTAGTGAATCTCGGTAGTATGCCACACAGCCGTGCCGTTGCTGGACAGATGCACCCCGAAAAACTAACGTTGCCAAGCATGACGTCAAGCACGCGCCGCTGCAAGGCCGTGCAATTCGGGAGTCTGCATGGCCGTTATCGACCTGTCCCTGCTTGTTGCGCGACTGAATGGCACGTGTCGCAGAGCGCTTGAAGCAGCAGCGGGGCTGACTCTTTCCCGTACGCACTACAATGTCGAGATCGAGCACTGGCTGCTGCAACTGGTCGAAACGGCGGGCACGGATATTCCGTTGCTGCTGCGGCATGTCGACATCGACGAAGGTAGGCTCATCGCCGATTTGCAGGCGACGCTGGACGGCATGAAGACCGGCAACGGACGCGCGCCGGCACTGTCGCCGGAAATTGTCTCCTTAATGAAACAGGCGTGGCTGCTGGCCTCGGTCGAGCGGAACGCGGGGTCGATCCGGTCTGCAGACCTGCTGATGGCGCTGCTGGCCGACGAGGCATTATCGCAGGGTCTGCGCAGGACCTTGCCGCGGCTGTTCCGGATCGAGACGGCCGTAGACCGCGAGGCGCTGCCCAAAATTCTACGTGACAGCAGCGAGACGGCAGGCGATGCACCGCTCGATCAGGCCGGGGTGGACCCCGAGCCCGGCGCCGCTACCGGCTCCGCACGTGCCGCTTCGCCGGCCCTCGCGCAGTTCACCATCGACCTGACCGCCCAGGCCAGGGAAGGCCGTATCGACCCGATCCTGGGTCGCGACGCCGAGATCCGACAGCTCGTCGACATCCTGACACGCCGGCGCCAGAACAACCCGATTCTGGTCGGCGAGGCCGGTGTCGGTAAGACCGCGGTGGTCGAAGGACTGGCGCTGCGGATTGCCCAGGCGGACATTCCGGCTGCACTCGCCGATGTCAGCATACGCACGCTGGATCTTGGATTGCTGCAGGCCGGTGCCGGGGTGAAAGGTGAATTCGAGAACCGGCTGAAGGCCGTCATCCGCGAGGTTCAGGCAAGCCCCTCCCCGGTCATCCTGTTCGTCGACGAGGCGCACACGCTGATCGGCGCCGGCGGCAGCGCCGGATCGGGCGACGCCGCCAACCTGCTGAAGCCGGCACTGGCGCGCGGGGAGTTGCGGGTGATCGCGGCCACCACCTGGGCCGAATATAAAAAGTATTTTGAAAAGGATGCAGCCCTTACCCGGCGCTTCCAGCCGGTCACCATCAGCGAGCCTGACGAGCCGACCGCGATCGCGATGATCCGCGGTCTGGTCGCGACACTCGAGGCGCATCACGGCATTCCGATCCTGGATGAGGCGGTGGACGCCGCGGTGCGCCTGTCCGCGCGCTACATCCCGAGCCGGCAGTTGCCGGACAAGGCTGTCAGCCTGCTCGATACGGCCTGTGCACGGGTGGCGATGAGCCAGTCCGCTTCCCCGCCGTCAGTCGAGAACGCGGCGCGGCGGCTCAGCCTGATCGACACCGAACGTGACATCCTACACCGCGAAGTGGCACTCGGCGCACGCCACGACGATCGCATGGCGGCCCTCGACGCCGAGCACCAGGCCGTGTCCGACGATCACGCAACGCTGGTCAGCCGCTGGTCGGCCGAACGCGAGGTGGTGGCCTCCCTGCGCGCTTTGCGGGCCTGCATGCTGGAGCCGACGGGCGCTCGGAATGGCATGCCGGTCATGGATCGGGATGCCATGCGCGCGGACTATATCGAGCAACGCGCCCGGTTGCAGGCCCTGCAGGGCGAGCAACCGCTGGTATTCCCAGTGGTCGACGCACAAGCGGTGGCAGAGATTGTCGCCGCCTGGACCGGCATCCCGACCGGCCGCATGCAATCCGACGAAATACGCACGATCCTCGACCTGCAGACGGCGATGGCGCGCCGCATCGTCGGACAGGACCATGCGCTGCAGGCGGTCGCTCAGGCGATCCGCACGTCGCGAGCCGGACTGACCGATCCGCGCAAACCGATCGGGGTATTCCTGATGGTCGGGACGTCCGGCACCGGCAAGACCGAAACCGCGCTGACGCTTGCGGAATTGCTGTATGGCGGCGAGCAGAACCTGACCGTCATCAACATGTCGGAATTCAAGGAGGAGCATAAGGTCAGCCTGTTGATGGGCAGTCCGCCAGGCTATGTCGGCTACGGCGAAGGCGGCGTGCTGACCGAGGCGGTTCGCCGCCGGCCCTACTCCGTCATCCTGCTGGATGAAATGGAAAAGGCTCATCCAGGGGTGCAGGACGTTTTTTACCAGGTGTTCGACAAGGGCCAGATGAAGGACGGCGAAGGCCGGGACATCGACTTCAAGAACACCGTCATCATCATGACGTCGAACGTAGGCAGCGACGTGCTGGCTCAGCTCTATGCGGATCCGGAGACGGCACCCGAGCCTTCGGCACTCGTCGAGCTCCTGCATGAACCTTTGCTCAAGGTCTTCAAGCCGGCTTTTCTCGGGCGAGTGAAGTTAGTACCTTACGTTCCGTTGAACGATGACACCCTGCGCCGGATAGCCGTATTGCAGCTCGAGCGCATCCGGCAACGGTTCAAGAGGCGGTTCGACGCGGACCTGCTGTTCGACAATGCAATCGTCGACTTGCTGGCGGCTCGTTGCGCGGAAAGCAGTGCCGGGGCGCGTGCGATCGAGGGCATCCTGTCGGATACATTGCTTCCCGATCTGGCGACTGCCGTCCTGACCCGGATGGTGGATAATATCGCGGTCGAGAAAATACTCGTCGAAGTGGACAATGCGGGCTCGTTTCGCTACTCGCTGACATAAGGCCCGCGAGAGAGGAAAACACATGGCAATCTACATGAAATTTCCAGGTTGTGATGGAGACGTTACAGAGACGTCACATACGAGCTGGATCGAGTTGCACGGCTTTCAGTGGGGCGTCGGACGCGGCATCTCCAGTGTCGTCGGCTCGTCGTCCGAGCGTGAATCGACTGCGCCGTCGATCAGCGAAGTTACCGTCACCAAGGAAAACGATATCGCGACCGGCAAGCTGATGCAGGAAGCGCTTTCGGGTCACGGCAAGGAGGTGCAGCTCGACTTTACCCGCACCTATAAGGATCAGCAGGAAATCTACCTGACCCTGACGCTGACCAACACCATCATCAGCGGCTATTCACACTCTTCCAGCGGTGATCGTCCGATGGAAAGCCTGTCGCTCAACTTCACCCAGGTCGAGTTCAAGACCAAGCAGATGAAGCCGGATGGCACGCAGGGTGATCCCGACACTGTGACTTACAACTTGGCGACTGCGAAGACCTCGTAACGCCTCCATTCTTCGATCAATGCCGCGCCTTCCAAAGTGGTGGGCGCGGCGGCGATGATAATTTGCAAAGTCTCGTAGGTGACGACAGGTCGCAAAGCCTGTCTGTCTCACATTCTATTTCGAACGAGCGCTCATAACTCTGTATCTGGCGCCGGATGCTGAGCGATCTGCCGTCGCGGAAGGTGGTTTATCAGCAGTTACAGCCCGAGCTGACCGCAGGCGTAATCGAATAACCGAACATAGCTGACAGTCCGGTGTCGATTAACGTTTGATGCGTTTGCTCAACTTAGAATCCAAAGTCCTGAAACAAGATTACCGGTTTTGGGCACCGTAATCATGCTGTTATTAAATCGGATTACCGGATTTTCTCAGCAGCGGTGCCGGGCACCGATCCCGCACGGAAACCGGAAGACGATCACCTTCGTCGCGGCACTCAGACTTTGCGGCCTGACTGCACCCCCTCCGGTGGCGCTGCCACCGACTGCTTCGCAGTCGGATCGCCAATAGGCGATGGTGCTCGACGGACCGATGAACGGTCCTGCCTTCCTGCCTTCCTGGCCTACGTCGAGCAGATGCTCGTCCCGACCCTGCGGCCGAGCCAGATCGTCGTGATGGACAATCTACCCGCGCATAAGGTCGCCGGCGTCCGTACAGCCATCCAGGCGGCCGGAGGCCAACTCTGGCTCCCAGCGGACTTCTGGCGCTGCGTGAGGTCGAGCCGAAACTTATAATTAGCTCGCGCGTGGCGGCCCGTATCGATGATCCGCGTGACCGAGCCGGGCTGATGTAGTGGATCAGCTACTACAACACCCGGCAGCATCATTTGATACTGGCCGGGCGCACATCCGAAGAGGCGTATGGTATCGGCATGACTGGGGGATTGGCAGCCTGACGACGCCTCAAACTGGAGTTGGCCAGACCCCTAAACTGTTCAGTCAGGCGGGACCTTCTCATATCCGCTGACACCGGCTTTTGCTGAAGAGATATTTCAACGTAACCGACTATGTTTGGAGACACTGGCGCGACGCAACTGCCCCAAAATTTTTCGCGAACGAACGCGGTGTTCTCGGAGGCAAGCAGTGAGGATCCGTCTTCGATGACCTGACAGAGTTGCGCGAAAGTCGATACCCTTACTCCAGCAATGTTATCGTTATAAGGATAAAGAAGCGCACGGTCGCTTCCAACGAATTCATCAAAGTCAAAGGTATATAGTATAGCTCCGACGTTTCTTAGAAAGATATAATCGTAGATCACTGACGAATAATCGGTAATGAGACCGGTAAAGTCTGCAAGATAGGTATAAAAATCGAAATGTTGTGGCCATATTTGAATGTTGCTGGGCAGTTCGGGTAGGTTTGCAAGAGTACGGGGATGAAGTTTTATATACAAAAGAGCCGAACGTGCGGCGAGTGCCTTTGAAAGAAGCTGAAGATCCGGAAGCGCTGTGGCAAGAAATGGTCTGCCTGTATCACGATAGGTCGGCATATAGATGTATGTCTCGGAAAATCCCTCAGCATTGAAGGAAAATCCGCCGTTTCGATCTATTGCTACCGCCTGCTTCTTCAGCTCCAAATCGGCAGCGCAGTCGAGACGCGAATATCCGAGCTTCGGGCATTGATCGGGCAAGATCTTGAATTGTTGCGCAAAATGAATTTGCATGAAATCCGATGTCGTGACGACTAGATCGGGAAACTTCAAATAATCAAGAAACATGGCGCGACTGATGAGGTTCTTGCGGTATTTCCAATGACGACTGACAACACCACCAGTGTCGCCAAGCATCGTCGATTTCAAGCCGATGCCATGCCACAGATTAAGACGAAGCGATCCTCGGCTCAACTGTAAATTTACATCTGCCAGGCTGTGGCAATAAACGAAAACCTTCGACCTCAATGCAGCCAACATTCCCGATATCGACCAACGCATATGCGCAACATACCCATTCGCATGGAGAAGCTCGACAGTTTTCCGGTGATTGGTCAACCAGACAGCTTTGATGTCGGGCCGATTACGCGTTACCCACAAGAATAAGTATTTCGAATTTCCCGCGAAAATTCCGCCTTGGTGTCCAAACACCCAATGACTGGATTTGCGGGGCGATAGCGATGAAAGAGGGTAAATCGTTGCGTTTACGCCTGCATTCAAAAGTCGCTTAAAACGAAGTAAATATTTACGACTTAACGACATCATAAATCATTCCTGAGCTCTCTCCCACCAGAATACCGAGCGCCTTACGGGCGACATCGTCCGGCTCGAGCAGGCTTTCGACAGGCTCATGTCCAAACGCCTTCGTTCGCATAGGTGTTCGAGACCGTTCGGGATTAACGCAATTGACCTTGATGCCGGCTTCTGCCCATTCGTCGGCAAGAGCCTGGGTCAGGTTTACAACTGCGGCTTTCGATGCGCTATACGTCGAATAAAGCGCACGCCCATATGTGTAACTACTTGATGCAAAGAACATGAGATGCCCACGAGTCTCATGTAAATAAGGATGTGCAAGCTTGGCGACGTTGAAAGCACCCAGGATATTCGTTTTGAGGCTTGCGGCGACCTCTTCAAGTTCCATATTCGCAAGAGGCTGCCGGTTCAGTATGGCCGCGGCGTTAACCACGACATCTATTTTTCCGTATCTGGCCACACAGTCACTGAAAAGGTTTGAAACCTGCTCTGCTTCGCCAATATCCAAACCAGTAGTCCGTCCTACCACACAGACGTCGGCACCATACGCCTCCGCAAGGCGTCCCATCGATTGTCCGATCCCGCTAGTTCCGCCTATAATGACGATAACGCGTCCCTTGAGTCTTGACAGGAGCATGGTCTCAGCGGACGCATCGAGACGTTTGCCTGCGCCGCTTTGCACGAATTTGTCGATGACCATAAGATCGTCGGGATAAGTCAGCTTGAGGTTGCTGAGCGCCCCATCCACGACATATATTTCCTGATCTGGAATATACTTTAGGACGACGCCGCAATCGTCCGTCGCTTTAAAATTAGGATCGGCGGCCGCCCGGCGGTAGGCCTCTGCAATGACATCATAGCGAAACCCTTGAGGGGTCTGACCAAGGCGAATCAAACTACGGTCTGGAATACTGCTGATCGTGTTCGAGTGCCGGTCTGCGAAAAGTATCGTATCCGACGCCTTAACTGCAGTATCCACGGCACCGTAATGGTCCAAGGCTGCGATCACGTCGCTGATAATTTTGTGACTTACAAGCGGCCTTACTGCATCATGAAACAGAAGTCGCAACTCTCCCCCAGCCGCTTCGGTCTCATAAGCGCGGATGGCCGAACAGCTGGAGTCTGAGCGTTCCTTTCCGCCTAGAAGAATTCGCTTCACCTTGGTCAATCGGTCCCGTCCTACGAGGGTCTCGATGTCTTCGATACAAAGCTTGTTGGTGACAACTACAATTTCGTCGATATCAGGATGGGTTTGAAAACGTTCCAGCGCATGCGCTATCACCGGGCGGCCAGCAAGTTTTACGAGCTGTTTCGGTCGGGAAAAACCCGCACGGTCCCCGACACCGCTGGCTAGTATAACGGCAACATGTCGAGGCATATTCAATCCTTGATTGAGAAATAGACAGCAAAGCAGGTTTGTTCACGTCTATTTTATATCTAACAGCAAATTTCTCCGCCACGAAAACACTGCGCTGCCGGGATCCGGTTACGCCGTACAATTACTATAATATCATTGCAGATTACCAATGTAGAAAGTAGCGTGACTTCACGTAATCACTCTGTTTTGATCAGACCAGCGAATCCGTCACATACTATTATGACCGAGAAATATCTCGATCACTTGAAGCCGACATTTAACCTATATATTTACAAACTTACTGACCTTGGGGGATTACGATTCCGGTTTGTCGCCGGGCTCGTTGAATTACAGCGTAACTGCGAAGAGAGAACGATTGCAGTGGCTGCGGAATATGGCTTAGCAGCTTCAAAAGCTTGCGACGCTTAGACCAATCTTCCGGATGCATATGCAGGGCGATATCCCGCATGATCGGGAAGTCCCTAAGAACAAAAGCATAATCGAAAATTTCTGCAGGACGTTGACGGAGATCGTCTTGCAGCGTTGCCATAAAGCCTGTCGGCAGGACGTCTGCTTTACGCTGTAAGTATGTGAAAACAGTAAATCTACCGACTTTCGTTAGAAGACGATTGCCTGAATCATTCAACTCATGAAGTCTGTAGTCGACCAAAGGTTTCCAGATAATCGCCAACTTGGCAACTGCCAGAAGGCGAATCAGGAATTCGATGTCTTCTGCCTTAATGCCGCGGACTTGGGGATCATAACCGCCGATCTGCTGATACAAAGATCGCTTCATGATTGCCGTCGATGGATAAAACGGAACAAAATTCAGGATCTTCTCGAGTGGGAACCGACCGATGAAAGACCAGTCCTCATCGATCTCCGGCCCAGGAATTCCTGCCCAGAAGGAGTCGGGCGCCATCTCGAAGTTGGTTTTTTTCTCTTGAACTGAACCGCAAAACTTTCGATGATCGGAAAAAATTGCGTCGGCACGATTATCGATCATTATCGCTTCGGCGGTGGATAAAAACTCCGTCTGATAAAGGTCGTCGTCGTCCAGGGTTGCTACCCATGTGGAGGAGGCAGCAGCAACACCTACATTACGTGCCGCTTGAACCCCAATTGGAGGCTGACGTATGTATGTCAGCACGTTTGCAAAGCATCCAAGGGCCTCTTCAGTGGAGGAGTCTGTACCATTGTCGACGACAATTATTTCTCGCGGCTGCCTGGTCTGTGAAAGCACAGATTTCACAGCCTCAGTGACCAGTGCAGCTCGATTGCACGTAGGAATTACAACGGAAACATCCAGGCTGCTTTGAGACATGAGGCCTCTTAATAATTAGACGTTTATACGACACACGATTTGAACTGCAACATTTGTTTCACGCTTGACATACTTTGACATGCGATCGCGATTCCGTGAGAATTGTTCGACAGCATATTTCTATCGGTCCGCGAAACTCTTGCGCATCGATGCATCGGCAGGCTTGAGCAGAGGGGTCGATCATGGTGGTTCGCACGATTTTATCTCGGGCCCACAGCACAAAGACTGCCGTTGATGCCGACGTGCAGGTCATCGCGGCACATCGCCCGATCAATAACGGCTGCGATCAGAACGCCTCGCTACCGCCCCTCGATGGGGTAGGGCAGAACACCAGCAAAATGCCGGACGGGTTTTTAGCCGACAGCAGCTTTGTTCGAAAGTGTAGTTATCCGTGCAGTGCGGTCACGCCACCAAGGGGCATGCCAGCAAAGGTCCCAATGGCAAAAAAGGCGGCAAGTCGGTCCATGTCATGCGTGCGAGGCTCCGGCAAGGCTGATACCGAAGCCGGTAACGCATGCCAAAATATATCGTCCAACCCGTTTTTGGGCACATCAAGCAGGCAAGAAGCTTCCGATATTCTTTCTCTGGAGGCATCGAAGGTTCAGGCCGACTGGGCGATGATCCGCACCGCCCATGATCGCGCAGAAGTTCACTTCATGGAGCATGCGGCCAAAACACCCGGAGCCATTTTAACCAAATCGTGCATTCAGCCGTTACAGAGAAACGCTTCTTATACCGAAACTTTCTGACGCCATCCTGAATCACAGGAACGGGACCGCTTTCGATCCGGGCCGCCAGGGCAGGCCGGTGCGTGGCATCGGGCCCGGAGGATTGACCGCAGCGTCACCCCGCCGGCGCGGGCGGCATCGTTTCGCGTGCCCCCGTCATGGATCGTTCCCGGCGCCGGAAGATGCCGCACCTGCAAAACACCTTTTTATTTTCCTGGCTGTAGCCCGGACCTGGGTTGCAGCGAGATCGGCATGATAACTTCCCGGGTTTGCAGCATCCCACCAGATCATCCCAGTCCAGGAGTCCCCGCATGAGGCACGCTTTCAGAGCCCTGGGGTTTACGGACGAACAAGGCTCGACTTGTTCGGAGCTCGGTTGATCCGTGCCGCATGACGACACTCTGCATCGAGGCTGCGGATAAGCCAGTTTTCAGTGCTGTTTGGACACTCCGACCTTGTGAACTCTCATAAGGAAGACGTGAGGTGCGTCACCGGAACTACCCTGCAGATCACGCTGTCGATCGTTGAGCGCAAGGCGCCAGTTTCATACTGATACACTGCCATATCCTCGCCTCGACTCAGATTGCCGATCGCCCTGGGCTCCTGTTTCCGGTCTGGACGCCAAGGAAAATCCGACCTGGCATGTCCTGTCGGATCAGGCGGGGGAACTTTTCAGGGGGCTCCGGCCGTTCTAGTGTCCCAAATCCGATGAGGAGACGACATGGCATCCGAGACATCACCCGTATGGTTCATCACCGGTTGTTCGACCGGTTTCGGTCATGACCTGGCGAAGCTCGTGCTCGCGCGCGGCTGGCGTGCCGTCGTTACCGCGCGTGATGCGGACCGTGTGAAGGAGCTGGTCGAAGGCGCGGACGAGCGTGGCCTGGCGCTGTCGCTCGACGTGACGGACCAGGGTCAGATCGATGCCGGCGTGAAGGCGGCGCTGGACAAGTTCGGCCGGATCGACGTGCTGGTGAACAATGCCGGTTACGGATACCAGGCCTCGGCCGAGGAAGGCGTGGATGCCGAGATCCGTGCTCAGTTCGACGCCAACGTGTTCGGCCTGTTCGCCATGACCCGCGCGGTGCTGCCGACGATGCGCAAGCAGCGCTCCGGAAACATCATCAACATCACCTCGGTCGCAGGGCTGGTCGGGTTCCCGGGCTCCGGATATTACGCCGCCAGCAAGCATGCGGTCGAAGGCTGGTCCGATGCACTCGCAGTCGAGACGGCACCGCTCGGGATCAAGGTGACCTGCGTCGAGCCAGGACCGTTTCGCACCGACTGGGCCGGACGTTCGCTGAAGCAGACCCCGAGCACGATCGCCGATTATGCGGACACGGCCGGCAAGCGCTTGAAAGGCACGTCGGACGGCAGCGGCAAGCAAGCCGGCGATCCGGTCCGCGCTGGCGAGGCAATGATCCACATCACCGAGATCGATAATCCGCCACGCCATTTCGTGCTTGGCCGCTGGGGCCACGATGCAGTGCTGAAGCAGATGAAGGAGCGTGTGGCCGAGATCGAAGCCTGGCGCGATGCCGGGCTTGCGGCTGATTTTCCTGGCTCGTAGCGGCTTTCACCTTCTGACGTCCGTGCGGTCATGAGATGCCGATTCTGACGAAGCGGCACTCCGTGATTTCGTCGCCCGCACCTTTGGGAGTTACAAGTTCGCACGCCGACCGCTCTTTTCTCGGTCATCCGCGTGGGCTGGCGGTGCTGGCTCTGACCGAGGGCTGGGTCGGTTTTTCGTTCTACGGCATGCAGTCGCTGCTGGTTCTATACATGACCGGCCAACTGCTGCGGCCGGGGCATGTGGAGCATGTATGGGGGTTCGGCGGATTTCGCGTCGTGCTCGGGGTCCTGATGGGGCCGCTCACGGGTGCCGCACTCGCCTCGGCGATCATGGGGCTTTATGCCGCGTCGATCTGGGCGACGCCGATCCTGGGTGGGCTGGTCGCGGACCGGTTGCTCGGCCGCACGCGCACCATTGTTCTCGGCAGCGTGCTGATGACCGCCGGGCATTTCCTGCTGGCATTCGATTCTACTTTCCTGGTCGCGCTGACATGCCTGATCGCCGGCAACGGATGCACCGGCTGCCTGAAGGCGCAGGTGGGCGCGCTTTATGGACCGGCGGATACCAGGCGTCCGGACGCGTTCCAGCTCTATTCCCTGTCGGTCAGCATCGCAGTAGTGCTGTCGCCGCTGATCTGCGGAACGCTGGGCGAGCGATATGCCTGGCACTGGGGTTTCGCCGCGGCTGGGGTCGGGATGCTCATCGGGCTGCTGACCTATCTGGGCGGGCGGCACTGGCTGCCGCGCGAGCCGGTCGTCGATCGTGCGGCACACGGCGTCACGTTGCCGACGGCATTGTCGGGGTCGGACAAGCACATCCTGCTGGTGCTGGTAGCCATGCTCCCGGTGCTGGCAATGGCCTCTGTCGGCAACATGGAAATCTTCAACGGCTACCTGCTTTGGGGCCAGCGGAACTACGCCCTGGCGTTCGGTAGGCAGACCATGCCGGTCAGTTGGCTGCTTTCGCTGGACGCGTTCATTGGAATCGGCACGCTGTCGTCGTCGATGCTGTTCTGGCGCTGGTGGGGACGACACCGGCGGATGCCGGGCGAAACCGTGCGGATGGCGGGGGCAAGCGTACTTCTGATGCTGGCTCCGCTGATCCTGGCG
This sequence comes from Janthinobacterium lividum, assembly GCA_050954785.1. Lineage (GTDB taxonomy): Bacteria > Pseudomonadota > Alphaproteobacteria > Acetobacterales > Acetobacteraceae > Lichenicola. Next base: position 9,824 of record JBPBQO010000129.1, on the reverse strand, counting down.
CTGGCGTCGTTCCAGGCAGGCGGGCACAAGATCGGCCTTGGATGGGGCCTTGCCTTCCACCTGGTCAACGATTTCGGCTTCTCGAATTTCTATCCGGTCGGCATGGCGTTGTACTCGCGGCTTGCGCCGCGTGCGCTGGGCGCAACCGTGGTCAATGCCTTCGTGCTGCACCTGTTCCTGGCCAACCTTCTGGTTGCCCGTCTGGCGGGGTTACTTGGTCAGATGTCCGGGACACGGTTCTGGCTGCTGCATGCGGGACTGATCGGTTTTGCAACGATCCTGCTCATCGTCTTTGCGATTTTATTCCGCAGGCTGCTGGCGCCTCGTCAAGCATCGGCCGCGGCGCCTTGGCTACGCTGATTGCGGAACCTGGACCCTAGCAAGGTAGCGGAATCGGAAAGCGCCGTGCCTCGTAGATTCCAATCAGCGTAGCGAGCACGTCGAAGCGTCGGCCTCCGGCATTCCGAGTGCCGGTTCGCACTCGAAATACCGATTTCTTTGAGCGCCCAGGCATGGGGCGCCTCCTGCTTCATGGGTCGAATGTCCATCATCAGATGCCGGGACGGCCATACCAACTGCAACACCTGGTGAAAGACATCGTCCCACCGCATCCCGGCTGGCTCCTTACCGTTGCAGGCTCAAGTCCATCGGAAGCATTTTCCAACGCCTGTTTCCCCTAGCCGTTCACGGAGTGCCATGACCCGCAACGATATCTCTTCGGACCCTCGTGCTGCCGGTGCACAGCCGCCTGCCCATGGCAACCAGCAACAGCCTGCCCCTGGCCTAACCTCGAAGATGGACCCGCCGCCCGATCACGGTGAGGATAGCTACGTCGGCAAAGGCCTGCTTGCCGGACGCGTTGCCCTCATCACCGGCGGCGATTCCGGCATTGGCCGTGCCGTTGCCATTGCGTACGCCCGGGAAGGTGCCGACGTTGCAATTTCGTATTTGCCTGTGGAGCAATCCGACGCGGAGGATACCGCACGTTGGATCGAGAAGGCTGGCCAGCGCGTCCTGCTACTGCCCGGCGATATCCAGAACGAAGCCCACTGTCATGACCTCGTGGCACAAACAGTGGCAAAGCTTGGCGCACTCGACATCCTGGTCAACAACGCGGCCCACCAGACGGTGAACAAGGAGCTTTCGGACGTCACGGCCGACCAGATCGACGAATCATTTCGCACCAACGTCTTCGCCATGTATTACCTGTGCCAGGCTGCCGTGCCGCACATGAAGCCCGGCTCGGCGATCGTGAACTCCACCAGTGTGCAGACCAAGACTGCAAGCAAGACCATGCTGGTCTACGCCGCCACCAAGGGTGCCATCGCCAGCCTCACCATCGCACTATCCAACCTGCTGGCTCCGCAAGGCATCCGGGTCAATTGCGTCGCTCCCGGCCCGATCTGGACTCCGATCCAGCCCATTGCCAAGGATCCCGAGCAGCTCGAGGCACTCGGCAAGGATACCGTTCTCGGCCGCCCGGGTCAGCCAGCGGAGCTCGCACCGGCCTACGTCCTGCTTGCCTCTGCGCAGGGAAGCTACATGACAGGCGCTCTAATCCCGGTCACGGGTGGCACGCCGATGCTTTAAAAACACGTCGACGGCAGGCGCAAGAACGATGTGAGGCGTGAGATCATTGCGGCAGGGCCGTATCGCCTGTCAAAATAGTCGAACTCGGCGAGGCAGCGGCGTGCTGTTGTCGCGATGCAGCTCTGCGCGCGAAGAAGCGCGATCGCCTCCCGGAATCGGCGTCGTTCATTCCACTTGGCTATCGGCGGCCGATCTGGTGAGGGTAATGGTGCAGGCCCGGATCGGGCCGACGCTGCCTCCGAACGCTCGTCGCAATCTCCATGCAAGACGTCGCAATGACCACTTGGATCTACACCGCAAACCGTGTGCCGTGCGAATGCCGCTCTGTCCAAGGGCCGGGTGTTACAGGGTGCCCTTCGCCATATCGCAGCATCTATGGCTGGCGATTGTCGTGCTTCGCTGGTTAACTCGACAATGCCCTGTGCACCGGTTGAAGGAATGCCAGCAGCGATGAACACAACAGTGCCAGCTCGCCCGGGCGCCGATGATCAATCCGATCCCGGCGCCGGTACTGGCGGAGGCTCGATCCTGCGAGTCATTGTCGCGGCAGTGTTCGGCAATGCGCTGGAGTGGTACGACTTCACCATCTACGCATTCCTTGCCCCGATCATCGGGCGGCAGTTCTTTCCGAAATCGACCGATACGGTGGCACTGCTGGCGACCTTTGCGGTGTTCGGCATCGGCTTTGTCGCCAGACCGCTCGGCGGCGTGCTGATCGGTGTTGTCGGCGACCGGATGGGCCGGAAACCCGCCTTGTTGTTGACAATCATGCTGATGGCCTTGGGAACCGTAACCATCGGTCTGCTGCCGGGCTATGCCAGCATCGGAATTGCGGCTCCCGTCCTGCTGGTGCTGGCACGCGCCTTCCAAGGCTTCTCGGCCGGGGGCGAGTGGGGAAGTTCCGCCTCGTTCCTAGTGGAATGGGCACCGACAAAGAGACGCGGCCTGATCGGCAGCTGCCATACAGGCAGCATCTTTATCGGTCAGCTCGTCGGCACCGGAATCGCCGCATCGCTGACGACACTTCTCGGGTCAGCCTCGATGGAAAACTGGGGTTGGCGAGTGCCGTTCCTGCTGGGCGCGCTGATCGGTCCCCTTGGTCTGCTGGCGCGTCGCCGGATCGACGAGACTCCGGTCTTCCTCAAGGCATCGCAGGCGTATCCGCAGGCAGCATCCGGCCCGGCCGCGCGGATGCCGATGGGCACGATGATGTTCGCGTTCTGCTTTGTCGCTGTACAGTCCGTCGCGATCTACGTATTTCTCTCTTATTTTCCGACCTTCCTGCAGCGAAATCTCGGCTGGGCAGCCAGCCTCTCACTCTGGTCGACGGCGCTCGCCACCGTTGCTACCGGTATTGCCGTGGTGGGATCGGGCTTCATCTCCGACCGGATCGGACGCAAGCCGCCTCTGCTTTTCAGTTGCCTCGTATTCCTGCTGCTGTCCTATCCGCTGGTCTGGCTGATGCTGCATATGCATTCGGTGCCGCTGGCGATTGCGGTGCAGGTCGTATTGAGCGCTAATTGCGGCCTGTTTATCGGAAGCATGACCACCGCTCTGGTGGAGATGTTTCCAACCCGCCGCCGGCTGACTGGGCTCAACACCGCTTACAATCTCGCATCGATGGTGTTCGGCGGGTTCGCGCCATTTATTGCCACCGAACTTATCTCGATGACGGGTCAATCAATCGCGGTAACCTACTACGTCATCCTCGGCGCGCTGGTCTCGCTGCCTGCGGTACTGATGTTCCGAGAAACCGCCGGACAGCCGCTCGACTGACGGGAGACTTCGCGGAAACCAAGGGCTCACGCCTCCTCTGTCCTGTTCAGAACCCGTGCCGCACGATCGGCATCGAATGCACGCTCCGACTTGGCCACGACGATGGTCGCCACGCCGTTGCCGATGATGTTGGTGATGGCGCGGGCCGCATTGGTAAAACGGTCCACGCCCAGCAGCAGCACGATGCCGGCCACCGGTATCCGATGCATCGAGGCCAGGGTTGCCGCCAGGGTCACGAAGCCGGCTCCTGCCACCCCGGCCGAACCCTTGGACGTCAGCACCAGCACCAGAAGCACCGTCGCCTGTTGCGCCAGGGTAAGCGGCGTATTGGTGGCCTGGGCGATGAACAGCGCGCACATGCCGAGATAGATCGATGTGCCGTCCGCGTTGAACGTGTAACCGGCGGGCATCACCATCCCGACGATGGGCGTGGCGCAGCCCAACCGTTCCATTTTCGTGATCAGCGGCGCCAGCACCGCCTCCGAAGAGGATGTTCCCAAGGTGATCAGGATCTCCTCGCGGATGTAGCGAATGAACTTCAGGATGTTGAACCCGGCGGCCGCCGATATCCCGCCGAGCACCACTAGCACGAACAGGATCGAGACGGCCCAGACCTCCAACGTGAGTTGCGCCAGTTCGAGCAGGCTGCCGATGCCGTAGCGGCCGATCGTATATGCCATCGCCCCGAGCGTTCCGATCGGGGCCAGCAGCATCACCATGCGCACGATGCCGAACATGCCCACCAGCAGCAGGTCGATCATGTCCACCAGGGGCTTCACCCGATCCCGGAACTGCCCGAGCGCCAGGCCGAACAGCACGCCGAACAGGATCACTTGCAGGATATTGCCCTGCACGAACGCCCCGGCGACGCTACTGGGGATGATATTCAGGACGAAGTCCGTGAAGCCCAGGTGCTGCGCCGTCGTGGCATAGCCCGCCACCGCATGGGCATCCAGACTTGCGGCATCGATGTTCATGCCCCGGCCCGGACCGAGTACATCCACTGCCACGGCCCCCATCAGGAGGGAAATGCTGGACACGATTTCGAAATACAGCAGCGCCTTGGCGCCGACGCGGCCAACCTCGTGCAAGTCACCCATCCGCGCGATGCCGACGACGACGGTGCCGAAGATGATCGGCGCCAGCGTCATGCGGATCAACCGCACGAAGCCGTCTCCCAGAGGCTTCAGCGCGGCGCCGGTATGGGGGAAATACACCCCCACCAGGACGCCGACGATAACGGCAGCCAACACTTGCAGCCAGAGCGGGCCGAGCAGGCTCCGCCTGCGTTTCGGTGTGGCCACGGGCGCGTTCCTGCTCTCTTCCCGGGTCACTCCGCCAGATCACGCATGACGCGGATCAGGTCGGTCTTGCCTTCGAAGCCGATGCCGGGCAGCTCGGGCATGGTGATGTGGCTGTCTTCCACTCGCACCCCATCCGGAAAGCCACCATAGGGCTGGAACAAATCGGGGTAGCTCTCGTTGCCGCCCAGCCCCAAACCGGCGGCGATGTTCAGCGACATCTGGTGTCCGCCATGCGGGATGCAGCGGCTGGGCGACCAGCCCGCCACCTTCAAGGCTGCCAGGGTGCGCTGATATTCGCACAGGCCGTAGGACAAGGCGCAATCGAATTGCAGCCAGTCGCGATCGGGCCGCATGCCGCCATAGCGCAGCAGGTTGCGGGCATCCTGGTGGCTGAACAGGTTCTCGCCGGTGGCCATCGGGCCCGGGTAGAACTCGGCGAGTGCGGCTTGCAGCGCGTAATCCAGCGGGTCGCCGGCTTCCTCGTACCAGAATAGCGGGAAGTCACGCAGCATCTTGGCGTAGGCGATGGCATCTTCCAGCGTCAGCCGTCCGTTGGCGTCCACTGCGAGCTGCGCCTTGCCGTCGAGTTCGGCCAGCACGCCTTCGATGCGGGAGCGGTCCTCGGCAACGCCGTTGCCGATCTTCATCTTCACCACGGTGTAGCCGCGGTCCAGATAGCTGCGCATCTCGGCGCGCAACTGTTCGATGCCCTTGCCGGGATAGTAGTAGCCGCCAGCGGCGTAAACGAACACGCGAGGGTCGGCCTGGCGGCCATGGCGCTCGGCCAGAAGGCGGAACAGCGGCTTGCGCGCGATCTTGGCCACCGCATCCCACACCGCCATGTCGATGGTGCCGACAGCCACCGAGCGCTCGCCGTGACCGCCGGGTTTCTCGTTCTTCATCAGCGTGGCCCAGATGCGGTCCGGGTCCAGATTGTCGCCGGCTTCGTTCAGAAGCGCCGCCGGGTCGGCATCCCGCAGCCGGGGCGCGAAGCGTTCCCTGATCAACCCGCCCTGGCCGTAACGGCCATTGGAGTTGAAGCCGTACCCGATCACGGGACGGCCGTCGCGTACCACGTCCGTTACCACGGCGACCAACGACAGGGTCATTTTCGAGAAGTCGATATAGGCATTGGCAATCGACGAGGCGATCGGCGCCGTCACTTCGCGAACATCCACGATGCGCATGTGTTTCCTCTCGATATTAGCGAGTGGTACATGGAGCAGGCGGTCTTCCGAGGCCAATGCCAATAGCTTTTGACATGATGCGGGACGGGCATGACGCTGGATCTGGCCTATCTGGAAGATTTCCAGGCCCTGTCGGAGACGGGAAATTTCTCGCGCGCCGCCCTGCAGCGAGCGATGACGCAGCCGGCCTTCAGCCGCCGCATCCGGGCACTGGAGGACTGGGCGGGTACGCCTTTGTTCGAACGGGCGGCGCAGCCGATCGTTTTGACGGGAGCCGGGCAGGTGCTGCAGCCCGTGGTCGCCGAGGTGCTGCGGCGGTTGCTTCAGGGCCGGGACCAGCTCCGCGCGACGGCATCCCGCGAGCGGGCCACGCTGCGTTTCGCCGCCACCCATGTGCTGTCCTTTACGTTCTTCCCCACCTGGCTGCGCGGGTTGGAGAACGGCCAACCGCTCGAGGCGGTGCAGCTGGTGTCCGACAGCCTGCACGCCTGCGAGCAACTGATGCTGCAAGGCCAGGCGCAGTTCCTGCTGTGCCACCACCATGAACTGGCGCCCGTGCGGCTCGACGCCGCGCGGTTCGCTTCCTTGCGGGTCGGCCGCGACGTGCTCTGCCCCGCTTGTGCGCCCAACCCGGAAGGTGGGCCGCGATACGGGATGGGCAAGCGCGTTACGGTTCCGACCCTCGCCTACAGCGAGGAGTCCGGACTGGGGCGCATCATCGCAGCGTGCCGCCCGGAACAGCATGCGGCGATGCGGCGGGACGTGGTGTTCACCTCTCATCTGGCAGCGGCGCTGCGTACCATGGCGCTGACCGGGCGTGGCATCGCCTGGCTGCCGCTGAGCCTGATCCGCGAAGACTTGACCGCGGGGCGGCTGGTGCGAGCCGGCCCGCCTTCGCTGGACATCGACATGGAAATAAGGCTCGTTCGCGCCCCAGGCGAACTCGGGCCTACCGCCGGCAGTTTCTGGACAAGGCTGCAGCCCGAGTTATCTGGTTGCGAACCATTGTCGGGATCCGGGTGACGCATGCCGCGGATCCATCGCAAGCCCGTACCACCCCCGCCACCCGTATCGGGATCGCCCGCTCTACGAAATCGAGTAACACCGCAGCCACGCGTTTCGGCATCAGCGCGAAAACGGTGCATAAGTGGCGCAGGCGCGTCCTCACTGGTTGCCCTGGAAGGCGACTGACGAAGAGCGTGAGATCGTCTGCACCGCGCCACGTGCGACCAACTTTCCCTTCGATGACCCGACCGTCGTCGTCTGCCGCTTCCTGCCACACCTCAATCGCGACAGTATCTGGCGTATCTTCAAGACAGCAGGCCTGAATCGCAGACCAAAACCCCCATCCGAACAGCCCGCCAAAAGCCAGGGTTCATTTCCGGACTACGACCTTGGCTTCGTTCACATCGATATCGAGCATCTTCCAAAGCTCGAGACTGCAAAGATGAAAGATGCAAACGGCATCTACCTGGAGGTCGTCAAGCATCACGAAGCCAAGCGTGGGTTCGTGATGCTGCCCAGACGATGGGTCGTCGAGCGTTCGTTCGCCTGAGCCACGCACTTCCGACGGCTTGTCAACGACTATGAACGACTGCCGGAGACCATCCGAGAACTACATCTCGTTGCTTTCGTTTGAGCGCGCTGCTCGGTTGTCAACCGAAGCAAAGACAACAGGTGTGGAAGGCGATGATCACACACCTTAAGCTACTGACCGCCAAGCTACAGCGCAATAGACTCGGTTGGACGGCGGAGCGCAGTCACAGGTTGCTCGACCAGATGGAACTGCGGCTCGAGAACTGGAGGCGAATGCCGCCGAGGTTGATGTCGAGTCGGCAACACCTACGAATCCGCGTCCGAATCGGAGCAGGACAAAGCCGACGTGCGGTGTGCCACGCGGCATTATACACGTTAACTCGACTTCGCAAAAATTAACAAATGGCGCGTGTACTTTGCTAGATCACACCGATCGCAGGCTTTTACCTGAGCTAGTGTTGGGTCATCATTCAGGTTGCAGATTGCTCACACATTTTAGCTCAGGAATCCCATGATCGTCCACGATGTCCGGGTGCATCCGGAAAGCGACCGCCTGCAGCGCGAAGACCAGCTTGCCTGGAAAATAGCCGCCGTCGCGTCCGATCCGGTCGCCGTAGAAGCCGACGTTACCGAAATGATCATCAACCGCCTGATCGACAACGCATCGGTGGCGATTGCCTCGGTCAATCGTCATCCGGTCGTCACCGCACGCGACCAGGCGCTGGCGCATGCCCGTCCCGGCGGCGCCACCGTGTTCGGACTCGGTCCGGACGTGCGCGTTCATGCCGAATGGGCTGCCTGGGCGAACGGCACCGCCGTGCGCGAGCTCGATTACCACGACACCTTCCTGGCAGCCGAGTACTCCCATCCCGGAGACAACATACCGCCGATCCTGGCCGTGGCGCAGCAGGCCGGCTGCACCGGTGCCGACCTAGTGCGCGGCCTCGCCACCGGCTACGAAATCCAGGTCGATCTCGTGAAGGCGATCAGCCTGCACAAGCACAAGATCGACCATGTGGCACATCTCGGGCCATCGGTCGCCGCCGGCATTGGCACGATGCTCAGGCTGCCGACCGAGATCATCTACCAGTCGGTGCAGCAGGCGCTGCATGTCACCACGGCGACGCGCCAATCCCGCAAAGGCGAGATCTCGTCCTGGAAGGCGTTCGCGCCGTCGCATGCCGGCAAGCTCGCCATCGAGGCTGTCGATCGCGCGATGCGCGGCGAAGGCGCACCGTCGCCGATCTATGAAGGCGAGGACAGCGTCATCGCCTGGATGCTCGATGGCCGAACCGCCCACTACCAGGTGACGCTGCCGGCTCCAGGCGAGGCCAAGCGCGGCATTCTGGACACCTACACCAAGGAACATTCGGCCGAGTACCAGAGCCAGGCGCTGATCGACCTGAGCTTCGAGCTTGGCCGCCGGATCGAGAACTGGGACGATGTCGACAGCATCCTGATCGAGACGTCGCATCACACCCACTACGTGATCGGGACCGGATCGAACGATCCGCAGAAGTTCGACCCGACCGCCTCGCGCGAAACGCTCGACCATTCGATCATGTACATCGTTGCCGTCGCCTTGCAGGATGGCGAGTGGCATCATGTGCGCTCCTACGACCCTGCCCGCGCCCAGCGTCCCGACACGGTGGCGCTCTGGAAAAAAATCAGCACGATCGAGGATCCTCGCTGGACCGACCGGTATCATTCCGAAGATCCGACCGTGAAGGCGTTCGGCGGCAAGGTCATCATCACACTCAGGGACGGCCGGGTGGTCGAGGGCGAGCTTGCCGTGGCCAATGCGCATACGCTGGGGGCGACGCCATGGACCCGGCCTGCCTACATCGACAAGTTCAGGACGCTGACCGAAGGCATCCTGGAGCCTTCCGAGATCGAACGATTTCTCGAGGTGGTGCAACGCCTGCCGGCACTGGCCGCGGACGAGCTCACGCAGTTGAACGTGATGCTTCCCGACGGGCAGCTTACCGAGGGGTCCAAGGGGATTTTTTAAGGCTGGGGCTTTGCCCCTGACCCCATCAAAGGCGGAGCCTTTGAAAACCGTTTGAAGTCGAAGGCACACACATGAGCGAAGCTCTTACGGCACCGGTCGGGCCGAAACCCAAGAAATCCGTCGCCTTGTCAGGGGTCGTTGCCGGCAATACGTGGCTTTGCACTGTCGGCCGGTCCGGCAACGACCTGCACTATCGCGGCTACGATATCATCGACATCGCCCGCACCTGTGAGTTCGAGGAGATCGCGCATCTTCTGGTGCACGGCAAGCTGCCGAACAAGGCCGAGCTTGCCGCCTACAAACTGAAGCTGAGGCGTCTGCGTGGCGTACCGGCCGCGGTGCGCACCATCCTCGAAAACCTGCCCCCGGCCTCGCACCCGATGGACGTGATGCGTACGGGCGTTTCGGCACTCGGCTGCA
>JBPBQO010000128.1:0-73404 GCA_050954785.1 Janthinobacterium lividum | reverse complement strand
CCCGCCCTGCAGCGGCGCGTTGCTGGCCTGGCGTTCGGCGTAGCCGCGTCGCGCCGGGTTCTTGTCCGCGATGCCCTGGACCCAGCAGCGCCGTCCGAACGGGGTCAGCACGTAGCCGTTGGCGCGCGCCTCGTCGCGGGTGGATTCCATGTAGTCGCGTATGCCCGGATAGCGCGCGAAATAGGCGTCGATGTAGGTGCGCGCCTCGCCCGGCGAGATCGCCAGCTGGCGCGCCAGCCCGAACGCGGAAATGCCGTAGATGATGCCGAAATTGATCGCCTTGGCCCGTCGCCGGGTCAGCGGGTCCATGCCGTCCATCGGCACGTTGAACACCTCGGACGCGGTCCGGGCATGGATGTCCTGGCCCTGTGCGAACGCCTCGCGCAGCGCCGGGATATTGGCGACATGCGCCAGCAGCCGGAGCTCGATCTGCGAGTAGTCGGCGGATACCAGCACATGGCCGGGCGCCGCCACGAAAGCGCGCCGGATACGGCCGCCTTCCTCGGTGCGGATCGGGATGTTCTGCAGGTTGGGGTCGTTCGACGACAGCCGGCCGGTCGAGGTGATCGCCATCTGGAACGAGGTATGGACCCGCTTCGTCTCCGGGTTGATCTGCGTCACCAGCGCGTCGGCGTAGGTCGATTTCAGCTTGGCGAGCTGGCGCCATTCCAGGATGCGGGCCGGCAGGTCGCTGCCCTGCTCGGCCAAGGCTTGGAGCGCGGCGGAATCCGTGCCCCAGGCGCCGGTCTTCATGCGCTTGCCGCCGGGGAGCTTCATCTCGTCGAACAGGATCTCGCCGAGCTGCTTCGGGGAACCGAGATTGAAGCTGCGGCCGGCCATCGCGTGGATGTCGGTTTCCATCACCGCCATGCGGGCCGCGAAATCCGCCGACATGCGCCTGAGCTCGACCTCGTCGACCTTGATGCCGGCGGCCTCCATGGTGGCCAGCACCCGGATCAGCGGACGCTCCATCTGCTCGTACAGCGACAGAGACTGGTTGGTGCGCAGTTGCGGATGCAGGATGTGCCACAGTCGCAGCGTGACGTCGGCATCCTCGGCGGCATACTCGGTGGCGGACTTCAGGTTCACCCGCGCGAACGGAATACGGTTGCGCCCGGTCCCGGTGGCCTGGTCGTAGGTGATCGGGGTGTGACCCAGGAAGCGCGAGGCCAGTTCGTCCATGCCGTGGCCATGCGCACCGGCGGCCTGCGCGTAGGAAATCAGCATGGTGTCGTCGATCGGCGCGATCGGCCCGGAAAGGATGCCCCTGGCCGCCCGTTCCAGCACCAGGATGTCGAACTTGGCGTTCTGGAAGATCTTGAGCACGCCGGGATCGGTCAGCAGCGGCGCGATAACGGCCAGCGCGGCGGCGCTATCAAGCTGCTGCCCGACCGGATGCTCGAGGTCGCCCTCGTGCAGCAGCGGCACGTAGCAGGCGCGTCCCGGCTTCGTCGCCAACGAGAAGCCGACCATGTCGGCCCGCAACGGGTCGAGCCCGTTGGTCTCGGTATCGACCGCGCACAGGCCGGCCTGGCGTGCCTCGGCGACCCAGCCGGCCAGCACGTCGAGATCGGTGATGGTGTCGTAGTCGCTGAACGGCGCGTCATGACGCGGGATCAGCGCATCGGCGGTTGGCTCGGCACCGGCAGGCGCGGTGGGGGCCGGCCGCGACCTGGGGCCGGGCGACAGTGCCTCGATCGACAGGCGCTGGGCGATTGAACTGAAGCCCATCTCCCCGAGCCAGGTGCCGAGGCGAACGCTGTCCGGCGAGGTGAAGGCGAGCTGCTCGATCGGCAGCGGCAGCGGTGCATCGTGGCGCAGGATCACCAGCTCGCGCGACATGCGGGCGGCGGCCTCGTGCGCCACCAGCGCATCGCGGCGCTTGGACGGCTTCATGGTCGGAATGGCGCGGTAGATGCCGTCGAGGTCGCCGTATTCCAGCACCAGCGTGCTGGCGATTTTCGGTCCGATCCCGGGCACGCCCGGCACGTTGTCGACGCTGTCGCCCATCAGCGCCTGGACCTCGATCACCTTGTCCGGACCGACGCCGAAGCGCTCGCGCACCTCGTTCTCGCCGATCGGCTTCTGCTTGATCGGGTCGAGCATGTCGATGCCCGGCCGGATCAGCTGCATCAGGTCCTTGTCCGACGACACGATGGTGCAGCGCCCGCCGCCGGCCGCCACCTTGCAGGCATAGGCGGCGATCAGGTCGTCGGCTTCCCAGCCGGCCAGTTCGATCGACGGGATGCCGAATGCCGCGGTCGCTTCGCGCACCAGGGCGAATTGCGGGATCAGCTCGGGCGGCGGATCGGGCCGCTGCGCCTTGTACTGGTCGTACATCTCGTTGCGGAAGGTGATGCGCCCGGCATCGAAGATCACCGCGAGATGGGTGCCGACATGGTCGCGCAGGAACCGGGCCACCATGTTGGTGAAGCCGTATACCGCGTTGACCGGCGTGCCGTCGGACCGGCTCATCGGCGGCAGGGCGTGGAACGCGCGGAAGATGAAGCCGGAGCCGTCGATTAGTACCAGATGGATGCCGGCCCAGGGGGCGTCCGTATCGACGGGGCCGGACTCAGTGACCGGATTGTCGGGATCGGCCAGCGGCGCATCGGGCGTGAGCAGATCGGGGGCCGGGCGGTCTGGAGGCACGGTCAATGGCCGGCATCGTCGCCTTCGCCGGCGCCCGCCGCCAGCACATACACACGCGAGCAATAGGGGCAGAAGGTCTGCCGCTCGACGATGCGCAACCAGACGCGGGGATGGCCGAGCGGGCCTGCATCGCCGTCGCAGGCCAGCACGCGGCTGCTGACGACGATGGTCTCGATAGCGGCGGCCCCGAGTTGCGGGGTAGGAGTGGCTGCGCCGAACGGCATCGTGTCGCCTCGAAGTTTGGCCTGGAGAATATCGGGATGATACGCAGGACGGGTGCGCTTTGAAACCTCTGCCGGTCCACGCGTCCTGATCCGCACCATCCGCCGCCGGACGTGGTCGATGCCGCCCGGATCCGTTGCCCGCCGGGCCGTGCTGGGTTCGGCTGTGCTGGCCTGGCTCGCCGGCTGCACCGCGGCCGTTCCACTTCACCTCGATACGCCACCGCACCGCTCGTCCAGCGCGCATGCCGCCGACCGACGGCTGGTCCCGGCCGACCTGGTCTTCACCGTGTCGGACGGCGCCCGTCTGCCTGCCCGGGTCTGGCCGGCCGCCGGCACGAGCGCGCCCAGGGCTATCATCCTGGCACTGCACGGCTTCAACGACAGCCGCGATGCGTGGGAACTGCCGGCGCCTGTGCTGGCTGCGAGAGGGATCACCGTCTACGCGCCGGACCAGCGCGGCTTCGGGGCCGCGCCGATGCGCGGACGTTGGCCCGGTACCGACCGGCTGGTGTCGGACGCGGCCGAGCTCGCCCGGCTGGTGTCGGCGCGGCATCCGGGGGTGCCGCTTTACCTGATGGGCGAGAGCATGGGCGGCGCCGTGCTGATGTGCCTGGCCGCCCGGCCGGACGCACCGCCGATCGCCGGCACGATTCTGCTGGCGCCGGCGGTCTGGAGCCGGGACCAGATGAACCCGCTCATGACGGCCTCGCTCTGGGCCGCCGCGACCCTGGCGCCGGACTGGGAACTGACCGGGCGGGAGCTGCCGCTGAAGATCATGGCCAGCGACAACCGTGCCGCCCTGTATCGGCTTGCCTACGATCCGCTGACGGTGCGGACCACCCGGACTGCAACGTTGCGCGGCCTGGTGAACCTGATGAGCCGGGCGCAGAACGCCGCCTCGCGGATGCAGGGTCGTGTTCTGCTGGCCTATGGCGGGCGCGACCAACTGGTGCCGGCCCGGTCGATGGCCGCCACCTGGACGACGATGCCGCCGGACGTGCGCCGCAGCGTCTATCCCGCCGGTTATCATTTGTTGATGCGCGACCTGACCCGGATGGCGGTCATCGACGATGTCGTCTCCTGGATTCTGACCCCGGACCAGCCGCTGCCGTCCGGCGGGGACATCGCCGCGGCCGGTTGGGTAGCCGGCCAGGGATGGGCGGGGACGGTGCCGGCCTATCTCCCCGGCAATCTGGACGCTCTCGCGGGTGCGGGGACGCCCTGATCGAAGTCCCGGTTTCGGACTGGCATTCGGCAGCGCTTCAGGCTATGCAGCCTGCGCGGGACCCGTAGCTCAGCTGGATAGAGCGTCGCCCTCCGAAGGCGAAGGCCGAAGGTTCGAATCCTTTCGGGTCCGCCAATTCTCACAATGTCTTATCTGAAAATGCGGGGCTGGCTGCGCCGAGCTACCACCTGCTGTGGCAAACGTCGTGCGTGTCGCTGATTGCCCTCGAGCGGGTTGACTATCATGAGCCGCTCGCCTGCGGTCGGCAGCGCCGCGTTCAGGAATACAGCATTGGCGTTCTTCATCGGGTGCTGTCGATCGGCAACCTGGGGGCATCGGGCAGTGCTTGGGTCACAGCGCCGCCGTAGCCACCGCCGGACGCAGCCAGGTTTTGGCAGTTGCTGGTTCGCGATCCGGCAACTAGGCCACCACGCGCCGGCATTCCAGATCGCAGACGATGCTGCCGTAGCGATGGTTGCAATTATACGCCCACGTTGTGGCTACGTCTGGTCAAGCCGGCGGTGCGCATCGAGATGTTGAAGACGCAAGTTCACCTACACCTGACACGAGCCAAGCTGGATGAGGTTCTCTTAGGCTTTGCTGCTGACACGCATGCCCCGTTTCAGCTTCTGACTCACGAGGCGGATTGCCGCCGCCGAACCAACGCCGATCAACCTCAACGCCTGCCAGCTGCCGAGAGACCACGCAACAGACCGATGGCGTCCCTATGCGCCCACAGCTTTCGGTCAAGTGATCATCACCGGATAGCAGCTTGCCAATCGCTCCGATGAATATTTTAGGCTATGGTTCATGATACTTAAGATTCCAAAACGGGAAAATTCAATAGTCGGGACGCTTCAAGTGCCGCTTTTCCGGTAGCGAGTACTGTCCCGTTTAATCCTACCCTATTCAACTCCAAACAGCCGTACTCGTTGCGGAAAAGCATCGTATTATCCGGCTATTCTATTCCAGGAGACGTGTCGTGGTTCTGCCGATCGATGTACTGCGCTCAGCGAACTGGCTCACCACGGAACGGGCACGTGCCTGGTGCCGTATCCTGGCCGCGATCAGCCTTGCTGTCACGATTGCCTGGGTCGGTTTGTCACGCGATGGCGTCGATAGGATGGGCAAACCGCTTGGAACGGACTTTGTCAGTTTCTGGACTGCAGGCCGCCTCGTGCGGGCAGGAGATATCACAGCGCCTTACCGGCCGGCGACGCATGCGGCCTCCGAGCAAACTGCATTTCCGACTGCACCTGTCGGCTACTACGCCTTCTTCTATCCGCCGGTTGCGCTACTTCTGTTTCTGCCATTGGCGGCGCTTCCCTATCTGGTCGCCCTGATGGTTTGGCTTGCCAGCACCGGCCTTGCCGCGCTCGCCTGCCTGCGTTGTCTGTTGCCCCAGCGTTGGGCGCTGCTGCCGATGCTCGCCTTCCCGGCTGTCCTGGTGAATGCCGGCCATGGCCAAAACGGCTTTCTCAGCACCGCCTGCTTCGGCGGCGGCATGCTCCTGCGCCGTCGACCAATGCTTGCAGGCATGTGCCTGGGCGCACTGGTGTTCAAGCCGCAACTGGGGCTGCTTGTGCCGATCGGGCTGCTGGCGGCGCGGCGGTGGCGCATGTTGGCAGGAGCATCGATTTCCGCCATTGGACTCTGTGCATTGTCGTGGCTGCTACTCGGGGACGCGGCATGGCGTGGCTTCCTCGATGTCGCGCCGCTCGCGCGCAGAACATTGGAAGCCGGCCTGGTCGACCCGGCGAAGATGGTCAGCACTTTCGCCGGAATGCGAGTGCTGCACAGCAGCCTTGGGCTTGCCTATGCCGTCCAGGCGGTGGTGACGGCAGGCACCGGCATCCTACTCGCGCTGACTCTCGCCCGGCGGCCGGGCGGACACGCGGAGGGCGCCATGCTTGCGGCAGCGGCGATGCTCGCCACGCCATTTCTGCTCGATTACGACCTCATGATACTGGCGCTACCGCTCGCCTGGGTGATGGCCGAGGCGCAGCGGACGGGATGGCGACCCTGGGAAAAATTGACCCTGCTGGCTGCCTATGTCCTGCCGATGGTAGCGCGGCCGATTGCCATGAATGTGGGCATACCCTTGGCACCATCGGTGCTGGCCGTGCTGCTGGTCGTCATTATCCGGCGCGCGGACGGTCGGCCAGCATGATGGCGCGCCAGCCGGAACGGCTGGTAGTTGCAACACCAAGCCTATGCGCGGCGGCTTATTGCACCTGCTTGCTTGCTACGGTCATAGCTGTGTTCCTGTTTTGGGCAACAGGCACCTCAGTAGCGGTAGTCCCGTTGGCGCCATTTGCAGGCGCTGTACTCATTCTTGCCGGCCTGAATGTAATCTACACTCGCTGGCGTCCCGATCCGATCATCGGTCCGGTAGCCGGCGGCCTGGCTGTGGTGACGTGGGCCGGGCTGGTGGCAGGCATGGCTGCCCTGGCCGCACTGCGTACGGGTGCGCCGCTGATCGACGTGTCACTTGCCCGAGCAGACGCCATTCTCGGCCTGTACACGCCAACACTCGTCGCGTGGATGGCCCCTTACTCGATAATTACGTCAGTGCTCGAGGTTGCCTACGTAAGCACCGTTCCGATGGTGTTCGCAACTGTAATCTTGTTGGGCCTAAGACGACGTGAAACCCGGATGTGGGAACTATGCTTTGTCTTCGCGGCAACAGCGCCGGTATGTGCTTTTCTAGCTGCCGGCGCCCCGGCCATTGGAGCATTCACCTATTATGGAGTATCGCCTGACATCCTCACCATGCTGCCGACGGGCGCTGGACGGTTCTTTTTACCTGTTTTCCAAGCCTATCATTCGCGAACTGTGAACGTTATAGACGTTCGCCACTTGGAGGGGGTGGTCGAGTTTCCATCGTTCCATGCCATCATGGCGCTGATGACGGCTCATGCTCTACGTGACCTGCGGGCACTCTCTGGTCTCGCCTGGACGTGGAGTAGCATTATCCTGATCTCAACGATTCCTATCGGTGGCCACTATGTCATTGACATAATTGGTGGGGCGCTGATCTGGGCTGTCATTACGTTATCTATCCATATTCGAGCTATTTGGCACCCTGACCAAAAGGGTCTTGTCGCAGCGGATCGATGATGTTTTTCTCCGCTAACCTATAGCTGCCACGATGTCCGCAGTGTGGCCGAGCATTTCGATGTTCAGCGATCATTCAGGCGGATCTCCCCGCAATGCTTGCAAACCATGCCGGTAATATCGCCAAGTGGCGGCCGATTGTGAAAAGACTTTGGTTGCCAGCTATGTAGACCAATACCGCATAGCACTTTGCCGATCGGCGACATTTTCAAGCGTGTGTCCGTCGGAGCGGGTAACCGGATCACGTTTTCCCGCAGGTTATCGAGCGGGAAGGGCTCGGCCACGCCTTCGGGACCGCCGGCGCCAAAACGACGGCAGAACGCGATTGCCGTTTCCTCGTCGATCACGTCGATAAGCAGCAACTCACTGGTAGCCCGCAGCCGTACCGCAGTATTCGTTTTAAAAATCATCGCGCCGATCGAACCGCCATAGGCCTTCATTTTCGTGCCGATCCTGGCGTGGTGCAAGTCTCAAGAACAAGATTTGTATGTTTCGGATTGCGGAGGCGGTCAGAATCGCGCCTTCTTTGCCGTGACCATCGACGGGAGTTCTGAACCGGGACGAAGGCAGACCTCGGAATCAGAGCAATTATCGATGTGGCGCTCCGCCAGCCTATCGCATGCAAAGCCACGTGGTGCGCTAACCACGTCATGGTCGCGCACTGCACTGCTAGCAGTGATCATGTTACATTTCAGCTCGGCGGCACATGCATCGGCCTGTCTTGAGGCCGCGCGGGCAGCCGAACTGCGCAACGGGATCCCATCCGGCCTGCTGGCGGCGATTGGCAAGGTGGAAAGCGGCAGTTGGAGTTGGAGTGTGAACGGCAACGATTCCGAGCCGGGCCAGCGCTTCGATAGCGCCGAGGAAGCCGAGCGCTATGCGCAAGGCCTGCTCGCCGCCGGAAAGCGGATGATCGATCTTGGCTGTTTCCAGATAGACCTGCTTTACCATCAGGACGTGTTCCAGCAGTGGCAGGATGCGTTTGACAGCGAACTCAATGCCCAGGCAGCGGCAGGCATCCTGAGCCGCCTGCACCAACGCACCGGCGACTGGAATCGGGCCGTGGCGCTGTACCACTCCGCCGATCCAAACCTTGGCCAGTCGTACCTGCATTCGGTGATGAACGCTTGGGAGGGACGGGACTCCAGCGTGAATGGCTACGCACTGCTGCCAGCATCTGATTCCTACAGCATCCTCAGGGTATCATCTTCGTTCGGCATTGCGGTCTGGGGTCCAGGTATGGCTGGTTCAGCTTTGAACTCGGCGCGTCGGGGTATGCACGCGTTGCCGAAAATCATCACGCCTTGAACCCAACCGGAAGCGGCAGATAAGCCAGCCTACTGCTCTGGTCTTGCTCGCGTCGCAAGTCCCAAATCCGATGCAGGATTGTGCAGAGCATAACTGTTATCACTACGCTGCTGCAGCTATGCAGCCAATCGGACAGGATGAAGCAGGGCACCATCATGCTTGCGACGACCGCAAGCACCTCTCGAAACATAAATAGACCCTTTGCGCGACGACGCTCGTCAACGAACAGAAGTACGGCACCAGTAAATAGCGGCAAATCGTAGGTGAAAGCATATGGAGCAGCCAGAAAAGTCGCGGCACCAAGGGCTGCGACCTCAAGCCGAAGGCTGCTATTTCTACTTTGGTCCCGAGCAGACGGCCGGAAGCAGTGCCAAATGCAGATCACACTAAAAACGCAAGTAATAATCTGTAACGTATTGGCCAAACGCCAACCAACACCCGCAGTCATCAAGTTAGATGCCACTGTTGCCTGGATTGGTGCCCAATTCGTGCCTTGAGCGAAGCGCATATCGATGATCGAAGAAAGATGATGAAACCAAGCCAGCCATACCGGCACTCCAAATGCTAATATGCTGAACAGAACAATGCACAACGCGGTTGCGCATGCGGCCGATATGGTTCGCCATTGCCCAGCTGCGACCAGAGCGACTGGCACAAGAAGCCCGAGTTGCGGCTTGTATGTGGCGAGCCCGATTAAAAGACCGGCCAGCAATGGACGACGAGGCGACAAAAGCAGGCCACCAATCAGCAACGCCGCCAGGAGAAGGGTACTCTGGCCCGCGAGGGCGGTCCACAATGTCGACGGCGCCACGACAACAAGCAGCGCGAGTGGCCAACCGTCTCGAGAGCCTGCAATGGCGACGCAGCAGGCAACGAGGCCGATGCCGACCCAGAGTACGTAGCCAACATCGTATGGAAGATACGCCAGCGGCCACAACAGCAGCATCATGGCTGGATGGTACATGAACGCGAGCAGCTTATTATGTGGCAGATCCTGGAAATGACGTAGCAACTCTTGGTCGTAGATCAACATCGGTGGATGCTGGCGAATGAAGCGCGAGAAGGAATTAAAAGCAAAGAAGTCGTTGGAATCATGGGGATAGGCGCGATAGCCGACTGCTCCTGAGAACATCAGCAGTGCAGAGAGAATTACGAAGGTAGTATATAAGTATCGTATTGGGCGACCGGAGACGGACCAGTCGTCTGCACCATGGACAGGTCTGAGGGCGGGCTCCAACTCCTTTCCTTCCTGATCCATTTGAATGCCGGCTATACTTGGACCCATGTCATTACCTCGAATTGTTTCTATTGAAAATAGTACATGGGCTGATCCTATTGATGACCAAATTCTGGTATGTATCAAAAACAATCTTAAAAAGGTCAAGTGTGTCTTTTGCTAGATAATAATAGCTATTATTGAACAAGAAAGTTTAATTCGATTAAGAAATCAATTTAAATAATACATGGGCCAACATGAATCTTGTTGAGTAAGAAAAACCTTGGGAGTAGAAGGCAAATATAGCCAGCCGGCTCTCATTTACTGACCTTAATAGCAGGGCAACCTTACATGATCGAATACCTGAAGACTTACTGGAACCTGAAGCACGACCAGCGCGCGGTAACGGCGCTCGAGTATGCGCTCATTGCCGGCCTCATCGCGGTTGTCATTATTGGCGCTGTCACTACGCTCGGCACTGGTATGAACAAAATCTTTACCTCGATTAGTTCGAGCGTCGGCACCTCTCCCGCCGCTAGTTAAGCTGTGCACCAGCTGGTGGTGGGGCAGATGCCTTACCACCAGCCTTGCACTTGCATACCTGTAGAGATGATGGAATACCCGGTCTGTTACTGAGATGAATGTCGGTCCCTGTGTATTGATCGCCATTCCGCTCTTGTTGGCCGCCTCTGCCAGCGATCTCACAGCGCGCATGGTATCGAATCGAGTGTGCATGGCACTCGGCCTGGACGGCGTGGCAATGCAGGCGGTGGCGCATACCCTTCCCGTTTCAATTCTGGCGATGCTCGCCGTCTTTATTCCGGCTTTTGTCTTGTGGCGGCATGGCATCATGGGCGGTGGCGATGCGAAACTGTTCGCTGCTACGGCCCTCCTGGTGCATCCGGCCGCGGTTCCCATGCTGGTGCTGGCCATTACTCTTGCCGGCGGCGTGCTCGGCCTGGTGTACTGGACAATGATGCGCCTGCTGTCCAAGCGGATGACATCTTCGCCCGCCGACCCGTTCCGGCGCATCCTGCGTATCGAGCGGCACCGAATCTGCCGCGGTTTTTCGCTGCCCTACGCGGTTGCGATCTCAGTCGGCACGTTCTACGTGTTCGGTAAGGAACTGGCATCGTGATTCTGCGCCTGTTTCTTTTTGCTTTGATGGCGATCGGGCTTGCCGGGTTCGGTGCCTTCGGATGGCGCGCCATGCATCAGCCGGCTTCCCCACAGCAAGTGGCTTTAGCCGTACCCAAGGTGGCGCCGGTCATGCTTAATCTGCTGATTGCAGCCCACGACCTCTCGCCTGGATCATTCGTGCGTCCCGAGGACCTGTCCACCGCTTCGATCGCGCAGGAGGCGGCACCGCCGAACGCACGGCGCGATACGCCGGCCGCCCGCGCGCAACTGATCGGCGCCCTGATCCGCCGGCCGATTCCGCACGAAGCTGTGCTCGATCCCAACGACCTGCTCCTGTCCGGCGAACATGGCTTCGTAGCCGCGATCCTGGCCCCCGGGATGCGGGCCTTCACCATCTCGCACGACCAGGTCGTATCCGATGCCGGACTGATCTGGCCGGGTGACCGGCTCGACCTGATCCTGACGCAGCAAATGCCCAGTTCGGTTCAGTTGGACCGACAGATCTCGGCGGAAACCGTGCTAGCCGACCTGCGCGTTCTGGCAATCGACCGCCAGCTCGTGCAGCCGCAAACGACCGACGAAAAAGGGTCCGGAGCCAATAACGCTCCACAGAGTGCTTCCGTGACGGTTGAAGTGTCTCCAGCGGATGCCGAGCGGCTTGCGGTGGCGCTGCGTCTCGGCAAGGTGGCGTTCGCAATACGCTCCGCTATCCCCGGCACAGCGGACAAGGCGCCAGACCAATTGCCTGTCACGAAACCCGTTCCGGGAAGCACGACGTGGGCGGGTGCCGTGATGCATTCGCTCGATGGGCTGCAGCCGCCGCCTGTCGTCTCGGTTCACGTATTCGACGGCACTGCCGACAAGGAATACAAATTCTGATGCGTTGCGAATGGACCATCGCGGTTCTTGCGCTGGCTTGCCTGTCGGCCGCGTCTCCAGCGGCAGCACGTAACCTTCCAGGTCTGTCGATCGAGGCCGGCACCGGCCGGATCGTAAAGCTGGCTCGGACGGCCGCGAATATCTTCGTAGCCGACCCGAAGGTGGTGGAGGTACGGCCGGCCAGCGCACGGTCGCTGTTCCTGTTCGGTCTGAAACAGGGCCACACCACAGTGGCAGCACTCGATTCCAACGGTCAGACCGTCGCGCTCTACGACGTGATCGTGGGTACTAATACTAATGACGCGAAGGTCATCGGCCGCTCGATCGCCGCCTCTTCCTCCGATCTGCCGGGTCCTGCAGGGCAGGTCACGGTGCACCCGGAAGCGGGCGGCGTCACCCTCACCGGGACCGTGCCGGACCCGGTCCATGCCGAGCGAGCAGAAGTCGCCGCTTCGTTGAACCTGCCAAGCGCCGAAAAGGCCACAGACGCGCTGACCGTAAGCAGTTCAGCCACGGTCGGATTAAAAGTCCGGATCACCGAGATGACGCGGCAGGTGACGCGGGATCTCGGCGTCGATTGGTCCGCGCTCGGCACGATCGGCAAGTTCGCACTCGACTTCGCGACCACCAACGGCGTCGGCAGCACGTTGAGAAGCGTCTATACCGGCAAGGGGCTGAGCGTCGACACTGTGATCGAGGCGCTGGCGACAGATAATCTCGTCCGCGTCCTGGCAGAGCCGAACCTGACAGCCCGGAGCGGCGAAAGTGCCAGCTTCCTGGTCGGCGGCGAGTATCCGATTCCGGTTTTTCAGAGTTCGGGGAGCGGCAATGGCGGTATCTCGATCGAATACAAGCAGTTCGGCGTGTCGCTGTCCTTCGTGCCAACCGTATTAAGCTCGGGACGGATCAGCCTACATGTGCGGCCCGAAGTCAGCCAATTGGCGACTGCCGCCTCGGCAGGCGCGATCACGCTCGCGGAAGGTAATGGAAGTCTGTCGATCCCGGCGCTCACGGTAAGGCGTGCGGAAACCACGATCGAGCTCGGCTCGGGGCAGAGCTTCGCCATCGCCGGACTGCTGCAGGACAGCACCACGCAGGCGAACAACTTCACCCCGGGGCTCGGCGAAGTTCCGATCCTGGGTGCGTTGTTCCGTTCCGACAGCTATCAGCATAATCAGACTGAACTGGTGATCATCGTGACGCCCTACATCGTCGGTTCGGCCAGCGATCCGGCTGTATTGCACGAGGCAGGCGGGGGCTATACGCCGCCGAACGACCTGGAGCGCGTATTGCTGTTGCGTCAGCGCGGCCAGGACCGGCCGATACCGATACCGGGCGATGCAGGATTTATCGTTCGATGAGCACGAACCGTTCAGCCTGGCTCTATGTCCCGCTTCTGCTCGGAACGCTTGTGCTCGGCGGCTGCAATCCATTCGACCAGCCCGGCACGTGGCATGCGACAGGGGTCAATCAGGCCAATTTTGATGCCGAAGCGGTCGACAAGACCGATACCGTCGCGGGTCACGGCACTCCCGGCTCGGACGCCCAGTTGGACGCGGCTGCCGTGACGCGTTTGCATAATGACAAAACCAAGCCGCTGAAAAACGAGTCGACTTCCACGGGAAGCGGATCGCAATGAGTGACAACGTTCCTCAACCGGAACATGGGCAGTTGCCGCAGTCGGGCGGCGGTAACTCGGACGGTACCACCAAGCCGGCCCGTCACGATCGCCCAGCCTTGATTGCCTATGCCGCCGACTCCGGGACAGAAGCCGCGCTGCGCGAAGGGCTGTCGGAGACAATGGCGGGAACGCTGGAGATCCGGCGTGGCGGCGTTCGTACCGCAATTGTCGCGTTACGCAAAAACGCCACGCCACGCACCCTTATTATCGATGTAGGGGGCGAGGCGCAGCCGCTATCGGCACTTTCGGAGCTGGCGGACGTACTGGAGCCGGATGTCCAGGTGCTGGTGGTCGGCGATCGAGGCGACCTCGACTTCTACCGCCAGATCACCCGTGGCCTCGGCAGTGTCGACTATCTGCCGAAACCACTGACCCGCGACATGGTACTGCGCCACTTCGCGCCGCTGGTATCCGGCCGGAACAGGGCATCCGCGGCGACACAAGCTGCTCGGTTCCTTTCGGTAACGGGCGTCCGCGGCGGCGCCGGCGCCACCACGATCGCTGCCTATCTGGCCTGGCATTTTGCCATCGACAGGCGCCAGCACACGGCGCTGCTGGACACCGATCTGCACCGCGGCAACGCGGCGATGCTGCTCGGCGTTCGGGTCACCGGCGGCTTGCGCACGGCGATGGAAACGCCGGAGCGTGTCGACGAGCTGTTCATCGAGCGTACCGCGCAAATCCTCGACACCAGCGTCGCCGCGAACCGGCTTTCGGTGCTGGCAAGCGAGGAACGGCTCACCGAGCCGCTATTCTACGAGCCGGGAGCGGCGGCGAAGCTCATCGGGATGATGCAGCGACGATACACGGTGATTGTCGGCGACGTTCCGCTGCAGCAGGAGCCGCACATGCTCGACTTCATGAGCCTGGCGCATAGACGCATTCTCGTCATGGAGCCGACGCTGGTGTCGATCCGTGACACGCTGCGCATGCTGGCGCTGCCGAACGGACCGTTGCAGTCGGAGCGGCCGATCGTCGTGCTGAACCGTGTCGGGCAGCCTGGCGGTCTTACCCAGCGACAGGTGGAGGAAGGCCTCGGAATCGTTCCCGACGTGGCAATTCCCGACATGCCGAAGCAGCTCGGTCCCGCTGCAACGCTTGGCCTGCCAGAGGCGGCCCTGCGTGGAAAGTTTCGTGATAGAATCACGGAACTCGCTAAATATGCCGCATTCGAACGGTTGCTCGACAGTCCGGGAAGTTCCACGGGTATGTTCAACCGGCGGCAAGCCGACCCGTCGGCGGAAGCGCGGCCGGATGCTGGACGGTCGAGCCGCGGCCGCATCCGATCTGGAGCAGGTGGATGAACCAGGGCCCCATATTCGGGCGAAGGCCGACGCAAGAGGACGTCATGGCATCGGTTACGATACCGGTGGCAGAAGGCTCGGTCGTTCTTGCGGCGCCGCCGATCCTGCCGGATCCGCCACTCAAGACGGTCGCCGCACCCGCCGCCGACCCGATCGGCGCAGCAGTTCCAGTATCGGCCGCGCGCGTCTTTGCAGCTCCACCATCGCGTGCTCTTGCGCCATCCCACAACGAGGCGGTGCGCGAGCTGCGCCGGCTATGCCTCACGCGGATCGAGCCGAGCGCCGTCGCCAATGCGACGCCGGAACGGCTACGGATCGACATCGAACGGCTGGTCTCGGAGATTGCCACCTCCAACCGCATTCAGCTCAACGGCCGTGAGCAGCGCCAGCTCGCAGAGGAGCTGGTCGACGACATGCTGGGCATGGGTCCGCTGCAGCCGTTGCTCGACGATGACAGCATCGCCGACATCATGGTCAATGGCCCCGACTGCGTGTTCATCGAGCGTGCCGGCAAGGTGGTGAAGACCGACGTGCGGTTCCGCGACGCGTCGCACGTCATCGGGATCTGTCAGCGCATTGCCGCTGGTGTCGGCAGGCGGGTCGATGAGTCGAGTCCGATGGTCGATGCGCGGCTGAAGGACGGTTCGCGTGTGAACATCGTCCTGCCGCCGCTGGCTCTCGACGGACCGTACATCTCGATCCGGAAATTCGGCAAGAAGCCGATCGACTTCGCGAAGCTGATCGGCTTCGGCGCGTTGACCGCGCCGGTGGCCAGCATCCTGGAGATCGCCGGACGTGCACGGTTGAACATCGTCATCTCCGGCGGCACCGGCTCCGGCAAGACGACGATGCTGAACGCGATTTCGCGCATGATCGACCATGGCGAGCGGATCGTGACCATCGAGGACGCTGCCGAGCTGCAACTGCAGCAGCCGCACGTGGTACGGTTGGAAACACGACCAACCAGCCTGGAGGGACGCGGCGAGATAACGCAGCGTGACCTGGTGCGCAACGCGCTGCGCATGCGCCCCGACCGGGTGATCATCGGCGAAGTGCGTGGCGGCGAAGCGTTCGACATGCTGCAGGCAATGAACACCGGCCATGACGGCTCGATGTCGACGATTCATGCCAACACCACGCGCGACGCAATGATCCGCATCGAGAACATGGTGCAGATGGGCAATACCGGCCTGCCGTCTCGCGCGATCCGCCAGCAGATCACCAGCGCGGTCGATCTCGTGGTGCAGATCGAGCGTCAGCGCGACGGCGGCCGGCGGGTCACCCAGGTCACGGAAGTGATCGGCATGGAAGGAGATATCGTCACCCTCAATGACGTGTTCCGTCTGGAAATCATCGGTGAGGATCCTGCCGGGCGCCTGATCGGCCGCTACAAGGTCAGCCGCACACGTCCGAAATATCACGAGCGGCTGTCTTACTTCGGTCTCGAGCGTGCATGGATGGCAGCACTCGATGAGGCGGCTCGATGAATGCGGCAAGCCTGCTGCTGCCCAGCTCCTTCCTGCTGCTGTTCGCAGCCGGATTGGGTCTGCATCTCGCGGCAGGGTCGAGACAGCAGGTGAAGAGACGCAACGAGCGGTTTCGGGCCGCACTCGATCGGCACGAACGGATTTCCTTCGTCGACTTGTCGGAATCGGATGGCCTTGCAACCAAGCCCGCACCGGATGCGCGCAAGCCGTTGATCAGCCGGATATTCGGCTACAATCCGCGGCGGCTTGACCTTTATCCACTGCATCCGGGGACGGTGATCGCGATCGCGCTGCCGCTGGCGGCACTGGTGGCGTGCGCCACGACCTTGCTGGCCGGACGCGCCGGCCTGCTGCTGACGGTGCCGTTCTGGCCCATGGCCGCGCGGATGCTGTTCGGACGCTGGCAGCGCAAGCGTGCCTCGACGCTGTTCGAGCAATTCCCGGATGCACTGGCGATGGTGGTGCGCGGCGTGCGGGTCGGTATTCCGGTCAGCGACGCGATCGCCTCGGTGTCGCGGGACGGCCCGCCGCCGACGGCGATCGAGTTCGGCCTCGTGGTGGACCAGCTCGCGATCGGCCTGCCGCTGGACGAGGCGCTGCGCATGATGGGAGAGCGTAACGGCCTGCCGGAATATCGCTTTTTCGCCACCGCACTCAGCCTGCAGAGCCAGACCGGCGGCAATCTTGGCGAAACCCTGGATGGACTGGCCGACACCATCCGCAAGCGCGTGGCGGCCCGTTCACGCGGCTATGCGCTGGCAGCCGAGGCGCGTACCAGCGCCAACGTGCTGACAGTGCTGCCGGTCCTGCTGTTCATAGCGCTCTGGTTCATGAACCCGCGCTACGTGATGGCACTGCTAACTGAACCGACCGGCCACATCATCCTGGGTTTTACCCTCGGGCTGCTTGGCCTCGGCGTCCTGTCGATGCGTACGCTGATCCAGAAGAGCCTTTCATGATCGACAATGTTTCTGTTGTTGGAGCCTGGGAGGCAGCAATCGCTCTGGTCGCCGGATTGCTGCTGGCCGGCGGCACGGTAGCGATCGATCGACGGCTGGCGACAAACAGGATCAGGGCGCGCATCGGGGAAGCGCGCAACCGGGCGATGGGCATGGTTGCCGAAGGGCCGGAGAATCGTCCGCGCCCGATTGCGGCCGTGATCGGCGCGCTGGGCAGCGCGATCACGGCGAGCGGCCTGTTGTCGGTCAAAACACGAGTAGAGCTCGAGCAGACCCTCCGCGCCGGCGGGCTGATGACGTCGCATAATTTCGAATTGTTCGTCGGTGCCAAGATACTGCTGGCGATTGGGGCGCCGGTGGGAGCGTTCGTGCTGCTGCGTCATGCCACGATGAGACCGATCATGGTGTTCGGGCTTGTTGCCGGTGCCGCCGTAGCCGGACTGATGCTGCCCAACATGATTATCGGGCAACGCCGCAAGACCTATCTGACCGCGATCGAGAAGGGCCTCGCAGACGGGCTCGACATGATGGTCATTTGTGCAGAGGCGGGGCTCGCGTTGGAATCCACGATCCAGCGGGTCAGCGTCGAGGTAGTGCATGCGCATCCAAAACTCGCTGCCGAATTAACGATCACGTACAACGAACTTACTTTGGGATCGGATACGCGTACCGCGCTCATCAACATGGGTGAGCGCACCGGACTTTCCAGCCTCAAGCGCCTTGGTACGACGTTGGTGCAGTCGATCCAGTACGGTACTCCGTTGAGCCTTGCGTTACGGACGCTGGCAACGGAACTCCGCCAGGAAACACTGACTCGTTTCGAGGAGCGTGCGGCACGGCTGCCGGTCCTGCTCACCATCCCGATGATCCTGTTCATCCTCCCCTGCGTCTTCCTCATCGTCGCCGGCCCGATCGCGGTGCAGGTGCTGAAGACAATGAAGCATTGATGGTCCCGCTCATGTCCCGTTTTCGATTCCGCGCTCCCGCACCATCCTGCGCCTTCCTCGGCATACTGGCGCTGGCCGGCTGTGCGCACGGAGGCACACAACCGGCGGCTGGTCGGCTCGGCCTCGGGCTTGCGGATACCGCGCTTGCGGGAGGCGCGCCCGGACTTGCGCTGCAGGTGTCGAAAGCCGTGCTGGCACGCAACCCGAACGACGTGCCGGCACTGTTGCGTCGCGGCGACGCCTACTACCAGCTCGGCGACTATCCCAGGGCGGCCGCGAGCTACCGGCAGGCGCTGACACTGCAGGTGCGCAGCGTGCCGGCACTGATGGGCCTGGGGCGCGTTGCGCTGACCACCAATCCGGCGGAGGCCAGCGCGCGCTTCAGCGAGGTCATTGCCCTGCAGCCGACGAACCAGGCCGCCTTGTCTGACCGGGGCGTCGCATCGGATCTGTCCGGGCTGCATGCGGAAGCCCAGAACGACTACAGGCGGGCGATCACGCTGGCCAACGCGGAGGCCGCGCATGGCATCGAGGACGGCGCCGAGAGTGGAGCGCTCGCGGCGACGCAAGTCGATCTCGCGGTCTCGATGGCAATCAGCGGCCAGCCCGCGGCAGCCGTCCGCATCCTGCAGCCGATCGCCGCCTCGCCGGACGCGAGCCCTCGCGTGCGCCAGGACCTGGCGATGGCGCTGTCGCTCGACAATCGCACCGACGAGGCCGCTCGCCTGTTGCTGACGCAGATGAGCCAGAGCCAGGCCCGCAGCGCCATGGCCGGCTATCAGGCGTTGCGCGAAAGCGCGACCCCGCCACCGCCCCCGCTAGGCAGCGGCTCCTGACATGCGGACAGCTGGAAATGCGATGAGCCGGAGCAGGCCCGGCACGTTGCTGCGGCGTTTCGTATGGTCGCGGCGTGGCACCACAGCGCTGGAGTTCGCACTGGTAGGTCCGCTGTTGTTGATGCTGGTCTTCATCATCATGGAGAACGGGCTGATGCTGTTCGCCCAGGCCGTGCTGGATAATGCTACCGTTATGGCAGCGCGACAGATCCAGATCGGTAGCGTTACGACAAGCAATGCCTTCCGTTCGGCAGTATGCTCGAACATGTCGACATTTTTCGACTGTACGAAACTGCACTTCTACGTTGCCAGCTCATCGACAGGATTCCCGTCCGCCTTAATCCCGTCGACCAGCGGGACCTTCGCGAGTACAAGTTTTTCTACCGGAAGCGGTGGCAATTACGTGCTGGCTGAAGTCGCCTATAATCGCGCCTTCGTCTCACCCTGGGTGATCAACCTGGGCGGTCCCTCATGGATCCTGCTCTCGACGCAGGCAGTCCAGAACGAGCCGTCGTGACTAGCTTGAAGGTCAGGCTCCGGCATTTTTCAGATCGCCTGTGGCATGATCGTCGCGGGGTGGCGGCTGTGGAACTGGCGCTGCTTTCGCCGATCCTGGTGATGCTGTTCCTGGGCACCTTCGAGGTAACGCAGTTGATCCGGGTCAAGACCAAGATGGCATTGGCGGCCCAGGTCATCCAGAACATGGTGACCGGCCAGAACAGCGCGACCGCCAACTCGCTCGCAATTGCTTATTCCGGTGGGCAACGGGTCATGGCGCCATTCGCGGGCTCCGGCCTGACCGCTGCAGTCGCCAGTGTCACCTTCACCTCGACAGGAACAGCTTCAGCAGTTGCCTGGCAAACGCTGCTAGGTGGTGCTCCCGGAATGACCAAGTCGGCTGCCTGCACTCTTGCAGCGAAAATGAGTCTTGGCAGCGACAGCGTGATCGTCGTCAAGACGACCTACGCCTACACGCCCGTTCTGTCCTATATGCTCGGCAAGAGTTACGCTCTCACCCAGATCACTTATGGACGGCCACGCAACACCGGCAGCATATCCGGACCAAGTCCCTCCACTGGTCTGACCGGGAACTGTTGAGTATCCGATGATACTATTGCGCATCCTGAATTTCCTGCTTTCGGTGTTGTCGGCATTTCGAACGGCGCGGCGCGGTCGCGGTGCTGTTCGCGGTGATGATGATCCCGCTGATCCTGGCAACGGGAACGACTG
The DNA here is from genome assembly GCA_050954785.1 of Janthinobacterium lividum. Classification (GTDB taxonomy): domain Bacteria; phylum Pseudomonadota; class Alphaproteobacteria; order Acetobacterales; family Acetobacteraceae; genus Lichenicola. Next base: position 53,199 of record JBPBQO010000128.1, on the reverse strand, counting down.
TCGACTTTGTTCGTGTGGAAACTCTGAAAATGTTGCTACGATTTTTCGTCGATGGAGCAGCCCTGACCGACGCAAACGTCTTAGCTTGTCGCCTAAATCAACCAACACAGTCATGGTCCAACCGTTGTATAGCGACAATCTTCGACTTGGGCGCAGTCGCTGCCCCAGAGTCCGTTGCTATGCCAAACCTGCGAGGCACGATCCTGTATCGGTTGCTTTCTAGTCCACCTCAGCAGCCACTGGTTCATACCGCCGCCGATTTGGATGCCTTCTTCAGATCCGGGATATTAGCAGGTCAGTGTTGATGGAAATCTTTCGATGTTCGGTGACCAGGATGCAAAACTATGTAAATACCGCATATGATAGGTTAAGAAAATGATCCGGGTGTATAAAATATGATGCGATTTCTGGATATTTTCCTAAAGTTTGTCGGTTCTTTCAGGGCTGCACGTCGTGGTGCGGTTGCAACTTTGTTTGCGGTGCTCATAGTTCCGATGATATTGGCGGCCGGCGCAGCGGTCGATTTTGGCCGGCTAGAAGTTCTCAGAAGTTCGCTCCAGTCCGTCGTTGACGGGGCCGCCCTGGCTGGCGCAAGCGCGCTCAACCGGTCCAGCGCGTCAAGCGATGCCATAACGATCGCGACTGACTATTTTACCAAAGGAGCAGCATTGATTGCAAGCGACGCTGTGATCAGTTCTCCTAAAGTCAGTGAGCCAAGCGATATCAAGGTCACGGTTGTCGCAACCGCTACCTTGAACAACACGTTGATGAGCCTTGTTGCCAAGGCAACAAAAATTACGGTTACCGCATCGGCCGAAGGCCCATCCTACCAGTTATCAGTTACTAAAACTGGGGGCTTTAAAACTAATGCTTATGATAGCAACAGCATATACTTTTTTGATGCCACTACAAGCACTAGCGCCACGCCCAGAGTGTCGGCCATGACCTTATTGTTTACCAATGATTCTTCAGTTGGCTCGACATCGACAAGTACGCAAACAATTGGAATTAGTGCAAACGATAACGTCGGTTTTGCCCTGGTCAACAAAACCGGCGGACTTACGGATTATGGAACGAATGGATACGGATCAGCTAGCGGAAAGACCCATAAATTCTACTCAAGTTTAACAACTCCTAGTTCCTCTGCTTACAGTGCAGATCAACAAGGAAAGTTCTATACAGGCAGGAGCTCATACAGTAATCATACATCAACATGTACAAAGACTGCAATTACTGGCACTAACAACAGTCCCGTGACGGTGGCCAGTAACTCATGCAACGCTCACCCCTGTACTACACTTGACAATAACGGTGCAGTTTTAGAAAACAACTTACTTATTGCTGGGTCCTGCTCAACGCAAGCAACAGCCACACAGACTTGCTTGTCGCTTAACAAAACAGCTTTAGCATTTGCATGGGGCGACATGGGTGGTGGTAGCGACGATTTTGATTATGACGATGCAACTTACACTGTTAGTTGCAAGCCAACGGCAAGTACCGAAAATCAATCTGCGGTAGTAGTTTTGGTTCAATAGTTTAGACGTCTTACTGTTGAAGGGGGTACTAGCGCGGGTTGGCTCGACACTGCAGCGCATCCTGAGTTAGCAAGGTGTTGGTGCCCTGATATTGACCTTAAAGTTTTTGCCGTAGATTGGCTTGTCGAACACCCATGGTGCCACAAGCCGATCATGACGCAAGATCCGCCGCGACTCCAGGCATTCGCCCGTCGCCTGTCTTGCCGTGGTTCATGCCAGGACACGGCCGCGTCCGGCGCCGGGTTCGGGTGGACCGGCTGTTCGTCGTCGCTGTCGGTCATGGCGACATATCCTCGGAGGCGTCTGGGCTGCACGTCATGGTTCCTCACCGATCGCCCTGATCCGGCTGAAATGCCATTATCCTGCCGAGGAGCAACGGGCCCGTCCTGGTAAGTCGAACGAGCCAGCCCCATCAGCCGACGCCTCTGGGCTGCGGTCTGGTGATGACGGACGTAGACGTGTTTCTGCCCGACCAGCCGCTCAAGTGCTACGATCTTCGCCTCGAATCCGGACAGCAGATCCGCGGCCTCGGTTTCATTGTCGAAGGCGCTGGCCTTTGCCTTGGCGATCCAGATGCGGATCGGGTTCCGGCTGATGTTGTGCCGCCTGACGAACGCTTGCAGCGTCTCTTTCGCAAGGTGTTCCGCGACAAGTTGACGCTTGAACTCGATGCTGTGGACGCGGTGCCTGATCATGACCTTACTCCCGTAAGGCCCTCCGGCAGGGGGTAATCAAATCGCGTCATCCTGTCCGCCTGCGGCGGCGCACTCCGGACCAGGACCTGTTTACAGTGTGGAGCGGTTGCATAATGATCGGCTGGCCGACGATACCAAAGTCGTTCGCCGGCGGATCAAAGTAAGGTGTTATCCCACCTTCCGCGGGGGCACCGCCGACTGAAGAACTGCTTCAGTCCGTCCTCCAATATGGTCGAGGCATCCGGACGGTCGCGGTGAACCCCTAGCAGCCGGTGCATAAAGAAATCGGTATGCGAAACTCTGCAAGGAACGACCTTCCGATTCTGCGTTAGTGATCTGGAAAGAGGAGAAAACGATGACCAAAAAGATCACCATGGCTGTCGCGTTTGCCTGCGCATTGACTACGGTTGCGTGCTCGGATCAGCAGACGGCTCAACAAGGCCAAGCAAGTTACGCTAATGACAAAGCCGGTGGTAGCAACACTGGTGCTCCAGGCTATAGCAAACCGGCCGGAAACTGACTTTCAGCCACAAGCCGTACGTCACAAAGCATACGGCTTGTGGCCTTTCCAGTAATCGAGCTCGAACAATCTTTCGATCCGGGACATTATCAGTCGAACCGTCGTATCAAATCACTTGCAGTAATCCCGAATTTTTATTCGGTCGATGTTGCTCCGCTTCTCATGAGTTGAATGCCTAAGCCAAATGATGGCCCATTTTCTCCCCTTATGACCGATCATCCGCGTCTTCCCGAGCTGGATCGCCGAAAATTGTTCCGGTTGGCTGCGCTGACCGGTGTTGCAGCGGCGGCAGCTTCGGCGCCGTCGCTGGCTGTGGCATCCGATGATGTCCAGCAGGCACCGAAGCGAACGGCGCCCGACCCAAGCACTGTGGAAATCGTCGTCGACATCCTCATCTCATGGGGTGCGACCCATGCATTCGGCATTGTTGGGGACGGCATTAACCCACTAATCGAGGCACTGCGCCGCCGGCGCAACGAGATCGCCTTTATCGGCGTGCGTCACGAGGAAGCGGCGGCCTTCATGGCGTCCGGCTTCACCAAGCATGGCGGCCGGCTCGGCGTGTGCTGTGCCACGACCGGACCCGGTGCCATCCACCTGCTGAACGGGCTGTTCGACGCCAAGCTGGATGGAGCGCCGGTGGTGGCACTCACCGGCTCGACGTTCCACGATATGGAGGGGATGCGTTATCCCCAGAGCGTTGACACCGTGCGGCTTATGGCCGGTGCGGCGCTGTTCAACGAACGGATCAGCGGGCCGGCTCATGCGCTGCACGTGGTCGATCGTGCCTGCCGTGCCGCCCTGGGCGACCGTGGCGTCGCCCACCTGACGATCGCCAAGGACGTGCAGACCTTACGGCTCGGCGCGGACAGGCCGTCGGTCGACCCGGCGCGGAGCCCGCTGGCGTCGCGCTGGGTGCGCCCGGACAGCGCTCCCTCGCCGGACCAGTTGCAGGCTGCGGCGGACATCCTGAATGCAGGCCGCCGCGTCGCGATCCTGGCCGGCCAGGGCTGCCTGTCGGCACGGCCGGAGGTGGAACTCCTGGCGGATACGCTGGGTGCCCCGGTCGCCAAGGCGTATCTGGCCAAGGCGCTGCTGCCGGATGAGCATCCATTGACCACAGGCGGCATCGGCCATCTCGGCACGCGTCCCTCGTTCGAGGCGATGCAGGCGTGCGACACGGTGCTGATCCTTGGCTCGACCATGCCGTGGACGGATTATTATCCCAAGCCCGGCCAGGCGCGCGCTGTGCAGGTCGACCGGCTGAACGATCGTATCGGGTTGCGGCATCCCGTCGAGATCGGGCTCGTCGGCGACATGCGGGCGACGCTCGTGCAACTGCAGCCGCTGCTCAGGCGTCAGCCGGACCGGCGCTTCCTCGCCGGCGCGCAGGCGCAAATGCGGGATTGGAACGCTCTGCTCAGGAAGGTCGAGGGCACCCAGAAGCGATCCCGCCTGCGGCCGCAAACGGTCGTGCGCGCGCTGAGCGACCTGGCGCCGGACCGCGCGCTGTTCAGCCTGGATTGCGGCTGCAACACGCAGTTCGCGGCGCGGCACATCACCATCCGCGGCGAGCAGGGATGGGCCGGGTCCGGTACGCTGGTGTCGATGGCGTCCGGCCTGCCGCTCGCGATCGCCGGCGCCTTTGCGCATCCGGACCGGATGTCGATCGCCGTGGTCGGCGATGGCGGCCTGGCCATGCTGATGGCGGAGCTGTCGACGGCAGTGCTGCACCGGCTGAATGTCAAAGTCCTGGTGCTCAACAACGATGCGCTGGCCGAGGTGATGTTCGAGCAGGGCGACATGGGCAATCCCGCATATGGCTGCGAACTGGGGCATATCGATTTTGCCGCCTATGCAGGGGCGGTCGGCGCCATCGGCGTGCGTTGCGCAACCGTGTCGGAGATTCGGCCGGCAATCCGGCAGGCGCTGGCGACGCCCGGGCCGGTGGTGATCGACGCGCTGGTGGATGCGCAGGAACCGGCGGCGGCGCCGATGGACTTGCGTATCTGACGATCAGTCGCCGTTCGCGACACTCATGTCGTCCTGGCGCGCAGGCGGCTGCCAATATGCGACAGCGTCCGCGGCTGCCGGCAGGGATGACGCAAGAGCGAGGTGTTCGGGGACCGGCGCCAGCTCGTCGCATGTCAGGAACAGGCCGAACCGTCGCGCCAGCGTGCCGAGCCGAACGCTGCCGGACCAGCAGGCAAGCGGGACCGACAGGATCAGCCCGGACAGGAACGGCATCGACCACGGCAGCAGCGACGGACGGATCGCCCAGAGAGCGGCCATCACCACCAAGCCGACGAGGGTGTGAACGCTGAACCGTTCCCAGGCCTCGGCCCAGCCGACCTGACGGTCGCCGCGTGCCGCGGTGTTCCAGGTGACGACCTTGCCGCGAAACGTGTCGATGACGAAACCGGTAACGGACATGGCGATGATCGGTGCGAGCAGCATGCCGGCGATCTGGTCGACCAGCACGCCGAGGATCAGCCGCGTCCGTCCGCCGAAGCCATGGCGGGCCAGGCCGGGCAGCAGCAAGGCGCGGAGCACGCTGGCCAGACGTGGTGCGAACAGCATGAATAGTGTCAGCCACAAGCATGAATCGACCGCGAGGCGCGACGGGACGGACGTGTTGGTGCCCTCTGCCAGCACGGCGCCGAGCAGAAGCAGCACGGTCGTCAGCAATCCGATCGGAGGCGCCAGGTAATACAGGATGCCCATGCCGATATGCATGCGGGAAGCAGGCCGGTACCCGGATGCGAGCATGAGCCGCAAGTGCTGGAGGTTGCCCTGGCACCAGCGGCGTTCACGGGCGAGATGGTCGACCAGGTTGCTGGGCGTGGTTTCGAACGAGCCGGTGATGTCCGGCGCCAGGCGGACGTCCCATCCGGCCCGCAGCAGCAGCGCCGCCTCGATCGTGTCGTGGCACAGGATCTCGCCGCCCAGCGGCGGTTGGCCCGGCAGTATCGGCAAAGTCGCATGCTCGATGAAGGGCTGGAGCCGTAGGATTGCGTTGTGACCCCAGTAGGTGCCGCGCCGATGCTGCCAGAGGTTCTGGCCGGCGACCGACAGCGGTGTGTTCAGGCGGGCGCCGAACTGCTGCAGCCGGGCGAACAAGGTGGTGCCACCGATCGGGTAGGAGACGGACTGGATCAATGCCGCATCCGGATCGTGTCGCAATGCGTCGATCAGGCCGCGGATCGCCTCGGCGGTCATCAGGCTGTCGGCATCCAGCACGACGGCGAAATCATAATCGGACCCGTGCTCCCGGCAGAACTCGGCGATATTGCCGGCCTTGCGCCCGGTGTTCGAGGTGCGGCGGCGATACGTGATCGCGATGCCGGATGACGATGTCGTCGAGGGCACGAAGAACCGGGCCTCGTGCAGCGCACGCGTCGTATCCTGCGTGTCGCTGAGAACGAAGAAAGCGACGTTGTCGGCCGGGTCGAGCGATTCGGCCATGACGCGAAGTGCCGCCGCAATCGGTTCCGGCGGTTCGTTGAACACGGGTAGCAGGATCGCGGTGCGGATGGAGCCGGAATGCAACGTCGGTTTCTGTTCAACCGGCGCCACGGATCGCGATGCGAATCGGGGATATAACCCCAGCAACGAACTGACCGTGGTCAATGCCAGGCGACCGTAGGAAACCAGAAGCAGCACGAAGTACAGCGGTGCCAACCAGGACGAGGCAATGCTGGATGCCAGGAAGGCGCTGCAGATGCCGACGATCGACAACAGCACGGTTGGCACCACCAGCACAAGAAGACGCGACCCACCGGGTTGCACCGGTGCTGCTGCAATGTCGCTGGACCGGGCGGGAGTAAACGGCAATGGCATCATGAATGCCATGTCGAGCCGGCTTGCGCCATTTCAATCTCCCGACGGCGAAAGGTAAACCAGGTTTCGATCGAGATAATGTCCGAGGCACCGGCGAGGGGGCGGAAGTAGGAACAAGATCGCCGCTTACGCAAACAGATCACGCCCCGCCAGCCGATGCGCTGGCCAGGGTGATGTGGCCCGGGTGGTTGCAGGCCCGCAGCCAAAGCCGTCCGGGCGTCGCCGGAGACGGCTGGTTGATCCAGTTGCACGATGAGGGCACTGCACACCGCTTTCCGGCGTTTTACCGAAGTGCCGACATGCATCTCTTCGAACGATTGCCTTGAGTCTATGGTCACGGTTTCCGCACTGTTCAGAACTTCGCCATGGCCGATCATGGTGGACCGATCGAACGGTATGAGGTTTGCCACACTGTCGGAACGCCTGAATGATCAAACGGATAGAGCTGGATGCTACGTATTTTCGCACCTCTCGGTGTGCCGGCGCGGAGTGGCACCACCATGGTGAAACGATCTTGCATCATGCTCATCCTTACCCTCTGTCGGTCATGAGGCTGTCGTGGAATTGGGAGTAAGCGGGATCAGATGACGCGCCGCGCTAAAGCTCGTCCTGGATCAAGGTTCCGCAATGTAGAAAACGACTTTCGGTGATTGGGCTTGGATCGCTCGATGCGGCTGGCATCGCGCGATCCTCACTGCGACCCGGGGCCGTTGCGGGAGATTGCCGTTCCTGCTCGATGCAAACGCGATATCGTTGCCGGCAACGAGAGGATGCGAACCTCATCGTCTTCGAGGTCGACCGGGAAGTCGAACGTCACCATCCAGGACTGGCCTTCCATCCCGATCGTGGCCTGTTATCGCCGTGCGACTTGGCTCGTAATGGACAGAGGGCCTTGGGATCGGACGCAGGGTAGTCCATGTTGGCTGCATGAGGCTTGTCGTCACAGGGGAACCATGCCGTTCGACGGGATCAACACGCAGCCTGACTGGAGGCAACCTAAAGATGCCACCGAGCCGGAGCGTCCGCTGTCTGCCCGGGACTGGATCGTCGCGGCTACCATCGCCGCTGTCCTGCTTGTGATCACGCTGGCCAACTGCAAGGTTCTGCTGGGATATTGGCATGGTTGAAAACACCAAACGGACGAAACGGGACCACCTGACGCTCAAGGACAAGCTGGTCGCCATCTGCATCGCCACCATCCTGATTGCGATCGTCCTGGCGATTTTCAGGCTTGGCATTGCCGCTCTGTACGGCTAGCTGCCAGGCGCCCCGCCGTCTAATCGAGGCACATATGGTCCAGCAAAACGACGACGATATCCGGATCGGCACGCGAGTAACGCTTTCGGACAACTTCTACAAGCTGGAGAAAGTGTCTTTCCGGCAGCCCGGGCGGGATGGCGGCGAGGAAACTCTCGACCGGGAAATCTACCATAATGGTCCTGGCGCTGGGGTGCTGCCGGTCGATCGCGAACGCCGGGTCGTGCTGCTGGTGCGCCAGTTGCGTATCGCGGCAAAACTGAATGGCGATGTCCCGTATCTGGTCGAGATCTGCGCCGGCATGATCGACGATGGGGATGCGCCCGCCGAGACCATTGCCAAGGAGGCCGAACAGGAACTGGGCTACCGGCTGCATGGCATACGCAAGGTGTTCGAGCTCTATATGAGTCCCGGCGCATCGGCGGAGAAGCTGCACCTCTTCATCGCCGATTATCGTCCAGAGGACCATATCGGATCGGGTGGCGGTCTGCCGGAAGAAGGTGAGCAGATCCGCGTGCTGGAAATGCCGTTCGACGAGGCCTGGAAGATGGTCGAAAACGGGCGGATCATCGACGCGAAAACCATCCTGATGCTGCAGCACCTACGGCTGCAGGGCATGGTGCAGCCCGGTCAGGAACAGCTTTAAGCCTCGCGCAAAGCCTGATGAACACGTTCCTTTCGCCGCCACCAGCCGATATCGTCCGCTGCCGGTTGTGCGAGCTCCCCGTTGCGGATCAGCATCTTGATCGCCCCCGCAAGTTCGGTCGGACGAGGTGGATCCTGCCGGATATCGAACGCGGCAGGTTCATATAAATTATTCCGCTCGCGAAGCATGGTGTTCCAGTCGACCAGGCCGAACAGCGCCCATGCCGTGACAGCCCGTATGTCCGCGCCTTGCGCCCGCAATGCACATGCCGCCTGCCAGGCTTCTGCGAGCCACAGAACCTGTTCGTGCGGATTGTTGCATCCAAGGTGCGCTTCGCTGATGACCATCGGGCATCCGTAGCGGGTCCAGGCTTCCTGCAGACGTGGCTCCCACCCGGTGGCGCCAGGTTCGAGATCGATCCGGTTCGCCTCGGTATCCACGTAGGATTGCCGGCCGTTGCCGCCGTGCATGTGGCTCGGATACAGGGCCAGCCGATGATCCAGAAAACGATCGCTGGTCACGTAATGGTTGATCCCGATCAGGTCCGGCGCCGCCTCTCCGGTTGCCAATTCGTCGAGATCGTGCCCGGGCACGCCGGCATCCTCGAACCGTCGGCGCCATGGATGGGTCCGGTCGATCCGGCCATGCAGCAGGTCGAGGCTCAGCCAGCGCCTGCCATTTTCGTAGTTCGCCTGCTCTCGCAACGGGGGTGTAGAAAAGGTGCGGCCCAGATCCTCGGTCTGCAGCAGGCGTGCATCCGGTATGTGCCGGCGTATCGCGCGGATCGACAGCAGCACGGCCCGGCATTGTATTGCCAGCGCGCACAAAAAATCGCCTTCGTCTTGCCGGTGTGGATACCAGTGTCCGTACAGGCACGAAAAACGGGCGGTCGTCAGCGGTTCATTGACCGGCGTCCAGAGCTTGATGAACGGATAACGTTCCGCCACCAGACCCGCATGTACAGCAAGACCTTTGCCCATGGACGGATCGAGCAACGATGTCTTGCGCGGTCCGGAGCCATGATGCAGCAGGCCTGCTGCTACCTCGATTTTATGTTGGCCCAGCCGATCGAGCTGCCGATCATGCCAGCCCCAATTAAAGTCGCTCGATTGGCCTGTCGCCAGGCGTTCCCATAGAACCGGATAACGAAGCGTCCGGATTCCAAGATCAGCGATCAGGTCGATGTCGTGCGTGCCGCGCATGTCATGGCCGGTGTCGACCACCTGATCACGCCATATATCGCCGACACGCACGACGCTGCATTCGACGCCTCCCCATAGCTCCAGCGGCTTCAGGAAGACGGAAGCGGACATCAGTCCAGCCTTGGCGTTATCTCCTGGTCATTTGTCGCGGGAATGGAAAGCCGGTTGCCGTGCAAACGCGCTTCGTCGAGAAATTCCATCATGCGACCCCAGCTATTATCCCATGATTGCTGTGCCAGGCGCTTATCCACCCGGGCCAGCCATGGTTCGATCGGACGTGCCAGCAACGCCTCGATCGCGGCAAGTGTTGCATCGGGGTCGGCGGCGATCTCAACCAGCCCGTCGGATCCCCAGTCCGTCACCACATCGGCGATCGGTGTCGACACGAGTGGCACACCAGCGGCCAGGAACTCCGGCGTTTTCGTCGGACTGATGAAGCGTGTCGCCTCGTTGAGCGCGAACGGCATGATGCCGACGTTCCAGCCAGCAAGGTACGCGGGGAGTTCGGCATAGGATTTCATGCCGAGCCAATGAAGGTTCGCGTGCTGTGGGAGCGATGCCGGATCGATCTTGGCGGTGGGACCGAGCATGATGAAAGTCCAGTCAGGTCGGGCAACCGCGATCGCGTCCAGCAGCGCGTAGTCGATGCGCTCGTCGATTACACCGAAGTAGCCGATGCGCGGATATGGAAGATCCGTCTGGTCGGATGGCGATGCCGATCGATCGAAGCGGGCCTGATGGAAATGCGGTGCGTCCACGCTGGATGGGAACAAATGAGCGTGAGGGTGCATCTGGCGCTTCGCCTCGTAGAGGCTGCGTCCGCCTGTAAAGACAAGGTCCGCCTGGTCGAGCAGCCGGCGCTCCAGCAGCACCAGTCTCGGAGACGCACCGCGGAACAGGGTCAGTTCATCCATGCAATCATAGACGGTCGTTCCGGCCTGTACGTGACCGGCGAAATCCATTGCCATTGGCGTATAGAACCAGGCGACCGCGACGACACTGCCCAGTTCCACCAGAAACAGGTCCAGCAAGGCGCGCTGGATCGCCTCGATCGTAGCCGGATCCGTGTCGGCGGAAATATGTGGGATGACGATCAACACACCTTCCGGCGAGACGTGCATACGGAGTACTGGCGGTTGATCGTCGGCGATATGGATCGGCTCCTCGAAATAGACCACCCGGTAGTGAGAGGAAGCGCGGCTCAGCAGGTGTTGAGGTCTTTGCCAGACGAAGTCCCATCGAAGGTGGGACAGGCAAAGCAGGAGCGGGCGCGCGTCATGAAGAAAAGCAAGGACTGATGTATCCCGATCATCGTCCGAACCAACAGATCCGACAGGACGGTCGGTAATGTGCGACGTGATCTCAAGTAAATCGTTTGGCACTGGCACCTGATTCCCATGGCATGGCGTTTATTAGGTCCGAACGGACAAAACCATTCATTGGTTTCCATCCGTATTGTCCAGTCTATTGCCGCACGACACCGATGTGACTGCAATCCCCGTCTTCCTCGCCGGCTTCGACCGTGCGCGGCTCTGACGCCTGCTGGCAGGACGACCAGTTCCGGACATGCCATACGAAGTTTCAAGACGTTTGCATCAATAAAAGCGAGAGGAACCGCCGCCTTAAGGAGCCGCGGGTTGTAATTCGCTACCGTATGCCTCGAAATTGCTGCGTTCAATTCATCGTTGCGCCGCATGATATCGTCTTACGACTGGCGGTGCCGCCCGGTTCTGCATCGGCTCGTTACCCGAGCCGCCTTGGGCAAGCCGGATTGCACGAGCACATCTTCCTGATCTCGGTTGCGTGACTGATGCCGCAATCCGCCATCATGCCGTTTGCAATACGTTTTCGGCCTCAGGTCTATTGCCGAAGATGAACGAGACCACGGCCAGAACACAACGGGAACATCGATACGGGGCGAGAGAAACAACCGGGTTTAACTTCGAACCCGCCTGGATCCCGGCCGTTGACCACTGCTGACGAATGGACAGGAGACCAACATGTCGCATCCCGGATGCCGGTTCGCAGCTCTGGCCTTGATGCTGGGCATTGGAGCCATGCTCGGTGGTTGCGTTCCCGGTAACGGTCCTGGCACGGCGGCATCGGTGCCCGGTCCGGGTGGGTTGGCTCGTGGGCCGGTACCGGCAATGACATCGACTGCCACCAGTGTCGGTCCTGCCAATACCGGTCCGGCTGGATCGGCCGCCTCGGTCGGAGACGGAACCGCGGGACTTTAGGTGTTTCACTGTCGAAATAGCCGGCTTTACTGTCAGGATCGAGCCAGCGGGTATTTCACGCCGGCATCGTCCTGCTGTAAGAGCGGCGCCACATGAACAGCGTGGACCCGGTAATGGCAGAAGAAGACGGTCAGGCAATCCTGACGCTAGCGGCGCAAATTGTCTCGGCTCACGTTTCCAACAACAGTGTCGCCGCCGAGGCTCTTCCGGCACTGATCCGTCAGGTCTATCAGGCTCTCTCCGATGCGGGGCAGGCGACGCCGGAGCCCGAGAAGCTGCAGCCCGCGGTGCCGGTCAAGCGCTCGGTGTTCCCGGACTACATCGTCTGTCTCGAAGACGGCAAACAGCTCAAGATGCTCAAGCGGCACCTGCAGAGCGCCTATGGCATGACTCCCGAGCAGTACCGCGAGCGCTGGGGCCTGCCGTCGGATTATCCGATGGTGGCGCCGAATTATGCCGAGCGCCGCTCCGCGCTGGCACGCCAGATCGGTCTCGGCCGCAAGGATGGCGGACGGGCGCCGGTCGAGGGTACCGACGAGGAAGAGCCGGCTCCGAAGCCGCGCGGCAAGCCCGGTCGTCGTCGCAAGGTCGTCGACTGATCCAGAGCATCATCCGATCACCTTGCTGGCCGATCGGGTGATGCTCGTTAAAACAATGGACTAGAGACTATCGGCGGCCGAGCATCAGGGGCAGCAGCCGTCGTGTCATTCGTCCATGCGGCGGTGCCATGGTGGTGAAGCCGCTGAACCGGCCCGGCCGATAGAACCCGCGCACATGCGAGAAACGCAGGAAGCCGGCTTCCCCGTGGCAGGCGCCCATGCCGCTCGCGCCGACACCGCCGAATGGCAGGTCTGGCTGGGCACATTGCAGTAGAGTGCCGTTGACTGCTCCGCCGCCCGAGATCGTCCGGGCCAGGATTTCCCGCTCGATCCGGCGATCGTCCGTATAGCAATAGAGCGCCAGCGGCCGAGGCCGTGCATTGACGAAAGCGATCGCCTCGTCGAGCGACCGGTAGGGCAGAACCGGCAGCACCGGCCCGAAAATTTCTTCCTGCATTAGGCCGCAGTCGAGTGGCGGCAAGACCACCAGGCTCGGCACCAGCCGGCCCGAGTCGCCTGCCGCCTCGATCTCGCCGGCGTGATCGGGATGCCGCAGCAGCGTCGCCCCCCGCGCCGTCGCCTCCGCGAGCAAGCCGCCGAGCCGGGTCATGTGCCGGTCCGAGATGATGCAGGTGTAGTCCGGGTTGCCGGCGACGCGCGGGTAGAGTCGGCCTGCCTGGCCAAGGAGGGCCTCGGTCAGTGGCGCCAGGCGATTCTCCGGCACCAGCACGTAATCCGGCGCGATACACGTCTGGCCGGCATTGAACAGCTTGCCGACCATCAGGCTGCGGGCAGTGCGGCCGATATCGGTATCGGCGCACACGATCACCGGGCTCTTGCCACCGAGCTCGAGCGTCACCGGTGTCAGGTTGGCCGATGCCGCGCGCATCACCTCGCGCCCGATCGCGGTCGAGCCGGTGAACAGCAGATGGTCGAACGGCAGAGCGCAGAAGGCGCGCGCCACATCGACCCCGCCATTGGCGACCGCGATCTCGGCCGGATCGAAGCATTCCGCCAGCAGGTCCGCCAGGAGTGCCGCGAAACGGGGGGTCAGTTCGGACGGCTTCAGCATCACCCGATTGCCGGCTGCCAGCGCATCCACCAGCGGACCCATCGACAGGAACAGCGGGTAGTTCCACGGCGAGACGATGCCGATGCATCCGAGCGGCTGGTGCATGACCCAGGCGCGTCCAGGCAGGAACGCGGCGCCCACCCGCCGCCGTTGCGGCCGCATCCAGCCCGCCAGCCGGCGCTGCGCGAACCGGACCGCCGAACGGATCGGCATCAGCTCGGCGAGCGCGGTCTCGGGATAGGCGCGATGGCCGTAATCGTCGGAGATCGCCGAGTGCAGACGGTCGCCGGACCGGTCCAGCAGCGTGCCGATCCTGGCCAGTGCATCCAGTCGTGCGGCAAGGCTCGGTCCCGATGCCGGCGATGCGGCTGCGGCCTCGCGCTGGACCTCGAACATGCGGAGAAGCGTAGCGTCGGGGCCGGAGGCGTGTTCGAGCATGGCAGTCCTTGGTTCGGACGAGAGTGCGGGATCGGTTTCGGACGAGCCAGTCACGCTTCCGCCGGATCGTCCAGGCCGAACCCCGTCGGTGCGTCGTGTCCATCGGTGACGAACCGGCCTTCCCCGCGGCAGGCATTCGGCCATAACGTCCGGGTCGAACCTGTCCGATTGGCTTTGCCGCATGACCCTCGAAGCTGACCTGGTCGTCGATCGCTTGCGGCTGAAGCGCCGGCTCACCCTATGGCGGGCGCTTGCCGTGCTGGGGTTCGTTCTGGCTTTGCTAGGGGCTGGCCTGGATCGGCATCATGGCCATCTGCTGATGTCCGGCCCGCATCTGGCCCGGCTCAGGATCGATGGAGTGATCACCGAAAATCGCGATCGACTCGACCTGATCGACAAGGCGGCCAAGGATGCCGGGGTCAGGGGACTCATCCTGGCAATCGACAGCCCGGGCGGTTCGGTCTCCGGCGGCGAGTCTCTGCACGACGCGATCGCCCGGTTCGCGGCAAAAAAACCGGTCGTTGTAACGATGGGCGGTGTCGCTGCCTCGGCCGGCTACATGATCGCAGTGCCGGCGACGCGGATTTTCGCCTCGAACGCGACGCTGACCGGCTCGATCGGCGTCATCCTGCAAAGCCCCGACGTGTCCGGCCTGCTCGGCAAGCTCGGCATCGGCGTCGACGAGCTGGTATCCGGGCCGTTGAAGGGCCAGCCCAGCATCGTGAAGCCGCTGTCTCCCGAAGGCCGCGTCATGCTCCAGGGCGTGGTGATGGATCTGTACGGGCAGTTCGTCGATATGGTCGCGACCGGCCGGCACATGGATCCGGCCAAGGTACGCAGCCTCGGCGATGGCCGTCCCTATACGGGTCACCAGGCGCTGGGACTGGGCCTGATCGACCAGATCGGCGATGAACGCGACGCCAGGCAGTGGCTGGCCAAAAACCGGCAGCTATCGATGGATCTGCCGGTCGAACCGTTGGATCGGAAGGCGAAACAAGGCTGGTTCCGGACACGCATCAGTAGTGCCCTGAACGGCATAGCAGTCGCTGTCACGCATGACGCAATCGTTGCGCTGATGAACGGTCCCGCATCAAAAACCCTTGTCCCGCAAGGACTTGCGCTTGACGGAGCAATTTCGGTCTGGCAACCTTGATGACTTGACCGGGGGGCTGGATAGGCATGACCAAGTCGGAATTGATTGCCGAGCTTGCGTCCGCCAACCCACATCTGCGCACGGTCGATATCGAGTTGATCGTGTCCACCATCTTCGACGAGGTCACTGCTGCGCTGTCTCGAGGCGAGCGAGTCGAGCTTCGCGGCTTCGGTGCATTCACCGTCAAGCAGCGGGATGCACGCACCGGTCGCAATCCACGCACGGGCGAACCGGTTGCCGTCGACGAGAAGGTCGTACCGTTCTTCAAGGCAGGCAAGGAACTGCGCGAACGGGTGAACCAACGCGGCAACCGGCACCGCTGATCAGTTACTCTCGCTATAGTTGTAATTTAGGCACGGTTGTTGCAATTTTACAACGCTATTTAGCTGGTATCTTTGTTCTTGATTCGTTCTCGTCTGCTCCTTACCCTTCGACGGGTAGAAAGGCTCTCAGATGATGCTGCATTCGATCCGCTCGACACGATTCCGGACTGTGCTTTCCGCTCTGGTGATCGGGCTCTACACCGCGGCTGTTCCTTTCGCCGGGCAGGCACGCAGCCTTCAACATGCTCGGGTGATGCATGGGAACAGCATGCTGCTCTGCAAGCCGGCCTCGATGCCGCTTCCGGCAGGCAACGCCGCACATGGACACAGACTTGTGCTCCAGTTAGGTGACGGTCGTTTTTTCGCTCCGACGCGCTCGGCGATGTTCTTTTCCCATCCGGGTGATCGATGTGCCTGGCACGGGAATGTCGCCGCGCGAAGCTGATCGCGTCGGGACTTGAACACAGGCCCGATAGCGAACGCCGCACCGGCACTTGCCGACTTTCGCACGAGGGTGGAAAACCCTCGGCCCAGCTTGTGAGTCAGAGACGCCCGATGTTCAAAAAGAAGGACAGGACGAACCCGGACGGACCTGTTGCCGTCCGTTCTCCCGCGACGAGGCTCCCAGCGTCGACGGCGAGCCTTCCGAAAGCTACGACAGGGTCCAAAGGCAAACAGGCCTATGAGGCTCGTCGTGCGGCTAAGGCCGGAATGAACGTCGACAAGTGGATGGCCGAGAAGGATCGACGGGCCAAGGCCGAGCGCGATGCCGAAATTCTGGCCCACAAGAAGGCTGTTCCAGCCAAGCCCGGCTTCCTGCGTCGCCTGCTCGACAAGGCTCACCGACCCATCTGATCGCTATAATGGTGGTGCCGTCGTCCTGAACATTGTTCAGTGCATTGTAGGTTTGAAACCATCAAGCCGAGCGTTCCACGCTCATGCCGGAGAAGATGCCATGCTCGAGGCCAACCCAGTTCCTGCTGTCGAACTGCGCCTGACCGGGGCAAGCAGCGTCATCGTTCCGGTGATCCTGTCCGGTGGTTCAGGCAGCCGTCTCTGGCCGGTATCGCGCGCGAGCTTCCCGAAGCAGCTCTGGCCGCTGATCTCCGACAAGACGATGCTCCAGGAGACGGCACTTCGCGGCATCGGTGCCGGGTTCGCGGCACCGGTGATCGTCTGCAACCAGGAGCACCGGTTCCTGATCGCCGAGCAGTTGCGTGAAGCCGGCATCGAAGGTGCCCGCATCGTGCTGGAGCCGGTCGGCCGAAATTCCGCACCTGCCCTGGCGGCCGCCGCCCTGCTTGTGGCCGAGGAAACGCCGAACGCCGTATTGTGGATGATGGCCGCCGACTCCGCCATCACCAAGCCGGAAGCCCTTGCGGAAGCGGTTGCCGCCGCGGTTGCCGCCGCACGCAGCGGCCGGATCGTGACCTTCGGCATGAAGCCGACGCGGCCCGAGACCGGCTACGGCTATATCGAGGCAGGCGCGCCACTCGATGGCCTGCCCGGTGTGAACACCCTCGCAGCCTTCATCGAGAAGCCTGATGCCGCGACGGCTGCAAAACTGGTCGCTTCCGGCACCCATCTGTGGAACTCCGGCATGTATGTCTTCACTGCCGAGACACTGCTCGAGGAAATGCAGCTGTACGCGCCCGAGGTGCTCTCGGCGGTGCGTCGCGCAGTCGAGAGCCGGACCACGGACCTCGACTTCATACGGCTCCAGCCGGAAGCGTTCGCGTCCGCGCCCGACATCAGCATCGACTACGCGGTCGCCGAACGTACCAGCCGGGCAGCCGTCGTGCCCGCCGATCTCGGCTGGTCCGATGTCGGAAGCTGGGAGGCGCTCTGGGAAATCAGTTCCAAGGATGCCACCGGCAATGTTGCGATCGGCGACGTGTTCCTGGAGCACACCCAGAACTGCTATGTCCGTTCGGATGGCATCGTCACCGCGGTGACCGGCCTGCAGGACGCGATCGTGGTGGTCACCGAGGACGCCGTGCTGGTGACCCATCGTGACCGCGCGCAGGACGTCAAGAAGGTGGTCGAGCGGCTTCGCATCGCAGGCCGGCATGAAGCGGTGGCCCATAATCGCAGCTACCGCCCATGGGGCTTCTACGAGAGCCTGATCCAGGGCGATCGGTTCCAGGTGAAGCGGATCGTGGTCAAGCAGGGCGAGCGGCTATCGCTGCAGAAGCATTTTCATCGTGCCGAGCATTGGATCGTCGTCGCCGGCGTAGCGCTGGTCACCCACGACGGCAACCAGACCATGGTGCGGGAAAACGAGAGCATCTACCTGCCGCTCGGCTGCGAGCATCGGCTGGAAAATCCCGGACGCATTCCGCTCACGCTGATCGAGGTGCAGTCCGGCGCCTACCTGGGCGAGGACGACATCATCCGCATCGAGGATATCTACAACCGGCAGTAATGCCGGCCAACGGTTCTGCCAGGGCAGATCTCGCATTGATCCACGATGACGCTGTCCTTGCAGGCCGGCCGGCGACGATCAGTTTCGCGCGGGCATCTCGGCCAGCAGGAAGTCGCGGAACACGGCGACCCGCTTCGAGGTGCGAAGCTCTTCCGGATAGACGAAATACGCCTCGACCGTCGGTGGCTTCACGTCGGTCAGGATCTTCTGCAGGCCGGGACGATCGGTCAGCATGTAGTGGGGCAGGGAGCCGATGCCGAGGCCGGCCTCGATCGCGTCGGCCATCGCCGTAAGGCTGTTCACCTCGAATACCGGCTGGCGCTTCTGGCCGTTCGGCCGCCCAAGACCCGCCAGCCAGTTCACGTCGGCCACCGGCGGACGATAGTTGCCGAACAGGATGATGCGGTGACGGTCCAGATCCTCCGGCGTCGTCGGAGCGCCGTGCTTGGCCAGGTAATCGGGCGATGCACAGAGCGGCATCTGGATGTCGGCCAGGTGGCGTTGCACCAGGTCGGGCTGACGCGGCGGATGCATGCGAATCGCCACATCGGCCTCGCGCATGCCGAGATCGAGGTCGCTATCCTCGAGGATCAGGGTGATCGAGATGTCGGGATGCGCATTCAGGAAGCGCGGCAGCCTCGGCGCCAGCCAGGATGTTCCGAATCCCGTTGTCGTGGTCACCTTGAGCCGGCCGGCGGCCTTTTCCTTGCTCTCGGTAAGCAGTGCCTCGGTCATCGCGAGCTTGGCGAACACTTCCCGCACGGTGCGGTTCATTTGTTCGCCCTGTTCGGTCAGGATCAGCCCACGCGCATGGCGATGGAACAGCGGCACCTGCAGTGCCTCCTCCAGCGCCGAGATCTGCCGGCTGACCGCGGACTGGCTAAGGTTGAGCACGTCACCGGCATGGGTGAAGCTGCCCGCATCCGCGACGGCATGGAAAATCCTGAGCTTGTCCCAATCCATGCTCATCGCTCCGTGCTCATTGACTGTGGTGGGTGGGACAGGAGGTCGTCACCGGCGGGAAGGCGTAGTGTCCGACCATTCTACTCGGCCGCGATCGCGTGTTCAGCAGCCATCTGCTGCGGAGAGACCTTTTCGGTCAAATACCGTTCCGCTTCCAGTGCCGCCATGCAACCGGTACCGGCTGCGGTCACGGCCTGGCGAAATATTTTGTCCTGCACGTCGCCTGCCGCGAACACGCCTTCGACCGACGTGCGGGTGCTGCCCGGCGTGGTGACGATGTAGCCCTCATCGTCCAGTTCGATCTGGCCCCGGAATACCGAGGTGTTGGGCGTATGGCCGATCGCCACGAACACGCCATCCACATCGAGTCGGCTGCTTTCGCCGGACACCATGTCGCGCAGCATGACGCCATCGACCACCGGCGGCGAACCGGAATCGGTGATGTCCTCGACGACGCTGTTCCAGATCACCGACACTTTCGGGTGCTCGAACAGCCGGTCCTGCAGGATACGCTCGGCCCGCAGCCGGTCGCGACGATGGATCAGGGTCACATGGTCGGCGTGATGAGTGAGATACAGCGCTTCCTCGACCGCGGTATTGCCGCCGCCCACGACCGCGACTCGCTTGCCCCGATAGAAAAAGCCGTCACAGGTGGCGCATGCCGACACACCGGCGCCGTGCAGCCGGCTCTCGGCCGGCAGGCCCAGCCAGCGCGCCTGAGCCCCGGTTGCGATCACCACGGTCTTTGCCAGGTAGATGTCGCCGGAGTCGCCGACCAGGCGGAACGGCTCCCCGGCCCGGCGCGGCGACAGATCGCACTCCATGATCAGGTCATGCATGACGCGGGTGCCGACATGCTCGGCCTGCGCCGCCATCTGTTCCATCAGCCACGGCCCCTGGATCGCTTCCGCGAAGCCCGGGTAGTTTTCGACATCCGTGGTGATCATGAGCTGACCGCCCGGCTGCAACCCGGCCACCAGAAGCGGCTTCATGTTGGCGCGTGCGGCATAGATCGCGGCGGTGTAGCCGGCTGGGCCGGCGCCGATAACCAGCAGATCGGTGGAGTAGGTCTGGGTCATGGTCCAATCGATTCTTCAGGGCACCCTTGCCGGCAGGATATGAGCCTGTTTTGCTGCAGTGCAAGCAAGATGGCGGCCAACCCGGCCTTCCGGACCATCCGTCCGGCGAGGTCCATCGCAGGAAACGGGCTTTGCGGCGCAGGCCCGAGTGCAATACAGGTTCGCCAGCATGCAGATGGCAGACAAGATCGGCTTCCCTGACCTCGACGCCATCGACCGGCGGATCGTTGCCGAACTCCAGCGGGACGGCCGGATGACCAACGTCGAACTGGCGAGGCGTGCCGGCATCTCGGCACCTCCCTGCCTCCGTCGCGTGCGCCGGCTCGAGGAGCTTGGCGTCATTCGAGGCTATTACGGCGACAGCGATCCGCATCTGCTGGGCTGGACCATCGTGTTCTTCGCGCTGGTCGGGCTCGACAGCCAGAAGGAGAGCGTGCTGGCGCAGTTCGAAACGCTGGTGGCCGACTGGCCCGAGGTGCGCGAGTGCCACATGATCCGCGGCGGCGGCGATTTCCTGCTCAGGCTGGTGGCCCGCGATACCGCGCACGAAAACCAGCTTACCCGGCGCCTGACCGAGGCGCCGCACGTCAGCCGGCTGCAGACACTGCAGACCATCCGCACCAGCCGCGACCTGGCCGGCGTGCCGATCTAACAAAAGGCGGCCGGTTCACGGCGCGCCACAGGCCAAGGTTTCCTGAACAAGCTATGCCACCCCGGATCAGCATAATCGTTCCCTGCTACAAGGAACGCCCCAACGTGCGCCCGCTGGTGGCGAGCCTGGACGCCGCTCTCGCCGGACGCGACTGGGAGGTCATCTTCGTCGATGACGACAGTCCGGACGGCACCTCGGACGAGATCAGGTCGCTCGCCGCCACCGATTCGCGGGTGCGCGGCCTGCGCCGAATCGGTCGCCGCGGCCTGTCTTCGGCGGTGATCGAAGGCGTGCTGGCCTCCTCCGCGTCATTGATCGCGGTGATGGACGGCGACCTGCAGCATGACGAAACCAGCCTGGTGCCGATGCTCGACGCGGTTGGGCAAGGCACGTGCGAAATCGCCGTGGGCTCGCGCCATGTGGCCGGCGGCGATGCGTCCGGCCTGTCCTCGCCGTGGCGGCATCGCCTGTCGGAGAGCGGCATCCGGATCGCGCAGCGGCTGCTGCCGATACGGCCCGGCTTCGCACCGCTGGGCGATCCGATGAGTGGATTCTTCGCGTGCGAACGGTGCTATTTCGAGCGGACGGCGCCGAAACTCAGTGGCGAAGGCTTCAAGATCCTGCTCGACCTGATCCTGTCGGCGCCGGAGCCGCCACGCGTGCTCGAGGTTCCGGCCCGGTTCCGGCCGCGGGTCGCCGGTGAAAGCAAGCTCGACGTGCTGGTGCTGGTCCAGTTCGCCGTCATGCTGCTCGACAAGGCGTGCCGGGGCTACCTGCCGGGGCGCTTCATCGCCTTCGCGGTGGTCGGCGGCGCCGGAGTGCTGGTCAATCTCGTCGTGCTCGACCTGATGCGCTGGTCCGGAACCGATTTCGCGACGTCGCAGACAGTCGGCACGATCATCGCGATGGTGGTCAATTTCTGGCTGAACAACTCGCTGACCTACCGCGACCGGCGGCTGCGCGGCAGGCGCATGTGGCAAGGGCTGGCCCTGTTCATGCTGGTTTGCAGCGCAGGCGGTATCGCCAATATCGGCATCGCGCGGGCCCTGCATGACGCCCATCATGGCTGGGAGCCGGCCGGCGCCGCCGGTGCCGCGATCGGCGTGGTGTGGAACTATGCCGTCTCCTCGACACTGATCTGGCGTCTGCGTTGAAGCCTTGGCTGGCAGCACTTGGCGCGCTGACCGTGCTGCGGCTGCTGGTGTGCGGGTTCACGCCGTTATCGGCGGACGAGAGCTACTACTGGGTCTGGTCGCGCGCGCTGGCGCCCGGCTATCTCGATCATCCGCCGATGACCGCGCTCTGGATCCGCGCCGGCACCCTGCTGTTCGGCAGCTCGCCCGTCGGGGTTCGGCTGCTGGCGCCGCTGTCGGCGGCCTTGGGCACGCTGCTGCTCGCATCCGCCGCAGCCGACCTGTGGGGAGGCACCGGAGAGGAGCGCCGGCGGCGGGCAATCGTCGCCGCGGTGATGCTGAACGCGACCCTGCTGCTGGGCGTCGGCAGCGTCACCATGACCCCCGACACGCCGCTGCTGTTCTTCTGGACGCTGGCGCTTGCCGCACTCGGCCGCGTGCTGGCGACCGGACGCGGAGCCTGGTGGCTCCTGGTCGGCCTGGCGATCGGGCTGGCGCTCGACAGCAAATACACGGCTTTCCTGACCGGGGCCGGCCTGGTTTTGTGGCTGCTCACCACGCGCGCCGGCCGGTCCTGGCTGCGCACGCCCTGGCCGTGGGCTGCCGGTGCGCTTGCACTCCTGCTGTTCGCTCCGGTGCTGGACTGGAACGCGACCCATGGGTGGGCAAGCTTTGCCAAGCAGGGCGGCCGCACCGGCGCCTGGCAGCCCGCTCGCGCCGGACGCTACCTGCCGGAGCTTCTCGGCGGGCAGCTCGGCCTGGCTACGCCATTCATCCTGGTGCTGCTGGTGGCCGGCATGATCCGGGCCGTGCGTGCCGGATGGCGTGGCGAGGCCGGTCCGGCACTGCTTGCCTGTGTCACGCTGCTGCCGCTCGCGGTGTTCGTCCAGCACGCGTTCGGCGACCGGGTGCAGGCGAACTGGCCCGGGCTGCTCTATCCGGGTGCGGCGATCGCCGCGGCGGCCGGTGCGCGTTGGTGGCGGTCCGCATCGGCGCTCGGTTTCGCACTCGTGCTGCCGGTCTATGTGCAGGCGACGCTCGCGCCGTTTCCGCTGCCGCGTGCGCTCGACGTCACCCTGCAGCGCCTGGCCGGCTGGCCGGCGCTGGCGCTGGCGGTCGGGCGGTCGGGTCCAGGCTTCATCGCCGCCGACGAATACGGGCTTGCCGCCGAGCTCGCGCGTGACCTACCCGGGCGGGTGGTGCTCGGCATCGAGCCGCGCTGGCAGATGTTCCGGTTGCCGCACGATACCGCGGGCGAGGAGACCGGCCTGCTGGTCAGGAGCGACCGCCGTCACGACGCGCCCGATCCGCGCTACTGGGCCGATCTGGCGCCGGCCGGCGAACTGGTTCGCGAGCGTGACGGCCGCGTCGCCGAACGCTACCGGCTTTATCGGGCCAGGCTGCGGCCGGACCTGCCGCCGGACCTCGCATCGCAGATTGCGAGACTGCCGGCACCGCGTTAGCGGCTGGTTAAGCCGGACCCGTCAGGATGCGTCATCAGTGGATGGCGAAATCGGGAGCGGTGCCGGGAATGGTCAAGCGGCGCGGCAAGGGCGAAGTCGTCAACATCATCATCCGACGCGAGGAGGAGGTGGCGGAAGGCCATCATGGCGGTGCCTGGAAGGTCGCCTACGCCGATTTCGTTACTGCAATGATGGCGTTCTTCCTGCTGATGTGGCTGCTCAACGCCACGACCGAGCAGCAGCGCCGTGGCATCGCCGCCTATTTCAGCCCGATGGCCAACGTCGAGAACGGCTTCTCCGGCGCCGGGCTGGTGCCGGGCGGCATGAGCCCGCTGGACAAGGGAACCAGCCTGGTCGCCAAGGGCACCGGCTCGCCGCCGGCGGATGCACCGCCACAGACGGTATCGATCCAGGCCGCATCCGGCCAGGTCGCGACCGACGGGGAGGGGATACCGGCCGCACCCGACTCTGACGACGACAACCCGCCATCCGGGCTCGGCAAGACCGTTGCCGTCGCCGGGCAGGGTTCGATCGCCGCACTGGCCGTGAAGCCCGACGATGCCGGCAGTCAGGCCAACGCCGTGCATGGCGCGGAAGCCGCCGCCGAGGATGCAAGGCTCAAGGATGCAGCCGCACGGATGCGCAGCCTCGTTGCGGCCGATCCTGCGCTCGCCGACATCGCCGGCCAGATGGCGATCGACATGACGCCGGACGGCCTGCGCATCCAGATCATGGACAGCGAGGAGCAGCCGATGTTCGACCGTGGCGCTACCACGCTCAACGCCCGCGCCAGTGCATTGCTGCGCAAGGTGGCACCGTTCCTGGAGACGCTCCCGGAACCGGTCTCGATCGGCGGCTATACCGATGGCGCGCCCTGGGCTTCGGGCAGTACATCGAACTGGACGCTGTCGTCCGGACGCGCCGATGCGGCGCGCGACCTCCTGGTCCGGTCCGGCCTGTCCGATCGCCGGATCAGCGAAGTGACAGCCTTTGCCGATCGGCATCTGCTGCTGCCCGCCGACCCGCTGGCGAGTGCCAATCGCCGCATCGTCCTGACGCTGCACCGCCAGCATGCCGGCGGGAGCTGAACCGCCATGTTCACCATCGGCGGCCTCGTGTTCCTGCTGCTCTGCGTGTTCGGCAGCTTCATTGCATCGGGCGGTGCGATCGGCCCGTTGATCGCCTCGATGCCGTTCGAGCTGCTCAGCATCCTGGGAGCGGCGATCGGCAGCTTCCTGATGGCCAACTCGATCCAGGACATCAAGCATACCATTGCCGGCTTCAAGAAGACCGTGAAGGGGCCAGCATACAAGAAGAACGATTATGTCGAGATGCTCAGCCTGCTGTATTTTTTCGTGCGGCTTGCCACAGCCAAGGGCTCCACGGCGATCGAGCCGCATATCGAGAGTCCTGAAAGCAGCAGCGCGTTCATCGCCTTCCCGAAGGTGCTAGCGAACCACCATGCCAGCTCGATGATCTGCGACTATCTCCGCATGGTCGGCATGAATGCCGACGACCCGCACCAGATCGACGACATCATGGCGCGCGAGCTCAAGAAGACGCTGGCCGAGGAACTGCACCCGTGCCACGCGCTGCAGAGCATGTCGGACGCGCTGCCGGCGCTGGGCATCGTCGCGGCGGTTCTGGGTGTCATCAAGACCATGTCGAAAATCAGCGAGCCGCCGGCGGTGCTGGGCGAGATGATCGGCGGCGCCCTGGTCGGCACGTTTCTCGGCGTGCTGCTGGCATACGGCGTCGTGGCGCCGCTCGCTGCGAAACTGCGATCGGTGGTGATCGAGGAGTCCAAATACTACGAGCTGATCCGCGCGGTGATCGTGGCGCATCTGCATGGTAACCCGCCGCAGATCAGTATCGAGAGCGGTCGCAAGATGGTGCCGACCCAGCACATGCCGACCTTCCAGGAACTCGAGACCGTGATCCAGAACCTGCAGATTACCTGATTTTGTCATGCATGAGATGGTTGGCCGGCTGGATGAACAGTGTCTCGCGCGAGTATGAGATCCATACACGATTGAGGCGAAAGAAATCGGCACCCAGCACAATGTTGTCGATGGAAATATCGGCCACGGCGAAGTAAATTCCTTATCTGCTGGTCCCCGACTTCCAGGCTGCCGAACTGATGCCGATGCGCACGGACGGGATGCCGATCGATCCCGATCGGTTGCGTATCGGCTGGATCCAACGCCAAGACGCTTTCGTCACGCCGGCGCGTCTGGCATCCTCCTCGGTCATGGTGGTTATGGATGCGCCTGAATCGAGTTGGGCGGACAGCGTCGTATCGTTGAGCTTGAGATCGAGCTTGATCGCCGTGCCATCGAGGTGAAACGGAACTTCGAAATATGGCCTCTCGAACGGCTCGATCCGCTTGCCGCAATTACAAAGATTGTAGAGCGCGAAGTGATGGTTCGGGACATCGATATCAACGTCGTAGTTCGCCATGGAATCGGCGCTGAACAGCCCGAGTACCGGCAGGCCTTGCAGTGACCAGTGGGGCAAGGGAAATGCCACCAATGCCGTTGAGCATCACCGATCGGCGGCACTGGATGAAACGAGCGAGATTGTTGCGCCCGTATCGATGAACGGCACCACGTCGCGACCGCCAAGGCTGGCCTTCGCCGCCGGGATCCTTGTATTCGCCAGCAGCGGCAGATCGGTGGCCGTACCCACTCGGCATGATTGCGGGCCGCCTTCGCTGCATCCGGCCAGCAGCAGTGTCAGCAACCCGAAGCAGACAGCGCACCGGATTGCCGGAACATGGATCTTGCCCGATCGGGTGGCTGCCCTAACCATCCCTGGTCTCAGTTTTAGTTATGAGAACGTAACAACTCATCGTCCTCGAATCTGCCAGGCCAAGCCCACTCGGTTCGATGTCAGGCTCGGCTCAAGGCGCGGCTTCGAGCACTTTTCGTGCGATCGCGGCAACGCGCGTGCTGAAACGCGGGTCGTTGTCGTGCAGCGCATTCATCGCGAACCACGCCGCGTCAAGCGCATCGTCCCCGGCCGTCGGCGTACCGTCGATCCATGTGCATGCGATCACCAGCAGCACGAAATGTGCCCGCAGCGTCCCGTCCGGCGCATGGTCGAGCAGGTCGAACGCATCGACCAGCCGCTCGGCGCGGGCGTGGATGCCGGTTTCCTCCAGGAGTTCTCGCTCTACTGCCGCGAACATGGTTTCGCCGGCTTCCACGCGGCCGCCGGGAAATCCCCACAGCCCCTGATCCGGCGGATTGGCGCGCCTGACCAGGAGCACCTGGCTTTGGAGTGCCACCACCGCAATGACCGCTGCGACCGGAGCGACCACCCCCGTCAGGCCTTCAGAGAAGCCACCAGCAATGCGGCCGCTGCCTCGCACAGGACGCGATCGGTCTCGGAGAAGCGGTTGGCTACCGGGCTGTCGATATCGAGCACCCCCAGCAGTCGGCCATCCTGGATCAAAGGCACCACGATTTCGCTGCGTGACGCAGCATCGCAGGCGATGTGGCCGGGAAACAGGTGCACGTCCGGCACCAGGATCGTTTCGCGCCGTTCGGCCGCAGTACCGCACACCCCTCGGCCAAGCGGGATCCGCACACAGGCGACCCGTCCCTGAAAGGGACCCAGCACGAGTTCACCGTCCGCCAGGAAATAGAATCCTGCCCAGTTCACGTCCGGCAACGTCTGGAACAAAAGCGCTGCCATATTGGCGGTGTTGGCGATCAGGTCGTGTTCGCCGGCAAACAGGGCTTCCAGCGTCTCGAGCAGGCTGTCCATGTCGGTGGCTGATGTTTCGATCGACAGCGTCTGATACTCCGAACTGATGCGGCAGGCCGCCCGCGCCAAGCGGACCACGCTATAGCGGGCGGAACCCGATGGCGAGGATGTGCAGGCCGGCATCCGCCATCGCCGGGTCGGCCGAGAGCGCACGCTCGACATCCATCGCGGCTTCTTCGTCCTGTTCCATGGCCTCGGTGGAGCCGGTGCGCCCGAGCGCGCTGGCAGCCACGGCCAGCCCATGGCAACGGGTATCGACCAGGCCGGCCGTTGCAAAATGTGCCTCCAGTGTGTGCCGGTCGTACAAGACCAGCGGCGCCTCGTGGTCGCCTTCCCGAAACATGCCGGCCCTGTTCTCCAGACGGTCCAGCGCCTCCTCCTGCCGTCCCTCACGAATGAGTTCGAGCACCAGCGACTTCAGACCATCGACATAGAGACATAGTGCGCCGCCCGGCCGAAGCCAGGTCGCGAACCGCCGGATCATCGCCTCCGGGTCGGCAGCGTATTGCACCGAGCCCAGCGCAAGCACGAGGTCGACGGAGTCCGCTGCGATCACCGCATCCTCCATGCGGCCTTCGATCAGCGTGAAATCGCCATCGAAGGACCTGGCCCGCAACGCGGCGATCATGCCCGGCGCCAACTCGATGCCGATGACCCGATGCCCGCGCTCGAGCCAGCGCGAAATCCAGCGGCCGGTGCCGCACCCGACATCGACAATGCAAGCGTTCGTCGGCAGGGAAATCGATTGGGCATGTTCCCAGGCCAGGAGATCATAGACGCGCCTGTGCGTGGGGCGCTCGTAGCTGTCGTCATAGTCCGTTGCGATTGAGCTATAGAGATTCGAGGTTTTGAGCGTCGTATCGTGCTGGACAGCCGAATTAGGCCCGAAAATCAGGTCGATGCTCATCCCGGCAGTGCGTCCGGATAGTTTTTCGTCGTCATCAGGCTTCGACCGCCAGTGGGTGATAATCGTTGCTCGACCAGACCGTTACCGGAGCGACCGGCGGTCGTTTGAAATTCGCTTCGGTTGCAGCATGCGGAACCATTGCCGTCCGTATGGAAGCGGTCCGCGCGAGCATGCGACGGCTGACCAGTGCGCCCACGTCGTTCTGCCAGAGCCAGAGTCCGTTGGCCTGCCCTCGGAAAGACGGTTCGCCGCCCATGCTGCCATGCGGCGTGAAGCCTGCCGCGAGCCCGATACCCAGGAGCCCGGGAATTTCACGCCCCTGTACATCGACCACCCCACATTGTGGATTGACCAGCGCGCCGCCCGGTTGATCCGCTAAGAGCCGGATCGCCGTTCCATCGACATCCAGGATCGGCAAAGCACGCGGACGATAGCCGAGGCAGGAAATCACCACGTCGGCCTCATCGAGTACTCGCCGGCTTTCGGCCGGGTCGAAGGCGACGCCATCCAGGTCGGGATCACCTGCCAGGCGATGCAGCGTAACGCGTGGCTCCGCTGGCTGGCCACCAACGCCCAGAAGCTGCATCACCAGAGCGCGCGAGTCGAAACGCAGACCGCCGAAACGGAACAGGAAGCCGCTGACCGGACAGATGTCATCCGGCCCGAAGGAAAAATATCCTTCCTCGCGGGCGGCATCGGCGGAAGGGTAGAACAGTGTCAGCGTCCGGCGATGCATCAGGGTAATGGCGCCGGTCGACAACTGCCCACCGAGGCTTTCCAGCAAGAGCCGGACGGTCGCCACGGCACTGGTGGAGCCGCCGATCACGGCAATGCGCGGCCGGGCGATCCCTGCCAGACGACGGCGTATATCGGTCAGGCCTGCAGCGGTGAGCGCTACGTCGGATTGCACCAGTTTGGAGCGATAATCCGGCAGCAACGGGCGTTCGGCAACCAGTTCGTCCTCAAGCCGCAGGTCGGGCTGATGGCCTCCGCAGGCCAGGACAACGCTGGCGGACACAATCTCGGTTTCCTGTCCGGTTGCCGTCGAGCGCAGGCTGGTCGACCAGCGCCCGTCGGCACGTCTCTGGGTCCGCATGGCCGTATGGCGCGTCATGATGGAACCGCCGGGCGCTTCCCGCACCACCGTATCGAGCGCCTGCCCGACCTGCTCCATCAGTGCCCCGACTAGTGCGAGCGGAACCGCGCCACGACCGCAACCGGCGATCGCCAGCGCGGTCGGGTGCTGTGCCACCGCGGCAAGCCTCGGGTTCGGATTGTCCATGACGCACGAAAGGAACGTGACGGCCGAGCTGTCCGAGTTGATGATGTAGCGCCCGATCCCGCCAGCTCCGACATGGCCGCCGCTTTCGGCGACGACCAGGCCATCGGATAGGAGCCTGGGCAGAAGTTCCAGATGCGAAGCTGCCAGCAGGGGCGCCAGACCCGCTGGACCGCCACCGACGATAAGCGCCCCGGTCTCGATCATGTTCGTCATGTAGCAATTCCCATTAACGGTATGACCCGGTCCGAAAAACTGTCGAGCTGTGCCAGCGCGGAGTTCATCGACGGTATGGTCGTTCGCGAAGCCGACACCCAGCTCGACACACAGAACGTATCGGCGCCGCAGACTTCCCTGAGAGTCTCGCAGATGATCTTGACCATCTCGGCAGTCATGCCGTCCCACAAGGGCAACGCGATGATGCTTTTCGACACCCGCTCGGTGACGGTCAGGTCGCCGCACACTGCCCTGTCGCGAAAGAAAGGCTGCTCCGCTACGTGAGGTGCGAAGTAGCACGCAGCGCCGATGCCGCGACTCTTGAGGGCCGCGACGATCTCATCCCGCGGCATCGTGACCATGGCGGGCGGCAGCACAGGCATGAACTGGTAGGCGCAGCGCAGGCCGTTCATCCGCTGGAACCCCCAGCCCGGCAGCAGGCTGCGATAGAGAATCGCCAGACGCTCGCGGTGACCGACCACGACATCGAAATCCTTCAGCCGCGTCAGGGCCAGCAATGCCGAGACTTCGCTTATCTTGGAATTCAGGCCAGGCATCGTTGCCGATCTCGATTCTCCGAATCCGAAATTACCCATGGTACGAAGGTCGCTGATCGCGGTCCGGTCGGTCGAATAGATGACACCCCCTTCACCGGTGCTGAAGGTCTTGGTGGCATGCATCGAGAAGACGATTGGATAGGGAAAGCTGGCGCCGAACGCCTCGCCGAACAGTTCGAGGCTGCCCAGGGATGCAGCGGCATCCACCACGATCGGGATGCCGGTTTCCGCCGCGATGCGCTCATACCGCTTGAGGTCGATGTTGTTTCCGAACGTCGCATACGGAACGATGACCGCGATCTCGCTGCCGTACTGCTGGATCAGGCTATCCTCTGAAGCCGCAGACGCCGCCCAGTCGTTCTCGTCTATGTCGCAGAATAAAGGCGTCAGTCCGACCCAGTCGGCTGCGTGGGCTGCGGCTGCGAAGGTGAAAGACGGCATCAGGGCGTAACGCCGACCGCGGATATTGCGGGGAATTACACCACGCTTCGCCTCGGCACGGTCGACAACATAACGGATCGCCATCATGAGCCCGATAGTGGCGTTGCAGACAGTCAGGCAGGCGCCGCGACCGCCGAACATGTCGTTCTCGAGCGCGCGCTCGAAGCGGCTGTTGGTTGGGCCGTAATTGGTAAATACCCCGGACGCCTCGATCCGCGCGAGATCCGGCCCGAGGCTGCGCAGGCTCGGTGGGTTTGGACGGATGAACGGAATATCGAATACAGGTGAATCGGCGTGGCTTTCATCGCTCGACGTGCCGGCACGCATTTCGCCGAACTGTCCTGAAAGCTCGAAGATCGCCATTTTTCCAATCCAATCAAACACACGACGGGGCAATACAGAGGCGCCGATGAGTGGCACAGCAGATGCAACTTCATTAAGCATATGGAATAAAAAAGGACCTACAATATAACTTCATGTAAAGGCCGATTAATGCCGATTTGACTTGTTTCGACTATAACCGGCCTTCGTTTCGATCAATCGGCTGCGTCCATATGTGCCAGAGGCGGATTAAGCGTCATCTGCGTCGATCGTCTGGCGACGTCCGGAACGACCAACAGGTCCCTGAGATCGAAGAACGGACGATGCTCGAGCGTGAAGTGCTTGCTGTAGAACGGGTCATTTTTCAGGTAATCGCCGTAGCGTTCGATCATCGTCTGCATCTCGTGGAAGAAGCGGGCCTCCTTCTCCGGCCTGATCTCGTCGCTTCCACGGCTGAGAGACTCATGATGCTCGGCCAGGAATTCGGGTGTCCAGACCACCTTGTAGCCAGCCAGCCTGACCTTCAGGCAGAGGTCGACGTCGTTGAACGCGACGGCGAGATGCTGTTCGTCGAGACCGCCGACCTGCCAGTAGATGTCGGCGCGGATCAGCAGGCAGGCGGCGGTCACCGCGGAAACCTCTTGGGCGAACAACGCGCGCGCTGCGTAGCCTGGCTCGTCCTCGCCGATGCCGGAATGAGAATGACAGGCAACGCCGCCGACGCCGAGGACGACGCCTGCATGCTGCACCCGGCGGTTCGGATAGACGAACTTGCCACCGACGATGCCGACCTGCTCATCGACCAGCGCCTCGTCCAGGATCGTCCGCAGCCAGGACTTGTCCGTCACGAACAGGTCGTTGTTCATCAGGACAAAATACTCGGCATCGCTGGCACGAGCCGCCAGATTGTTGATCCGGGAGTAGTTGAACTCTTCCTCGACCCTCAGCACTCGTACATTGTCGAGTTGGCCCATCTCGTCGGAGAACTGCATGGCCTCTTCCGAGGTAGACCAGTTATCGACCAGGATGACGTCGAAATTTTCGTAATCCGTCCCGGCCAGAATGCAGTCGATGCAGGTCCGCGTCGTCTTTATCTGTTCCTTGTACGGAATGATGATCGTGATCTTGGGTTGCTGCGCCATCTTCCAATGCACCTTGTACCAGGTGCTATCGTTGAAGCTGGTCACCTCGGCCGACTTGCCGCGCCGTTCGAGATGATCGGTAATCGCAAAAACGCCGGCATCGACCGCGTACTGCTTGGCCGATGTGCTGCTGGCGGTCGAGGTCTCCGACTTGCGCCAATGATACAGCACCTCCGGAACATGGTGGATCTCGTCCGGCCGCAGGACCTCGGACACGCGCAGGAGGTAGTCATGATCCTGGGCGCCATTATATTTCGGGTTCAGAAAACCAACCTGCTTCATCGTGGCCCGGTCGAGCATGACGAGGTGGCAGATGTAGTTGCAGCCTAGCAGAAGGCGGTAGTTCCAGTCCGTCTTGAACGCAGGCTCCGAATAATACCCATTATCGTCGATCTTATCCTCGTCGGAATAGAGCAGCTTCGCGCCGGTACGTTGTGCCTCGGACACCATCAGCTCGAGTGCCACCGGCACCAGCAGATCGTCATGGTCGAAGAACGCCAGCCAGTCGCCGCGTGCTGCCCGCATGCCGGCATTGGTCGCGGCACTGATGCCGACGTTCTTCATCCGCCGGATGACGCGGATGCGTGGGTCGCGCTTAGTGAAGGCATCGATCTGCGCGGTCAGGTCCGGCATCTGGCTGCCATCGTCGATCAGGATCAGCTCCCAGCTCTGCAAGGTCTGGGCGATCACCGACTCGACCGCTGCACAGAAGTCGCTGATCTTCGGGCGCCAGGTCGGGCACACGATGCTGACCAGCGGCTCGGATCGCGCGAGCTCGAACGTCTTGAGGTTACGACTGCGCGCATAGCGTTCCTTCTCGACACGAGTACGAAGTGCCTCGAGATAGGTCCGTGCCCAGGTGTCGTAGTCGGCAAGGTTATGCACGTGCTTCGGCAGCATCGTCTTGACCTGCCGGCGCAGTCTGGTCATTTCCACATACAGACGGTCGAGTGTGTCGTTGAGATCCAGCAGTGCCGCCTCATTGCCGTCGCTGACGAAGCTGGTCGTGTAGGGACTTCCGGTCAGCTCGATGTCGTATGGCGCCAGAAAGAAGCGAAACGCTTGTGGATGCGCCTTGCGGAATGCAATCGGCGGCAGGAACTCGAAGCCGCAATTGACATCGGCGCCCATGGCCTTGCCGACATCCCCACGATTACGATTGGCCTTGATGTTGGCAACGTGCGTGCCGTTCGAGGTGACGACGATGTTGCACCCGCCGAGCCAAGCATGATCCTGCTCCTCGCGAAGCACCCATCCCTTGATGACGCCTTCATGCATGCCATCGACCAGACTGCGAACCGCCGGCTTCCATTTCTCGCTGAAATCATAAAATTCCAGTTTCTCGTCCGGCGTCGAGATCCGAATGACCTCGCCGGAGACGGTCTGGAACTCCAGCCGATGTGTCTGTGCGTTGAAAAATCGACGCTCGAGTGTGAATTCGAAGCCAACCGTGGCGATCGGGTAACCGGCATTCCGGACGTCCTCACGCTCGATAAGGCACGGAACGGCTGCCACGTTCGATCCATCGATCATGATATGCATGACGAGCGGTATATCGATGTCGGCGAGATTGATTGCCCAGCCACGGATGACGGTCGAAGATAGGGTGTCGAGATGGCACTCCACTGCAAGAGCAACCGGAAGTCCGCTCTGGGTCCAGGCGTGCTCCTCGTCCGGGCTAATGTTTTTTGCGACATCATTTTCTATGGAACGACGCCTTTCGGCATCCAGATCCGTGCCGGCAACCAGCGCAATCATCGGTACCTGAAGAGGCTCGGCAACGTGTTGCGCAACGACGTCCGGCAGCGAAGTGCGGCGATCGGATTTGTCGGTTCTATGAGTCTCGATCATTGCCCAGATCCCACGTTCGTTCATGATCTCCCTAACGCGTTTAGCGAGAGGAAGTGCAGTTATGTCTTCGATCTCGTTGCGATCGTGATGACGGAAAACCTCATCCCATTCCGCACCTTTGGAGTCATTTCCACGTACCAGTCGGCGACGCCAATGATCGAGCGAGCGGATCATGTAGTGGTGGATACGCCAGGAGCCGACAACGACCTTCTCGTCCGGAACGACACCCAGGCCTTCCGAAGCCCATTCGACCATCTCGTTGTCGAGCGTGAAATACGGCCCGTCGCAGACGAACGCATGCGGATTGACGCACTCGATCGTTCGGCTTGGCTGGATAATGGACTTCACATTACGATTTGCCGAAAACTGAGCCTCGGCACGGTTCGTGAAAGTCTCGGTGTTGAGGAGACCGTTCGTGTTCGGAGCGTTGGAGGATCCAAAGATCAACCAATTGATGGCGATGGCCGAATGATCGTGGTGATCCTCCAGCAGTGATCCAATCTGTGCATCCGGATCAGCCGGAACAAGATACTCGTCGGCATCCAGGAAAGCGATCCAGTCGAAATCGTTTCCGAAGCGACGCAGACAATCTTCATAGACGAGTTTTGGCACCGGCCTGCCTTCGGGTGTCGGCCAGAGAATGTGCTCAACCTGGAACTCGGCTGCCATCGCATCGATCAAGGCCGCGGAACCATCGGTGGCGCCATTACCGTAGATGATGATTCGGTCGAAGCCGACAAGGCGATGATGAATGATCCACTGCGGAATATCATCGATCTCGTCTTTTACGACCATGCAGATAGCCGAGCGCATCTTGGTAGCCCTAACTTTGACTTCATCTGAAACGGTTCGAAGAGACAGGAAGTTTGGCATGGTAATGACGACTCTCTTCCTGTTTTCGGAACTCTAGTGTTGACGTGATAAGTTAAGCAGCAACCAGTGTCGGTGTGCCTGCTGCGGCGAGCAGGAGTTCGCTCGGCAGGCTCGGAGTCGGAGCGGTTGCAACCTGCGTCAGGCTGAAGGGACTGCCGTGGAGCTGCCGCATGCCCGGCATCGCATAAACTCCAAGATCACCGGCAATTCCTCCAGCGGGTAGCTCGAACCTGAACCCGCATTTTGCATCGCTACCAAAGCTGGTCGATACATCCGAGCGTTCAAGGTCTGCCACGACCTCGGCAATCAGCATCGAGTCGTGCACCAAGATAACCGAGCATCTTCCTTTGAGCTCCCGGCCATCTTCACCCTCCGCAATCTCCAGAACCCATCCCTGGATGCCGCCGTCGATCAGGCCGTCGATATGGCTCTGGAGTGGAAGTGACGCGCTGGTGCCGACCTCGATCGACTTGAATTCGATGTTGTTCATCGAGAGCGGGATCATGTTGCCCTCGAGGTCGCTCGCCGAAAGGATGTGACGGGTGCCGTCGAACGCCGCCTCCGGCAGGCGAATGCCGAAACCAACCTTGTCCGTCTCGTAGCCCTCGGCCGCGACATCCGCACGGGGTTCATCGCAAATAACTTCGACGAACGGGACACCGTCGAGCAGAAGCTGAGTAAACAAAGGCTGCATCGGGTTGGTGCGGTCGCGTGCCCATCCCTGTATCTGATCGTGCTCGATACGGTCGATGACGAGATTGCGTGCCGTCTCTGCCGGAAGCTTAAAATATGAGAATGGCGGCGCTACACCCAGGAACGTAAAGCGTTCCATCAGCTCGGGCAGGTGCACGGTGTCCCGGATTGCCCGGAACTGGCTGTAGTAGGACTCTGCGTTGCCTGTCAGATAGCCGACCATATGGAAGCCAGGACCCTTGAAGCTGCTGAGCCAGAGCTTGTCGTCGATCTGTGCGTCGGTCAGCGTCATCCGCAGCTTCTCGCGCGCGAATTGCACGAGCTCCTCGTATGGCCGGAAGTGGAAATGTGCATAGACGATGTCGATCTCGCGATACCCGGGTGCCCGGCTCGAGATACCACCGTGATAGCCGTGATCCATCTCGACGAACGCACCTTTCGGGTAGATCGTCTTGGAGTAGAGCGCACGCCGGAACTCACCGGTCCGGCCGAGGATGTTCATCAGGTTCTCGTTGACGAGAAGAACACGGCCCTCATCGGCACCGATGGAATCGAAATAGCCGATAATACGGTCTTTCGAACACGTGTATCCGTCCTCGAGTGCGGAATCACGAAGCATAATAAACTCGTCGCAGTCGAGCGGAACGAAATAATCATACTTATTCAGCCCTTCGAGGGCTTTGATTAGTTGACCAAGTATTTCGCCTTTGTTTGTAAAGGCAATTGGCGTCTTAAAAAAGCGATCGACGTTGAGGCCTTTCTCCTCGTACTTTTTCAACAGGGAGAGGCTATGGATATCCGTCGAACCATTGTCGAAAACGTATAAGTTCTCGAGACCGAACAAGTCAGCATGGTAGAGCAACCATGGCTCTGCCAAAGTCTGCTCGTTCTTCATCATGAGGATGCAAGCGATCGTTGCCATTGTTCTGGTCCTTATTTCAGTTTGTTGTTGAAGATATTCGTAAGCACGATAAAGAACGAGAATGGGACAGATCGAACACAGGAAGCATCCGCTTGAAGGCAAAATCATGGAGAAATAAGCTTAACTAGCCGGAGGCAGATCAAGCTTCTGTAATCGATATCGTTAAAAATTCGCTATTCGGTCCTGCAACCGGGTAAAATGGCTTCTGTTCAACGAAGTAGAGCGGCCAGACGCGATGACCTCTTCATCGTGGCCAGAGACAACCATAGCGCGATTGACTTTGATACAGGTTTATACAACTTGAGCGAGAAATAATGCTTTATTAACTGCAGCACATTTCGATGTTGCTTTGTATTTTAAATAGGGGATAAATATCCCGTGATCAGTTCTTCGCTAGTGCTTGTTCCGGTTCCTGATGCTCAGTGTCACTCTCCGTCTAAGGTTCGATAACGATTGCCAAAAAGGATGATGAGGATCAACGCGAAGTGGCAATCTGAAACGCGGAACACGCTGGTTTTCATCCGCCGGCCAGTATCACGTTTAGGTTACGGGAGTGCTGCCTCTTCAGGGGAAGATATCAGCCCTGGCGCACGCACACGTTGTAGTCTCGTTTGAAAACAGGAAACCATGCAGCAATGCCTTATAGGGACCTGTCGCTTCAAGCCTAAGTCGCTCGACTTGATGCGATTTACCACTTGGGGATAAGCGCATCTGCGCAGCTACATGCCTGTTTCGGCCGTACATCAGCAAAAACGAGTGATGTGAAGCCGACTACGCAACCGATCACGTCGGATCCAAGCCCAGTCCCTGCCGTCGAATGGATGTTGGGCAGCAGAAGCAGATATACTTAAAAAAGTTTTAAGGTTACACGCGTGAGTCGAATCTCCGGTTTCGAAAGATCTGTCCGGCAAAAACCTTCTTGTTCGACAATCCCTTATAATGATGTCCCATCATTGCAACCTCCAGGCGTATTTGAGTTTCTGTTCTTGCGGAGCTAGAAAAAACGTCCGTTCTGCAACCTTGCATTGGATTGGCTCGATGTGGACCCGGAAAACTTCTCGAGTCGAAATCTCAAACTCGTTTTGTCAGAGATATTAAAACTGGTACCGAAACAATAATAGACTTGTGCCTGTCATACACTGCTTCTGCCTTTGTAGTGTTGTACATAAACTATAGAATTAATGAGATATCGTTTTTGATGCCAATATGCTCTTCACGCATTTAGCGTGAGATGTCAGTATCGTTCTGTCTCATAACGTATCTGCAAGGAATCAAGTATGACATCTGCCTTTAAACCCTCCCGCTCGATTAAACGAACTGTGTTTGCAGGGCTTGCACTTGTTTCAGTGATGTCTGAATATACTGCTGCGCGAGCCGCTCGTGCGGACACGCTGGTTGTCAACGCGTCCGACGATGCATACACGGGAAGTCCATCACTTACGGTTCCAATGGATGGAACTCAGGCCGACGATACACAGGCGGCGACAACACCGCAGGCGTCGAATGCCTCACCGAACGTCTTTATCGGTGGTGATGTCGGCTTCACGAATCTGACCACGCGCGGCGTCTCGGGTTTGTTGGCGACAGGCCGTGGAGGGGTTTACCTGCATGGCAGTGCGGTCAGTGCGGCAACAGCCGCTGTTGATCGTGCCATCCTCACAGCCTTCCGGCCTTACGGAAGTGGTGTTTTCGAAGCCGGACAGAATACCTTCTTCAACCAGGGTGATGCCTATGACAGCTATTTGGCTGCCTCGGGCTGGGTTCCGCAATCTATCAATCTCAACCTGAATGGTCCGGTCGAAGGCTATTCGGCATCGAACCTTGCATCGGTCAAGACCTGGATGAATCGCGTCCGCTCGCGGTCAGCGTTCGCTGGTGCCACCATAGCTCCGATCGCAACCCCGGGCGGTAATGTTTCTGCTTTGGGCGGTAAGTTTTCGGCAACGGATTCGGTTTGGGGTAATCTTGCAAAGGCTTGCCTGTACGGTCGTGCGATCGCAATCGATATTCCTGCGACGAACTTCGTCAATCTTGGTGCCGGTTGGCCTGAATTCATTGAATCCCAGATCAAGTGGGGTATTGCCAACGGGATCCGTACATCGGTGATTTTCTCCCCCGGCAATAGCCCGACCTTTGTCGAGGATGTGGCTGCCGCGGTTGCCAAACTCGTCGCTGCCAACGCAATCCCGACTGACTACAGCGTCGAAAACTATACCGGGGCAGGGGCTACCATTGCGGCGGTGGAAAATCGATCCGAGAGCCTGAATGCCGCAGCTTTGTGGTTGGCAAAGAACGCTCCCGTCGCGGCTCACAAATAATCAAGGATCGTCAAAGCGCTTTCAATTATCGCTCTCTTCTCGTTCTGAGCGAGGAGAGAGCATTCTGTTGTGCCTGTCGAGAAGGCGATCGTCACACGTAGACAGGCGCGACCTTATCGAAGCTCAACCTCAAAGATAAAAAAAACTCTTTCTACTACCTTAAAGTTTAAATCCCAGGTTATGCGTTCATCACTCTACTTAAAGTAGCAAAACAGGTCTCAGAAACCGGGATTATTCCCGTTGAAATAAACAGCGGGCAACAATGTCAAATTTCGACAAGACGTTAATATAACGAGACGAAATTATCGTAAAAAAATCGTCAATAACGGTTTCCTTTATCTGTCGTGAGCTGTCATCATTGCTTTCCAGGCACCCGATATTCAATTCGGGTCAGTAAGGAAACGCACGTGACCCACATCAATCATTTACCGATCCGGTCAGCCGGACGAGCCGTCCTTGTCGGACTTGGATTGATATCAGCAACTGCATTTCATGATCAAGCGTATGCCATGGCGACCGATACGCTTGTCCTCAACATGTCCGAGGATGCCTATAATGGAGATGCACTGTTCTCGGTTGCTGTCGACGGCGTCCAGGTCAACAACAAGCTGACGGCAACGGCGCTGCACAGTGCCGGAGCATCGCAGAACTTCATGCTTCTCGGTTCCTGGGGGACAGGAAAGCACGTCGTCACTGTAAAATTCCTGAACGATCTTTACGGCGGGTCCGCTGCCAAGGATCGCAATCTCTACGTCAACATGCTAACGTTCGATGGTAGCACGACGATCGCCGATACAAAATTCAGCAAGCCAGGAAGTGTGAGCTTCAACATTCAAACCAGGAATGTCTTTGTTGGTGGTGATTTCGGCTTTGCCAACCTCACCACTGCCAGCGTTGCCAACCTGCTCGCGACAGGCCGTGGCGGAGTTTATATCCACGGTAGTGCAGTCAGCGCAGCGACCGCCGCTGTCGATCGCGGTATTCTGACCGCGTTCCAGCCCTATGGCGGCGGTGTATTCGAGGCTGGACAGAACGGCTTCTTCGATAAAGGCAATGCTTACGATAGCTATCTCGCTGCCTCCGGCTGGGTTCCGCAGTATATCAACCTCAACCTGGGTGGATCGACGGAGAGTTACACGGCTTCGGACCTGAAGGCGGTCAAGGTCTGGATGGATAATGTCCGGTCGCGCGCTGCCTTGTCGAAGGTCACGATCGCGCCGTTCGCCACGCCGGGCGGAAATGCCGCATCGCTCGGTGGCACCTTCGGTGCGACCGATAAGGTCTGGGGCAACCTGGCGAAGGCCTGCTTGTATGGTGGCGCCATCGCCATCGATATTCCTGCAACGAACTTCATCAGCCTCGGCGCGGGATGGCCTGAGTTCATCGAAGCGCAGATCAGATGGGGCATCGCCAACGGGATCCGCACGTCGATCGTCTTTTCGCCCGGCGATAGCCCGACATTCGTCGAGGACGTAGCGGCCGCAGTTACGAAACTCGTGGCAGCCAATGCAATCCCGACGGACTATAG
Source organism: Janthinobacterium lividum (assembly GCA_050954785.1). GTDB lineage: Bacteria > Pseudomonadota > Alphaproteobacteria > Acetobacterales > Acetobacteraceae > Lichenicola. The sequence goes on along the minus strand of JBPBQO010000128.1, from coordinate 13,148 downwards.
CGTCGAGAACTATACCGGTGCGGGCGCAGTGATCGCCAATACCGGAACGGCTTCCGAGAGCCTGAACGCCGCGGCATTCTGGCTTGCGCAAAACGCTCCGGTCACCGTAATCAAGTAGCCTATCAACGAAACAACATCCGACCGGATGACATTTCCCCTCGTTCAATGAATGAGGGGAATTTTTGTTGGATAATGGCCAGCGCCTATTTGCCCATCCCTGAACAGGATCAGTGGACGGAATGGCGCACCCGGAAAGACTCGAACTTCCAACCCCCAGATTCGTAGTCTGGTGCTCTATCCAATTGAGCTACGGGTGCTTGGGCCGTGGGGCCGGGATGTAGCGGAAGGTCAATTGGTTCGCAAGCCCCACCGATCGCTTCCGGCGTTTCAGTTGCCGAGTGCCCGCTCCAGCGGATGGTCGGCCGGGCGATAGAGGCCGATATGCGCCCGGCAGGATGGGGTGCCGTAGGTGCCGTCGATATGGCTGCCGTCCTGGGCGAGGCCGCCCTCGAACACCATCGGCAGCGGCTTGTGGTTCATGTCCTGCAACTGTTGCTGTGCATGCAGCCGGTTACGGTCCGCCGCGCGCTTGCCTTGCAGGACCAGCACGCCGCCGGCCGGGATGAAGGACACGGTCTTGCGGCCGACCAGCAGCCTTGACGGCGTGCCGTCAGGACAGGACCCTTTTTCGGTGACAAGCGTCCCGGTCCACTCACCGATCGGATCATTCGGGGTCGGGCCGCCGCATCCAGCCAACGCCAGACCGGCTGCCAGAACGATCATGCAGGATGGGCGCGGTCGGCGTAGCCCGCCTTGGGTATGGCACATGGTCGTTCTCCACCCTGGCTCTCGGCCGGCACGGTCGGTATAGCAAGCCCCAGCATTAATGCGATCCCGCGCACCCGTCAGTCTGCCAAGGCCCAGTATCATGAGCGAGCTCGAGACCGTTCTGCACGAGGACCGGGTCCTGATCCTGGATTTCGGCAGCCAGGTGACCCAGCTCATCGCCCGACGGGTGCGAGAGAGCGGCGTTTACTGTGAAATCTGGCCGTTCACCGCCGATCCGGCCCGGATCGCCGGGTTCGGACCACGCGGCATCATTCTCTCCGGCGGTCCCGCCAGCGTGCTCGACGCCGGCGCCCCGCGTATTCCCGACGAGGTGTTCGCCCTGGGCGTACCGGTGCTGGGTATCTGCTACGGCCAGCAGGCCATGTGCGCCCAGCTCGGCGGCGAGGTGGAGACTCACGAGCACCGCGAGTTCGGTCGGGCCCATGTCGAGGTGGTGGAAGACTCCGCCCTGCTGCGCGGCATCTGGCAGCGCGGCGCCCGCGAGCAGGTCTGGATGAGTCACGGCGACCGGGTGACCCGGCTGCCTCCCGGCTTCCGCGCGGTCGCGGTCAGCGCCGGTGCGCCGTTCGCGATCATCGCCGACGAGGGCAGGCGCCTGTATGGCGTGCAGTTCCATCCCGAGGTGGTGCACACGCCGCATGGCGCCGCCCTGTTGCGCAACTTTACCCATGACGTGGCCGGCTGCCGCGGCAACTGGACCATGGCCGGCTTCCGCGACCTGGAGATCGAGCGGATCCGTGCCCAGGTCGGCAAGGGAAGGGTGATCTGCGGCCTCTCCGGCGGCGTCGACAGTTCGGTCGCGGCGGTGCTGATCCATGAGGCGATCGGCGACCAGCTCACCTGCATCTTCGTCGATCACGGCATGCTGCGCGCCGGCGAGGCTGAGGAGGTGGTCACCACCTTCCGCGGCCGCTTCAACATCCGCCTGATCCACCGCGATGCCAGCGACCTGTTCATCGACGCGCTGGCCGGCGTGACCGACCCCGAGATCAAGCGCAAGACCATCGGCCGCCTGTTCATCGAGGTGTTCGACGAGGAGGCCAAGACCCTTGGGGGCGCCGACTTCCTGGCCCAGGGAACCCTGTATCCGGACGTGATCGAGAGCGTGTCGTTCACTGGCGGGCCGTCGGTAACCATCAAGAGCCACCATAATGTCGGCGGCCTGCCCGCGACGATGCGCATGCAGTTGGTCGAGCCGTTGCGCGAGCTGTTCAAGGACGAGGTGCGGGTGCTCGGACGCGAGCTCGCCATCCCGGAGAGCATCGTCGGACGGCACCCGTTTCCCGGGCCCGGCCTGGCGATTCGCATCCCCGGCGACATCGACCGCGAGAAGCTCGACGTGCTGCGCAAGGTGGACACCATCTTCCTCGAGGAGATCCGCGCCGCCGGTCTGTACGACGCGATCTGGCAGGCGTTCGCCGTGCTGCTGCCGGTCCGCACCGTCGGCGTCATGGGCGACGGCCGCACCTACGACCGGGCCTGCGCGCTCCGGGCCGTGACCAGCACCGACGGCATGACCGCCGAAGTCTATCCGTTCGACATGGGGTTCCTGACCCGCACCGCCGGCCGGATCGTGAACGAGGTCCGTGGCGTCAACCGGGTAACGTATGACATCACATCGAAGCCCCCCGGCACGATCGAGTGGGAGTGAGAAGCCAACAGGCGGCGATAGCGTATTGCGGGTGATCTTCGCCGCCCGCCAATTGCGGCGTGTTGTCTTACCCGGTCCTCGTGTCCCGTTTCATCGCCTTCAGAGCACCAAAGCGTGCCACGATGCCGGTGTCGGACCCAGCTGAAGGGCCACCCACTCCGCCGATCTCGTCCGCGCATCTCGCACTGGTGGCCCGGCAACGACGGTCAGGATCGAGGGTTACGCTTTCCAATCCTCTGGAGTGCTGCCTATGCCCGGTATCGACTGGCCCGAGGCCTATCGTCCGACTGCCACTGCGGTGCATGTCCGCAACGAGATCCTGATCGCGGCATCTCCCGAGCGGATCTGGGCCTGGTTGATCCGTGCCAGGCTTTGGCCGGATTGGTACGAGAATGCCAAGGACGTGGTCATCGACGGCAACGCGGCCGACTTGTCGCCCGGTGCCCGTTTCCATTGGAAGACGTTCGGCCTCGCCATCGAGTCCGTGGTCGGCCAGTTCGTGCCGTTCCAGCATCTCGGCTGGACGGGCGTTGGTCTCGGCATGGACGTCTATCACGGCTGGTTGCTCGAACCGGTCGATGGCGGCACGCATGTGCTGACCGAGGAGAACCAGAACGGTCTGGCAGCCCGGGCGCAGAGCGTGCTGGCACCCAACCGGATGCAGACCTATCACCAGATCTGGCTGGAGAGCCTGAAGCGGAACGCCGAGCGAGGCGCTCCGCCGGCGAGTCTCTAAGAAGACGACCGTGCCGATTCACCGGCAATCGACCGCTTGTGGATCACGTGCACATCTTGCCTTAGCAGCTTGAAGTGAAAGCGATCCCAGCGACGAGGCCGTGGTATCCAGGCACTGGCTCAGACATAAATGTAGCGTCCAGCCTGGAAATCCGACGCCATATGTAGCGTAATGCGTCGACAGGAGCTGCCGACGACCGAGCGACTCCCACGGCCGGTACTCCCGGCCAGGACCATCCAGGAGAGCTCAGCATGACCCTTCACGAAGCCGGAGAAACCGCGCCGGCGATGAACGACGTCGAGCTGCCTGGCGCCGAGCAGCATGGGCGAGGCCTGCTGGACGATGTGGTCCAGTTCGAGGGTCACCATCCGGTTCGTGTCGACCGGTCGCGCGATGCCTTGCTCACCGATTTCGGCAAGGCCACACTGGACAACCGCTATCTGATGCCGGGCGAGAGCTACCAGGACCTGTTCGCCCGCGTGGCCAGCTTCTATGGCGACGACGCGGCGCACGCCCAGCGCATCTACGACTACATGTCCCGGCACTGGTTCATGCCGGCGACCCCCATCCTGTCGAACGGCGGCACCTCGCGCGGCCTGCCGATCTCGTGCTTCCTGAACGAGGCCACCGACAGCCTCGAAGGCATCGTCGGCCTCTGGAACGAGAATGTCTGGCTGGCCTCGAAAGGCGGCGGCATCGGTTCGTACTGGGGCAATCTGCGCTCGATCGGCGAGAATGTCGGCGCCAATGGCAAGACCTCGGGCGTGATCCCGTTCATCCGGGTGATGGACAGCCTGACGCTGGCGATCAGCCAGGGCTCGCTGCGCCGGGGTTCGGCGGCGGTGTATCTGCCGGTGTCGCACCCGGAGATCGAGGAGTTCATCGAGATGCGCCGTCCGACCGGCGGCGATCCGAACCGCAAGGCGATGAACCTGCATCACGGCGTGCTGGTGAGCGACGCCTTCATGCGAGCGGTCGATGCGGACGAGGAGTGGGCGCTCACCTCGCCGAAGGACCACAGCCACATCCGCAAGGTGTCGGCCCGCAGCCTGTGGATACGCATCCTGACCGCGCGGATGGAGCAGGGCGAGCCCTACATCATCTACTCGGACCACGTGAACAACGCGCGGCCGGAGCACCACAAGCTGGCCGGGCTCGAGGTCAAGACCTCCAACCTGTGCGCCGAGATTACCCTGCCGACCGGCGTCGATCAGTACGGCAAGCAGCGCACCGCGGTGTGTTGCCTATCCTCGCTCAACCTGGAGACGTGGTTCGATTGGAAGGACCATCCGCTGTTCATCGAGGACGTCATGCGGTTCCTCGACAATGTGTTGCAGGACTTCATCGACCGCGCGCCGGACGAGATGGCCAAGGCGAAATATGCGGCCGCGCGCGAGCGGTCGGTCGGTCTCGGCGTGATGGGCTTCCATTCCTTCCTGCAGGCCAACACCATCCCGTTCGAGAGCGTCATCGCCAAGGTCTGGAACAAGCGCATGTTCCAGCACCTCCGTACCCAGGCGGATGCCGCGTCGCGCATGCTTGCCGAGGAGAAGGGGGCCTGCCCGGATGCCGCGGACTATGGGGTGATGGAGCGCTTCTCCCACAAGATCGCCATCGCGCCGACCGCGTCGATCTCGATCATCACCGGCGCCACCAGCCCGGGCATCGAACCGATCGCGGCCAACGTGTTCCTGCAGAAGACGCTCTCGGGCAGCTTCACCGTCCGCAACCGGCACCTGCAGAAGCTGCTGGCCGCGAAGGGGCATGACACCGACGAGGTCTGGTCCTCGATCACCCTGAACAAGGGCAGCGTGCAGCGGCTCGACTTCCTGACCCAGCAGGAAAAGGACGTCTACAAGACCGCGTTCGAACTGGACCAGCGCTGGATCATCGAGCATGCGGCCGATCGCACGCCGTATATCTGTCAGAGCCAGTCGGTGAACCTGTTCCTGCCGGCCGATATCCATAAGCGCGACCTGCACCAGATCCATTTCCTGGCCTGGAGCCGTGGCCTCAAGAGCCTGTATTACTGCCGCAGCCTGTCGATCCAGCGCGCGGATGCGGTCAGCGAGATGTTGAACAAGCCGGATGCGTTCGACCACGAAGCAGCACTACCGCCAGTGCGCATCGTGTCGGAGTCGACAGATTACGAGGAATGTCTTGCCTGCCAGTGATGCAAGCCTGAGACGCGGGCTTTCATCATGAAAGCCGTGCACGTTGTTCGCGCTCCTGATATGTAGCGGTCTTCTTCGGTCGCCAGAGGGCCGGAATTGACTAAAGAGGCTGGAACCGGATTGTCCGTACTCGAAGCACAAGTGCTGTCGGCTCCCACCAAACTTCAACTGGCAGGGCTCAAGGCCTATCAGGATCCTGCCGTCGGAAAGGCGGCTTGGCAGACGCTCACTACATTCGGATTATATGTGGCACTTCTTGCCGTCATGTATGCCGTGCAGCGGGTTTCCGTCCTGTTGACCCTGCTGCTCGCCATACCGACCAGCGGCCTGATCGTCCGCATCTTCATGTTCCAGCATGATTGCGGCCACAACTCGATGTTCCGGTCACGCCGCCTCAACGCCGTCGTCGGTTCCGCCTGCAGCCTAGTCACCCTGACCCCGTTCGCATACTGGCGCCGGCTGCATGCGCGTCATCATGGAAGCTGGAACAATCTGGATGGCCGGGGCATCCCCGCCGACTTCTTTTCCGACTGCCTGACGGTTACCGAATATGAGGCATTGAGCCGGGTCCAGAAACGCATCTATCGTTTCACCCATCATCCGGCACTGGTTCACCTCATCCTGCCGCCGGTGATTTTCATCGTGCTGTACCGGCTGCCGTTCGACACGCCCGCATCATGCCGGCGCGAGCGTATCAGCGTCCTGATGCTGAACCTGTCCCTCGTCGCCGTGTTTGCTGGACTTTCGTTCGTCTTCGGTTTCAAGACCGTCATGTTGGTACATGTGCCCGCCCTGGCACTCGCGGCCATCATCGGGATCTGGTTGTTTTCGGTGCAGCACCGGTTCGAGGAATCGCAATGGTCGGACACTGCCGGCTGGAACTATAACCAAGCTGCACTGCATGGTGCGTCGCACCTGAAGCTGCCACGTGTGCTGCAATGGTTCAGTGCGAACATAGGCCTGCACCACATCCACCACCTCCGTCCCGGTATTCCTAACTATCATCTGCAGGACTGCCACGATAATTGTTCGCCGGTTACCGACATTGCGACGGTGCTGACGCTGAGAGATGCCTTCAGGGCGCCGAGCTATGCGCTCTGGGATGCCGACCTGCACCGGATGGTCCCGTTTCCGTCCTGACCATCGAGGCTGAAATAAACTAGGAAACTCCGGCACATGCTGCGCCCGATGGATATCTGGCGCTGCGCCATCGTGAAGCAGTCGGCCGAAACGATCGTTCGCGATGGCGTCGACCCCGGCGCGATCGTCTGGCTTCCGGATATGCCTCCCGGCACCTTCCGGGCCGACCCGTTCGGGCTGTGGCGCGACGGATGTCTGTATGTGTTTGCCGAGGCGTTCGACTACCGGACCCGGGTCGGTCACATCGACGTGCTGATGTACGATCGCGACCTCAACCTGCTCGACTGCCGCACGGTCCTGAAGAAACCCTGGCATCTTTCCTATCCGGTGGTTTTCGAAGCAAGCGGCGAAACCTGGATGCTTCCCGAGGCCTACAAGTCGGGCACGCTGACGCTCTATCGAGCCGGCACGTTCCCGTCGGAATGGGAGCCGGTTTGCGATATTCCACTCGATGGGCCGGCGATCGATGCCACGCCGTTGTTCCATGAGGGCAAATGGTGGCTGTTCTATTCGCCCTCCCACAGCAAGATCGGCAGGCGTGGTCATCTCCATGTGGCCTGGGCCGACCATCCGACCGGACCATGGCACCTGCATCCGCTCAATCCGGTCCGTATCGATCTAGGGAGTGCCCGTCCTGGTGGCACGCCGAGGCTGCAGGACGGCGTGATCATCCTGCCGGTCCAGGATTGCCGGTCGACCTATGGTGCTGCGATCCGCGAACTGTCGATCACGCATCTCGACGAAACGAGCTTCATCGCGGCCGATCATGCCGGGGTAAGCGCGGCCGGCTGGATGGCACCATTTACCGACGGCTTCCATACGCTTGCGAGCGCCGGCCCGGTCACGCTGATCGACGTGAAACGGATGGACGCATCCCTGCACGGAAAGACGATGCGACTTCGCGGCATCGTGCAGACCTGGCGGAAAGACGCCGCCGCACACCGGTGACACACTACGTGGCTCACACTCGATCGTGCCGATGAAAATCGGTTTTCTCTACAACCACGATGCCGGCCATCAGGTGCCGCACACGATCTCCGTCGCGGCGGCGCTTGCCGAGCGTGGCGTGGATGTCGTGATACTGACATCCACCGACGAGCAACGTGCCGTGGCGATGGCGCTTTTACCGCCGGACTCCACGGTGCATATCACGATGCTGGATATAGGTCCCATAAGCCGTGCGGCGAACCGTGTCCTGCGTCACGTCGTTCCGTTCAGGCGAATTGCGATCCTGCGGGAAAATCTGGACGTATTCGCCGGGCTCGACGCGCTCGTTGTTCCGGAAACAACGTCCACGTTGCTGAAGACCCGTTTCGGCCTGGGTTCGTTGAAGCTGATCTATCTCCCGCATGGCGCAGGTGATGGGGCGGCCGGTTTCCAGCCGGCGACGCGGCACATGGACCTGGTGCTTCTTTCCGGCGGCAAGGTCCGTGACCGGATGTTGGCGCTCGGACTGATTGCCGAGGATCGCCATGCCATCGTGGGTTATCCGAAATTCGATCATCTTGAACACGATCCGGAAGAGCGTTTTTTCGATAACGACAAGCCGACGGTCCTGTACAACCCGCACTTCAACCCGCTACTGTCCTCCTGGTATCCGCTCGGGGCTCAAGTTCTCGAATGGTTCGCGTCGCAGGATCGCTTCAACCTGATTTTTGCCCCGCATGTCATGCTGTTCAGACGGCTGCTGCATACATCGCTCATTCACCGGACGGTGCGATACCGCCCAGGCGTGCCGAAGCGTTTCCTGCATCACCCGATGATACGGGTGGACAAGGGCAGTCGCCGCTCGATCGACATGAGCTATGTCCGGTCGGCCGATATCTATCTCGGCGACGTATCGAGCCAGATCTATGAATGGATCCAGCGGCCGCGGCCGGCCATCTTCTTCAACACCCACAAGCCCGACTGGCATGATATCGCGGACTACCGCCACTGGGCGCTGGGAGACGTCATCGAGACGATTGGTGACCTGCCGTTGGCACTCGACCGCGCCACGACGTTTCCGGATGCATTTGCCGCGCGTCAGCGACAGGCGGTCCTGGACACTTTCTCGATATCCGGGCAACCAGCCGGAGAACGGGCGGCCGATGCGATTCTGGCATTCATGAGGACCGGGCATCGATGAAACGCATCGCAGCACCGTTTACATACTGCTGCTTGCGGGTGTCGTGCTGGCCGCATATCTGCTGCTCGGGCCGATCCTGACTATCCCGCTGCACATTCCGCTCAAGTACAACGAGGGATGGAACGCGTATTTCGATAGCCGTGCCGTGCACATGCAGGCAGGACCGCTTTACCCGCGCACTGACAGCCTGGTCTTCAACAACTATCCGCCGTTGTCCTTCTATCCGGTCGGTACTTTCGGCCGCCTCGTCGTCGGCGACGCGATCGTGGCCGGGCGCATCGTCGGCCGCTGTCGTTGCTAGCATCGGCCGGACTGCTCGGCCTGTGCATAAGGCGCCTCGGCATGGCCCATGCGCTGATGCTGGGCGGTCTGGCGACGCTGCTTCGTGGCCATAAGGCTGGCATTCTCCCGGCACGCGATATCGTCATGGCAGCCTTGCTGGTGCTGGCAGGCGGCTTCGTCAAGCATAGCCTGATGGGAATTCCGCTCGCGGCGACCCTGTAGCTGGCTTGGTTCCATCCGCGCTCGGCGAGGACCTGGATGGCGATGGCGGTGGTCGGCCTCAATGCTGGGTTGCTGCTGACCTGGCTGGCGGATGGACAGGCTGCCTCGACGACGTCCTGAGGCACCATCGCATTTTCCGGTTCCAGCGCTTCACCAAGGCGCTGGGCAGGCTGGCACCATTGCTGCCGATGGGGATCACCGCCGTATTCCTGTGGCGCAGCCGCACAAGACGGGATCCGGCGGACCCACTGCAATGTTCCAGTCATTGGCAGAACGCCATGAGTTCGGAACTTTCGAGTATAAGTCTGGATCGTTCATACACGAGGATGCGATCCGGAAATTCGGCCACAATTCATTGATCGATATTGTCGGGCACTTCTATGCGCCGATCCAGTCCGGCCCGGACGGTATCGTTCTGCTTGCGCCACGCGATCCAGCACGACATTAAGCGGCACGCGATCTGCATGATGCTGAGCGGCAGACGATACCAACGTCGTTGTGCAGGCCTGTTATTGTCTTCTTCCATTACAACGACGTAAACTGGACATGCGGCGTAACCAGACGAACCGCGGGGGGAACATGCGTGTCCGGTGATAGTGGCATTATCGAACAGATCTCGGACATCCTGAGGTCGATGAACGTACTGCCCCCGACCTATGCCGAAAAGATCACCGCGGAGACGAGCATTACGCGCGATCTGAAACTTGACTCCTTGGCCGTGATGGATTTCGTCATGGAGTTGGAGACACGGTTTGACACAATTATCTCGATCGACCGGCTGTCCGGCGTAGAAACCGTCGGCGACCTGGCGAAGTTGCTGGAGACGCAGCCGATTGCACACTCCCCTTCAGGGCTCGAATAGCATGCTGGGAAAACACGCCGGCCTGAAACTGGCCTATACGCGTCTGCGTGATGGCGGTCGCAATCCGTTCACCGTGGCATTCGACGAAATCCTGTCGCCGACCGAGGCCCGGATCGACGGCCGCTCCGTCATGCTGTTGGGAACAAACAACTATCTGGGTCTGACGTTCGATCCGAGCTGTATAGAGCGTTCCGCCCTGGCGTTGGCAGCCGAAGGGACCGGCACCACCGGTTCACGGATTGCGAATGGCACCTACGGGGGACATGCCGCCCTCGAAGCACAGATCGCCGGTTTTCTTGGTCGCCAGCATGCCATGCTGTTCACCACAGGATATCAGGCGAACCTCGGCATCCTGTCGGCCCTGGTCAATCGCGACGACAACCTGCTGCTCGATGCCGACAGCCATGCCAGCATCTACGATGGCGCCCGCCTCAGCGGAGCCCAGGTTACGCGCTTCCGCCACAACGATCCCGAGGATCTCTATCGCCGCCTGAAGCTGCTGAAGGATCGGCAGGAACCGCACCCGGGCGTTTCCAGCCTGGGCGCACCGAGCCAGAACCTGATCGTGGTCGAAGGCATCTACAGCATGCTGGGCGACGTCGCACCGCTGCGTGAACTGGTCGCCGTCAAAAAGGAAATGGGCGCCTACCTCCTGGTCGACGAGGCTCATTCGCTCGGCGTGCTCGGCAAGCATGGACGCGGTCTGATCGAGGTCGCCGGCGTCGAGGACGATGTCGAGTTCATTGTCGGCACCTTCAGCAAGAGCCTGGGTGGCATCGGGGGCTTCTGCGCGTCCGACGTGCCGGATTTCGAGTTGCTGCGCCTCGCCTCCCGCTCCTACATGTTCAGCGCGTCGCTGCCACCCTCGGTCGTCGCCGGCGTCTCGCGCGCGCTGGAAATCATCGAGGAGCAGCCGGGCCTGCGCGACCGCCTCGGCCGGAATGCGGAACATCTGCATCACGGCCTGGCGTCGGCGGGCTTCGCACTCGGTCCGACGGTCAGCCCGATCGTGTCGATCCGGCTGGCCAATCCGGAGATCGCCGTCCGCTTCTGGAACATGCTGCTCGAGCAGGGGATCTATGTGAATCTGGCCCTGCCGCCGGCGACTCCGGCGAGCCAGTCCTTGCTTCGCACCAGCGTCAGCACCGCACACAGCACCGAGCAGATCAACCGGGCGATCGACGCGATGACCGCGATCGGCCAGGAATTGGGTGTGATACCAGGCGTCACCAGCCAGCTATATGCTGCCGCCGACTGAACCGGTTCGTCGTCGCATCCGCCACAGGAGCCGTGGCGCCGCCAGGAGCGGATGGCGGCGCTGCCAGGGACTGAGGTCGAGCGTCAGTCCGGTATGGCGGCCGATTTTCCAGACGATGTAGTCGGCACCGTTTTCGAAGGTGAAGGCCGCCTTGATCAGGCGCAGCAGGTTGAGCGAACGGCCGAGGACGCGCCGGAAAGCCCAGTCGAGATCCAGCCCATGCGGCCGTTTCATCCCCGGACACAGGGTTCCGTCGCTATCGCGTAAGGCGTTTAGCCCGAGATCGCCCAGTGCGTGGATCAGGACGCGGTCGAACCAGCCTGCATTCGTCTCGTAAATCAGCCCGCCCCGGTTGCTGCGCTCCGGACGCAACTCGGCGCCGTAGGTGCGCGCGAACAGTGCCTGCCAGAATTCCGCCGGCGTACCACGATCCGGCCCGAACCGGACTGCCCAGGCGGCGGCGGTCCGGGCCGCGTCGGCCAGGGTCGCTTCCACCCAAAGCCGGGTCGGTGCGTCCGCGACATGGACCAGCGACACCGGTTGGCAGAAGCGGGCCCACAGCGTCGTATCGATCGACGCCGGACGCATCCGACGCGCGAACTGCCGGCGCGACAAAATCGCTACCTTGGCGCGGACGTCATGTTGGCCCGAGACGGTCCGCACCAGGACGATGTTGGGCGGAAGCAGCCGGTTCAGGATCGCCGGGACGGCCCTGCGGTGGAAGCGCCGATGGCCGTCATGCAGCACATACAGGTCGAACAGTCCGGACGGATCGTCGGTCCGACGGCACGAGCCGTAGAACAGGATCGCGGCGATCGGACCGGAGGTTCGCCTGATCTCGTCGACCAGGGTCTGCACCGCCGCCGGTGCGGGTCGGTCGAGCTCGACCGACAGGATCGACGTCAACGTACCGGTCATTCGGGAATGACGATCGTTACGTGTCCGGGCGACGTCAGCAGCACCCCGTCGGGCCCAGGCTCGAAGAATTCGCCATCCAGCACGAAAGGCCGCTCCAGCCTGACGGCCAGCCGCGCCGCCCGTCCGGAGCGGTAGCCCCAGCGCGATGCGATGCGGGATACGATGCGCGAGATCGGGCCCGGCATCCAGTCGCGCAGCCGGCGCACGACGATTGCCGGCAATGCCAGCGGAAGGAAACGCGGCGGCGCATCGATTTCCAGCCAGTTGATGTGGCCGGAGCCAGCGCCCCAGAACGGCCAGAGCCCGAGCATCAGCCTGTCGAGCGTGGTGACCAGCAGCAGGAACCGATGCCCGTCGCGCGCCGGACTATCGTCGATCGCGGTCGATATCGGCGTGCCCCGATGCACGGGCCCGCGGCCGGTCAGCACATGCAAAATCGTCGTCGCCAGTGTCAGTCCGACGGCCGCACCCTGATGCACGCCACGCCGGTGGATCTGCTCGTCCGCCAGCCGCTTTGCGTCGGCGAAGGCGGCGGCACCCAGGAAAAACCCGCGCAACCGCGGCCGCGACGGCTGGCCGATCCAGGCGACTTCCAGGAAAGCGCAGGCCTGACGTCGCACGCGGCCGGTTCGCACCGCGGCGATCAGCCGGTCCAGCGCCTGCGGACCGCTTCCATTGATCTCCAACATGCGTGCGGCGAGATTGGTATTGCCGGCCCGCAGGATGGCCAGTTCCGGCAGCATGTCGGGATATGCGGTCGGCAGGGCACTCATCACGTCGCGCAACGTGCCGTCGCCGCCATTCACCACCACCAGGTCGATGCCGGAGGCAGCAAATCCATGCAGCGTGTCGAGAAGGGACGCGCGGTCCGCCGGTTGCGTCAGGAGAACCCCTGCCGCGCCTTCGATTTTGGCGCCGGCATGCCGGT
>JBPBQO010000127.1:0-115233 GCA_050954785.1 Janthinobacterium lividum | reverse complement strand
AACGCGCGGCCGGTTCATTGTTCATTCCGTATCATCGATAAGTTGTTATGAGTTCATAAATACGGAGTATCGCACAGTCGGTCATGTCGTCATGCGGCTTGCGGGCTCCCTTATCATGAAGGCAACTTTTCCGAGCCGATCGCCGTTGCACCGTATCATCGCCACTTCCGCGCCAGATCGGAGCTTCCCATGGTTGCAATCTCCCTGTCGAAGCCGCTGCCTTTCGATCGGTCCGTCGAGCAGCCGCAGCCGGATGACCAGGCGGCGATCGCGTCGATCAACGTGTTGATGAATGGCATCCTCGAAACGACCTGGAACGATTACGGTCATTCGGTCCGCAGCGTCCACGCCAAGAGCCATGGCCTGCTCGAAGGCGAGCTGCAGGTGCTCGACGGACTGCCTTCGGAACTGGCGCAGGGCGTGTTCGTGCGTCCGGCGACCTATCCGGTGGTGCTTCGGATCTCGACCAACCCCGGCGACATCCTCGACGACACCGTTTCGGCGCCGCGTGGCGTGGCCATGAAGATCATCGGCGTGGACGGCGAGCGCCTGCCCGGCTCCGAAGGCAAGACGACGCAGGATTTCATCCTGGTGAATGGGCCGGCGTTCGTGGCGCCGGATGCCGCCCACTTCAACAAGAGCCTCAAGCTGCTCGCAGCGACCACCGATACCGGCCAGCTCTGGAAGAAAGGCTTCTCCGCCATGCTGCGCGGTGCGGTCTCCGGGCTGAGCGCACTCGGCAAGGATGCCGGTCCCCTGAAGGCTCTCGGCGGCCAGCCGATGACCCACCCGCTGGGCGAGACCTTCTATACCCAGACGCCATACCGGCATGGGACGCACGTCGCCAAGCTGTCGCTGGCGCCTGTCAGCGCGACACTGAAACAGCTCAAGGACCAGCCGGTCGCTCTTGCCGGCAAGCCGAACGGGTTGCGTGGCGCGGTGATCGATTATTTCGGTGCGCAGGGCGGCGAGTGGGAGTTGCGGGTGCAGCTTCGCACCAATCCCGAAACCATGCCGGTCGAGGATGCCTCGGTGCCGTGGCCGGAAAAGGAGAGCCCGTATGTCGCGGTGGCGCGCATCACCGTGGCGTCGCAGCCGGCCTGGAGCGAGGCGCGCGCGATACAGGCCGATGATGGCCTGTCGTTCAGCCCTTGGCACGGCATCACCGATCACCAGCCGCTCGGCTCCATCAATCGTGCGCGCAAGGACGCCTACAAGATGTCCGCCGACTTTCGGGCAAAACACAATGGTTGCCCGATCCATGAGCCGACCGCTGCGATCGGGCTCTCCGATGCAGCCGCCTGCCTGTTCGGCAGCGCACCGGGCCGCGAAGGTCGCCGTCCGAACACGCCGGACGCACGGCCGGGAACGATGACCCAGCCGTTGAACGCTACCGCCCGCAGGATTACCGCCGGAATCATCGGTGCCACGGTCGCCGGAGTTCTGGTGTCCGCGCTTCTGGGCTGTCTCGAGGCGGCCAGTGGCGAGCCGTCGGATCTGGTCAAGCTCAAGCGTCGCAGCATCGCCAATCTGGGTGGCGCGGCGCATGCCGACGATGCCGATCCCAGCGTGGGCGAACAGCTCGTGTCGCATGGCGGCCACCTGGCGCTTTCGGGTGTTTCCGGCGCTATCTATGGCGCCCTTACGCCGGAGGATGCGTCGCCGATGGTGGCGGGTTCGATCTTCGGGGGCGCATTCTATCTTCTTGCCTATGGCCTGGTTGGGCCCTCGGCGAAAATCAGCCCGGTGCTGTGGCGGGACACCAAGTCGAGCATTGCGATCCATGGACTGATCCACATGCTGTTCGGGATCACCACCGCGGTTGTGGCAAGGCAGGCTGCCCGCCGGCTGTAGTGCGGCAAGCCTTTCCGTACGTTGCGCGGACAGGATGGGACAGCCAGACTCCTCCCCGGCTGGCATGAGCCAGGGTCAGGGAGTGCGGGGATGTTTGGATCGGTCGTTCTGGACGTGGCGATCGGGCTCAGCCTGCTGTTCCTGTTCGTCAGCCTGATCTGCTCGGCGATCCGGGAAGCGATCGAGGCGCTGCTCAACATGCGGGCCGCCGACCTGGAGCGGGGCATGCGCGAGCTGCTCGACGACCCGACCGGTGTCGGTGCGACACGGGCGCTCTACGACCATCCGCTGGTGTTCTCGCTGTATCCGGGCACCTATGCCCCCGCTCGGCTGCGTCCGCGTCGCAGCTTGCTCGCCGGCGGGGTCGGGCTCTGTATGCCGATCCGCGCGCGTGCCAGCCTGCCGGCCTATATACCGGCCGCCAGTTTCGCTCGCGCGTTTCTCGACATCACCCTGCGTGGCCCGGTCGGCGACGCACCGAGCGGTCCGGACGCCGCCTTGCGCGTCATGTCGATCGAATCGCTGAAGGCGACGGCGAGGGACATGCCGGATAATCGCGTCCGGCGAGCACTGCTGAGCGCGCTCGATACCGCGGACGGCGATCTCGACCGGGTGCGATGCAACGTCGAAGCCTGGTTCGATGCCTGCATGGACCGCGTGTCCGGCTGGTACAAGCGGCGCACCCAGATCATCCTGTTCGCGATCGGCCTGGTCACCGCCGGCGTAATGAATATCGATGCATTCGCCGTCGGGCGCGCGCTGTTCCAGGACAAGGCGCTACGGGACGGCGCGGTGGCGCAGGCAACGGAATTGCTGCCGCGCGATGCCGGACATCCGCTGGCGGTGCAGGCGCAGGATGCATTCTCGGTACTGCAACGCGATCTGGACCTGATTCAGTTCCCGACCGGCTGGGAGCCGCCGCCACAGCATTTGCAACACGGCGTCGAGACAGCAGCACCCGATGACAGCCCGGGCACGACCAGCGAAACCGGTTATGACGCCGTGGCGCGGATCGACCCGATGGCGGTGGTCCAAATGCTGATCGGCTGGGCCGTCACCGGGTTCGCGGTCATGCTCGGCGCACCGTTCTGGTTCGACATGCTGAGCCGTTTCGTCGTGGTCCGCTCGACGATCAAGCCGACCCGGCGGACTGGATCCCGATAGGAAATCCCCGTGTCGGTCAGACCGGTGCCGGATTGCCGGCGTCGTCCTGCAGCGGCGGCGCGTTACGAACGAGCTTGCGGCCGAACACTGTCGAGATGGCGGCCAGCGCCATTCCTGCCAGGAAGATCTTGAAGGCGGTTCCCATCGATATGCTCCTGTATGTCGTGTGGAGGCCAACGCATCGTGGAGATGTTGGCTGCATCACCACGGAGTAGAATGATGACGCGTTGCGCGCCTTTGGGCCACGGTCAAATGATGCGATCTGGCTGTGCAGCGAGGCTCTTCCAGGCGACAAAAGAAGATGTCGCAATCAGCAATCGGCAAAATCGGGGCGATGGTCCGGCTACGATACGGTAGCCTCGACCGCCAGACGATGATTTGGCCTGGCTCGGCACCGTTACCATATCGATGTGCAGGTAGCTCGGTAAGGAAACAGGATCTGTCCATCTGTAAGGCGCATAATCCCTGTTCTTTGGTGAAAGTAGCCGATGCCTGAGACCGTTACCTCCCCTCGCATTCAGCTCGAGATCAAGGTCGAGCGGCCACGACTCTATAAGGTCATGTTGGTCAACGACGATTTCACGCCGCGCGACTTCGTGGTCCTGGTGTTGAAGGCGGAGTTCCGGCTGGATGAGGGACAAGCCAGCCGGGTGATGATGACGGCACATCAACGCGGCGTCTGCGTGGTTGCCGTCTTCACGAAGGAGTTGGCCGAGGCCAAGGCGACGAACGCGACGGACATGGCGCGCAGGAAGGAATACCCGCTGCTGTTTACGACCGAACCCGAAGAATAGACCCCGAGCCGTGCGACCTGACGCGGAAGAGCAGGATACTTGTCCTCGTTACCTCACCCGCACGTCCGCCTCAGCACTGTGTCCGTCGGTGTCCATGACCGCAATGTGGGCAAAACCGGGTCCATCCGGCCGCCAGGCCGCTGTGCCGCCCGGCATAACCGCTAGAGGCGAGCCATCGGTAGGGCGGCGTGCCGCCGGACGCTTCCAGGCCGATCGGCTCCATGCGGCCACCATCGTCGCCGCTGCTCTCGACACTTGATCCCGGCGAGGGCGCCAGGATGTGCGGCCTGTCATCCCGGCCCAGCCGCTGCAACGCCGGTGAGAGGTCGCCGATGCGGCTCTCCGATGCTGCGGCGTCTGCCAAGGCTCGCATCGTTCTGGACCAGCATGTCGAGCAGGCGCGCCATGAGGGGCGCAGCCGTTTCCCGCCCGGTGATGCCGAGAGAGGCGGTACCGTCGGGCCGGCCAGCCCACGCCACGACCGTCCAGTCCGGGATCGCGCCGACGGCCCAGGCATCCCGCTGGCCATATGAGGTGCCGGTCTTGAAGGCGACGCTACGGGATATCCAGCTGGTGACACCGGGCGGCGGCGGCGTGCCGCGCAGGATCGCGACGACCTGGCGGGCCGCGCGCGAGCCCATGACCGGTCCTCCGCCATTGGAGGAACCAGGTTCTACCCTGACCGGCCTGACGACGCCGCCATCGGCCAGCGCGCCGTATAGACTGGCGAGGTCCAGCATGCTGATCGCCGCTCCGCCCAGGATCACCGGCAGCCCGGGTGCGGTCGTGCCCGCTGGCAGAACCAGGTGAACGCCGCAATTCGTCAGGGTCGAGACAAACCGTGCAGGGCCGACGAGGCGAAGCACCTGGATCGCCGGAAGATTGTAGGATTGCTGCAGCGCGACCCTGGCGGGCTGCTGCCATGGAACAGATGGTCGTAGTTCCGTGGCGCATAGCCCGAGAACCCCATCCGTTCGTCGCGGAGGTCGGTGTCCGGGGTGAGGGTGCCCTCGCCGAACGCCTCCCGTAAGCGAGTGGCTTCAGGGTTGAACCGGGCGATCGGTAGGCCGTCACCATGTCGACGCTGCACCCGGGACAGTCGCCGGCTGGGCCGGCTCCACCGATCCAGATCGCCGCCGTGCGATCCCGCCTGGTTACCAGCGTTGCGAACTTGCCCCTCTGCGGTGGGGCCATCGATCGGATGATCCGCGCCGCCATGCGTTGCAGGCCACCGTCGATGTCAGCGCGTCGCGTCGGGATGCGCCATGCGCCGTCGGACGAGGTTCGCCCGTCAGAAGCCGGTCGTCTGATCAACTGCAGCGGACGCCGTAAGCATCAGAAGCAGTGAAACGAGACGAGGGATCATACCAGACAGCCTTCAGCGGACAGGAAACAAAACGGGCAGCATCGGCGGGGATCCTGCCCCCGACAAGTTAAATCTGTTCGCTTTCGTGACGAATTTATACGTGTTACGACCAGCCCTTTTACCGGCGGTCGTTACGTCAACCGACGGGTCAGGAATCGTTCGGGAAAGCAAGCCGCACCCGGCGAAATCGGATCATTCCAGACACGGACCGTCTGTCGCCGGCTCTGGATTTTCATGGTCCTGACCGTGTGACATCGACTGCCATGGCATCGACCCCGGGAGCCCGTCGAGGTTTCCGCGCGGCATCCGAGCTAGCGATTTTAGTCGCTGGTATGAGACGGTCCGACCAGGACACGATCGATGCCGCCTTCTGCCGGTTCGCCGGTCAAGGCCGCACGCGCCAATGCCTGCATCACCCGTTCGGCGATCGGCGTGCGGTAATGCACCGGATCCCAGAAGCTGGACCGGGTGTTGGTAACACTGTTGGGATAGGCGAAATCCACCAGAACGGTGTTCGGCGTCGCCTCGGCGATCCGCGTTGCCGCCGTTCGGCATGAGGCCCACTTCGCCGCATCCAGGCTGCCTTCCGCGCCGAGCTGTTCGATGGTGATCGGCGGCAGATAAAGGATTTTCAGAGTCGACGTCGGCAGCTTTCGAAACCGGTCCGCCAGGATCGCCAGTGCCGGCGCATCGACGGCCTCCGAACCGGCGGGTTTCGTCTGCGGACGGTCCCATTCAGCGAAGCTTCGGTCGACCCGCTTCGGGTCGTAGCGGTCTTCGGCCGGCAGGAAGTTGGTATAGCCATCCGATCCGTAGCGCTGCCGTTTGGCATGGATCAGCAGCATGAACTGGTTGGCCGCTTCCTGCAGCGCATACAGGTTGGCCATGTGCAGGTAGCCGCGCCACGGGCTGCCTCTGTACATCCAGTCCGGGAACGGCCGTCCGGTCAGGGTGCGCTCTCCCGTACGTGCCAGGCACCACGCACTGTCGAGCCCGACCACGATCGCTTTCGGCGACGGATGGTGGCGTGCGAACAGGGCGAGCATCTGTCCCTGTTCCCAGGGCGTGGCGCTGTTCATCGACAGGTTCACGAAGCGTGCGCCAAGCGCCTGGTCGAGACGATCCGGGCGGAGCAGCCGGCTGGTCGACGTGCCGATAATTGCGGAATCAAAACGTAATCTGGAGGCCAGCGACGGCATCGAGAACCGCGCGTTGGTCGAAATCGGTGCACGCGCCAAGGGTGGAGACAGCGGCAGCATGTTCCACGGATCGACCGTGACGACGAACAGATACACCGCCACGCCGAGGCCGGCCGCGGTCAGTGCGAACACGCGCAGGAACTGCCGCCAGCGTGCGGGTTCCGGATCAGAACTGGAAATAGATGAACTCATTCGGAACACGGCCGCCGGTCAGGAACAGCAGGAAGACGAACGCCGCACCGGCCGGAACGGCGAGCCAGGGAGACGGGCGCAGCATCGAAAGAGCGGCCTTCTGGCTGCTCGGGCCGATCACTGCGACAACCATCGCGATCCAGAGCACGATCGCATTACGCAGATGCAGCCCACCGATGCCATGCAGTCCTGCCATCGAGCCCAGCACATGCCGGGCGGTGCTGAAATCCGGGCTGCGGAACACGACCCAGCCGACGATCACGAATAGCATCGTCACGATCCATCCGAGCCACGCCGGCATGCGTAGCCCGGCCCGCGTCCAGAGATGGTTCACGGCCAGGCCGAACCCGTGCAGGCCGCCCCAGGCCACGAAGGTCCAGGCGGCACCGTGCCACAGGCCGCCGAGCAGCATGGTGAGGCCGAGATTGACGCATTGCCTGGCCACGCCGGATCGATTTCCGCCAAGCGGGATATACAGGTAGTCGCGCAGGAACCGGCTCAGCGTGATGTGCCAGCGGCGCCAGAAGTCGCGCAGCGAGGTCGACCGGTAGGGTGCGTTGAAATTGACCGGCAGAGTCAGGCCGAACATCAGCGCAAGGCCGATCGCCATGTCGGAATAGCCGGAAAAGTCGAAAAATATCTGCAGGCTGTAGGCGATCGATGCAGCCCAGGCTTCGGCACCGTTCAGCATCGTCCCGGCTGCGGCCTTGGCGAACAGCGGATCGCAGATCGGCGCGATGGTGTCGGCGATGCCGGCTTTTTTCGTCAGGCCGATCAGGAACAGCACTGCGCCACGCGACAGGTTTTCCGCGGTGCGCGCGGTCAGCACCGGTTTTTCGAACTGCGGGATGATTTCGTTGTGCCGCACCAGCGGTCCTGCGACCAGGGCGGGAAAGAAGGTGACGAACTCGGAGAAGTCGAGCAGCCCATAGCGATGCTGGCCCGCATAGTCGTGGCCGCCGCGCTTCAGGTCGAC
Organism: Janthinobacterium lividum; assembly: GCA_050954785.1. GTDB lineage: Bacteria > Pseudomonadota > Alphaproteobacteria > Acetobacterales > Acetobacteraceae > Lichenicola. The sequence goes on along the minus strand of JBPBQO010000127.1, from coordinate 107,688 downwards.
GAGGTACGATATTTTCTGGAACACGAAGAAGCTGATGCCGAGCGGCAGCACGATCGACCACGCGGTGTGGCTGGCGCCGACCAGGGACTCCACGTTGGTCGCGATGAAGTTGGCATACTTGAAGACGCCGAGCACGCCGAGGTTGAGCGCGATGCCGGCGATCGGCCAGATCGCGCGGCCGGTATCGGCATAGCGCCGGCCGATCCACCAGGTGACGAGCGCCAGCAGCACCAGCACCGGCACGAAGCGCCAGTTCCAGGCCGCGTAGAACACCAGCGACCCGGTCACCAGCACGAGCTGGCGCGCTATCCGGCCGGCCGGATCGGGCAGCAGGGCGCAACCGTAGAAGGCGGCAAGCACGATCGGCAGGAAGACCAGCAGGAAGAGCTGGCTGTTGAACAGCATGGGTGTATGCCCGATCCGGTGTCCGTGGCCGGCCTACTGCCTGCGGAACGTGACGACCAGCACGTCGCGATGTGCGGGCTTCGACGGATCGAGCGGATGCACCGCGGTGACGCCGTGATAGACGCGGCCGTCATCCACCAGGGCGGCATCGAGCGGCGTCTCCAGCGTGAAGCTGCCGAGCAGGCGGCGCTGCAGGTCGTGAATGCTCGTGACGCCGCTAGCGATGTTCTCGCGCCCGACCAGCAGCACCAGGACCCAGTCGACGCCGTCGCGATGCAGGCCTTCCGGGGTCGGCTGCCCGTCGGCGCCGTCATGCGCCTCGATGCGGAACTGGTGCAGCTCGACATGCCAGACCGGCGGGCGGGCGACCGGCGCGGTCAGGCCCTCGAACAGGGTGTGGCAGGCGCGCAGGATCGCCAGCAGTGCCGGATGGCTGGCGATCTGGTTCTCGATCGGGGTGAACCAGCGCTCGATGCCGCCATTGAGCTCGTTGTAGTCGCGGCTCTGGTAATGCGGCTGGTGCGGCTTGCGCTCGATGATGTCGGGACCGACCGCGAACACCGCATGGCGCCGCCGCCGGTAGCGTCCGCCATCGGCCATGTAGCGGTCGATGCCGAGATGCGCCCAGCTCTCGGCGAAGGTATCCCAGCGATCGAGCGCATCCGGTTCGATACCATCCTGTTCGATCAGGGTCCGCATGTCCGCCGATGGCAGGAAGGCGTAGCCCACCGATGCGAGCCGGGACGCCGGCGTATGGTCACTCATGGCGTGTATCCGGATTGGTCTGGTGGTTGTCCGCATCGGCCGGGGGAAGCGCACTTTGCGACGCGGCCGGGGTCGATGGGATCGCGTGCTCCGCCAGCAGTGCGGCGAGCCTCGGCATGGAGATGGATCGTTGTGCCTGCGGCAGGGCGATGTCGAGCTCGGCCATCCGGCGGCGCAGGCGGCGGTTGAACTCGCGTTGTACAGGCCAGCGCCCGCCGACCGTGCAACGGATGGTGCCGCTGATGGTGACCGCGTATTCGCCGAGGCTGTCGACGCCGTTCAGCCCGAAATCCGCCAGTGTCATCTCGGTGAACGCCGGGTCGGTACGCAACTCGTTCCCGATTTCGTTCAGCAGGTCGCACATCCGGTCGGTATCTTCCGAGAACGCGATGCCGACGGTGATCGCGGCGACCGCATAATCGCGGCTCAGGTTGGCGACGGTGGATACCGACGAGAACGGGATGATCTGGATCGAGCCGTCGCCGCTGCGCAGGCGCAGGGTGCGGATCGACAGATGCTCGACCACGCCGCTGATCCCGGCGACCGTCACGTTGTCTCCGACCTGCATCGCGTTCTCGACCAGCAGGAAGATGCCGGTAATGAAATCCTGCACCAGCTTCTGCGAGCCGAAGCCGACCGCCACGCCGATGATCCCGGCGCCGGCCAGCAGCGGCGCGATGTTGACGCCGATCTCGCTCAGGATGGTCAGCACCAGGATTGTCCCCAGCACCACGAACAGCAGCGTGCGCAGGATCGGCAGCAGGGTCTGCAGCCGGACCGCGCGTGGCATCTGGCCGCTCTTGCTGAAGCGGCCGATCTGCCGGTCGAGGGCGCCGTTGACCAGTTCCCAGACAACCACGCCGACGATGAGCGACACCAGGATGGTGATCGAGGCCGACACCAGATGCGTGCCGAGCGCGCCATGGGTGAAGAAGCCGACCGCCGGAACGCCCCAGGCCTGCAACAGGGCCACCGCGCCGATGATGAACAGCGCCCATGTCACGATCCGGCGCATTGCCGGGTAGTAGCGGCTGGCCCGGCGTTCGAAGTTCGGTTGCCCGCCTTCGGCCTGGGCATCGACCCGGAAGGCACGGGCGAGTCCGCCGAGCAGCATGATGCCGATTACGCGGCACACCACGATGACGATCAAGCTCGACAGGAACAGTTGCCACATCTTCGCGTAGCCGCCGCGGATCTGCGCTGCCCACACCACCCAAAGCGCACCGTCGAAGAAAAGTGCCGCGATCCACCAGTAGTCGGCCAGCTTGACCAGGATGCGGCCGAAGCTGCGCTCCCTGAGGCGTTTCGGCGGGTGCAGCGCGGCTGCGACCCGATGGCGCGTCTGCCAGATCAGGACGGCCAGCAGCACGTGCTCGACCAGCACGACGGCCCGCGTGATTGCCTGGCTCGGGCGTGTCGGCAGGTCGAGGATGCGCCCGACATCGGTGACGCAGAACGCAACCACCGGCACCGCCACCAGCCAGCCCCACCAGCGTGTCAGGAAGCGGGCACTATCGTCCGTGATACGCAGCAACCTGACACCGGGAGCCTTCGGGGCCAGTATCATGTCGATCAGCAGGAAGAGTACGCGGCCGACACCATAGACGTTGGTGACGGTCACGATCACCAGTTGGGTTTTCGGCTGCGTGGCCACGATCGTGGCGGCGAGGTTGCCCAGCGCCAGGAACACGCCGAGCGGGACCAGCTTAAGTAAGAGACGCAGCACGGCATACGGCAGCCTGCGAAACAGCCTCATGATCCGACGGCGGTGGGCGGCGTCGAGCGACAGGGTTACGGCCTGCTTGGCGCTGCGATGAGCCGCTTCGGCCTGCAGTGCGGGATCGACCGCCTCCGGCACCGGAGTGGCCGGCTCGGCCGGCGTGCCAGGCAAGGCGTTGTCCAGTTGCGGCACCAGCATCGGCGTCGTTTCTGCGGGATTGAGGTCTGGCGCGACCGGCCTTGCAGGCGGCGGCGGGACTGCCGACTCGATCGCGGCCAGTTCCTCGACATGCGCCGCCTCGACATGCTCCTCCTCGGCGGCGCGGGCGTCGCGTCCCAGGCCGCGCAATGGCCGGCGGAGGGCCAGCAGCAGCAGATGCTCGATCGCCAGACCGACCAGGACCACGGCGGCGCCACGCCACAGCGCGTCGAGCAGAGCAGCCCGCGCGGACCGATCGACCATCTCGCGGTGCAGCCAGCGGCCGACCAATGCCATGTCGCCGAACATCCTGCCGAAGGTGTGCGACTGGACCTGCAGGACCTTCTGCACGGTTGCCGCCTGGGCCAGCACCTCACCGGCCAGGCTGTCGGGGTCCAGTGTGACGGCCTTGGGCTTTGCCGGAACTGCTGGGGTTGCCTCGGCTGGAGCTTGTTTGGCGGTCGCCGCGACTGCCTTGGAACCGGATGCGGGGTGTGACTCCGGCGTCGGGGCCCGTTGTAGTGGTTGTGCCAGCAGGGTCCGAAGGCGTTGCCGTTCGGCCGGGGTGAGGGTGTCGCCACTCCCTTGAACGGTATCCGGGCGGTCCGGATTCGTGGCTGCCGGAGCGTCATTGCCGATCGCGCCGGATACTGGACCAGCCTGGGTCTCGGTTTGAGACTGGGCGCGGCCGATAGCCGGGCACAGAAGCATCTGGGCGGCAAAAAGGGCGACGAGCAGCGTGCGGGGTGTGAAAGTCGTGCGCCGTCCGCCGATTCGTGGCTGTTTCATCACCGGCCTCTGCATCTCGAGCGCCCTGGCTTGGGCAAGCAGCCTGGATGCCAGGGTCAGGAGCGGGCACCCACCACGGGTATGCTATCCTGTCAAACGCTCGGCCAACTTGATGTGACTGCTTCGGACACTATTCTGCATATCCGGATGGACCGGTGATGCATGCGGCCGGCTATGCTAGGCGATACGCCGCCGTGTGCCGGCTCGGACGAATGTCAGCAACGAAGGCAGCGAATCTTGGCCATCAGCAAAAACGAGCAGATCCAGAACCATGCACAGCTCGAGGCCTTCAGCGCCTGCTTCGCATCCGATCGCGACGATCTGGGCCGGCTGATATTCGATGCAAGGATCATCATCAAATCCAGCCTCGGCATCGTGTCCGAGCCGGGCCGGGTAATGCTCACTCACGTCCTGGGTGATACCGGTGAAGTGGTAATTTTCAAAAGCCGTGAACTGGACATCAAGCTTTATTATCTTGACTTCACTGCCGCGTACCAGACCTTCGCGTTCGTCTCGGGTCGGTTCCTGAGGATCGAGGGGCAGGGAACCCGAACCGGCAACTATATCTGCGAGATCCATCCGTTCGGGTTTGGATCGAAATCGTGCAACAGTTCCCGGATCGAGGGGGTCCCGATAACGACGACGCCTCCCTGATCAGGATTTAAGCCACCATTTCACCGGCTCCGGCTCGTCGGAAACCTCGATAGCCGCGATCGGGTTGGACTGTCGTGTACGCACAACTCGTGTCGGTACTGCTTCACGCACCGTCCTGAGCTCGCTCTCGGTCCTGTCGGCACGCGCCCGTGCTTCCTGAAGTTCGAGTTCCATATGACCGAGCCGGGTCTGCAGGCTCCTCGTCATGGTCCTGGCGTCCTCGAGTGCGCTTTCCGCCTCGGTCCGGGCAGCACGCTCGCGCGAGACTTCGGCTCGAACAGCGGTCATTGCCTCAGCTGGTTCGGAGAATTTTGCGGGCTCGTTATTACGGCTTGTATAAACTGTCGGCACTTCGCCATCGCGTACGAACCTGTGGCGGGGAGACGGTCCGGAAGACGAAGGCGACGAATGACGTTGAAGCGGCACTTGGCCAAGCCGGTTCAATGATTGACGAACCCTCTCGTCCGAGGCGAGATCCTGAGCGGGCGTTGCATTCAATGTGATGGTCGTCTGTTTATTGTTATTCAAAATCCACGTCTTTGCAGTTGTGTAAATAAAGCCTGTCGATCTGGTCGTGCTCGTTCGCGTCGGGTTGAATTCGACCGGCGCGTGCAGTCAAGACGGCAGGTCCAGCCGTAACTCTTAATGTGAACCCAACAAGCAACGAGCACTTTACCGCATGGTTGCCTAAAGACCGTAGCAGAAAGCCGACCCATCAATACGTGTCAATATAGTTGATGACCGTCCTGGTCAGGATAGGTGCATTCCCGATGAGCATACACTTTTTCGTCAGGCAGATGTTCAATATACCCAATACTGATGGCAGGGCAAGCGGACGCAGTGTTACAATGTCGAAAGGCCGAGGCATGACAGGGTTCGGGCGGACCCTTGTGACAAAGTCCGAAGTTCTGTGCAAATAAGCCGGTACATTTAGACTATTTTAACTGAATTGGCGGAAAACTGTATAGACGACAAGAGGGAATCGCGTTCAGCCTGATATCCGGGTTTCTTCAATATAATTTCCGCGTCGACTTGACCGGCTCGGTCTCCTGCCGACTTCACAAAAAAGCTTCCATTTTCATGAATTGACTACAGATCAGCAGCCGTGTGGTCGATCGAGACAATCGTCGCGCGCGCAAGAAGCATGGTGTCGTCCAGCCGATAGAGTGCGTCCAGTAGTTCCATTTGAAGCGAACCAGGTCCATGCGCACGCTCGGCCGCGAGTTCGCCTGCCAAGCCGATCAGCACCATTCCATGCACTGAAGCGGCCATCGCGTCCGGCTCCACCGCAAGGCAGGCACCGATCAACGCGGTTGCGGTGCAGCCCAACCCGGTCACACGCTGCATCATCGGATGGCCGTTGCGAACGCCAAATACCAGCCGACCGTCAGTCATGAGGTCGGTTGCGCCGCTGACCGTGACGACGGTGCCGGTCCGGCCCGCCAACCGCCTTGCCGCCTCCAGCGCCAGTTCGGACGCATGGGCGCTGTCGACGCCCCGCCCGCCTGACGCGTCGCCGGCTCCCCCGGCGGCCGAGAGCGCTTCCAGTGCCAGGATTTCCGAACCATTGCCACGAATCGCCCGAGGCGCATGCGCCAGCAGCCCGACCGCTACACGCGAGCGATAGGACAATGCCCCGACCGCTACTGGATCGAGTACCCACGGCGTTCCCGCCTCCCGTGCTGCCGCGGCGGCCAGCCCCATCGCATGTCCACGCTCCGGCGTCATCGTACCCAGGTTGATCACCAGCGCATCGGCGATCCGCGCGAATTCGGCCACCTCTTCCGTCGCTTCGACCATCGCAGGCGACGCTCCAACCGCCAGCAAGGCATTGGCCGTGCTGTTGGTGACCACCAGGTTGGTGATGTTGTGTATGAGCGGCGTCCGCTCGCGCACCCGTCGAAGCGTGGTGGCGACGGCGCCGGCGGTCGCCCAGGCCGGGAGTGTCGATGCAGCAGCGGAAAACGATGTCATTCAGAAGGTCCGATCCGCAGGCGCCTGGATGGGCGCACCCGGGCGATAGGTTAAGATGGTGCTGAAACGATGGAGCAACCGATGATACTGGGTGACAGAAGCCGGCGCCTCGACTGCGGCCCCCGGCGGATCGTCCTTCTGCTGGCCCTGGCATTCGGCATTGCGGGTCCGGCCCAGGCGGCTCCTGCCTCGGAACGTGCGGTCACCATATTCGCCGCCGCCAGCCTGACCGATGCGATGCGCAACATTGCCGTCCTCTGGGTGGCCCAGGGTCATCCAGCGCCGACCCTATCGTTCGCGTCCAGCTCCGTGCTGGCGAAGCAGGTGGAGCAGGGCGCGCCTGCCGATCTGTTCATCTCGGCCGATCTCAAATGGATGGACTGGCTCGCTACCCGCCACCTGATCCGCAACGACAGTCGCGAAACCCTGCTCGGCAACAGCCTGGTGCTGGTCGAACGGAGCAACGCTCTCAAGCCGGTGACGATCGCTCCCGGCCTCGACCTTGCCGGCATCATCGGTTCCGGCGGACGCCTCGCGGTCGGCGACCCGGCCTCGGTGCCGGCGGGGATCTACGCCAGACAGGCACTGACCAAACTTGGACTATGGGACTCGGTTTCGGCCCACCTGGCGCCTGCGGAGAACGTCCGCGCAGCCCTGTTGCTGGTCGAGCGCGGCGAGGTTCCGGCCGGCATCGTCTACGCCAGCGATGTCACGGCAGCACCCGGCCTCGCGATTGCAGGAACCTTCCCGGAGGACAGCCATGACCCCATCGTCTACCCGGCGGCACTCCTGCAGAACGCCGGGGACGCGGGTGACGCAGGGCGGTTTCTTGGGTTCCTGAGCACCGAAGCGGTGACGCAGGCGTTCCGCAAGGCGGGGTTCCTGACCATTGGGAAGCGGTAGGAAGATGGGGCTCTGCCCCATACCCCGCCAAAGGCTGGCCTTTGGAAACGATTCGAGGGTCGATGCTGCTTGAGCCGGATCAGTGGGTTGCGGTTCGGCTCACTTTGAAAGTCGCGTTCATGGCGGTGGCTGGAACGCTGCCGGTGGCCCTGCTGCTGGCCTGGGTGTTGGCACGGCCGCGATTGATCGGGCGGCCCCTGCTCGATGCGCTGGTGCACCTGCCCATGGTGCTGCCACCGGTGGTGACTGGCTGGCTGCTGCTGCTGCTGTTCGGGCTGCATGGCCCGGTCGGTGCTCTGTTGTGGCGGCTGTTCCATGCCAGGCTGGTATTCACCACGACGGGCGCGGCGCTGGCCACCGGCGTCATGACGCTGCCGCTGATGGTGCGCACGATCCGCCTGTCCCTCGAGGCGATCGACCCCGGCCTGCTCGACGCGGCAGCCGGGCTGGGCGCCGGGCCGCTGGACCGGTTCCTGAGCGTGACCCTGCCGCTCGCGGCACCCGGCGTACTTGCTGCGACGGCGATCGGCTACGCGGCCAGCCTCGGCGAGTTCGGTGCGGTGATCACCTTCGCCGCCAGCATTCCCGGCCGCACCCAGACCTTGCCGCTCGCCATCTATGCCGCCCTGCAGGTCCCGGGTGGAGAAGCGACCGCGGCCCGGCTGGCAACGGTCTCGCTCGTGCTGGCCCTGGCCGGGCTGCTGGTCTCGGAACTGCTGCTGCGCCGCCTCCGCCGGGTCGGACAGGTTTGACACCGGACACGCTCGAGATCGCGCTGCGGCACCGCTTTGCCACCGGCCGGACCCTGGACCTCGCCTTGTCGGCCCCGTTGCCCGGCATCGTCGGCCTGTTCGGCCCGTCCGGTGCAGGCAAGAGCACCCTGGTTGCCGCCCTGTGCGGCACTCTCCGGCCCGATCGGAGCGACATCCGGATCGGCACCCGCATCCTGTCCGGACCCGGCGTCTGGGTCAGGCCCGAAGCGCGCCGCATCGGCATGGTGTTCCAGGATAGCCGCCTGTTCCCGCATCTCTCGGTGGCCGGAAACCTCCGCTACGGCGCTAACCGCGCACCCGCGAGCGGCGATGCCGGAGGCCTGCCTGGTTTCGAGGAAGTCGCGGCGCTGCTTGGACTGGAACGGCTGCTCGGCCGGCGAACCCATGCACTCTCGGGCGGCGAGCGGCAGCGCGTGGCGATCGGGCGCGCCTTGTTGTCACGGCCGGTTCTGCTGGCGATGGATGAACCGCTGTCCGGCCTGGACCAGGCCCGCCGGCACGAAATCCTGTTCTACCTGGGCCGGCTCAGGGACCGGCTTCTCCTACCGATTTTATATGTGACGCACGCGCTCGACGAGGTCGCGCGGCTTTGCGATACCCTGGCCCTGGTCGAGAACGGCCGCATCCAGGCCTGCGGACCGGTGGCGGAGCTGCTGGCATCGGGACGACTGGCCGAGCGCGAGGATGCGTTTGCGTTGCTGGACGCGATCGTTTGCGGCCAGGATGCCGGGCGCAGCCTCACCACGGTGCAGGCCGGCGGCTTCAGCCTCTCGGTGGTCCAGCCGACTGCCGGGCGGGCGGGCCCGAACATCCATCCGGTCGGCACCAGGCTGCGGCTCAGCATCCCCGCGCGCGAGGTCGTGCTGCTGCGGGTTCCGGACGCGACGCCGATCCTGACCAGTGCGCAGAACATGATTCCGGTCAGGGTGCGTGCCGTGCAACCGATCGACAGGGACGCATTGGCGGTGGTGGCGCTTGAACCCGATATAGACCTGCCGAGTGCCGCGATCATCCTGGCGCGGGTTACGCGGGATTCGGTGCGAAGGCTGGAACTGGTGCCTGGCGCCCGACTGGTTGCATTGATCAAGACGGTTTCGATCGTCGTGCTGGATGGAGAGAATGGTCATGACGAATAGCGAGCCGGACTGGCTGCTATGGGCACGCGAGATCCAGGCGGTGGCACAGAGCGGCCTCGCCTTCACCCGTGATCCCTACGATGTCGAACGCTTCCAGTCGCTGACCGCCCTGGCCGCGCGGATGATGGCGGCCTCGAACCCGGCCGCCGGGAGCGCATCGGGGCTGCAGGCACTTTTCGCCGCCGAGACCGGATATGCCACGCCGAAAGTGGATGTACGCGGAGCGGTGTTCGACCGGGACGGCCGCCTGCTCATGGTGCGGGAGCTGGCCGACCAGGGTCGCTGGACCATTCCGGGCGGCTGGGCCGACGTCAACCAGACTGCATCCGAATGCGCGGTACGCGAGGTCGCAGAGGAATCCGGCTACACGGTCCGGGCCACCAAGCTGGCTCTGGTGCATGACCGCGGCCGGCAGGGGCATCATCCGACCGGCCCGTTCTCGATCTACAAGCTGTTTTTCATGTGTGAGCTGCTCGACGAGGTCCCCAGCCTGGAGGCCAACATCGAGACCAGCGACGCCCGTTTCTTTGCGCGGGACGAGATTCCGCACGACCTCTCGACCGGACGGATCCTGCAGCACCAGATCGTGCGGCTGTTCGAGCATCGCACCCGGCCGGACCTGCCGACCGAGTTCGACTAGAGCATCATCCGATCGCCTTGCTATTCGACCGGATGATGCTCGCTGAAACAATGAGCTGGAGGTTCAGGCTGGCCGGCGTGTTGGCGGTGCCGATTGCGGAGTAGTCCCGCGCAACTCGACCTCGAGCTCCTTGATCCGCTTGCGTACGCTGTCCCGCAGTGCCGGCGCGGTGTGGGCTTTCATCGTGGCAAGCGTTTCACGCAGGTCGCGCAGTTGCTTCTGCTTTTCCACGACATTGCGGCGGATCGGCTGGTTGTCCGAAAATTGTCCCTGAAAGGCGCGCACCTGGATTCTCCCCTGGACCCGGACGCCTTTGCCCGGGTCTATATCGATGGCCTTGTCCGACGGCCGATTACCGAACGCCCTGCTGCCCGGTTCGGTTCAAGCTTTACGACACAGGCCCGATGCCGGCCAAGCCCTTCGGGATGTGTATGCCCGCTTGCGGACAGAGTTCGTACGCGGCAATTTGTGTTCGTACAGAGGAAACGAACCTGAGCCACCACACACTCATCCATCGTGCCGTGCGACATCCTGTCGGTCTGGTCGCCAGGACGCCCGTCACGCCCGACGCTCTGACCCTGCTGCGACTGGTCACCGGTCTCGCCGCTGCTGTCTGTGTTACCCATGCAGGAGCACCGATGGCGATAGGAGCCGGGCTGTTCCTGCTGTCCGCATTGCTGGATCGTGCCGACGGCGAACTCGCACGACAGACGCGCCGGTTCAGCCGGTTCGGGTTCAGGTTCGACCTGGTCTCCGATTGTATCGCGACCTCGATGATCTTCATCGGACTGGGTTTCGGTGCGGCGTCCGCGTTGCCGCTGGATTTAGCCCAGCAGCCCCTGGCCGGACCGTTACTGGGACTTTCCGGTGCGGTATCGACCGTCCTGACCTTCGGTCAGCTTTCGATAGAACCTCCCTCTACCGGGAGACGGCCACGAGCCCCGGTCATTCGCAATTTCGACCCTGATGACGCAATGCTGCTCGTGCCGATCGGGATATGGTGCGGCGGTTCCGGCTGGATCCTGCTCGCCTGCGGCGTGCTGACGCCTTTGGCGGCAATCGGCGTCGGCCTGTCGAGGCTGGTGCAGCAACGCAGGCTGGTCCTCGTAAAGATAGCCGAGCGGGTCTGACGACAGGCCGGGTAGACGGCTGGAGGCACGCTGCCGCCTCCGTGCGACGAAACCTTTATGCGGGGACGTCCCGCCGCTCGATCCGGGCTAACGCTCCACTCTGGCCTGATCCTGGTTCCCGTTGTCGGCGAGGATGCCCGCCATCGCGGCGAGCAGCGTGTCGCATTCGGCGTCGGTGCCGATGCTGATCCGCAGGTAGTCGACGATACGCGGGGCGGTGAAATGCCGCACCAGCACGCCGCGTGCGCGCAGCGATGCATGCAGGTCGGCTCCGTGGCGATAGGGATGGCGCACGAACACGAAGTTCGCCGACGATGGCAGCACCTCGAAGCCCTGGCACTGCAATCCATCGGTCAGCCGGTCGCGGCTGTGCATGATCCGGGCGCAGGTCTGCTCGAACCAGGTCTTGTCGTCGATCGCGGCGGTGGCGCCGGCTTCCGCGAGTCGGTCGAGCGGATACGAGTTGAAGCTGTCCTTCACCCGCACCAGCGCCTCGATCAGCGCCACGTCGCCGATCGCCGACCCGACCCGCAGCCCGGCGAGGGCCCGCGACTTGGACAGGGTCTGCACTACCAGCAGATTCGGATACTTCGTAATCAGCTTCACCGCCGACTGGCCGCCGAAATCGATATAGGCCTCGTCGATCACCACCGGCTGGTCCGGATGCTCGTCGAGCAGCCTCTCGATCTGTTCCAGCTCCAGGGCGATTCCGGTCGGCGCGTTCGGGTTGGCCAGGATGATCGCGCCGCAGGGCCGGCGGTAATCCTCAATGCGGATGCGCAGCGCGTCGTCCAGAGGCACGGTCTCGTAGGCGACGCCATACAGGCCGCAATAGACCGGATAGAAGCTGTAGGTGACGTCCGGGAACAGCAGCGGCGCATCCTGCTGCAGCAGGCCCTGGAAGATGTGCGCCAGCACCTCGTCGGAGCCGTTGCCGACGAAGACCTGGTCCGGCGTCACCCGGTGATGGCGCGCAAGCGCCTCGCGGAGTTTCGTGCTGGTCGGATCCGGATAGAGCCGCAGGCTGTCGTCGGTGGCGTCATGGATCGCCGCCAGCGCGAGCGGCGACGGCCCGTAGGGGCATTCGTTGGTATTGAGCTTAACCAGGTCGCGGCGCTTCGGCTGCTCGCCCGGAACATAGGGGGTGAGGGTGTGCACGCGGGCACTCCAGAAGCGGCTCATGCTGATATCCGGTGGTTCGGGTTGGTTTGCCCGACAGCATATAGGCAACCGAACGCACGGTGTCGCGAGGGTCAGAACCGGCGCCGGTCTCGAACGTCGTCAAGCGGGTTCTCGAATCGCAACGACCGGCCCGCAACGACCAGGAGAGACGCCGATGCTGCAGAACGTTCCAGCCGGAGTGGGCCGAGCACTTCAGGGTATGCGGTCTGGTTCCGAGAGTTTGGTTTGCGCGGACGAAGCCTTCGCCGCGGTGCCGGACGTCATCCAGTTGACCTCGCCGGCATTTGCGCAGGGCGGGGCCATTCCTGCCCTCTATACCGCGGATGGAGAGCGGATTTCGCCGCCCCTGGTCTGGATCGGCGTGCCGCCCGAGGCGGAAAGCCTGGTCCTGATGATCGAGGACCAGGACAGCCCGACGCCGCGTCCGCTGGTGCATGCCATTCTTGCGGACATGAAGCCAGCGGATGGCGAACTGGCCGCCGGCGCCCTGCCGAGCCCGGGCCATCAGGGCGAGGATCTCGGTATGGGCCGCAACTCATATATGCAGCGCGGCTGGCTGCCGCCCGACCCGCCGCGCGGCCATGGCCCGCACCATTACTCGTTCCAGATGTTCGCGCTGGACATGGTGCCCGAGTTTCGAAGCGTACCCGGCCGCAGCGCCCTCGTCGATGCTCTGCGGGGGCACGTCATCGCACGCGGAACCCTGGTCGGAACCTATGAGCGCCGCTAGAGGTTTTTTTCCGATCGAAGCGGATCGGAAGAAACTCTAGCTCATTGTTTTAGCAAGCATCTTTATCCGATCGAATAGCAAGACGATCGGATGATGCTCTAGTTGCCGATACGAAACCGGTTGTTCAGCCGGCTACTGGATGCGGGCCGACGTCTGGTCGTCCATGTCGGCGTGGACGCCGGTCTCGTTTATCGAGACGGTCTTGTCGGTTTCGTCGGTCCCGTTGACCGCGCGTGGCCGACGACCGGCAGTTCGTTTCGGCTTGGTAGCTTCTGCGGCAGGCTTGGCCTTTACGTCGGTGGACGAGCGGGACAACTGAAGTTCCAGCTTTTCGACATGCGCTTCCAGTTCGACGACACGATCGGATGCCTGATGGAAGTTGGATAGCCCGGTCCGGTTCTTGGCACGTAATATCGTGTTGGCACGCTCCAGTTTCTCGACGCGAGCCCGCAATTCATCCTTGCTCGGTGAAGCAGCAACCTGCTTTGCCCTGGAGGCCGTTGGCTGGTTCACAGAATTGGTCGACTTGGGAGCGGCCTTTCCGGCGCGCGATGGGGTGGGCTTGGTCTGGCGCGCCATGCTGGAAAACTCCACGTAACGAGGCCACGACCGGATCGTCGCGGCCGACCGGACATACAAGCCGGTTGCTTCCGGACGCGGCACCGGGGCAGTGGTTCCCCGATCGTGGCTCAAGCTTCTGGCAAGTTGCCGACAAGTCACCTGGGTGGAGGGTCGAGGCTGGTAAGTTCCGGGACATCGTAGCCGAGCAGGCTGTCGAGATGCCGGCCGGCATCATCGAGGAACAGGTCGCGTGCCAGTCCGGAAACCAGCCTTGCGATGCCGTAACGCATGCCGCTGATCGACGCTCCCGAGAGGCCCATGCTGGGGGTCGCGCCGAAAGTAAAATTATGGATATGACGTAATGCCGGGCTGGTACCTGGATGCTTTTCCTGCAACTGAAACGCATCGCCGAGATACGGATGGCTGCCGAGCAGCGCGTTGGTTTCGGCTTCGGGCGGGCTGAAGCGATCGCGCCACAAGGCAATATCGCCGACGAAACGAGCGAGCTCCGGCCGCAGGCCGAGATCGACCAGGAAGCCGGTGCCGACGATCAACTGATCGAACCGTAGCTCGTGATTTCCGGTGCCCGGGTCAGCGCCCGTGTCGATGACGATCTCGTCGCCGTCCATACGGGCGCCGATCCAGGGACAGCTCATTCGCAGTGAAAAATTCTCGTGCCGGCGGCAGCGCCAGAACGTGTCCTGTGGCGGCGGCTGGTTGAGGTCGAAAATCCGACGCATGAAACGCCATCGCATCAGATCCGGCAGCTCGGCGAAGTGGCCGAGGAAGCCCGCATTCTCCATCCAGCGATATGGATTGATCCGCGGCAGATCACGTCGTCGCAGGCACAGGGTGACCGAGGCGGCACCTGCCTCCAGCGCCGTGGCGGCATTGTCGAACGCCGATGCACCGGCGCCGAGCACACCGATGCGCCGCCCGCGCAGCCGGTCGAAATCGATGTCCGCCGAGGTGTGCGCATACCGGTCGGCCGGCACTGCCGCGCGGATGAAGTCCGGCACGTGCCAGGCGCCGCTGCCATCGATGCCGGTCGCCAGCACCACCTTGCGCGCGAGCTGCGTCCGCTGGCCGCCGGGACTGTCCAGGGTCAGGCACAGCAGGTTGCCGTCCGGACTGTTGTGCGGCTCGATCGCCAGGACGCCGGTGTCGTTCTGCACCGGCAGGTCGAGCACCCGCCGGTACCAGCCGAGATAGGCTTGCCAGTCCTGGCGGGTGATCTTGCCCAGCGCGTCCCACGCGTCGGCGCCGTGCACGGCCTCGAACCAGGACCGCGGCGTCAGGCTGGGAATGCCCAGGTCCGGGCCTGTCACGTGCTTGGGCGTGCGCAGCGTGAGCATCCGCGCGAAGGTCACCCACGGACCCTCCCGCCCCTCCGGATTGCGATCGAACACCGCGATGTTGGTGATCTTTTCGCGCATCAGCCCGAATGCCGTCGCGACGCCGCCCTGGCCGCCGCCGACGATCGCCACGTCGAGGACATCCGCGCGTGGCGGTACCCAGGCATGAGCCGGATAGTCGATCAGTGCGAGATCGCGCCGTACCCGTTGCTCGAGGGCAACGAGACCCGGGTTCGACGGGACTGGCATTTGGTCGGGCAAGGTGGTCTCCAGGCGGGTCGTTGCAGGATCATGAAGCAAACGATGGGCCGCCGTCAGCTTCCCCGGTAGGTGGAATATCCATACGGCGACAGGATCAACGGCACATGGTGGTGCGCACCCGCATCGCCGACGCGGAAGCGGATCGGGATCTCGTCATAGAAGCCGGGAGCCTCGCCCCGCCAGCCGGCAACGTCGAAGGTGAGCTCGTACACCCCCGCGATCAGGGCGTCGCCCTGCAGCAGCGGGCCGTCGCAGCGACCGTCGGCGTTGGTGACGAACCGGCCGATCGGCTCGGCAACACCGGGCGACAGCCGCACCAGCGTGACCGCCATGCCGGCCCCTGGACGTCCGGTCGCGGTGTCCAGCACATGGGTCGTGATCCGTCCGGTGGTCGAAGCGCTCATCAGGCCGGGTTCCGGTGCTGTGGGTTCGGCATAAGGATAGCATGGCAACCGGCGATGCGGCTTCGGGAGGCGACGTGGACCAGCAAAACGATGATGGCCAAGTGGACGCGATCTCCATGCGGCTGATGCAGCGGCTGGATCTGCTCGCCGACTGCACGGACACGCCGGGCGCCGGGCTGACCCGGCTGTATCTGTCGCCGGCGCATCGCCAAGCAGTCGGGCTGGTGGGCGGCTGGATGCGGGAGGCCGGCCTGTCGGTGCGGATGGATGCGGCCGCGACGGTGATCGGCGAACTGGCCGGTCCAATGCCGGGCTGTCCGGTCCTGCTGCTCGGCTCGCATCTCGACAGCGTGCGCGATGCGGGCCGCTACGACGGTAATCTCGGCGTGCTCGGCGGGCTGGCCGCGCTGGAACTCCTGCATGCACGCGGTGTCGTGCTGCCGTTCGGCGTGGCGCTGCTGGCATTCGGGGACGAGGAAGGGGTCAGGTTCCCGGTCACCTTGACCGGATCGCGGGCACTGGCCGGGACGCTGGACATCGCCCGCCAGTGCGCCGCTCTGGACGCGGACGGCCTGTCGCTGGGCGAGGCGCTGGCGGCGTTCGGCGGCGACCCGGACGGGCTCGCAATGGCGCAAATCGCCGGCCCGGTATTGGGCTTCGTCGAGCTGCACATTGAGCAGGGACCGGTGCTGGAGCAGGCCGGTCTGTCGCTGGGGATCGTGACCGCGATCAACGGGGCCAGCCGCTATCGGCTGCTGGTCGATGGCGAGGCCGGGCACGCGGGCACGGTGCCGATGGCCGGCCGGCGCGATGCCCTGGCGGCGGCGGCCGAGATGCTGGTGGCGATCAGGCGGATCGCACTCGGCCTGCTAGACGTCACCGCCACGATCGGCCGGATCGAGGTGCAGCCGGGTGCTGTGAACGTGATCCCGGGCCACGCGATGTTCACCCTCGACCTGCGCGCACCGCTGGACGCCGACCGGATGGCGGCCCGGGACGCGATCGAGACCGAAATCGGTGCGATCGCGCGGGCGCATGGCGTCCGGCTGACGATCGAGCTGACCCATGATGCGGCCGCTGCACCGTGCGACCCGGCATTGCAGTCCCGGCTGGAGCGGGCCTGTGCCGCGGAAGGCGTGCCGACCCGCCGGCTGCCCAGCGGCGCCGGCCACGATGCGATGGCGATGGCGGCGCTGTGCCCTATGGTAATGCTGTTCGTGCGCTGCAAAGGCGGGATCAGCCACAATCCCGCCGAAGCGATCCAGGCCGTGGATGCAGCGCCGGGCGTACGCGTGCTGGCGAGGCTGTTGCAAAGCTGGGGCCTGGATTGTTCGGCGGGGCTCAGTCGATATTGATTGCCAGCTTGCCGAAATGCCGACCACCGGATGCGAGATGCGTATAGGCCTCGGCCACGTCGTCCATTGCGAAGGTCTGGTCGACGACCGGGACCAGCCGATGTCTGGCGATCGCGGCGGCGGCTGCGCGTAGATCGGCGACCGGACCGGTGTTGTTGCCCTGGATGCGCAGCTCCTTCTCCATGATCGGTACCACGTCGATGGTGGGCCGCGTGCCGGTGAGGAAGCCGATCACGAACACGGTTCCCGCCATTGCGGCGGCATTGACCGACCGGGAGAATGTTTCGGTTCCGCCTGTTTCTAGCACTAGGTCGGCGCCGTTTCCGTCGGTCAGTCGCAGGAGTTCGGCGTCCCAGTCGGGGATGTCGCGGTAGTTGATCGTGAGGTCGGCCCCGAGCGTGCGGGCGCGTTCGAGCTTCTCGTCGGACGATGACGTAACGATTACCCGCGCACCATGCGCCTTGGCCAACTGAAGTGCGAAAATCGAGACGCCTCCGGTACCGAGCAAGAGAGCCGTGGAGTGCGGACCGAGATTCGCGGAGCGAACGGCCCGCCAGGCTGTCGTTGCGGCGATCGGCAGTGTCGCGGCCTCGGCGTAACCCAGATGATCCGGGATTGAAACGAGCGAGGCGGCCGGCACCACCACGTATTCCGCGAGGCTGCCTGGACGGGTGACGCCCCGGCGGGCGGCGAACATGGTCGGGGTCAGCGTCCCATCCTGCCAGTCCGACATGAAGTGCGGGACGACACGGTCGCCGACCGCCCATCCGCCGACGCCGTCACCGAGTTCGGCGATCTCGCCCGCTCCGTCGGCGACCGGCACCATCGGAAATACCGGGCCCGGATAGGCTCCGGTGGCGACGGCGATATCCAGGAAGTTGAGGGAAGCGGCGCGCATCCGGACGAGCACTTCGCCATGGGCCGGACGCGGGGTCGCGTGCGACGCGGTGCGGAACGCGTCGAGACGGGGTGCCGTGAGTTCGATGAGCTTCATGATGAAAATCCTGCTGCTGGTTCGGGGTTGTCTCGGCTTGCTCCCGTTGCAAGAGCGGTCTTGTCGGAAGAATCGAGTTGCATGCTGGCCTGTCCTGTCGATCTGGTCTTGTGCCTATGCAGATGGGTGGTCTTGCTACCAATGAGGACATCGTCATTCATCTCATCAGACCAATGAAGGCATCCTCACCTATGGCGCTTCCTCCCTTGTCGGCGCTCGAAACCTTCCTGGCGGTTGCCCGGCACGGCAGCTTCCGCAAGGCGGCAGCGGAGCGGAACGTCGATCCGTCCGCGCTGAGCCATGTCATTCGCGGGCTGGAGGAGACCATCGATGTGCGGTTGTTCAACCGAACCAACCGCAGCATCCGCCTGACCGAGGCCGGCGAGCAGCTGCTCAGGCGTATCGGCCCGGCAGTGGGCGACATCGCCGATGCAATTCAGCACGCGCGCGCGGTTCGTGGCCGGCCGGCAGGATTATTACGCCTGAACGTGCCACGAACCGCGGCCGAACTGGTGGTGAAGCCGATGATGGCCAAGTTCCTGGCAGCCTATCCGGACGTCAGGCTGGAGGTGGTGAGCGACGATGGACTGGTGGATATCGTGGCGGCAGGGTTCGACGCCGGCATTCGTCCGAGTGCCCGCCTGGCTCAGGACATGATCGCGGTGCCGGTCGGGCCGCGGCGGCGTTTCGCGGTCGTCGGAGCTCCGGCCTATTTCGCCATTCACGAAAAACCCCGTGTGCCACAGGACCTGCATGGACACGCCTGCATCGAGCGCCGCTATCCCAGCGGGACGCATTACGCTTGGGAATTTGCGCGGGGCAGCGAGGCGATCGAGGTTGAAGTGACGGGCCCGCTCATCGTGGACGACACTGCCCTCATGATGACCGCGGCCCTGGAAGGGGTCGGGCTGGCGCATGTCTATGAGGGTATGGCGACCGGGCAGATCGCGAGCGGCAGCCTGGTGCGGGTGCTCGAGGATTGGTGCCCGATTTTGCCATATTTCTACCTGTACTATCCAGGCCGCCGGCAGGTTCCGGCGCCGCTTCGCGCATTCATCGACATGATCCGGGTGAGCCCCGGATCAGCCTGAGGCGGGGTTCACCGTCGGGCGGCCATCCTTTCGGCCAGCGTGGCGCTGCCCTGGCGCTGGGCCAGGATGATGGCGCTGATGCCTTCGCCATCATGGATGTTCGGGTCGGCACCCTGTTCCAGCAGGAAGTCCGCCATCGCCTCGCGGCCGAACATCACCGCGAACATCAGAGGCGTGCGGCCGACATGGTTCGGCGCATCGATCAACGCCCCCGCATCGATCAACAGGCGGGCAAGGGGAATGTCGCCTTTGAAGGCGACGCCGGACAGCGCGGTGTTGCCCTTGCTGTCAGGTGCGTTCGGGTCGCAGCCACGACGAAGCAGCAGGTCCGTGGCAGCCTCGTGGCCGTTGTAGGAGGCCAGGATCAGTGGCGTGTAGCCCTTGCCATCGATCCGGTTGGCATCGGCACCGGCATCGAGAAACTGCGCCAGGAGGTCGTCCTGACCTTCGCGGGCCGAGTTGAAATACAGCGCCTCGATCTGTTCATGCGTGAAGCCGAGGGGCGGCGCGGGGACAGAAGGCGCCTCTGTCTGCGGATCTGGCATGGGGTGATCCTCCGGTTCTGGCCCCGGAGGCTAGCCCGCCTGCCCGCGGCTGTCATCCATCAGGCGGATGGAGCGTCGGCAGGCGGGCTACTGCATTACATCGACCGCAGCACCACCGCAGGCAGCACATCGAACAACTCGGCCAGCTTCATCGCCTGCCCGCCTTCGATGGTGCGGCCGCTCAACCAGTCGGTCCAGCGCCCGTCCGGCAGCATGGCAGTGGTATCGCCCCAGTCCGGATCGGCCTCGCGCAGTCCCGGATAACGGGCAACGAGAACCACCAGCCGCTGGTCGCCGGTACTGCGGATGTAGCCCAGTGCCTGATCGGATTTGCCACCCTCGATCGCGACCGGTTCATAGCTTCCTGTCGAGAACAACGCTTCCTGCGTCCGGCGAAGGTCGAGCAGCAGCGCGGTGACGGCAAGCTTGATCCGGCCATCATGCCAGTTCTGTAGGAGTTCGCCGAGCAGGCTGCCACGGCCTTCGACATGCTCGAGCCGGGGCTCGAGGTCTGCCAGTGCCGTCTCCCGTACCGTGTAGTCGACCGGGCGGCGATTGTCCGGATCAACCAAGCTCAGGTCCCACAGTTCGCAGCCCTGGTAGATGTCGGGCATGCCCGGCAGGGTCAGCTTCATCACTGTCTGGATCAGACTGTTCTGTACCCCGAGGCGCGCGACCCGATGCGCGAACGGCAGGAAGCTCGCGAGGAATCCACCACGGCTGGCATCGAGCGCGTCGCGGGCAAAGGCCTGCATCGCGTCCTCATAGGCCGTATCCGGCGCGGTCCAGGTCGAGTGCAGCTTGGCTTCGCGCATCGACTTTTCCAGCGCGCCCTTGAGGCGCTCGGCATAGACCTGCAACGCTGCCTCGTCAGTGCGCTCCAGCAGTTCTACCGGCCAGGAGCCGACCAGAAGCTGGTAGAGCAGATATTCATCGTTGCGATCCGGCGGCGCACTGCCCTCGATGTCGCCACGACGGGCACGCAGCAGCCGGCTCCAGGTGGTGACCTGCCGGCTCCACTCCTCCGGCAGGTCGGACAGCACGGCCAGCCTGGCACGGGTGTCCTCGCCGCGCTTGGTATCGTGGGTCGAGGTGCCGAGCATGGCGTGCGGCCAGTTCCTGGCACGCTGCGTATTGGCCTTGTGGAAAGCATTGGCGGTGATGCCGAAGCGCTCCGGCTCGCCGCCTACCTCGTTCAGCGCGACATGCCGGTTGTAGCGATAGAAGGTGGTATCCTCGAGGCCCTTGGCCATGACCGGGCCGGAATACTGCTGCAGCTTCATCGCGAACCGCAGCACGGCGGTACGGCTGAACCCGCTTTTCGGCGCGGCGACGACCTGTCCCGACAGCACGCCATGCAGAAAGTCGAACACCGATGGATCGATGTTGGAGTCACCGCGTCGCGCCTGTGCCATCGCCCAGTCGAGATCGCGCCGGTCGGCATCCTCCTGAGCGCCGTCCATGTCGATATAGGTGCGATAGACCGGGAAGCTGGCGACGATCTGCTTGATCGCGCGCTGCAGGATGTTACGGGTAAAATCCGCGGTCATCGGATTCTGGCGGGCGACACGGCCGGCATCGCGACCGAGCACGTTCAGCTCGCTCGCCATCTCGTTTTCCATGATGCGGATCTTGCATTCGCGCACGATATCGGCGAACGGCGTGACCAGCCCGGTGAACGATTTGTAGGTTTCGGTGAAGCTTTCCTCGGCGGCCGGGTTGATCATCGCGCCAAGTACGAGGTTGGTGAAATCGTAGCCGGTGGTGCCCTCGACCGGCCAATCCTCGCGAAGCTGCTCATGCGCCGCAAGGATCTTCTCGATCACCAGATAGAAAGGCCGCGTCGATGCAGCCCGCAGATCGTCGAAATACCGCTTCGGATCGAGCAGGCCGTCGACATGGTCGAGCCGGATGCCATCGAGCGTGCCGTCCTCGACCCATGGGATGATCCGCGCATGCGCATGACGGAACACCGCCGGTAGCTCCATGCGCAGCCCGGCCAGATCGTTGATGTTGAAAAACCGGCGGTAGTTGATGTCGTCGCCGGCAACGCCGTAATACGCGACGCGCCAAAACTGTTCCTGGATCAGCGCATCGAGCAACTTCCAGTCCGCATTGAACGATGCGATCTGGGCGTCGAGTGCCGCACGGGCCTCGGTATCGTCGTGCAGCAATGCCGCGAGTTCGGCCTTCAGCGCGCGGGCCCGCTCGGCTACTTGCGGCCGCCACATCGGCAGGTCGGAGAACAGGTCGCTGAGCCGGTCGAGGCCTACATTCTCATGTGCCAGGATCCGATCGTAAAAGAGCGGGCAGATCGGCAGCTTGTGAGTGTCGTACGCCCAGATCGCCAGAGTGCCTTCGTCCTCGTCGTATTTGAGAACGAGGTTGCCGGCCTTGAGTTCGACACCGTACTGGTCGCCCAGAAACGGCACGAGCAGCTTGTTCAGCAGGTAGCGGCGGTCCGGATCCCAGTCGATGTCGAACCAGCCGGCATGTTCGGATTCGGGACCCCATTCCAGCACATCGAGCCAGAGCGGATTGTCCGACCCACCGACACCCATGTGGTTGGGCACGAAATCCAGGATCTGGCCCAGGCCGGCCTGCCGGAACGCCGCCACCATGGCGGAGAAATCCTCCTCGGTGCCGAGCTCCGGGTTCAGTGCCTGATGGTCGGTGATGTCGTAGCCATGCGTGCTGCCTGGCCGCGCCTTGAGATACGGCGACGCATACACGTGGCTGACGCCGAGACGGCCGAGGTATGGCGCGATCGCAGTGGCATCCTTGAAGCCGAAACCTGCGTGGAACTGCAGGCGGTACGTAGCTCTGGGCGTTACGGGAGCAGGCGTGGTCATGCGGTCTCCAGGGTCCAGCGGACCGACCAGGGTCCGAGGGCAGGGATGGTGTCGCCTTCGCTCCAGAGCGTCATGCCGACGGCGGCCGGGAAGTCGACGCGCTGGGCAGACAGGTTCGCCGCCAGGACCAGCGTGTCCGGGCCCGCCTGCCAAAGCACCTGAACCGCCTCGTCGCCGAAGCGCGTCGCGGTGCCGCCGGACGTGATGAGCGGCAGCAACGGCACGATATGCTGCCGGCGAACCGCGATCAGCTTTCGGTAATGCGCCAGGTGGTTCTGGTCGATATGCGACCAGTCGAGCTTGGCGGAGGTGAAGGTGGTATCCGCCAGCGGATCGGGGATGCGGTCGCGCTGCTTGGGATCCTGGAATTCGGGAAACCGGGCAAACTCCTCGCGGCGGCCCTTGCGCACGGCATCGGCCAGGTCGCCTTCGAAGTCGCAGAAGAACGGGAACGGCTCGGTGGCGCCCCACTCCTCGCCCATGAACATCATCGGTGTCTGCGGCAGCAACAGATAGGTCGCCGCCAGCGCACGCATCGCCTCGGGTTTGGCGATCGTGCCGAGCCGGTTACCGAAGGCTCGGTTGCCGATTTGATCATGGTTCTGGATGAAGGCGACAAACGCACCCGGCGGCAGCGATGCGCTTGGCGCGCCGCGCGTGCTGCCGCGATAGGGCATCATCTGCCCCTGATAGCCGAATCCTTCCGCGAGCGCCTTGCCGAGCAGGTCGGTATTGCCCTCGTAATCGGCATAATAACCCGTGCGCTCGTGGGTCGCCGCCGTGTGCAGCACATGATGAACGTCATCGTTCCATTGCGCCGTGTAATGCACCGGATCGCGCCCGTGGCGCTTCAGCCGGACCGGGTCGTTATCCTCGTTCTCGAGCAGCAGATGCAGCGGACGATCTTCCGAAGCGCGCACGCGCTCGGCCAGTTCATCGAGAAGATGCTTGTCGCCATCGTCGATGATGGCATGCACCGCGTCAAATCGAAGCCCGTCGAGATGGAACTCCTCGATCCAGTACAGCGCGTTGCGGATGATGAATTCACGCACCGGCTTGGCATGCTGGCCGTCGAAATTGACGGCAGCACCCCAAGGCGTCTTGTGCCGGTCGGTAAAGAACTGTGGTGCATAGACCGGCAGATAATTTCCGTCAGGTCCGAAATGATTATAGACTACGTCGAGAAGAACGGCGATGCCGCGCTGATGTGCTGCTTCGACCAACGCCTTGAAGTCTTCCGGCCGACCGTAGCTCGAGTCCGGTGCATAGGGCAGCACGCCGTCATAGCCCCAGTTCCGGCCTCCCGGAAAGTCGGACACCGGCATGATCTCGATAGCTGTAATGCCGAGCTCGGCCAAATGATCGAGTTTTCCGGCCGCTGCAGCAAAGGTGCCTTCGGGGGTAAAGGCGCCGACATGCAGTTCGTAGAGCACGACCCGATCCCAGGGCAGGCCCGACCATGTCTCGGTCCAGTCATACGCATTCGGATCGATGACCTCGCTCGGGCCATGCACGTCCTGCGGCTGGAAACGTGACGCGGGGTCGGGCACCTTCATGCCGTCCGGAAGCTGGTAGCGGTAGAGTGTGCCCGGACCGGCATCCTCCACCAGCAACTCAAAAAAATCTCCAGGCTGCCGCTGCATCGCCAGTGTGCGTGCATCTTTTTCCAGGAAAAGCGACACATGGTCGCAGCCGGGTGCCCACAGGCGGAAGCGGACGCCGTCCGCTTCGACCTTGGCCCCTTGAGAGAGATGCTGGGCCGAGTGGGTCATGAATGGTGATCCGGCTCGAGCTCGAACATCAGGAAGGAGTGGCCTGTCACGCCATACGCATGGCCCGGCGAGAAGACTTGGCTTTCCTGCTCTTCTTCTTCCTCGGATATGTTGGTGTCGATCAGCAGCTTCCAACGTTCGTCGATGCTCGGCGGAAGTTTGAACTCGACTATGTCGCTCCACGCATTGAACACCATCAGCAACGTCGCGTCGGAACCGCGCCTGCGTATGCCGGTTGGCTGCGCGCGGCCATCCAGCATCAGGCCGAAGCACTGGGTACCTTCCCAGCCGTCTGGGCCAATCTCGCCACCGCCCGCATCGACCCAGGTGAGCTCCTTGATGTCGAGTTCCTCGTTGTAGGCTTCCGTCAGGAAGCGACCACGGCGCAGGATCGGGAATCGACGGCGCAATGCGGTCAGGCGGGACACGAAGCGGATCAGGCTGTGGCCCTTCTCCTCGATGTTCCAGTTCACCCAGCTGATGTCGCTATCCTGGCAATAGGCGTTGTTATTGCCGTTCTGTGTGCGGCCGAACTCGTCGCCGGCGAGCAGCATCGGCGTGCCTTGGCTGAGCAAGAGCGTTGCGAGCATGTTGCGGATCTGGCGGGCGCGAACGCGCTGGATCTCCAGATTGTCGCTCGGCCCTTCGACACCGTAGTTGGACGATCGGTTGTCGGACGAACCGTCCTTGTTGTCCTCGCCGTTGGCCTCGTTGTGCTTCTCCTCGTAAGTGACGCAATCGTTGAGGGTAAAGCCGTCATGCGCGGTGATGAAGTTGACGCAGGCCCAGGGCTTGCGTCCCTGATGGTTGAATTCGCCGGGACTTCCGAGCAGGCGTGGCAACAGGGCAGTCGCCGGCACGGCACCTTTCCAGTATTCCCTGGTGATGTCGCGGAACTTGTCGTTCCACTCGGCCCAACCGGGCGGGAACTCGCCGACCTGATATCCGCCCGGACCACAATCCCATGGCTCCGCGATCAGCTTCACGCTGCTGAGCGTGGGATCCTGGCCGCAGGCTTTCAGGAAGCCGGACTGATTGTTGAAGCCGTTAGGCTCGCGCGCCAGGATGGTGCCGAGGTCGAACCGGAAACCGTCGACGTGCATCTCGTTGGCCCAATAACGCAGGCTGTCGGTGACCATCTGGATGACGCGCGGATGCGAAAGGTTGACGGTGTTCCCGGTTCCCGTGTCGTTGACGTAGTAGCGAGGCTGACCCTCCGTCAGACGATAATACGATGCGTTGTCTATGCCCTTGAACGACAGGGTCGGGCCGCGCTCGTTGCCTTCCGCGGTGTGGTTGTAGACCACGTCGAGAATGACCTCGAGCCCGGCAGCATGGATGCCAGCGACCATCTCCTTGAATTCGCGCAGGCACTCGAACCGATTGTGGGCATAGCGCGGATCCGGCGCAAAAAACCCGATCGTGTTGTAGCCCCAGTAGTTGGTAAGGCCCTTCTCCAGAAGCTGGCTGTCGTTGACGAAACTATGGACCGGCAGCAGTTCGACCGACGTCACGCCGATCGATCGGATATAGTCGAGAACCTCCTTGGTGTGCAGCCCCGCGTAGGTGCCCCGCAACTCTTCCGGAACATCCGGATGCAGCTTGGTGTAGCCGCGCACATGGGTCTCGTAGAGGACGGTCCTGTCCCATGCGATCGGGTTGCGTCCAGGCTCTCCCTGCCAGTCGAAGTTGGGATCGGTCACGACGCATTTCGGTACGAACGGCGCGCTGTCGCGCTCGTCGAAGCTGAGGTCGTCGTCAGGATGGCCGAGCGTGTATCCGAACACCGCCGGATCCCATTTCAGCTCCCCCACATGGGCTCGGGCATAAGGGTCGAGCAGCAGCTTGTTCGGGTTGAAGCGGTGACCGTTCTCCGGCTCGTACGGTCCATGGACGCGATAGCCGTAGACCTGGCCCGGCCCGATGTTCGGCAGGTAGCCGTGAAAGATCTGGTCGGTATATTCGGGCAGCGTGATGCGCTCGAGCTCGGTATGTCCGTCCTGGCTGAACAGGCAGACCTCGACCTTGGTGGCATTGGCGGAGAACAACGCGAAGTTGACCCCTTTTCCATCCCACATGGCGCCACGCGGGTGGGGAAGACCTTCACGGAGGTTGTTCTTGATAAAACCGGACACGCTGTTTCCTTCGGGGGGAGAGCACTGACTTGCCGCCAGAGAACCCTATTCCCGTCGCCCGGTTCCGCCGGTTCTGGATGATGACGTAGTCGCGATCAGGCACGTATCGCCGGCACCCAGCGTCGTGAAGGCGTCGGCGGCCAGACCGGTTCTTGCCGCTTCGGCGGCAAGACGCATGACCGGTTCATCGATCGGTTCATCGGTCAGCTGGAAGGTGCCGAAATGCATGCCGACCGAACGATGGGCCTGCAGTGAGCGATGCGCGCCAACCGCCTCTTCCGGGTTCATGTGAACCTCCGCCATCAGCGTGCGCGGGTCGTAGGCACCGATCGGCAGCAGCGCCAGGTCTGGTGCGCCGAGCCGCTCGCCGATCATGCTCCAGTGCGGACCGTCGCCGGAGTCGCCGGCGAACAGGACCCGGGCCCCGGGCTGCTCGATCATGAAGCCGGACCAGAGTGCCCTGCGCGCATCGAACGGGGTGCGGGCGGAAAAATGCCATGCCGGCGTCGCCGTGACGATGGTGTCGCCGACCTTGTGCGACTGCCACCAGTCGAGTTCGGTGATCAGCGTGGCGCCGGTCTTGAGCAGCAGGCGCCGGTTGCCCAACGGCGTAACGAAGGCCGGCCGGTCACGTGCGACGATGGCCCGCAGGCTGGGCAGGTCGAGATGGTCGTAATGATTGTGCGACATCAGGACGAGGTCGATTGGCGGCAGTTCGTCGAGACGCCGGCCCGGCGCACGGACCCGCTTCGGCCCGGCCCAGGATACCGGCGAACAGCGCTCGCTGAAGATCGGGTCGGTCAGCATGGTGAGGCCGCCCATACGCAACAGGAAGCTCGCATGGCCGATGAAGGTCAGGCCGATCATGCCGTTGGGAGGCGGGTCCAGCGGATCGCCCGCGGGTGCCGGATCGATCACCCGGTCCGGCCAGCGCGATCGTGTGCCGCCCAGCCGCCAGCGCAGGATCGGCAACAGGCCTCGCGCCGCCTGAGGCGACGAAGCGCGTGTGGGAAGGGCCGGGTTGTGGAAGTGGGTGCCGTCGCAGTGGTCGGATACCGGATAGGGCAGGCTGCTCACGGGCGGCCATCGGAAAACAGCGGCGGCGTTCGAGTGATCACGCGGGCTCCCCGTCCATAGGTGAGCCAGGCCCAGACCCAGTTCACATAGACCACCGTACGATTGCGGACGCTGACCAGCAACATCAGGTGGATGATGCTCCAGGCCACCCAGGCCGGGAACCCGGTCACCCGGATCCGACCGAAATTGCCGACGGCGGACGAGCCGCCGATCATCGCCAGTTCGCCCCAGTTCCGGTAGCGGAACGGTGCGGCACGATGTCCGCCACCAAGCCTGGCCGCGATCAGCTTGCCCACGTACTTGCCCTGCTGCTTGGCCACCGAGCCAAGCCCGGGCAGCGGTTTGGCGTTGCTGCCGGCCAGCGAGGCCGCATCGCCGATGATAAAGATATCCGGGGTGCCGGGCAGGCTGCAGTCGGCTTCCACCTGGACCAGCCCATTCCGTTCCGCCTTTACGCCAAGCCAGGATGCAACCGGCGTCGCCTTGGTGCCGGCGGCCCAGAACACGCATTCCGCATCGATCCGGTGCCCACCGGCCACGACCCCGCGTGCATCGATATCCTCGACGCCGGCATTGAGCCTGAGCTCGATGCCAAGCTTGCCGAGTTGCCTTGCCGCATAATCGGAGAGCTGCTTCGGAAAGCTTGCCAGCACCCGGTCGCCGGCATCGCAGAGCACGATCCGGGCGTGGGATGGGTGAATGCGCCGGAAGTCCCGGTCCAGCGTATTGCGGCTGAGCTCGGCGATCGCGCCGGCCATCTCGACCCCGGTCGGGCCGGCGCCTACGACCACGAAGGTCATCAACCGAGTGGTTTCTACCGGATCGGTGCTGAGTTCCGCTCGTTCGAATGCATCGAGCAAGCGGTTACGCAACGATAATGCGTCCGCCACGGTTTTGAGTGCAGGAGCCCGTAAGGCCCATTGATCATGCCCGAACCACGAATAGACCGAGCCGGTCGCGACAACCAGCGTGTCGTAGGGAACCGCCGGAGCGCCTTCGATCAGGACCAGTTTCCCGGCACGATCGATGTGGGTCACGTCCGCCATCAGTACCAGAACCTCAGGCCGGGACCGGAATACCGACCGGATCGGCAAGGCGATGTCGTTCGAGCTGAGTGCCGCGGTGGCAACCTGATAGAGCAGCGGCTGGAACAGGTTATGGTTGGTCCGGTCGATCAGCGTGATGTGAATGTTGCCGGCCTTCAAGGCTCGCGCGGCCGCTAGGCCGCCGAAGCCTGCACCGATAATCACGATGCGGTGGATACCGTTTGGGGGAACCGCGGGCTGCGATGCAGGTCCGGGACAGTTGGAGAAACTAGTCATCCGCCAGATTATCCATTAGCTACGGGTATCCGGAATGCATCATCCGTCGACCAGAAATGACTCCGACCAACGCCTTTCGGCCCGCACGGTTGCGCGATGCAAAATAAAGCCTATATGCCAGTGACCGAACGGTCAGCGATTGTTATTACGCGCCGACATGTCATCTCCGGATGCATCGAACCGGGCGTCGCCCGTCATGCGCCATGAAGGAAATACTGGATGCAGCGCACCCTGACGCCGGCCCTTGCGCTCGTCGCTCTCTCCTTTGCAACGGCATTGACCCCGATCGGAACTGCGTTGGCAGCCGCTCCACCGGGCCCATCCGCCCCGCCTCCGGTTGGCGTCATGCAGGCCAAGATGGCTCCGGTCACGAGCTCTTCGCAATATATAGGCCGCATCCAGGCGATCGACCGTGTCGCCCTGGTTCCTCGCGTTACCGCTTATCTCGAGAAGCGGCTGTTCGATGAGGGATCCGAGGTCAAGAAGGGCGACCTGCTCTATGTGCTGGAGCAGGGACCGTTCCAGGCCTCGGTGCTGGCCCAGCAAGGTACGCTGGCCCAGGCGCAGGCGACAGTCCTGAATGCGCGCGTCAATTTCGGGCGACAGAAAGCGCTATTGAGCACACCAGCCGGCCAGAAGCAGGCCTATGACAACGCCTCCGCAACGGCCCAGACCGGTGCCGGCAGCGTGCTGACTGCGCAAGGCAACCTGCAGAGCGCGCAGATCCAGCTTGCCTATACTGAAATCCGTGCTCCGGTGGATGGCCGTATTACCGAGACGTCGGTCAACGAGGGCAACGTGGTCAGCCCGAGCAGCGGCACGCTGGCAACCATCGTCACCCAGGACCCGATGTACGTCGAGTTCCCCGCCGCGAGCCGCGACGTTCTGACCTTGCAGAAAAAGTACAGCTCGATCGGCGGCCTGTCCAAGGCGACGATCAAGATCCAGTTGAGCGATGGCGCGACATACGATCAGAACGGATTGCTCGACTACGTCTCGCCAACCGTGTCCAACCAGACCGATACCATCACCTTGAGGGCGACAGTCGCCAATCCCAAGCGTGGCGAAACCGGTGCCGGTGTCAGCACACGCGAACTGGTCGACGGCGAGTTCGTCACCGTGACGGTGCAGGACCCGAATCCGGTCGAGCAGACGGTCATTCCGCGGGCTGCCGTCCTGTCCGATCAGCAGGGCGACTACGTCTTTAGCTTGGATGCGCAGCACAAGGTCGTACGTACGAATCTCAAGCTCGGGCAGTCGACCGGATCCGATACGGTCGTGCTGTCGGGCCTGAAGCAGGGCCAGGACATCATCGTCGATGGTCTCCAGACGATCCACGAGGGCGAGCAGGTTGCTCCGGTGGCACCGCAGGCGGTCGTTCCCGATCCAGGCCAGGAGGCTCCGGCCGGCCAGGCCAATCAGGCCGGTGCCGCGCCGGCCTCGAAGAACCAGGCAGCCGCCGCGCAGGGTAGCCCGTCACCCGGCGCGACGCCCGGCCAGCGCTAAGGACCTCTCATGATTTCCGGCGTTTTTATTGACCGGCCCCGGCTGGCGATCGTCATTGCCATCATCATTACGTTGGCCGGCATCGTCGGGCTGGCGCGTATCCCGGTTTCGCAGTTTCCCGACATCGTCCCGCCCCAGGTGCAGGTAGCGGCAACCTTTCCAGGTGCGTCCGCCGCGGTCGTGGAAGCATCGGTCGCGCAACCGATCGAGGCCCAGGTCGTGGGCGTCGACAAGATGATCTATATGCGGTCCGTCAGCGGTAACGACGGTTCGTACAACCTGACCGTCAGCTTCCTGCTGGGCACCAATGCGGACGTCAACACGACCAACGTCCTGAACCGCGTGACGACTGCCGAAGCCGAGCTGCCGGCGATCGTCAACACCGAAGGCCTGACTGTTCAGAAACGCTCGTCGGCGATCCTGCAGTTCATCAATTTCTATAGCCCCAGCCGCAAATTCGATCCGCTTTTCATCGCCAACTACCTGACGATCAACGTCATCGATGAAATTTCGCGTACGACCGGTGTCGGCCAGGCATCCCTGCTATCACGGCAGAAATATTCCATGCGCATCTGGTTCGACGCGAACCGGCTGACCAACCTTGGCTTGTCGCCATCGGACATTACATCGGCAGTTTCGGCGCAGAATACAGTTGCCGCAGTTGGACGGATCGGCGCTCGACCGACCGGACCGGACCAGCAATACCAGCTCAACGTGCAGACCCAGGGTCGGCTTGTAACCCCTGAACAGTTCGGCCAGATCGTCATTCGTGCCAATCCCGATGGGTCCACTCTCAGGCTCCGCGACGTGGCCAGGGTCGAACTCGGTGCACAGACGCTGGACTCGGAAACCCGTTTCGATGGTCAGCCTTCGGTCGCGATCGCCATCTATCTGGCTCCGGGCGCCAATGCGCTCGACAGTGCGGACGCCATCAAGAAGCTGGTGTCCCGGCTAAGTCAGCGCTTTCCCGAAGGTCTCAAATACAACGTCACCTATGACAGCACGGACTTCGTACACGATACGATCCATGAGGTTATCAAGACGATCGCCGAGGCGTTCGTGCTGGTCGTCCTCGTCGTGTTCCTGTTCCTGGGCAGCGTCCGCGCAACCATCATTCCGACGGCGGCGGTTCCGGTCAGTTTGATCGGCGCCTTTGCCGGTATGACGGCGATCGGCTTCTCGGCCAATACGGTTTCCCTGCTGGCCATGGTGCTGGCGATCGGCATTGTCGTCGACGATGCCATCGTGGTGGTCGAGAACGTCGAACGGGTCATGGAAGAGGAGCCGGATCTGGCTCCGGCGGATGCCGCCAAGAAGGCGATGACGCAGATTACCGGGCCGATCATCGCGATCACCATGGTCCTGCTGTCGGTGTTCGTGCCGATCGCGTTCATCCCGGGTCTGTCCGGCGTCCTGTTCAAGCAGTTCGCCGTGACGATCTGCATCGCGATGCTGATTTCCGCGCTGAATGCGCTGACATTGTCGCCGGCACTCTGCGGTGTGTTCCTGCGGCACTCGGGCCCGAGGCGCGGCATCATGGCTAAGGTCATGGGAGCAATCGACCGGACCCGGAACGGCTACTCCCGGATCGTCAAGCGGCTGCTCGGGTTCGCGTTCGGCGGCGTCATCGTGGTCGTGGCATGCGCCGTCGTTATCGGCTTCATGCAGCGCTCGATGCCGATCGGCTTCCTTCCCGAGGAAGACCAGGGCGGCTTCTTCATCAACGTGCAGCTTCCCGACGGGGCATCGGTCGCACGCACCAGCGGTGTAATCAGCCGGGTCGAGAAGATGGCCAAGGCACTACCAGGGGCGGCGCATACCTTCGGCGTCATCGGGTATTCGATCATCGACACTGTCCAGGAATCCAATACCGGGTTCGTGTTCGTCCGGTTGAAGGCATTCGCCGATCGCACCAAGGCTACCGAGAGTGCAACCGCACTGATCGCTCAGGTCGCCAAGGAGGTGCGGGGCATCCGGCAGGCGTCGGTCTTCCCGTTCAACCTGCCGCCGATTATCGGCCTGTCACCAGGCGGTGGATTCGAATACGAGCTCGAGGCACTGCAAGGCCAGGATCCGAGCGCTCTTGGTGAGCAGGTGAAGGGGCTTCTTGCCGAAGCGAACAAGAGCCCGGACGAAGCGCGCGTCTTTACGACCTATACGGCAACGACCCCCTCTCTTTACCTGGATATCGACCGGGTGAAGGCGCAAGCGCTCGGCGTCAATATCAGTGACATCTTCACGACGCTGCAGACGGCATTGGGAGGGACCTACGTCAACGACTTCAATCTGTTCGGACGCGTCTGGCAGGTCAATGTCGAAGGCGAGTCCTATAACCGTTCGAAGATCGACGATCTGTGGCGGCTGTATGTCCGCAACTCGAGCGGTGGCACCGTGCCATTGCACGCGCTGGCAAGCCTGAAGACCATCACCGGTCCACAGGCGATCACCCGGTATAACAACTATCGGGCGGTCACCATTCAGGGCAGTCCGGCGGCCGGCGTCTCATCCGCCACATCGCTCGACACCATGGCCCGGATTTCAGGCAAGACCCTCAAGACCGGCTATGGCTACGAGTGGACTAGCACCGCGTACCAGCAGGTCCAGGCCAGCGGTAAGACCGGCATCATCCTTGCGATGGCGATCCTGTTCGCCTACCTGTTCCTTGTCGGCCTGTACGAGAGCTGGATCATCCCGATCCCGGTGCTGATGTCCGTCAGCGTTGCCGTCCTCGGTGCGTTCATCGGTATCAAGATCGCCGGGTTGACGCTCGACCTGTATGCCCAGATCGGGCTGGTGGTGCTGATCGCTCTTTCGGCAAAGAACGGCATCCTGATCGTGGAATTCGCCAAGGAGCGGCGCGAGGCGGGCGAAACGATCCGGGAGGCCGCGATGCAGGGCGCTCATATGCGGTTCCGTGCAGTGATGATGACCTCGTTCGCCTTCATTCTTGGCTTGCTGCCGCTGATAACGGCGACGGGCGCCGCGCAGATCAGCCGTCGCGATGTCGGAACGCCGGTGTTTGCCGGGATGCTTGCTGCAAGCTGCATCGGTATCTTCATCATCCCGATGCTCTACGTTACGTTCCAGACGATGCGGGAATGGTTCCACGGCAAGCTCGGTATCGCATCGCAGGTCGGCACGTCGGAGCCAAAGGACCATCATCACGCAGCGGAATAACGGTCGGGTTGCCTGAAATCGAGGTTTCGTGATCATCTAAACTGTGGCGAGACGGAGGCAACAGGCGTTCCCTATCGGGGCAAATAGAATGCCTGTTGCCCGCCGAATGGTCGCTTCGGTTGCTTTGACATCCGGCGGCGACTTGCAGAGTGCAGTGCAGCATAGCTAGAACGGGGCGACTGACGGCGACAGCGAGCAGCGCCCACAAGACGACGAAGGACGGTTTCCATGCGTTCAGGCCAGTTTGACTTTCTGCGTGCACCCGATGGGTCGGCCACTGGGCCTGCCATCTCGATGGACCAGCTTTGCATCAACACGATGCGAACCTTGTCGATGGATGCGGTGCAGAAGGCCAAGTCGGGTCATCCCGGCACGCCGATGTCGCTTTCGCCGGCCGCCTACGTGCTGTGGAACGACGTGCTCCGCTACAATCCGGTCGATCCGAACTGGCCGAACCGCGACCGCTTCGTGCTGTCGGTCGGGCACGCCTCGATGCTGCTCTATTCGTTGATCTTCCTGGCCGGCGTGAAGTCGGTCAACGAAGGCGAGGATCGCAACGCACCGTCGCTCACCATCGACGACCTGAAGCAGTTCCGCCAGCTCAGCAGCAAGACCCCGGGTCATCCGGAGTACCGCTTCACTTCGGGCGTCGAGACCACCACCGGTCCGCTCGGCCAGGGTTGCGGTAATTCGGTCGGCATGGCGATGGCGCAGCGTTGGCTGGCCAACCGTTACAACAAGCCGGGCTTCCCGATCTTCGATTACCATGTCTGGACCTTCAGCGGCGACGGCGACCAGATGGAAGGCATCTCCAGCGAGGCCGCCTCGATTGCCGGCCATCTGCAGCTATCGAACCTGACCTGGCTCTATGACAGCAACCAGATCAGCATCGAAGGCTCGACCGAGCTCGCCTTCACCGAGAATACGCACAAGCGGTTCGAGGGCTATGGCTGGAACGTCCTGGAAGTGCACGATGCACAGGACATCGACCTGTTGAAGCGCGCCTACGAGACCGCACGGGCCCAGGATGGCGCGCCGAACGGCAAACCGACCCTGATCGTCGTGCACAGCAAGATCGCCTATGGTGCACCGAAGAAGCAGGGCACCGCGGCCGCACACGGCGAGCCGCTGGGCGACGAGGAAATTGCCGGGACCAAGAAGTTCTACGGCTGGCCCGAAGACAAGACGTTCTATGTGCCGGATGGCGTCATGGAGCATTTCCAGGCCGGTATCGGCGCACGCGGCAAGGGCCTGAACGCCGACTGGCTGTCGATGATCGGCAACTACAAGACACAGTATCCCGAGCTTGCCGCCGAGCTCGAGCAGATGAACCAGCATGATCTGCCGACCGGCTGGGACCAGGAAATTCCGGTGTTCGAGACCAATGCCAAGGGCGTTGCCTCGCGTGAAAGCTCCGCCAAGATCCTGAACGCGATCGCGCCGCACGTGCCATGGCTGATCGGCGGTTCGGCCGACCTTTCGCCATCCACCAAGACCAACCTGACCTTCCAGGGTGCCGGCAGCTTCCAGCCCGACAATTACGGCGGCCGCAACCTGCATTTCGGCGTGCGCGAGCATGCCATGGGTTCGATCTCGAACGGCATCGCGCTGTCCGGCATTCGTCCCTACTGCTCCGGCTTCCTGATTTTCTCCGACTACATGAAGGCGCCGATCCGGCTTTCCGCGATCATGGAGCTGCCGGTCGTCTACATCTTCACCCATGACAGCATCGGCGTCGGTGAAGACGGACCGACCCATCAGCCGATCGAGCAGCTTGCTCAGCTTCGTGCGACGCCCGGCATCATGACTATCCGTCCCGGCGACGCGAACGAGGTCGCTGAAGCGTGGCGGGTGATCCTGCCGCTGAAGGAAAAGCCGGCTGCGCTGATCCTCAGCCGCCAGGCACTGCCGACGCTCGATCGCACCAAGTATGCGCCGGCTTCCGGCCTGGCCAAGGGTGCCTATGTGCTCGGCGACTGCGAGGGCACGCCCGACGTGATCCTCATGGGAACCGGCAGCGAGCTGGCCCTGGTGGTCGGCACCTACGAGACGCTGATCGCCGAAGGGATCAAGGCGCGGGTGGTCTCGATGCCCTCGTTCGATCTCTTCGAAGAGCAGTCCGATGAATACAAGGAAAGCGTGCTGCCGTTGGCGGTGACCGGGCGCGTCGCGGTCGAGCAGGCGGCGGCATTCGGCTGGGATCGTTATACCGGCCTGACCGGCGCGATCATTGCCATGCATACGTTCGGTGCATCGGCGCCCTTGAGCGAATTGCTGACCAAGTTCGGCTTCACGCCGGAGAAGGTGCTCGAGGCAGCGCGCAACCAGGCCAAGGGCGGCAAGGCAATCGGCGGCAAGGTCTGAGCCGTCCGACCTGATATCGACCGGCCAGTAGGCTGGGCGGACACAAGACCCAAGTTCCGGGGGGCCGGCCCGGAACAGGTCCGCCGACGATACAAACCTGAGGGGCATGATCTCGGTCATACCCCCGTAGGAGCCAAGGCCCATGAACGTCGTCCAGAAAACACCCGGTGTGCAGGATGCCGGCAATCCATTGCAGGCGCTGGAGAAGTTCCACCAGTCGCCATGGCTCGACTTCATCCAGCGCTCGTTCATCGAGAATGGCAGCCTTGCCAAGCTGGTCCGCGACGACCGGCTCAAGGGCGTCACCTCGAACCCGGCCATCTTCGAGAAGGCCATGGGTCATGGCACCGACTATGACGACCAGTTCAAGCAGATCGTCCAGGCAGGCAACACCGATGCCTCCGAGATCTACGAGACGCTGGCGATCGACGACATCCGCGCCGCTGCCGATGTGCTGAAGCCGGTCTGGGACGAGACGGAAGGGCTGGACGGCTACGTCAGCCTCGAGGTTTCTCCCTATCTCGGCCTGCGCACCGAGCCGACCATCATCGAGGCGCGTCGTCTCTGGAAAGCGGTCGGCAAGCCGAACCTGATGGTCAAGATCCCTGGCACCGACGCGGGCGTGCCGGCGATCCGCCAGGTCATCTCCGAAGGCATCAACATCAACGTCACGTTGCTGTTCTCGATCGGTGCCTACGAGAAGGTTCTGGAAGCCTACATTTCCGGGCTTGAGGAGCGGCACAAGAATGGCGGCGACATCACCCACATCTCGTCGGTCGCCAGCTTCTTCGTCAGCCGGATCGACGGGCTGATCGACAAGGAAATCGACAGGCGCCTGGCTGCGAACGACAAGGACAGCGAGATCCTCAAGACCCTGCGCGGCAAGGTGGCGATCGCCAATGCCAAGCTGGCTTACCAGCACTACGTCGAAGTTAGTGCCGGCCCACGCTGGCAGGCCCTCAAGGCCATCGGCGCCAACCCACAGCGGCTGCTTTGGGCTTCGACCGGCACCAAGGACAAGGCCTACAGCGATGTACTGTATGTCGAGGAGCTGATCGGCGCCGACACCGTGAACACCATGCCGCCGGCAACCATGGATGCGTTCCGCGACCATGGTACTGCGCGCAATGCCATAACCGAGGATATCGACGGCGCGAAGCATGTGCTGGCCGAAGCCGAGCGTCTCGGCCTCGACCTGACCGGCGTGACCAACAAGCTGGTCAAGGACGGCGTCGACTCCTTCGCCGACTCCTTCGATGCATTGCTCGGTGCGGTTGCCGCCAAGAAGGCCGAGATGGCCGGCGACACTGTCGCGACCAGCGCGTTCAAGCTGCCCAAGGACCTCGACGACGCCGTCAAGGCGAGCCTCGAGGAGTGGCGCAAGTCCGGCAAGGTTCGCGCCCTTTGGGAGCGCGAAGCATCGGTCTGGACCGGGACCGACGAGGCGAGCTGGCTCAAATGGCTCGACATCGTCGGCGACCGGATCGAAGGGCTCGATGCGCTGACGGCATTCCAGGCCGAAGTGAAGGAGAAGGCGTTCAGCCACGTGCTGCTGCTCGGCATGGGCGGTTCGAGCCTTGGGCCGGAAGTTCTGGCCGAGACGTTCGGACAGCGTGCCGGCTTCCCGGAACTGCATGTGCTGGACAGCACCGATCCGCAGCAGGTCGCGAGCTTCGAGGCCAAGGTCGATCTAGCGAAAACGCTGGTGATCGTCAGCTCGAAGTCGGGCGGTACGCTCGAGCCAAATATCCTGAAGGCCTACTTCTTCGACAAGATGCAGAAGGCCGTCGGCGACAAGGCCGGCAGCCATTTCGTTGCCATCACCGATCCCGGCTCGCACATGGAAGATGTCGCGACCAAGGACGGTTTCTGGAAGATCTTCCACGGCGAGAAGGCGATCGGCGGCCGGTATTCGGTGCTGTCGAATTTCGGCATCATTCCGGCAGCGGCGATCGGTCTCGACCTGGTCGAGTTCCTGTCCAATGCCGAGCGCATGGTGAAGGCCTGTTCCGCCGGGACGCCGCCGATCCAGAACCCCGGCGTGTTGCTGGGCACCCTGCTCGGGGTCGGCGCCAAGCTCGGCCACGACAAGGTCACCATCGTCGCGTCGCCGGGGATCGCAGACCTCGGCGCATGGCTGGAACAGCTTCTGGCAGAGTCTACCGGCAAGGACGGCAAGGGCATCATTCCGATCGAAGGCGAGACGCTCGGTGCGCCGGCCGTCTATGGCAGCGATCGCGTGTTCGCCTATCTGCGTCTGACCGATAGTCCCGATGCCACGCAGGACGCGGCGATCAAGGCGCTGGAGGAAGCCGGCCAGCCGGTCGTCACCATCTCGCTGTCGTCGAAGATGCAGATTGCGCAGGAGTTCTTCCGCTGGGAGTTCGCCACCGCGGTGGCCGGGTCGATCCTCGGGATCAACGCGTTCAACCAGCCCGATGTCGAAGCCAGCAAGATCGAGACGCGCAAGCTGACCGATGCCTATGCCAGCAGCGGCAAGCTGCCTGCCGAGGCACCGTTCGGAACCGACGGCGATTTCAGCTTCTTTGCCGACGAGACCAATGCAGCCGCCCTCAAGGGCGGGTCGTTGGAAGCGGTTGTGAAGGCGCATTTCGCACGCGCCAAGGCTGGCGATTACGCGGCGCTGCTCGCTTATATCGAGCGCGACGCCACGACGATCGCCTGGATCCAGAAGGCACGTCTTGCCATTCGTGATGCGATGCATGTGGCGACGGCGGCGGAGTTCGGGCCGCGGTTCCTGCATTCGACCGGCCAGGCCTACAAGGGCGGGCCGAACAGCGGCGTGTTCCTGCAGATCACCGCCGACGATAGCGCCGACCTTGCAGTGCCGGGCGAGACTTACAGCTTCAGCGTGGTGAAGGCGGCTCAGGCACGCGGCGACTTCGACGTGCTGGCGGAGCGCGGACGCCGTGCGTTGCGCGTACACATCAAGGGCAGCCTGTCTGCGGGCCTGGAGCGGCTCGGCAGCGCGATCGCCAGCGCTGTCGCCTGACGATCATGGTGTCGCGGCACGTGTGTCGCGACACCTCGTTTCATTAAGACTCATGCCGTATGGCTGACCGCCATACGGTTTCCAACGAGGTAGATCATATGCAGATCGGCATCATCGGACTTGGCAAGATGGGCGGGAACATCTCGGTCCGTCTCTCGCGACATGGACATGAGGTCGTTCTGTTCGATCGCGATCCGGCTGTCGTTTCCGCAGTGCATGGCCGTTCCGAGAACAGCCTCGAGGCCAATGGCCTTCAGGACATCG
Organism: Janthinobacterium lividum; assembly: GCA_050954785.1. GTDB lineage: Bacteria > Pseudomonadota > Alphaproteobacteria > Acetobacterales > Acetobacteraceae > Lichenicola. The sequence continues at coordinate 68,641 of JBPBQO010000127.1, read as the reverse complement.
TGTCCAAGCTCAACGCGCCACGGATCATCTGGGTGATGCTGCCGGCTGGCAAGATTACCGAAGAGACCGTCGAAACCCTGTCTGGTATGCTCGAGCCGGGCGACATCATCATCGATGGCGGCAACAGCTACTACAAGGACGACATCCGCCGCGCACGGACGTTGCGCGAAAAGAACATCCATTATGTCGATGTCGGCACGTCCGGCGGCGTGCATGGCCTGGATCGTGGCTACTGCATGATGATCGGCGGCGCCAAGGAGGCGGTCGACCATATCGATCCGATCCTGTCGGTGCTGGCGCCCGGCATGGGCGATGTCGAGCGTACCCCCGGCCGCGAGGTCGACCATCTCGATCCGCGCGCCGAGCAGGGCTATCTGCATTGCGGTCCGGCCGGGTCGGGCCATTTCGTCAAGATGATCCATAACGGCATCGAGTACGGCATGATGCAGGCCTTCGCGGAAGGTTTCGACATACTGCGCAGCAAGAACTCGGGCGATCTTCCCGAGGCCGAGCGCTTCGACCTGAACATGCCCGACATCGCCGAAGTCTGGCGTCGCGGCAGTGTCGTGTCGTCCTGGCTGCTCGATCTGTGCGCCAATGCGCTGACCAAGAACGAGAGCCTGTCGGACTACACCGGACAGGTCGCCGACTCCGGCGAAGGTCGCTGGACCATCGAGGCGGCAATCGAGGAAGCGGTGCCGGTGCCCGTATTGAGCCAGGCGCTGTTCACCCGCTTCCGCAGCCGTTCGGGCAATAATTTCGGCGAGAAGCTGCTGTCGGCGATGCGCTTCCAGTTCGGTGGCCATATCGAGCAGCACCTGACCGAGAAGAAGCACGGCAGCGAAGTGTCCGAGACGAAGTAGTAAGCATGTCGCCGCCCATCGATCTGCATCCTGGCCTGCAAGGCAAGTACTCCGAGCGTGCGGACATCGAGCCTGCGTCCGATTCAGTTGAAATCGAAGAAGCGGACTCGGCGCCTCGCCGCAGTCCTCCCTGCACCATGGTCATCTTCGGTGGTGGTGGCGACCTAACCCGTCGGTTGCTGGTACCGGCAATTTATAACCTCGTCGGGTCGCAGTTGCTCGACGAGGGCTTCTCGATCATCGCCGTGGATTGGTCCGATCTCGACACGGCGACATTGCGCAACCAGCTCGGCGAAACCATGCGCCAGTTCGTGGCGCAACGGCGCTCCAGCGCCTCCGAGCTCCACGAAGCGGACTGGGAGTGGCTGAGCCAGCGCATCTCGTTCCTGCGTGGCGGCTTCGACGAAAGCCAGACCTACCAGACGCTGTCCAGCCTGTGCGGCGTCGGCAACTGCGTGTTTTATCTCGCGGTCGCAGCCCGTTTCTTTGCGCCGATCGTCGGCCAGCTCGAGGCGGCCGGATTGACGCGCGAGACCGAAAGCCGGTTCAGGCGGGTCGTGGTCGAGAAGCCCTTCGGTTCCGACCTGATTTCCGCACGTGCGTTGAATGCCCAGTTGCGCAATGCGCTCGACGAAAGCCAGATCTACCGGATCGATCATTACCTGGGCAAGGAGACTGTCCAGAATATCCTGGCGCTGCGGTTCTCGAACGGCTTCTTCGAGCCGCTTTGGAATCGCCAGAATATCGATCATGTGCAGATTACGGCTGCCGAGACGGTCGGCGTCGAGAAGCGCGGACGCTTCTATGAAACGACCGGCGCGCTGCGCGACATGGTGCCGAACCACATCATGCAGTTGCTGGCGATGGTGGCGATGGAAGCTCCGATCTCGTTCGATGCCGATGCGGTGCGCGACGAGAAATCGAAGGTTCTGGCGGCTGTCCACCAGATCACGGCCAAGGACATCGTGCGTGGTCAGTATACCGCCGGCAGCATTGCCGGTCGGGCCTTGGCCGGGTATCGCGACGAACCCGATGTCGCGCCGGACTCGCAGGCGGAAAGCTTCATCGCGATGAAGCTCTCGATCGACAATTGGCGCTGGGCCGGCGTGCCGTTCTATGTGCGCACAGGCAAACGACTGGCGTTGCGCAAAACCGAGATCGCCATTCATTTCAAGCAGGCGCCGTATGCGTTGTTCCGCGAAACGCCGGTCGAGAAACTGACGCCCAATATCATGGTGCTGCAGATCCAGCCGACCGAAGGTGTGACCATGCAGTTTTCGGCCAAGATGCCCGGGCCGACGGTCAAGCTAGGCGGTGTCCGGATGAAGTTCGACTATGCGGACTGGTTCCAGGAAGGACCCAGCACCGGATACGAGACGTTGATCTACGACTGCCTGATCGGCGATGCGACATTGTTCCAGCGGGCTGACAACGTCGAGGCGGGCTGGAAGGTCGTGCAGCCGGCGATCGAGGCGTGGAAGGATGGCGGACGCAATGCGCAAAGCAAGCTGCAATTCTATGCCGCCGGCAAGGCCGGCCCCGACGCCGCGGATGCGTTGCTGGCCCGGGACGGACGCCACTGGTTGAGGTTGAACGGATGATCACTCCCCCGCGTGCGCCGGCTTCGTCGCGGATCGGCCTACTGGTCTCCGACATCGACGGGACCTTGATCAACGGCAACAAGGAAGTCACCCCGGCCACTCTCGCCGCGATCGCGAAGCTGCGTCAGGCGGGTATCAGGCTATGCCTGGTGAGCAGCCGTTCGGTGCGCGGGATGCAGATGTATCTCGATGCGATCGGCAACGACACGCCGTCGGCCGGCCTGAACGGCGGCGAGATCGTCGATGCGGGAGGAACCGTGCTGGAAACCCAGTCGCTCGATGCGGAAGCGGCGCGGCTGACGGTGGAGACGTTGACCACCCATCATGTGGATGCCTGGGCGTTCACCGGGCGCGAGTGGCTGATCCGCGACATCGCCGCACCCTATGTGCCCCGCGAACGCAAGGCAGTGCGCTTCGAGCCGACAGTCGTCGACTCGTTCGAACCCTATATCGACCGGATCGGCAAGATCATGGGCGCCACCACGGACTATCCGTTGCTGGAACGTATGGAAATCGAGCTGCAGACGATGCTCGGCGACCGGGTCAGTTCGCGCCGCTCGTCCCCCTGGTATCTCGACGTGACGCATCCGCTTGCCAACAAGGGTCGCGCCGCGCACCGACTTGCTGCCCTGCTCGGAATCGATCCGTCCGAGATGGCCTGCATCGGCGACATGGACAACGATATCTCGATGCTGAGCACGGCTTCTCTATCGATCGCCATGGGCAACGCTCCAAAGCAGGTCGCTGACTCCGCGCATTTCGTGACCGGCACGAACGAGCAGGATGGCTGGGCCGAGGCGGTGGAAACATTGATCCTTCCCCGGGCTGCCGGGTTTGCGGCGGGAGACAAGTGATGGCCGACCTCCAGAAGATCAGCCTGGTTCTGGCGGACGTCGACGGCACGCTGGTCACCAAGGAAAAACTGCTCACCGAGCGCGCGATCCGTGCGGTTCAGGAACTGCGCCGGCGCGGCATCCGGTTCGCCATCACCAGCGGCCGTCCGCCCAAGGGCACGAGCATGCTGATCGCACCGCTTGGCATTACCGAACCGATCGCGGGGTTCAACGGCGGATTGTTCGTAAAGCCCGACCTCACCATCATCGAAGCCAAGACGCTGCCCAGGGACGCTGCGGAAAAGACCGTGCAGATCCTGCTCGATCATAAGGTCGATGTCTGGATCTATAGCGGCGAGGACTGGCTGGTCCATGACGACAAGGCGCCGCACGTCTCGCGCGAGGAATGGACGGTCAAGTTTCCGCCCAAGGTCGTGAAGGATTTCGGATCGGCACTCGACACCGTCGTCAAGATCGTCGGCATCAGCGACGATCTCGAGCTGATGAAGAAGGTCGAGAAGGATGCGCAGGAGGCGCTGGGCACCACGGCTTCCGCGGCACGGTCGCAGCCCTATTATCTCGACGTGACGCATCCCGACGCGAACAAGGGTGGTGTCGTGACCAGCCTCGAACGGATGCTCGGCGTGAAGGCATCCGAAATCGCGACGCTCGGCGATCAGCCCAACGACGTGCTGATGTTCAAAAAGAGCGGCATGTCGATCGCGATGGGTCAGGCGAGCGACGAAGTAAAGTCGCAGGCGACCTATGTGAGCGACTCTGCCGAGGATGAGGGTTTCGCCAAGGCGATCGAGCGCTATGTGCTGGGAGAAAAATCTTGAGCCAGGATGCAGGCAGCGGCCGGGTCGAGATCCTGCCGGACGCCGAGGCGGTCGCAACGGCAGCGGCCGACTTCCTGACCGAGCAGGCGCTGGCCAAGCAAGGCCCGTTCGTCATCGCACTGTCCGGTGGATCGACGCCGAAGCGGCTCTACGAGATCCTGGCCAGTTCCGCCTACGCGTCGCGGTTTCCGTGGGATCGGGTACAGTTGTTCTTCGGGGACGAGCGCTTCGTGCCGCCCGAGGATCCATCCAGCAACTACCACATGACCAATCTGGCGCTGTTGTCCAAGGTGTTGGTACCGTCCGCGAACGTGCATCGCATGCCGACCGATGGCGAGCCGGCGGATGCGGCTGCTCGTTATGAACGCGAATTGACGACTCAATATGGCGCCGAGACGTTAGAGACGGGCCGCCCGCTATTCGATGTGGTGCTGCTGGGTCTGGGCGAGAATGGACACACCGCATCGCTGTTTCCCCGCACTGAAATCCTGCACGAGACTCAGGCTTGGGTCGCCACCTGCGTTCCGGACGACGCGCCCCACACACGGCTGAGCCTCACCTACCCCGCGATCGCCAGCAGCCGGTTCGTGCTGTTCCTGGTCGCCGGTGCCGGCAAGGCGGATGTGGTCAAGGCCGTACGCGGCGGCGACACGACGTTGCCGTCGACCCACATCACGACCGATGGCGAGCTGATCTGGATGCTCGATGAGGCGGCCGCCGGAACTGCCTCGAATGGCTGATCCGGAGTCCGCCGCCGAGGCCGCCCTGAAGCAACGTGTCGGTGATGAGGCCGCTGCCCTGGTCGAGGACGGCATGGTGGTCGGGCTCGGCACCGGGTCCACCGCGGACCGGGTGATCGACAGTCTGGGCGTGCGGGTAAAGCAGGGGCTGCGCTTCGTCGGCATCCCCAGCTCGGCGCGGAGCGAAGCACGGGCCCGGGCACTCGGGATCGAGATCGTCACCTTCGGCACCCATCCCGTCATCGACCTTGCTATCGATGGTGCCGACGAGATCGAGCACGGCACGCTGAACCTGATCAAGGGATTGGGCGGTGCCCTGTTGCGCGAAAAAATCGTCGCCGCCGCCGCCAAGCGCATGATCGTGGTCGCCGACGACAGAAAGATGGTGCACCGGCTCGGCGAGCACACGCCGGTACCGGTCGAAGTATCGCCATTCGGCTGGGAGTCGGTGGCGCATCAGCTCGGACAACTGGGTGCCCGCGTAACGCCGCGTCGCAGCGCGCAGGGGCAGTTGTTCGTAACGGATGGCGGCAACATGGTCCTCGACTGCGCATTGGGGCCGATCGAGGATCCCGCCGCCACCGAGCATGCGATCCGGGCGATCGTCGGCGTGTTCGAGTGCGGGCTGTTCATCGGCCGTTCATCGCTGGCACTCGTGGCCGGACAAGGCGGCGTCGTCCGCTACGAGGTTGCATGACGCAGAAACGTATCCTGGTGATCATGGGCGTGTCGGGCTGCGGCAAGTCGAGCGTGGCGCTGGGTCTGCGCGATAAGCTCGGCTGGCCGTTTCAGGAGGGCGACGAGCTTCACCCGAAGGCCAATGTGGACAAGATGAGCGCCGGCATTCCGCTCGACGATGCCGATCGGGCGCCGTGGCTCGCTATCTGCGCTGCCTGGATACGCGCAAGGCACGATGCCGGCGAGGGTGGCCTGCTGACATGTTCGGCCCTGAAGCGCAGCTACCGCGAAACCCTGTCGCAAGGTCTGCCGGACGTCTGGTTCCTGTATCTCAAGGTGCCGGAAGCCATGCTCAAGGAGCGGCTCGCACATCGCTCGCACCACTACATGCCAAGCAGCTTGTTGCCGACCCAGCTCCGCACGCTCGAAGAGCCCGGTCCGGACGAGCAGGCGCTGACGGTGGTGGCGCATGCGACGGTCGAGGAGACGCTCCAGGCTGTGCTCGAACGGCTGTAGATAGCTAATCGGTCACGGCTGGACCCGCACATCGGTATGTGCGGGGCCGAATAAAGGCGCGGTCGATGCGACCATGCTTTCGGCATGTCAGCCGATCGGAGCCTGATCTTGGGGATCAGGCTGACCGGACCGCGGCGATAAAGCTGTCGACTTCGGTGGAGAGATGTTCGGCCTGACGGGACAGGTCGCCTGCCGCACCCAGAACCTGGGTTGCGGCGGCACCGGTATCGTTGGCCGCACGGCTCACGCCGGAGATGTTGCTGGTCACGACCTGGGTGCTGGCCGCGGTCTGCTGCACGTTGCGGGCGATCTCGGCCGTCGCGGCACCCTGTTGCTCAACGGCAGCGGCAATCGAGATGGTCACGGCACCGACTTCCTCGATCAGGTTGGTGACCTGGGCAATCGCATCCACCGCGCTGCTGGTCGCCTGCTGCACCTGGGCGATCTGGGCTGCGATCTCGTCGGTCGCCTTGGCCGTCTGTACGGCCAGACTCTTCACCTCCGACGCGACGACCGCGAAGCCCCTGCCTGCCTCACCGGCTCGCGCGGCCTCGATGGTCGCGTTCAGGGCCAGCAGGTTGGTCTGGCTGGCGATATTGGTGATGAGCTCGACAACCTGGCCGATGCGGGCGGCACTGTCCGACAAGGCACGGACGGTCTGGTCGGTCTGCCTGACGCTGCTGACAGCCTTGCCGGTCAGGGTGGTGGACGCATTGACCTGCCGGTTGATTTCCGAGATCGAAGAGGCGAGCTGTTCCGAAGCAGCGGCGACCGTCTGTACCCCGATGCTCGATTCTTCTGCCGCACGCGCCACTGCGATCGCCTGGCGGTCGGTATCCGCGGCATTGGTCGTCATCGAGGAGGCGGTCGCTTCCATCTCGGTGGAGGCAGCCGCAAGGATCGCGACGGTGCTGCCGATCTGCTTTTCGAAATCGCCCACAAGCATTTCGATCCTGTCGGTGCGGCGCTGTCTGATGCCGCGCTCTTCGGCCTGCTCGGTGGTGAGCCTGTCCGCAGTCACCATGTTGTCCTTGAAGACCTGCAACGCCGCTGCCATCGCGCCGACCTCGTCACCGCGTCCGACGAACGGAACGGCAATATTCATGTCGCGGTGCGCCAGGCGGCGCATGACGTTCGTCATCGTGGCAAGTGGGTGCGAGATGTGGCGGATCAGGAGGATCGCGGTAAGGACACTGAGGAGCAGCACCAGGCCCGTGCCTGCCACGATCCAGTTGTAGGTTGTCAGGTAGACCTGGCGGCTGACGTCGCCGGCGTCACTGCCGGCCTGTTGATTGTAGACTATGTCCCCGAGCATGAACGCGTCGAGTTGGTCGAAATCTATTCTGGATTTTCCAGCAAAATATTCATGCAATGCCTGCGGTGTCTCTTTGTCTTTCAGGCGCAGCAACTCTGTTGTGTCGGCCTTGTAGTCGGTCCAGACCCTATCGAAGATCGTCGTGAAGCTGTCTCTCTGTTTACCCGGATCGATAATGGAATCGTAGGCGAGGCGTATTTTTTCGACGCCTGTCGAGGCATTCGCGAGCTTCTGGCGGGTGACCGCGCATTCGTCCGCAGTCGTACAGATCAGAAGTCGCGCCTCGTTACGTCGCACCTCACCGAGCGCAATTCCAAGCCGACCGCTATACATGGTACTAGGCAGGTAGTTGTCTCGAATGATGACGGTCGCGTTGTTCATCATGCCCATGCGGTTGAGCGCGAAGCTGCCGAGAGCGATCGCCAGAATGGTCAGTACGGCAAAACCGGCTCCCATCTTGAGCCCGAGAGTGAGATGACCGTGTTGCCCGGCCGCATCCGATCGGCTGTCTGACGAAATCTGCATCTGATCCTGCCTTGCTGAGTCTCCAGGATCGCTCGAATTCGTTAGCATTTGGTTTCGACGCGGCATTCATCGTGAAGCGAAGCTGTTCCCTTGGGAGCCTGCCTGCGTTACCGGTCCCGCATGAGCATGTCCGCCCGCCCCATCCGAATCTTCATCGATGCCGATGCCTGTCCGGTCAAGGCGGAGATCTATCGCGTTGCCGATCGCTACCGGCTGCATGTGTTCGTGGTGTCCAACAGCCTGATCTCGGCGCCGATGTCGCTGCTGATCGAGCGGGTGGTGGTAGAGGCCGGGCCGGACGTCGCGGATGACTGGATCGCCGAGCGAGCCGAGCGCGGCGACATCGTCATCACCGCCGACGTGCCGCTGGCGTCACGCTGTGTAAAGACCGGGGCCGAAGTGATCGGCCCGACCGGCCGGCGCTTCGACACGGACTCGATCGGCATGACCCTGGCCACGCGTAACCTGATGGACGATCTGCGTTCCGCCGGGCAGATGACCGGTGGTCCGAAACCGTTCTCGCAAAAAGACCGCTCGGCGTTCCTCGGTGCACTGGATACGGCGGTCGCACGTCTGCGCAAGGCTGGTTTCACGTCCGGCTGAGGTCCGCCCGGAACCGGGCACGACAGGTCGTCAGCTAATGCTGCTGGTGTTGCAGTGATTGGCGGATGCACCGCTCGATCGTATCGACCATGATCTGTGTCTGCAGCTCGATCTCGTAGTTGATACGGTCGCCGACCCGGTAATCGGCCAGGCTGGTCTGGCGCACAGTTTCCGGGATCAGGTTGATTTTCACCTCGCCGGTGGCCTCGTCCGCCTCGGCCACGGTCAGGCTGCAGCCGTTCAGTGCCAGGAAGCCGCGCACGAACACGTATTTTCGGTGTGCTTCCGGGATGGCAACGCGAAGATAAAGCGCCCCGGTGCCGGTGTTGATGCCGGTGACCGGCGCGGTGCCAGTGATATGGCCGGTCACCATGTGGCCACCATTCTCGTCGCCGCTCCTGAGCGAGCGTTCGACATTCACCCGGCTGCCGACGGTGCGGTCACCCAGGTTGGTGATGCCCATGGTGCCGTCGGAGACATCGAACGAAACCAGGTCATGCTCGATGGTCACTGCGCTCAGGCACACGCCGTCGATGTTCACGCTGGCGCCGAGCTTCAGCCCGTCGAGCAACGGATCCGGCAGGCGCAGCACGTAGCTGGTGCTGCCGTCACCGGGCGTTCGCTCGACGACCGGAACCACGGCCTGTGCAATCCCGCTATACATCCGCTCTGCTCTCCAAAATCGCGATCAAGTCTAGTCTATCTGTGGGAAAAGGTCCCTGCCGATACGGACATGCACGCCCTGGCGCCCATCCACCACCTGGGTAATCCCGAAATCCGCGGCAACGCTCATCAGCGAATAAGCATCGTTGCGGCTCAGGCCACGATGCGTGGTGAGCAGGTCGAGCATGTCCAGCGCCGCGTCGCGCATCGCCAGATTCAGATCCTCATGGAAGCCGTGCACGACCCAGTTCTTGGGCGTTTCCAGCAACGGCGACCGGAACACGAAATCCTTCCTCAACACCACCTGCATCAGCACATCCAAGGACGCCTCGATCGCCGTGCCCGAAATCTCGCCATCGCCCTGGCTGATATGCGGGTCGCCGATCGAGAACAGGGCCCCGTCGACCTGCACCGGATAGAACATGGTGGCGCCGGCACCGATCCGCCAGTTGTCGATGTTGCCGCCATGCAGGCCGGGCGGAATGGTGCTGGTCCGGCCGGCGATGTCCGGTGCCACCCCGGCGGTGCCCAGATGCGGCCGCACCGGTACGCGTATGCCCTCCAGCGCCTTCTCGCGGTCGCATGTGGGACAGCGGGTGATGGTGCCGGGCACCAGGTATTTGCCTTTGAAGTCGTAGGCGTAGTGGGCGTGCGCGGTCTGCCCGTTCTCGTCGAGCTGGTAGATCGTCACCCGCTCCTTCTCGTCGAACTCTTTGTAGAGGTAGCCCCAGTTGGCGGCGAGGTTCGACCCGTAGCGGAAGCGCGGCGTCATTTTCAGGTAGCGTACCTCCAGCATGTCGCCGAGCTTGGCATCCTCGACGTAGATCGGCCCGGTCATGATGTGTACGCCGGGGTTCCGGTCGGCTTCCGGCACCTCCCGGAACAGGCGCGCGATGCTGTCGTCCATCATCAGGTCCGGATCGTCGCCGGCATGGTGGGTGATCGCCTGCGCCTGCACCAGATCGCCGCTGCGCACCCTGAGCGCCGGCGCGATCGCCGGATCGAAATAGCCCCAATGGATCGTTTCGGGCGTGGCGCGGAGCGTGTGCAATGCTTCGGGCGCGGTTTCGGCGCGACGTTCCGCGGAACGGCAGATCAGGGCCATGTATCTTCCTTTTTATCGCGATGCCGCATCAATGAAACGAAGTCAGGCGTTCGCCGGCACGGGCGAGGCCAGCAGCACGCTGGTCATGCTGAGCGAGCGATGCTCGATATGGTCCGGTCCGAATTCCACCACATCGCCCGGATCGCGCGCGCCCAGCACATACAGCAGCGGCCAGTAATGATCGGGGCTCGGCACGCTGTCCCGCGCGTCCTGGCCGAGGCTCGCAAAATCGATGGCGCCTTCCGGCCGATCGGACAGGATCGCGTTGCGCACATGATCGTTGAAGCGCTGCGCCCAGTCGAACGGGGCCGCATCCCGGTTGCGGAAATCCATGCGCGAGAGGTTATGGACGATGTTGCCGGTGCCGACGATCAGGATGCCTTCGTCGCGCAGCGCACGCAGGCGCTGCCCCACCGCGTAGTGTCCGGCCGGCGACAGGCTGGTGTCCATGCTGAGCTGCACGACGGGAATATCGGCCTGCGGATAGGCCTTCAGCAGCACCGACCAGGTGCCGTGGTCGAGGCCCCACTGGCTGTGGTCCAGCGCCACGGGCGTCGGCGCCAGCAGGTCGCGCACGCGGGCGGCCAGCACCGGGTCGCCGGGTGCCGGATACTGCACGTCGAACAGCGCCTGCGGAAACGCGCCGAAATCATGAATCGTCTGCGGCGCTGCCATGGCGGTGACGGCGATGCCGCGCGTCAGCCAGTGCGCCGAGATGCACAGGATCGCTTTCGGGCGGCCATACACGCGTTCGATCCGCGCCGCGGTGGCGGCCCAGCTTCGCGTGGTATCGTTGGTCTCGAGGGCAATCATCGGGCTGCCATGCCCGAAGAAAACGACCGGCATACGGGTCATGCGGAAAACTCCTTTGGCTGTGGAAGCCGGCTCGCTGGTGAAACGAACGCTAAACGGGACGCCGGACCGCGTCTTGCATGAGCGCGCACGCCACTTGTTCGGCCTCATGCTAGTCACCGGGCGCACCGAGGCAAGCATCGGGCCAGATCGGGAACTAGCTTGGCCGCACGATAGGGAAGGATACCCGGTATGGACGCAGAGACACAGGTAACGACGCCACGGGACGCGATCCGGATCTCACCGATGAAGCCGGGTTTCGGCGCGGTGATCGAAGGCGTCGATGCGGCGCAGGCCGACACGGCGACACTCGATGGCGTGGTGGACGCATTTCATCATCATGGTGCGATTCTGTTGCGCGACCAGAAGATGTCTCCGGACGAGCTGATGCGCTTCATCAGGTTGTTCGGCGAGGCCGAGGGCCATACGCTCAAGCAGTTCACCCTGCCCGGGTATCCGGAAATCTTTATCCTGTCGAACCGGGTCGAGAACGGTCGGCCGATCGGCGCGCATAATGACGGCGTCGGCTGGCACACCGATTTCTCCTACAAGGAGAAGCCGGTGATGTGCACCATGCTCTACGCGGTGGAAGTGCCGGACGAAGGCAGCGACACGCTGCTTGCCGACGGATGTGCGGCGTATGACGCGCTGTCGGCCGAGCGCCAGGCCGAACTGGAAAAGCTCAAGCTCCATCACAGCTATGCGCATTTCATGTCCAACCGCGCCTACGGCAACAGCCTCGAATTGACCGACGAGCAGAAGCGCGACAATCCCGAAGTGGATCACCCGCTGATCCGCACCCATCCGGCGGACGGACGCAAGGCGCTGTGGCCGTCGACCGGAACCGTGACCGCGATCGTCGGCCAGGACGATCCGAGCGATCTCACGCTGCTCGACGAGCTGGTCGAGTTCATGACGCAGGAGCGTTTCGTGCATCGCCATAAATGGCAGGCCGGCGACATGCTGATGTGGGACAATCGCTGCACGCTGCACACCGGCACGCTGTACGACGACAAGAAATACACCCGCACCATGCAGCGGCTCTGGGTCAAGGGCGACCGCCCTTTTTAATTCAAGTATGGGGCGACCGCCCTTTCTGATCCCGAGCACCGACAGGAAACGACCGACTTGGCCTATCCCAACACGCTCATCTTCGTCGACCTCGCATCCGACGACCCGTCCGCAGCCGGCCGTTTCTATGCCGACGTGTTCGGCTGGCAGAACGATCCGCGACCGGAAGGCGTCTATCACCGCATGGTGCCCGGCGAGAATTTCCTGAACAAGGACGGCAGCCAGAGCGGCATCGGCAACCTGCATCTCGGCATCTACAAGGCCGAAAACGCACGCCCGCATCCCGATCCCGCCGGGGTTAAGCCGCGCACGCTCGACATGTCCGGACGCAGGCCGCGCATCTGGATCATGGTCAGCGACGACGACACGCCCGAGCGCATCCTGTCGGCTGCCGCTGCTAATGGCGCCGAGATCCTGTGGACCAACCACTATTGGTCCGAGTTCAACGGCTTCAACCACGCGTTCCGCGACCCCTGGGGCAACGAGATCGTCCTGTGGGGGAAAGCCGGCCCCGATCCGGTGGTCCCGGCCAGCTACACGCGCGAGTAGGGTGCCCACTTGGAGATCGGCACCGGACTACCCATAATCCATTGAGAGACGTTCTCAGGGCGGGGTGAAACTCCCCACCGGCGGTATTTGAAGGCAGGCGGTTTCGGCCGTGTGTCCCATCAGCCCGCGAGCGCCCGCTGGATTACGCAGCGGGGTCAAGCAGATCCGGTGAGATCCCGGAGCCGACGGTATAGTCCGGATGGGAGAGAACGCTGACGAGACTGCCGTTCCGGCTTGTGGAGCGGCACGATCGAAAAGCTGTGCCCTGAGTCACGTCCATCTGGACGGGATTCGACTGATTATGTTTGCGGCACCGCCGTTACGACCGCCATCGACAGGCCCTGGTCCGGGCACCGCCACGGTATGTCCGCCTGGAGTCGAGGCCGGCTTCCGGGCAGCGATCGAAGCAGCCTGCGCGTTCATCGGTGCAACCACACCCAATCCACCGGTCGGCTGCGCCATCCTTGACGCGACCGGCCGTATTCTGGTGGCAGCAGCCCACCAGCGCGCCGGCGGTCCGCATGCCGAAGCCCTGGCGCTCCGCCTGCTGGAACAGACCGGCCTGACCGCACAGGCGGCCACGCTCGTGGTCACGCTGGAACCCTGCAATCATACAGGCCGCACCGGTCCCTGCACCGAGGCTATCCTCGCCAGCCCGGTCCGCACCGTCTGGATCGGCAGCGCCGATCCCAATCCTTCGGTAACCGGCCACGGTGCCGACCGCCTGCGTCATGCCGGCCTCGCCGTTCATATGCTGGATAATTCGGACGATACGCTGTCCTGCGCCTGCCAGGCCCTGATCGCCCCGTTCCGGTGCCGTGCGCTGACCGGGCACCCATGGATCACCGTCAAGCAGGCGCTCGACGTGTCGGGCAGCATGATCCCGCCGGTCGGCGCCAGCACCTTTACCTCGCCAACGTCGCTCCGTCTCGCTCACCGGCTGCGTCGCTGCACCGATGCGGTCATCACCGGCACCGGCACCATCCTTGCCGACGATCCGTCTTTCACCGTGCGCCATTTGCCCGACCACCCTGGCCGACGCCGGCTGCTGGCGGTGCTCGGACGCGGCGACAGGGTGCCTGCCAGTACCATCCAGGCCGCCAGCGCGCGTGGCTTCGACGTGCGGTCGATCCGCTCCCTCGATCAACTGCTGCCGACGCTGGGCGAGGCCGGAGCAATGTGGGCGATGGTCGAAGCCGGCCCGTCGGTGCTGGCCAGCCTGCGCGAAGCCGGGCTCTGGGACGATTGGCTGACGATCACCCAGGCGAACCCGGCCCAGGATAATCCGGTCGACCAGCTTGATATCAGGCTGTCGCCCCGGCGGGCAGGCGAGGCGTCGCCGCTGTCGCTGCTACCAGAACTTTCCAGCCTGTCGAACACCCAGTGGGATGATGACGCATGATTTCGAAACCCCTGACACCGTCGATCGAAGCGGCAATCGAGGCATTGCGTGCCGGCCGCATGGTCATCATGACCGATGACCTGGATCGCGAGAACGAGGGCGACCTCGTTCTCGCGGCCGAGTTCGCGACCCCGGACGCGATCAACTTCATGGTCACCCATGCCCGCGGCCTGGTCTGCCTGGCGCTCGACGACGCACAGGTCGACCAGCTCTCCCTGCCGATGATGGTTGCCGACAACCGGGCGCCGCGGACCACCGCCTTCACCGTCTCGATCGAGGCGACCGAAGGCGTCACCACCGGCATTTCCGCGCATGACCGCGCCCGTACCATCCAGGCTGCGGTTGCAACCGATGCGGTCCCGGGCGACCTGGTCTCGCCCGGCCACGTCTTTCCGTTGCGCGCCGTGAAGGGGGGTGTCCTGGCCCGGACCGGCCACACCGAGGGCTCGATCGACCTGGCTCGTCTTGCCGGCTTGCGATCGGCCGCGGTGATCTGCGAGGTCATGAGTGCCGATGGCGACATGGCGCGGATGCCCGAGCTGCGTGCGTTCGGCGTCCAGCATGGCATGCCGATCGTCACTATCGCCGAGCTCGTCGCGTATCTGTCCGAGCCGGTCGTCACCCACATTGCCACCACCAGCCTGCCTGTCGGCTCGTTCGCGACCGAAGGCGCCTCCGTGTTCGAGATGCATGCCTTCCGCGATGTGGCCGGGGCCGAGCATCTGGCGCTGGTCAAGGGAAAGCCCGGCGAGGCCCCGGCCAGCCAGCCGCCGCTGGTCCGGCTGCACTCCGAGTGCGTGACCGGCGATGTGTTCGGCTCGCTCCGCTGCGACTGCGGCTCGCAGCTCCACGCGGCGATGGACCGCATCTCCAAGGCGGACTCCGGCGTGCTGGTCTATCTGCGCGACCAGGAGGGCAGGGGGATCGGCCTGGCCAACAAGGTGCGTGCCTATGCGCTGCAGGACCAGGGGCTGGACACGATCGAGGCCAACCATCGGCTGGGCTTCGCGGCCGACGCGCGCGACTGGTCGGTCGCCGCCGCGATCCTGCATCACCTCGGGGTGCAGACACTGGACCTGCTGACGAACAACCCTGCCAAGATCACCGCTCTCGAGGAACGAGGCTTCACCGTCGCTGCCCGCCCGTCGCTGGAAACGGCGCCCACCGCCTACAACCAGGCCTATCTCCGCACCAAGCGCGACCGGATGGGACACACCTTGCAAAACGACATCCCGCACGCAGCTGAGTAGAGAGCCCTCGCCATGAGCACCAACGCCCCTGCCTCCCTTCCGGATTTCCGGTTCGAGACACCACCGCGCATCGCGCTCGTGGTCAGCCGCTTCAACGAGGACATTACCGGCGGCCTGCGCCGGGGTGCCCTGGAATGGCTTGGCGAGCACGCCATCACCGTTGCCGAGACTGACCTGATCGCCGCTCCGGGCGCCTTCGAGCTGCCGTTGATCGCCCAGGCACTGGCGCGTACCGGCCGCTACCAGGGGGTGATCTGCCTCGGCTGCGTCATCAAGGGCGATACCGCGCATTTCGAGTTCATCAGTCTGGGTGCGGCAACCGGCCTGATGCAGGCCTCGCTGGCAACCGGTGTGCCGATCGCTTTCGGCATCCTCACCACCTACACCGAGGAGCAGGCCATCGCGCGCTCACGCGCCGACATCCATAACAAGGGACGCGAGGCCGCCGCCGCCTGCGTCGAGAGCATCGCGATCCTGCAAGCGATCGGCTTTTGATATAACAACAGAAAATCGAAACGAAGCAGACTTTCTATACCGCCCCGCGTTATCCCTATCCTATGAGGGGCACCTTGCCGGCGTCACGTGGCAAAACTCCGAGGCGTGCTGGGTAGGGGCGGTTCGATGGTTGACGAGATTCTGGTCTTTGCCGTTGCACATTACGTGTTGTCCGGCCTGATTGCGTTGTGCATCGGGATCGGCCTTAACCTGCTCATAACTTGCGGTTCGGACTTGATCGAGGCGATCCGCCATCCGCGGCTGCACTGAGCATCGACCATGACAGGTTCTCATGTTTGACCCGGTGTCTTATTAATTTGCCCTTTGCCGAATTCTCTTGAGCCCGACTCGTTGGCGTTGCAAACACCGGTGGATCGAGGACCGGCAGGACGTAAAGCCGCCATTAAGAAGATGGTCGTAGACTATCGGTTCATCGTAACTAACCAATAACGGGATCAAGTATTCCTTGCATCCGCAAAAAATCCTTGATCGATTGCAAGGCGTCGCCTTGGAAGGTTGTTTCGACACAGCCATCGCAGACGCATCGGCAATGTTGTCCGAACTCGCTGCGGGGCAGAACGAGGAATTGCGGGCAGAAATTTCCATGCGCCGTGCCTGGTTCGGATTCCAGTCGGGCCTGGCTGCGGAGGCGATCGGCTTCGCCGACCTAGCGGTTAGCATCTGGCAGGCCATGGCTGAGCCTGCACGGGAGGCAAAGGCACGTTCGATCCGTGCATGGCTCTATCTCGAAGTCGGCCGTGGCGAGGAGGCAGCCAAGGAAGCGATGGAAGCCTTGCGGCTGGCTGAACGAGGCAGTGATTCGGCCGTTCTGAGTTGGGCGCTCAACATTGTCGGTGTCATCTACTGGTATTGCATGCAGCTCGGGCGGGCGGAGGAGTACTGCATCCGCGCCGTGGCCCTGGCACGCGAGACCGGGGATCAGCTCGTACTCGGCTGGTGGCTGGTCAATCTGGGCGGTGTCCGGCACGCCATGTCCGTGCAGCCGCGAAACGAAGAAAACCAGGCGGCCCATCTTGTCGCGAGCAGGCGCGCAATTACCGATACCGAAGAGGCCTTGGCACTTGCGAAGGGCGGGGATGATCTCTGGGGGCAGGCGCTGTGTCTTTTGAACATCGCCCAATACAGGCTCACGATCGGCGACGTCTCCGGTTCGGCTGAGCTGCTCGATCGGTTCACGAACCTTGCCCCTGTTTCAAGCGACCGTGTTCTGACGCATCGTCTCGAGCTTGAAAGCAGCCTGATGCTGGCAAGGCATCAGCCTCGCGAGGCGCTTCATCTCACCGAGACGATGCTGACGATTGCGAAACGCATAGGCAACCACGAAAGCGTCGTCGGAGGCTACCGCACGCTTTCGGCCGTTCATGAACAGCTCGGCTCGTTCGAGCAGGCGCTCGAATGTTTCAAGCAGTATCACGTCATGCAGGCGCAGTTTGCCGCTGAGCGTATCCAGCAATCGGCGCGCATCGCCGAGATATTTCTCGAGTTCGACAAACTTACTGCCCAGATCGCTACTGCCGGTCTGCAACAGGCGGAAATCGTTAAATCGTTCGAGTTGCTGGAGCGGCGCACGAAGTCGCTAACCGAGGATACAAGACGCGACGCCCTGACAGGCGTCGGCAATCGCCGTCACCTCGATGATACCCTGCAGACAATCGAACTGCTGGATAGTCGGGACTATGTCATCGTCATGATCGATATCGACCATTTCAAGTCGATCAACGACCGCTTTTCCCACGTTGTCGGCGACAAGGTGCTGATCAGGATCGCACAGGAGATCGTCACCGCCAGCCGGCCCGGCGATCTGGTGGCGCGATACGGTGGCGAGGAGTTCGTCCTGGTGATGTCCAGCATCGACGAAACAGCGGCCCGAAGCGTGTGCGACCGGATCCGCCGTGCGATTCATGCCATCGACTGGAGCGCATACTCATCGGGCCTGACGGTGACCGCGAGCTTCGGTTTCGCGTCCTCCGCGGAGGTTTTCGGTGGTGCCCTCGACGTTCTGGCTCTCGCCGATCGTTACCTCTACCGGGCCAAGCAGGCCGGACGCGACTGCGTCATCGGGCACGACCCTCGAGCCGCGTCGTGACCCGGCCCGGCGCTGGTCCTCAGGCGGTCGCGGTTGCCGTTCGTGCCGTCAGAGCTGCGAACAGCGCCTTGCCGTCCGGACGACCGAGCCCGGTGCAGGCATTCCAGACCGGGCCGGCGGCGTAGCCAAGTTGCGAGCCTTCGGGCTTGTTGTTGCCGATGGTGATCTCCACCGTGAGCGCCTTGCCGGCTTTCGCCTGCGGATACAGGAAGTCCGGCAGGAAGCCGACCGGCACCGTCGCCTTCTGGTTGATCAGCGCGGTCAGTCCAGCCCAGAGCGGCGCCACCGCACTGGTGCCGCCGACCACCTCCTTCTTGCCGCCCACCACCACGAGATAGCCGCTGCCGGGTGCCGCATCGCCGGCCACGTCCGGCACGCCGCGCCCCTTGCGCCCGCCGTTCACGCTGGCGGGCAGGGTGATTTCAGCCTGGAACGCGGGGACGTCGAACAGGTCGCTGATCCCGCCGCCGGTGCCGCCGCCGCCCGCCGCCCCGTCGTTCCACACCACCTCGCTGCTGACAGCGTTGCCGCTGATGTCGATGTGGGTGCCGCCGCAACCGATCGCATAGGGCGAGGATGCGGGGAAATCGACATGCGCCCTGCCGTCATCGACGCCGTCGGTGGCCAGGCTGTCGCCGGACGCGACATAGACCGAGATGCCGAGACCGCTCGCGTCCTGCAGCACCGAATTCATGGTGGCGACCGACTGCGAGGTCCAGTTGCTCTCGGGCCCGCCCCAGGAGATCGAGATCACCGATGGCTTGTTGGTGGTGTCGTGCACTGCCTGGCTGATCGCGTCGGAAAAGCCGGCGTCGGTGTTGGGCGCGAAATAGACCGCGAGCTCGGCGCCCGGCGCCAGTCCGCCGGCAACCTGGATATCGAGCGCCACCTCGCCATCCGCATCGGAACCGGTGGTGTTCAGGCCGCCATCGACCGATACCGCGATCACCCGCGGCACCGTAAGCCCCATCGCCTTGAACGCGGTGGTGTTGTCGGATGCGCTGAAGCCTCCACCGAGTTCGATCAGCGCGATGGTCACGCCGGTGCCGTCCACGCCTGTCGGAAAATCGTACAGGGCCGCCAGCTTGTTCGGCTCCAGCCCGGTCGACTGTGCCAGATGCGGCCGCACGATCCGTGTGTGCGCGACGGCCCGGCTGTCCAGCCCGAGCACGGACTCGACCAGCGTATGCAGGTGTTCGGGGAGCTGGATATCGCCGTCATGACCACGGAACTCGGTGCTGCCGTTCCGGTACAGCGACAGCTTGGTGCCGAACGCCGCCTCGATCGCCGATGGGCTGCCGCCGACCCGGATCAGCCGTCTGGCCGGGGCAAGCTGGGTCACGGTCAGCCCGTGCGATGTCGCATAGTCCGACACCTCGCGCATGTCGCCGCGATAGAGCTCGGCGCGCGCATCGGACAACGCGCTGCGACGGGCGTCCGGATCGGCGATGGCGGCCAGCTTCCCGGTGATCGCCGTCTCGTCCCGCGGCTGCAGATAGATGCTGGCCTCGATGATGTGGTCGGCAGGCACGTCGCCGGCATGCTGACTGCCTTCCGGCAGTGCACGGCAACTGCCGCTGATGGTGCGGAAGCCGGCTCGTGCGGCATGGCTGGCTGAAGCGGAGTGTCTGGTCTCGGTCATCGCACCCTCGGCAGTCTGTCGGAAAACGTCCGAGCAGACTGGCCTGCTCAGGCGGGCCCGTCCAGCAGTCCGGGCAGTAATATTCTTGCCTGTGCGGTCGTGCCGGGCCGGGCCAGTTCCAGGAGCGTCACCCCGTCGACGATCGCCAGGATCGCGGCCGCCTGGCCCCGCCCGCGCATGTCCGGCAGCAGCCGGCTGTCTATCCAGTCGATCCAGACGCCGACGGTCTCCGACGCGACCGCGACATACGGCGCCTCGCCGCGCGCGCCGCGCGCCACCACCTCGGTCCAGACCCGCATGAACGGCGCGATCTCGGGCATCTGCGACAAGGACATGACCCTGCCGAGGAAGGCGCCCGGCGTCAGCCTCGGGCCGGCCGAGTGCTCGGCCATGATGATGCCCATCCGCTCCGAAATACGCTCCAGCACTGCCACGACCAGCGCATCGCGGGTCGTGAAGTAGTACAGCAGCATTCGCCCGCTGGTGGCGAGCCGCGCAGCCAGAACCCGCAGGCTGAGCTCGCCCAGGCCCTCGGCCAGCACGATCGTGGCGATCTCGTCGGTCAATGTATCGCGTCTGTTGCTTTGGTCGGTTGCCATCGGATTTCTGTATCACCCGTTACATAGAAGGAGGTTCGGATGCCGAGTGCACGACAAGTGACCATCCTATCAGCCATCGCACTGCTGTTCTGGGTCGTGGCGGCAGCGTGGATACACTTCTTTCCGGCTGCGATCGTCGACCCGCTGCAAGGCAGCATCGGTTTCCTGACCAGTATTCCGGTCTGCTGGCTCTGCATCCTGCTCGCCCGGCGCGCGGCCATGTTGTCCCGTGAGCAACTCGTGTCCGGCACCGCGGTGGTGGTCGCGGTGGCCATGCTGATCGACGCTTCGGTGCTGCACTGGGCCCCCGGCGTATATTCCGACAACGAGGCGGTCCGCCGGCTTGGCGCCGCATGGCTGCTGTGGGGATACGGGATCAGCCTCGGCATCGCGCTGTTGATGCAGCATCGACGCGTTCCAGCAACCAGGTTGGCCTCGCCGCTAGCCTGACCGGTTGGCCCGGCCTGTGCTTGTCGTCCTGGTCGGCCGTCCTTCGAGGGCCGGCGCTGCCGAGGAAAGACGCTCATGGATCGCAACGCCGACGCATCGCGGACGGTAATGGGCTGCCTGCTCGCCACGGTGGTGAGCAGCACCCCGGTGGTGAATGCCACCTTCGGCGTGTTCCTGGTCCCGATCTCGCGCGACCTGCATTGGCCCCGCGCGCGGGTGTCGGTGGTGCTGATCGTCATGGCGCTGCTTTGCGCCGCAACCTACCCGCTGGTCGGGCGGCTTGCGGATCGGCTTGGCGTGCGCCGCGTGGTGCTGGTCGGCAACCTGCTGTTTGCCGCCAGCGTGGCCTCGCTCTCCTTCACCGGCGGAAGCACGTTGCGCACCTACACGCTGTTCGCCGTGCTCGGCATCACCTCGGCGATCCCGAGTGCCATGCTCTACGCCAAGCTGGTCTCCGCCTGGTTCAGCCAGCGACGCGGTCTCCTGCTCGGCCTGGTCGGCGGCGTCGGCAACGGTGTCGGCTGCACGCTGATGCCGATGCTGGCGGGTGCGGCGGTCGCCGCATGGGGCTGGCGCAACGCTTACCTGGCGCTCGGACTCGTGGTGCTGTGCGTCGGCCTGCCGGCGATCGTGCTGCTCCTGCGCGACCCGTCGGCTGCGCCGGCCCGGACATCCGGTCCGTTGCCCGAGGCGGACGGACTGACGCTCGCCCAGTCGATGCGCACCGTGCGGTTCTGGTCGATCCTGGGCGTCATGGCGCTCGGAGCCGGATCGCTGACGGCGGTGTTCACCCATGTGGTCGCGATGCTCACCGATCGCGGCATCGGGCTGCCGATCGCCACGCTGTCGGTGGGTGTCATCGCCATGACCGGCTCGTTCTGGCAACTCGTGCTCGGCACCGTGCTGGACCGCACCGGCAGCCCACACATCATGGCACCGTTCTTTCTGCTGGCCGTCGCCGGGCTGGCGATCCTCGGCACCGCAATCAGTCCCGCGGCGCTGCTGGCCGGCGCGTTCCTGATCGGGCTCGGCATCGGCACCGACTATGGCGCGATTCCCTATCTGGTCGGCCGCTATTTCGGACTGCGCGCATACGGTGCGATCTGCGGCATGATTTTCGGGATCAACGTGATCGTGCTGGGAATCTCGCCGTTCCTGACCGACCTGGTCTACGACCGCACCGGCTCCTATCACCTCGCCTTTCTGGCGATCGCGACATGCCTGGTGCTGTGTGCCGGACTGTGCCTGACCTTGCCGCGCTACGGGCAGGTCCGCCGGATACCGGCGCTCCGGGTCAAGGAACTGCAATACTGAGCCGATTTCGTTTCGGGATGGCGCTGTTGCCCATCGGGCGAACCGGGATCGCTGCGGCAGCGTTCCGTCCATAGACCATGGAAAGGATCCCTTGCATGGCAAGACCGGTTGCCCGCCGATTCCGCTTTCTCATGGGTGGCCGACTGAAATACGCCGCAGTCCTGTGCTTGTCTTTGCTCTGCGGCACGGCATGCGCAGAGACCGTATCCAGCGATTCCGCACGAACCGTGGCGGCGCCGGCGCCGGTCGTGCTGCAGCCGCCTTCGATCCTGTTCGGAGACCTCTATCGCGAGGTCGAATTGCAGCGCGTATTCCCCGACCAGAAAACTTTCGCCGATGCGATCCCGCGGCAGGCGCCCGAGGCGATCATGGCCGACTACCGTGCCCTGAGCGGGCAGCCCGGCTTCAGCCTGGCCTCGTTCGTCGCGGCGCATTTCGACCTTCCGCGTCTGAGGCAAGTCGGTTTCAGGCCGTCGGTCATGCAGTCGATCACCGACTATATTTCCGAGATGTGGGCGGTGCTGAAGCGCACCCCCGACTCTGCCGAACCGTTCTCTTCGTTGCTGCCGTTGCGCTATCCCTACGTCGTCCCGGGCGGGCGTTTCACCGAGATCTATTACTGGGACAGCTATTTCACGATGCTCGGGCTGGAGCAGGACGGCCGGCACGATATCGCCACCGACATGATCCGCAACATGGCATCGCTGATCGACCGCTATGGCCACATCCCGAACGGCAACCGCACCTATTACCTGAGCCGGTCCGAGCCGCCCTTCTTCGCCTGCATGATCGACCTCATGGCGGTGCATGACGGCAACCGGGCCTACCTCACCTATCTGCCGGAACTGCAGCGCGAGTACGATTACTGGATGCAAGGCGAGGCGACGCTGCATCCGGGCGAGGCGCACCGTCATCTGGTCAGGCTCGCCGATGGCACTCTGCTCAACCGCTATTGGGACGATCGCGATGTGCCACGCGACGAGTCCTATCGCGAGGATGTCGAGACGGCGAGGACGAGCGGGCGTCCGCTGCCCGAAATCTATCGCGAGCTGCGCGCTGGCGGTGAGACCGGCTGGGACTTCAGCTCGCGCTGGCTCGGCGACGGCAAGACGCTGGCGACCATACGGGTGACGCAACTGCTGCCGATCGATCTCAACAGCCTGATCGCGCATATGGAGCAGACGCTGTCCTACGCGTATGCGCTGAAGGGCGACACGGCTGGGGCCGCCCGTTACCAGACCCGTGCGGACGCACGGATCGCCGCGATCCAGCGCCTGATGTGGGACGAGCAAACCGGCGTGTTCACCGACTATGTCTGGACCCAGGCAAAGCGCACCGGACAGGTCACCGCCGCGACGACGGTGCCGCTGTTCTTCCATCTCGCCACCGCCGGGCAGGGCAGGCGGATCGCCGACATCATCCGCATGCAGTTGCTGAAGCCGGGCGGCATGACCACCAGCCTGGAACGGAACGGCCAGCAATGGGACGCCCCGAACGGCTGGGCGCCGATGCAGTGGATGACGGTGATGGGTCTGCGCGGCTACGGTGAAAACGAGTTGGCCGGCCAGATCGCGCAGCGCTGGATCGAGCGCGAGGTTGCGGCCTATGCGCAGTCGGGCGTGCTGCTCGAGAAGTACAACGTGCGAACGGACGAGGCCGAAGCTGCCGCCGGCGGCGGCGGCGAGTATCCGCTGCAGGTAGGCTTCGGCTGGACCAACGGAGTACTCATAAGCCTCATGCATCTCTATCCACGAAATACCCAGGCAAGCCTGGACGCACATCCCAAGGCAGCTTCCCAACCCTGAGGGACCCTGCATGGAAACGCCTGGGCCTGTTTGGCTGCCATCACGCCAACCAATCCAGGCCTGAGACAAAGTTTGCAAAGGGTTATCGAAACCCTGGCCGGCTGCTCATGAAGCAGTGTCGCCAGGCGGCGAACCAAGACTTCATGCAGCAGGACAGACGTCGGGAAACCGCCGGAGCCCGTTCGCGCTACCCTCTATTCCGCGATCAGAGGTACGGCTCCCGATGAAACAGGCGCACCGGCCCAACCCCTTTCTTCTTGCCGCCCTGGCTGTTGCAGGTTCGGTTCTTCCGGATCAGCGGCCGCGTACCGCCGGGTTGCCGCATCGTGAGTCGGAACCCCACGCGGACCGGAACCTGCCTGACCGCAAAGAAAGCCAGGCAAGTGCCGGCCCGGCTGAAAAACAACCCGGCGCTTCAGCCGAAAGCCCTGGCGAGATCCCGCTCAAGGGATGG
This sequence comes from Janthinobacterium lividum, assembly GCA_050954785.1. Classification (GTDB taxonomy): domain Bacteria; phylum Pseudomonadota; class Alphaproteobacteria; order Acetobacterales; family Acetobacteraceae; genus Lichenicola. The sequence goes on along the minus strand of JBPBQO010000127.1, from coordinate 44,370 downwards.
TGGAACGTACTCAAGCGCGCCGTCGCAGGCTTCAGCCAGGACCGCATCATGGCGGAAGCGGCCAGCGTCACCTTCTACGGCCTGCTCGCCCTGTTTCCGGCGATCGCCAGCCTGATCTCGCTCTACGGACTGTTCAGCGACCCGGCGACGCTGAACGACCAGCTCAAGGGATTGGGCGGGATCGTTCCCGGTGGCGGCCTCGACATCATCAAGGCGCAGATCACCGCATTGACTGCAAGCGGTCACAAGGCCCTGGGCTTCGGTGCGATCGTCGGCGTCGCGACGTCGATCTGGAGCGCGAATGCCGGCATGAAGTCGCTCTTCGATGCGTTGAACGTGGTCTACCACGAGCACGAGAAACGCAGCTTCGTTCGGCTGACCCTTACCTCGCTGACCTTCACGCTGGGTGCGGTGGGCTTCATCATCATCGCCCTGCTCGCGGTCGTGGCAGTCCCCATGCTGCTGAACTTCGTGGGCTTCGGCAGTGCCGCGGACATGGTGCTGAACCTGGCCCGCTGGCCGTTCATGCTGGTAGTACTGATGGGTGCGCTGGCGTTGATCTACCGGTATGGGCCGAGCCGGACCAATGCACGCTGGGTATGGGTAAGCTGGGGAAGCGTCGCGGCGGCATTCCTGTGGGTGCTCGTGTCCCTGGGCTTCTCCTACTACGTCTCCAATTTCGGCAATTACAACAAGACGTACGGCTCGCTGGGAGCAGTGATCGGCTTCATGACCTGGATCTGGATTTCCAGCATGGTCGTGCTGATGGGCGCCGAACTGAATGCCGAACTCGAGCAGCAGACCGAGCGGGATTCTACGGTCGGCCCCGAGAAGCCGAAGGGAAGCCGTGGCGCCTTCAAGGCCGACAAGAAGGTTTGATGGGCGTTACATCGTTTTCGGGAACTGTCCTTGATGCCATGCATTCACTCGAGCACGTAACGCACATCAAATGCTGGCGGTGCAAGCTTGACTGACGAAGTATTGACGCAGTCGTTGGAAACCGAAGTTCTCCAGCTTCATGCCGAACAGCTCAAGATCGGCCGTCGGATTCGAGAGACCGGTAACGTTACCGTGTCTACCGTCACACGCACGCACGATCATCTCGTGGACGAACTTCTGTCCAACGAACGAGTGGAAATCGAGCATGTCGCGATCGATCGTATGGTCGACGAAGTGCCGGCAGTTCGTGAGGAAGGCGACACCATCATCATCCCGATTGTGGAGGAGGTCGTCGTCGTGGAACGACGCCTCATGCTCAAGAAGGAAGTGCGTATTACCCGGGTACGCGGCGTCCACCATCACCAGGAGGTGGTCCAGCTCCGTTCCCAGGAAGCCGTTGTTTCCCGCACCGCGGTAAACGCACCTTCCGATCATGTCCAAGTTCAACTCAAGGAAGATCAAGATGCCCAATGAAACGATCGTTGCTGTTTTCGATACGGCCGCTCATGCGGATGCGGCAATTAGAGACCTGATGACGGCTGGGATTCCGGCAAGCTCGATCGAGCATTACGCACAGGACGCAGAGTCTGCCGGCATCAACACTGCAAATTCCGATGTCAGCACGCATGAACATCGCGGGTTCTGGGGCTGGCTGACCGGCGGAGACGAAGTGACGCAGGGTCATCACGCTCTTTATGATCAGAGCATCAAGTCGGGCGGTACCGTGGTAACGGTCATTGCCAACAATGCGGACGTCGAAGGAATCAACCAGATCCTCGACCGTCATAGCCCGATCGACATGGATGAGCGTCACTCGCAGTACAGCTCGTCCGGCTCCTACGGTATGGCTGCCGCTTCTACCGCAGCCACGTCAGGCACGACTGTGCCGTCCGCTTCGGTCACGACTGCCGGTGGGTCCACCGAGGAAGTCATCGCGCTCTCGGAAGAGACCTTGGCTGTCGGCAAGCGTGAAGTCGATCGCGGCACCACCCGCGTGCGCCGCTATGTGACGGAGCGTCCGATCGAGGAGCAGGTCAGGCTTCGTAACGAGAGCGTTTCGGTGTTTCGCCGTCCGGTGACCGGTGCCGTCGCCGTCGGCGCGGATGCGTTCACCAATCGCGAAATCACCATGACTGAGACCGACGAGGAAGCCGTTGTCGCCAAGAGCGCGCACGTCGTCGAAGAAGTCGTCGTGCAGAAGGGCGTCGAGGAGCGGGTCGAGACGATCAAGGACACGCTGCGTCGTGAGGAAGTCGAGATCGAAGGCCCGTCCGCCCAGAGCACGACCACCTCGACCGGCACGATCGGCACCGACAAGAACCGGATGCCCGGTATCTAGACAGGTCGTGCGACTCTGACGGTCTGAACCAATCGGCGGCCTCCATGCAGATGGAGGCCGTTATTGTTTCACCGCCTGCAATGCTCTCCGATGACCGTCAGTGCATGTCGCATGTCGTCCACGGTGATCGCACCGATACAGCCGATGCGAAAGCTCGGCGCCTGGGTCAGCTTGCCTGGATAGATGACGATACCGGCGCGTTGCAGCGCATCGTAGAATGGCTCGAACTCGAACGGCGCACCTGGATCTTTGAACGTGACGATGATCGGCGCCTGCACGGCCGGCGACAGGTAGGTCTCGAAGCCGAGCGCCCGCATCCCGTCCACCAGCATCGCATGCAGCCGGCGATAGCGCGCGCCACGTGCGTTCACCCCGCCTTCCGCGTCCAGTTGGTCGAGAGCCGCATCGAGTGCCGCGGCAACCTGCACCGGTGGCGTGAAGCGCCACTGGCCGTTGCGCCGGAACCCTTCCGCCTGGTCGTGCAGATCGAGGCTGAGACTGGTGGAATTGCCGGCGCAGCCCGCCAGATGGGCGTTCTCCACGACCACGAAGCCTAAACCCGGCACTCCCTCGAGACCCTTGTTCGACGATGCCATGACCGCGGTCAGCCGCATCCCGGATGCATCGATCGGCAGGGCACCGAAGCTGCTCATCGCATCCACCAGCACCCGCCTGCCGTGACGGTCGGCTATCGCGGCCACTGCATCGATCGGGTTGAGCAGCCCGCTGGTGGTCTCGCAATGCACGACGGCAACGTCGGTGATCGACGGATCGGCCATCAGCATCCGGTCGAGTTCGGCCGCATCGACCGGTTCGTCCTCGGCCCATTCCCGGACCAAATGGTCGCGCCCGATCCGGCGCAGCATCTCGGCCATGCGCCGTCCGTATGCGCCATTCACCAGCAACAGCACCCGCCCGTCACGCGGTACCAGGCTCTGCAGCGCCGCCTCGACTGCGAAGGTGCCGCTGCCGGGCAACAGCACGGCTTCGTGCGTGCCGGTGCCGCCGGCGATGGCGGTCAGGCGCAGGCGCAGGCGCGTCGTGAGGTCGATGAAGTCGGTGTCCCGCGATCCCCAATCCCGGTCCATGGCGGCCCTGGTCGTGTCGCTGGTGGTCAACGGTCCGGGCGTCAAAAGAAGTCTGCGAGGTTCGTGAGCGTGGATCGTGGTTCTCAAGGCAGGGTGCGTCCGTTACATGAGGCGGCGACACCCGGCGCAGCGGCCATGTCGCTTGCTGCCAGCCTAACATGCTTGACTGGATTTCTGATGAAGCTGCTCACCCTGATCGGCGGCACCCTCGGTGCGGGTTTGGCGATCTGGTTGCTGACGCGCTTCGGGCTCGGGCATGTTCTGGCACTGCTGCGCGAGGCGGGCTGGGGCATCGTCGCGGTCATGGCCGTCCATCTGGTCCAGGTGCTGTTTTCCGCCCTCGGCTGGCACGCGATCGTCGGCCGCGCCCCGCCCCGCCCATCGATCGTCGATTTCGTCCTGCTGCGTTGGGTGCGCGAGGGGGTGAACAACCTGTTGCCCGTAGCCCAGGTCGGTGGCGAATTCGCGGCGGTGCGGCTGCTGCGCCGGCGCGGCGTGTCGCTGGTACAGGCCACGGCCGGCACGGTCTGCGACCTCACCATCGAGATGGTAACCCAGATCCTGTTCACCGTGACCGGTCTGCTGCTGCTGCTGCATCTGCTCGGGCGCAGCCAGGTGACGGACGAGGTCGTGGGCGGCATCGGCATCGCCGTGCTGGTCGGCGTGGTGTTCCTGGTCAGCCAGTGGTTCGGCCTCGCCCGCCTGATCGAGACCGGGCTGATGAAGCTGGCCAGCCAGTTCGGCTGGCAGGGCATGGACGGGATCAAGGGCCTGCACCACAGGCTACTGTCCCTCTACAAGTCGCCCCGCCAGGTGGCATTGTCTGTCGTGTTCCAGTCGGTGTCCTGGCTGCTCGGCGCCGTAGAGGTGTGCCTGGCGCTGCATTACCTGGGCCATGAGCGAAGCCTCGCCTCCGGCCTGGTGATCGAGAGCCTCGGCCAGGCGGTCAAGGCGGCGGGCTTCGTGGTTCCCGGCGCGCTCGGCGTGTCCGAAGGCGGGTTCGTGGTGATCGGCTCGCTGTTCGGTCTGCCGCCGACGGTGTCGATCGCGCTCGCCCTGATCAAGCGCCTGCGCGAGATAGCGTTCGGGCTGCCCGCACTGGCTGCCTGGCAATGGCTGGAGCGGCGCTGGCCCCGTTTGCCGGGTCCGGTCGACACGCTCGATCCGCCGGTACAGGATCGCCCCGATCTACAGTCAACCCTGCCTCGCGAGGCCGCTTCGGCGACGGCTCTCGAGTATGGAGATGCGTCTTGAACAACGATACCTGGACGCATCGCCTGGCGAGGTTCGTCATTCGCCCGATGCTCGGAACACGCGTCAGGCCGAACCATCTTACCACGCTGCGGCTGCTGACCGGCCTTGCCGCGTGCCTGTGCCTGGCGGTCGGTCCGCATCAGATGCGACCGGGTGCGTTCATCTTTTGGGGCGGCATGTTCTGGCTGATCTCCGCCTTCCTCGATCGCATGGATGGGGAGCTAGCACGGGTCGGCGACATGATGAGTCCCGGTGGCCATCGCTACGACTACCTTGTCGATAACGGCCTGAACTGCCTGTTCTTCCTGTGCGTGGGCATCGGCCTCACCCACACACGCTATGTCGGCTATCCCCTGCATGATTGGCCGCTGGTCCTGGGCATCGTCGCCTCGGTTGCGATGTTCCTCTGCAACACGATGGCCGAGCGCTACGAGGCGCAGGTTCCCGGCGAGCGGATCATTGCCGGCGCCTGGGGCTTTCATGCCGACGATGCGCTCTACCTGCTGGCGCCCGCCGCCTGGTTCGGGCTGCTGCCGCCGATCCTGGTGGGTGCCGCTGTCGGCACCAGCATCATCGCCGTGTCGTTCCTGGTCCGGCTGCTGCGGTTGCCGCGCCAGCCATCCACACGCCTGACCGCCTGAGCGCCGGCATGTTGTCCGGACCGCTTGGACGCCTCGCGGCGTTCTGTTCCAGGCGCGCTCTTGCCGTGACGCTGCTGGCATTCCTGCTCGGCCTCGGCGCCATTCTCACCACCCGCGCCCGGCTTCAGGTCACCACCGATACCGGCGGCCTGTTTTCCTCCAAGCTGATCTGGAAGCAGCGTCAGAACCAGTTCCGGAACGATTTCCCGCATGGCGAGGACCAGCTCGTCGCCGTCGTGCAGGGCGATATTCCGGAAGAGGCGCAGGTCACCGCGCGCCAGCTCGCCGAGCGCCTGCAGGCGGACACCACGCATTTCAAGCTGGTTCGTACGCCGGACCAGGTGCCGTACCTGCAAAAGAACGGGTTGCTGTTCCTCGACCGGAAGCCGCTCGGCGAACTGCTGGAAAAGACCATCGATGCGCAGCCGTTCCTGGGCCAGCTCGCCACCGATCCGTCGGCGCGCGGACTGTTCGGCGCGCTGTCGATGATCGGCGAGGGGGTGAAGCGCGGGCAGGCCAACCTGACCAGCTTCGCGGCCTCGCTCGACGGGTTTGCCGACAACCTGACCCAGGCTGCCGCCGGTCATCCGGCGCCGCTATCCTGGCAGCGGCTGATTTCCGGCAAGCTCAGCGAGCTCGGCGGCCACTACCAGTTCGTGGTTACCCAGCCCCGTCTCGACTACGGCTCGTTCCAGCCCGGCGGCGCCGCCACCGCGGTGATGAAGCAGGCGATTTCCGAGCTCGAGTTCGTCCGCTCGGGCCACGCCCATGTTTATCTGACCGGGCAGGTCGCCCTGGACGACGAGGAGTTCGCGACCGTCGCACAAGGCATGGTCGCCGGGCTGATCGGCAGCCTGGTGCTGGTCAGCCTGTGGCTGATCCTGGCCGTGCGCACCTGGCGGGTGATCGTGCCGATCCTGGTCACGCTGGTGCTCGGCCTGCTGCTCACCACCGGTTTCGCCGCCGTCGCGGTCGGCACGCTGAACCTGATCTCGGTGGCCTTTGCCGTGCTGTTCGTCGGTATCGCGGTGGATTTCGGGATCCAGTTCTCGGTCCGGTTCCGCGCCCAGACCCTGGCCGACGGAACCCGGCCGGACCTCGAGACCGCCCTGTCCATGACCGGCCGGGAGACCGGCGTGCAGATCCTGATCGCCTCGCTGGCAACCGCCGCCGGCTTTCTCGCCTTCACCCCGACGGCGTTCGTCGGCGTGGCTCAGCTCGGCCTGATTGCCGGCTTCGGCATGCTGATCGCGTTTGCCTGCACCCTGACCGTCCTGCCGGCGATGCTGACCCTGTGCCGCCCGAAGCCGCTCGCCGGCGAGATGGGCTTCGCCTGGGCCCGGCCGCTCGATGCCATCATCCGGCGGCGCCGCATCCCGATATTGGCGGGTTTCGGCGTGCTGGCGGCAATCGGTGTCGGCTGCATCCCGCTGCTGCATTTCGACGGCGACCCGCTGCACACCAAGAGTCCGAACTCGGAATCCATGCGGACCCTGCATCTGCTGATGGCCGATCCGGTAACCTCGCCCTACAGCGCCGAGATCCTGACAGCCGACATGGCGAGCGCGCGCGCGTTGGTGCCGAAGCTGGAAGCCCTGCCGCTGGTGCACGATGTGCTCTACCTGGACAGCTACGTGCCGACCGACCAGCCGGCGAAGCTGGAGTTGATCCAGGACGCGGCGCAGATCCTGCTGCCGACCCTGATCGTGCCCGCACCCCTGTCCAGGCCGGATGCGGCGGCGATCCGGGCGAGCGCTGTCAAGACCGTTTCCGACCTCGATCCGGTGGTGAAGACCCTGGCCCCGAACGATCCGCTGGTGCGTATCGTGACCGCGCTGCGCACCCTGTCGACCGCGCCCGATGCCGCCCTGGTTGCGGCGGATGCGGCATTGAGCCGGTTCCTGCCGATGCAGCTCGACCAGTTGCGCACCGTGCTCGCGGTCAGCAGGCCGGCGGTCGAGGCCGACATCCCGGACCAGATCCGTGAGAACTACCTGCTGCCGAACGGGCAGGCGCATATGGAAGTGCATCCCAGGGGCGCGCTGAACGACAACGCCGTGCTGCACGAGTTCGTCCGCCAGGTGCGCTCCGTCTGGCCGGATGCCGCCGGTGCGGCGGTCACCATCGTCGAGAGCGCCAACACCATCGTGCGTGCCTTCGCGATCGCCGCGATCAGCGCCCTGGTGATGATCGCGCTGATCCTGTTCGTCTTCCTGCGCCGGCTGTCGCACGTGCTGCTGGTGCTGGCGCCGCTGATGCTGTCGGCCTTGCTGACGGTGATCCTCGTCGTGCTGATCCCGGAGCCGCTGAACTTCGCCAACATCATCGCGCTACCGCTGCTGCTCGGCGTCGGCGTGTCGTTCAACATCTATTTCGTGATGAACTGGCGTCACGGGCTGACCAGCCCGCTCGGTTCGCCGACGGCGCGCGCAGTGCTGTTCTCCGCCCTGACCACCGCCACCGCGTTCGGCTCGCTTGCCGCCTCGCATCATCCGGGCACTGCCAGCATGGGCCGCCTGCTGCTGCTGAGCCTCGCTTGCACGCTTATTGCAACGATGATCTTCGAACCGGCACTGCTGCCGGAGGGACGAAAGAAACCCTGATGCGCCTTACGCTGCCCGCCTCGTTCTTGGCCGCCACGATGTTGACAGGGGCGGCAGGTGCAGCGGACCGCATCCCCATCAAGGTCGTGGTCGTCACTACCTTCGAGCTCGGCAAGGATACCGGCGACAAGGCCGGTGAGTTCCAGGAATGGGTCGAGAAGCTGCCGCTCGCCGACACCGTGCCGTTCCCGGCCGGCTACCACGATCTGCGCCTCAACCGAACCATGGGCGTGCTGGGCATCGTGACCGGCGAGGGTCCGACCCGGTCGGCGGCGTCGATCGAGGCACTCGGCAACGATCCACGCTTCGATTTGAGCCACGCCTATTTCCTGCTGGCCGGTATTGCCGGGGTCGACCCGAACGTCGCCTCGCCCGGTTCGGCGGTCTGGGCGAAGCACGTGGTGGATGGCGACCTGGCGCACGAGATCGATGCGCGTGAGATCCCCTCCGACTGGAAGACCGGCTACGTGCCGCTGCAGCGCACCCGGCCCTACGAGCTACCGGTGCCGCAGGCGCAGTCCATCTCGGGCAGCAACGTGTTCACCCTCGATGCCGGTCTGGTGGACTGGGCCTACGGGCTGACCAAGGATGTCGTTTTGCCCGACACCGCGGTGCTGCAAACCATCCGCGCCCGCTACACCGGCTTCCCCGCCGGGCAGAAGCCGGCCGTCGTGATGATCGGCGATACGCTCTCCGCCGGCACGTTCTGGGTCGGCGCCCGCATGAACAGCTGGGCCGAGGACTGGGTCGGCTACTGGACCAAGGGCACCGGCCGCTTCGTAACCACCGCCGAGGAGGATGCCGGCTTCATGCAGTCGATGACCTTCCTGGCCCAGGTGCACAAGGTCGACCTGAACCGTGTGCTGGTGCTGCGCACCGCCAGCAACTTCGACATGCCGCCGCCCGGCCAGACCCCGGCCGAACTGCTTGCCGCCGAAGCGAAGGAGGGCAGCTATACCGGCTTCGTCCCGGCCGTCGATGCCGCCTACGCGGTCGGCAGCGTCGTGGTGCACAATCTGGTCGATCATTGGGCCACCTACGGCAAGACCCGGCCGGGCGCCGCCGCGCGATGATCGCACCCGAGCTGGTCGTCCAGGGTCAGCTCGACGCCTACAACGCGCACGACATCGATCGCTTCATGGCGTTCTGGGCCGATGATTGCGAGTATTACGCGTTTCCGGCGCAGCTTCTGGCACGCGGTCTCGATGCGGTCCGCACCCGCCATGTCGAACGGTTCGAGGAACCGAACCTGTTCGGCCGGCTGCTGGGCCGGATGGTGGTCGGCAACCTGGTCGTGGACCGCGAGACCGTCACCCGCATGTTTCCCGATGGCCCGGGGCATGTCGATGTTATTGCGATCTACGAGATCGAGGCAGGCAAGATTACCAAAGCCTGGTTCAGGGTGGAACCAGTGCCGACGTAGAGAATAATGGCCCACGACCTACGTAGAGGGTGCATCCTCCGCGTGGTCCGAAATTTCCGGCAAGTTCCAGGATGCTCGTTCCATCCGGCGCAGGCAGAAGCGCCGAGGAATAGTTCTGGCAAGCGTTCCTGGCGACGTCGAGAACTTTCACCGGCGCATCGATCATCGTCCAGAAACCGGCCTGATCCGGATGGGTGTTGACGAACAGCTTCCTGCCGCTGGCTGGTGATGTACTTCCGTCGCGGTGCAATATTTTCTTGGCGACGACAACGACTTCTCCATCCTGGGAGTCCGGCGATGGCGACCACACATGCACCGGAGAACTGTGCAGGTAGTCGCCATTTCGTGTCTCGATCCTGACGCCGAGTTCTCGCGGATCTCCGAAATTCCACCCGTCGGGAGAAGCACGCAGGAATACCGCGCAATCATGGGCGGGCCCACACACTTCGTAGGTCATCAGGAAGCGGCCGGCTCGGGGATGACTGACGGTTGCCATACCCGGCCGGTCACCGAAACTGTCGCTGGAGACGGTATCTTTCTCGTCCTGCCAATGAATTCCGTCGTAGGTGCGGATTTGAACCAGTTTCTGGCTGTGTCGCGGATCGGTCTCATCGGACCAGATCATCACGAGCGCACCATCCGCGGCAATCTCGAATTCCGGCTCCCATAACCCATGACCGTCGGCGCCGCGAACGATCGGCGTTCCGCGATAGCTCCAGCTCCGGCCCTGATCGGCACTTGCAAAAATGCCGACCGCGGGAACTCCGTGAACCAGGTAGGAAGCCGCGAACAGAAGCGTTCCGGCCGGCAGGGTGCCGATCGGTTTCGGGAGGACATGGATCGTCTCGCAACACCGCATCGTCAGTCCGTCGACCGGAGGAATGCGGCTGACGAACCGCCATGTGGTTCCATGGTCGTCGCTTTCGAACAGCCTGGCGTTGGAGCTGGCAAGCAGACGATCGCCGAAGACACCAGCCGGATCGAGCAGCCGGACGATACGAGGATAACCCGTGCTGCCTTCGATCTGTCGTCCGGTCGCGGTGGCTGTCGAACCGGAATCGACGCATCCGCCGGTTGCCAGACAGACCAACAGAAAAACGATGCTGTACGGTCTCGAGCGGATCGGGGGCATTCTGTCCTCGCATGCCGGATGTCCGGACGCGTCGCCGCATGACGACCTGGGCACAAGACGACGATCCGTAATCCGGTCCTCGACGACGAGCAGACAGCGTCATGCAGCCAGTGCGGCCACACGTTGTCTGGCAACCTGGCGCCTGTTCCGGCGCTTGCGCAGCCACAGCAACAGGCCGCTCACGAACAGCGTCGGCAGCGACAACCCGCCCAGGAACACCAGGATCCGGCCGGTCCAGCCGAACATCGAGCCGTTATGCAGCCAGAGCTGCATGTCCATGAAGCGCTCGCCACCGGTTTCGGCCAGGGCCGATCGGTCGGCGACGATGGCGCCGGTCCATGGGTCGATCCAGATCCGGCCAGCCAATTGGTTCGCCGGGCTTGCTGTCTGCCAGCGCAGCCCGATCATCCAGACATTGTCCGGCGTGGCGGGCGGGGCGACGATGCTCATCCGCTCGCCCGGGGCGGCCTTCAAGGCAATGGCGATGGCCTGATCCGCATCGACGGCAAAAGGCAGAAGGCGATCGGGTAACGCTGGCCGGGGGTTGGCCACGACGGGCGATGCCAGCCGCACCGCAGGCCTGATCAGCCCGGGGAACACCACGCCGACCCCCGTGACGGACACCAGCAACAGGATCAGTCCGCCCCAGACGCCGACCAAGGCATGCAGGTCGTGATACAGGATCTGCCTGGGCCGGGTGCGCAACCGGAACAGTGTCCGCCAGAAGCCCTGGGCCGGCCACCACAGCACCAGACCGCTGATGGCCATTGCCAGCAGCACCAGGCCGAGAACCCCCACCATCTGCTTGCCCCACCAGCGACGCAGCAGCAGCGCGGAATGCAGCGTGTAGACGATCCGGGTGAACGAGGCGTCGATATCCCGTATGCCGAGAACCGCGCCGGTGCCGGGGTCGATGTCGACCGTCCAGAGATCCCCATGCCTGCGGAACATGCCGATCCACACCGGCACGATGCCGTCCGGTGCCCGGATGAACCGGATCGGCTCGGGAACCGCCGCCTTTACAATACGCAGCGCCGCCATGGCTCCGATCGGATCGGCGGTGGTGGTCGCCGCGAACAAAGCAGGGTTCAGCGCCACGTCCAGCTCGCGGCCGAACACATTGATGCTGCCAGTCAGCCCGAGCAGGGTCAGCATGGCTCCCAGCCCGAGGCCGATCCAGCGGTGTACCAGCAGCCACACCCGTCGACGGCGTGCGACGGGGCGAGGTACGATCATGGCCGGTGCATCGTGTAGGTATGAGCTGATGACGCACCGTTGAATTGCGAACGGATCGCATCTACCAGGGGAAGATTTTTGTTGCAACGATTATCATTCGCAACTGGTAGTTCATGCGCCTGAACCCGAGTTCGTTCGCCTTCACCCTGCTGCTGGCGTCGATCAGTGCCCTGTCGCCGCTGGCGATCGACATGGGCCTGCCGGCGCTGTCGGCGATCGGGCTTAGCCTCGGGACCCGGCCGGCGATCGCCGGGCTGACGCTCAGCCTTTTCATGGCGGGCTTTGCGATCGGTCCGCTGGCGGCGGGACCGCTATCGGACCGGTTCGGACGCAAGCGGTTGCTGCTGGGCGGGCTGATCGTGTTTGCGATCGGCGGCTTGGCGGCTGCGTTCGCACCGACGATCGGCTGGCTGCTGGCGGCGCGCGCGCTGCAGGGGATCGGGGGCGGGACCAACGCGACGCTGGCCTACGCCATCATTCGCGACCTGTTCCAGGGACGCGACGCCCATCGGCGAATCGCGTCGGTCTCGGTGGTTTCCATGACCGCGCCGATGATCGCACCGACCCTCGGAGCCCTGATCCTGGCGGTGGCTGGATGGCGGACGATCTATGGACTGCCCGCGATCCTGGCGGTGCTGGTCGTCGGGATGGTGATGCTGGCGCTGCCGGAGACGCTGGCTCCTTCGGGCCGGTCGCGCGGGTTCCTGCTGCCGCAACTCGTCGAGGACGTGATGAAGCTCAACGGCAATCGAACGTACCTGCTGTGCAGCGCCATCAATGCGCTCGGCTTCGCGGCGCTGTTCTCCTACGTCAGCGGCTCACCGCTGATCGTGCTGGGCGTGCTCAAGGAACCGCAGGCGACCTTTGCGGTGCTGTTCGCCACCACCAGCCTTGCCATCACCGCTGGCGCGTTCATCAACGGCCGGCTCGCGACCCGGATGGCAGTGCCGGCGCGGCTGCTCGGGATCGGCACGGTGCTGGTGCTGGCCGCCGATCTCGCACTGGTCGCGCTGACGCTGGCGAATGCGGTCACCTTGCCGCGGCTGGTTCCGCTGCTGCTGCTCACCAATTTCGCCTTCGGCCTGACCGCTCCCAGCGCCGCGCACGGTGCGCTCGAGCCGGTGCCGCGACAAGCCGGGGTCGCCGCCGGCCTGCTGACCACGACGCAGATGGTATGCGGCGCGCTCGGCAGCTTCATGGTTTCGGCGCTGTTTCCGCATCTCGGCATCCTGGCGGTGACCGGGACGATGACAGGCTTCGCGCTGCTCGCGGTGCTGGCCTGGCTCGGGCTGGCACGCGGCACCGCATCGGCCTGATCGGAGGCGGATCTATCGCCAGCAGGTGTCTTCCAGGAACGGCAGCAACAGGTCCAGAACCAGATCGGGCCGCTGACGCTGCGGGAAGTGCCCGATCCCATCGAGCACATGCCGATCGTATCGGCTGGAAAACAGCTTTTCCTTGCTCTCGGAACTGGCCGGATCGGCGCAGGTGTCGGCTCCGCCTTGCAGCATCAGCGTCGGCACGGCGATAGAGGAACTGCCCGAAACCTGTTTCTCCAAGGCGGCATAGGCAGGGTTCTTCGGTGCCAGCTCCCATCGCACACGATACGAATGCAGCGTGACATCCGCCCAGTCCGGATTGTCGAACGAGGCGGCTGTCGCCTCGAACATCCCGTCCGGCACGTCCCAGCCCGGGTTCCAGATCGACCAGATATACCGCGTGTAGCTTCGGCGATCGTTGCGTACCAGATCGGCACCGCGATCGAGCGCCATCAGCCACTGGTACCAGTAGTTCTGCGACTGGTGCAGCGAGACCGGCAGGCTCGGATCGTTCCTGTTCCAACCGACCGACAATGCAGCGATGGCGACGATCCGCTCCGGGGCGATGCTGGCGGCGGTATAGGCGATCCGCGCGCCCCAATCATGGCCAACGATGGCGAACCGCTCCAGCTTCAGCGCGTCGGCCAGGTCGAACATGTCCTGGGTCAACGCGATGATTTCGCCCGAGCGCATCGTCGCGATGTCGTGGAACCGCGTCGGTCCGTGACCACGCAGGTAGGGCACGATGGTGCGGTAGCCGGCCTGGTGCAGTGCCGGCAGCGTCGCGTCCCAGGTCGATGCATCGTCCGGCCAGCCATGCAGCAGCATCAGCGGAAACCCGGTTTCCGGGCCGGAGATCATGCAGCCGATGGCAAGCGTCGGTGTACCGACGGTGACGATCGTCATGGCTCCAGCAGGCTCCGCGCCAATTTCAGATCCGCGACAAAGGCTGCATATTCCCGCTGTTTGGCTTCTTCGTCTGGCAGGCGGAGCAGATAGGACGGATGCACCGTGACCAGGCCCTGGCTGTTGCCGCCGAACGTGTCCGGCAACGCGATCGGCCTGGACCGCTCACGCGAAATGGTAACGGTGCGCCCGAGCACCGCACGGGCGGCGGTGGCGCCGAGCATCACCAGCAGGGCCGGCTTCACCGCACGGCGTTCCTCGGCCAGCCAGACCGAACAGGCGCCGATCTCGGCAAGATCCGGCTTGGCGTGGATGCGTCGCTTGCCGCGTGCCTCGAACTTGAAGTGCTTGACCGAATTGGTGACATAGACCGTGGAGCGTTCGATCCCGGCTTCCTTCATTGCCTGGTCCAGAAGCCGTCCAGCCGGACCCACGAATGGCCGGCCTGCAAGATCCTCCTGATCGCCCGGCTGTTCGCCGACCATCATCATGCGGGCATCCTGGGGTCCTTCGCCGAACACCACCTGAGTGGCCGGCTCCCACAGATGGCAGCGCCGGCACTCCGCGGCGGCCTGCGCCAGTTCGGCGAGAGAGCCCGGTTGCACCGGTCCGTCTTCCGGCTCCAGCTTCAGGGTCGGGGCTTGCCTGGTCTTGGTTTCGGTCGGCGCCACGGTGCGTGCCTCCAGCATGGTCTCGGTGCGTTGCGTCGCACTTCGGATCAGCTCAGGAATCGCTGCCGCCTCGGGAAGGTTGCGCCAGTACTTTTTCGGCATTTCGGACGTCATGGCCGAGATCTTCAGCCGTGCCGGATTGAAGATCGCCCGGAAATAGGCCCGCCAGTAGCGTTCGAGCGCATCGTCGTCGGGCACCTGTGCCGGATCGGCGCCCGGGCCGAACTCGAGTGCGCTGCCGGTCCAGTGCACGCTGCGGTATGGCGTCAGGATCGAGAACACCATGGTGGCGAACCTGCGCACGAAGAAGTCCGCGTTCGCCTCGACGATGTAATGTTCCGGCTCGAACCAGGCGACGTAGCGGGTGGCGTCGGGTTCGGCCACTTCACGGAAACGCAGGAATGCCCGCATCTTGTGGGTATCGCGGCGTACCGATTGCGCCAGCCGGATCGCCCGCTGCACCGAGGCGTCGGTAACGACCTCGACGATCCGCCGCTCGCCGTGCTGGGCCCGCCAGACCAGGCTGTAAAGCAGGTCGAACCGCTCCGGCTCACGGGCCTGAATGACCGTCTGCGCCAGTTCCATCAGCGCGCGGGACACGGTGAACCCGCCCGGAGCAGGCGCTGCCCTAGGAGGAGGTGCGGCATTGGGCGGGTCATCGCCCTGCGCGAACAAATCGTCCGGCATCCCGACCGAGAAATGCACCTGCTCCGGTGCGACATTATCGATGGCCAGCCGGCGGGCAGCATCGCGCCAGCCGGTGAAGTCTACCTCATGGGCAAGAATGACGCTCTGCATGGAGCACTCAAAGCAGGGCGAGCTGCTTCGGTTGCGGTGCCAGCCGTTGCGACAGGCGTGCGCTGTCGAGTTCGTGCGCAGGCTTGTGGTCGGCCGTAATCACGAATACCGCAAGCTTGGCCAGCGACAACCGCAGCCGCGCCAGATCGTCCATCCGCAGGCGCTTGTGCCGCCTTACCTGCAGGATGCGATCGACCGACTTCACGCCCAGTCCCGGCACGCGCAGCAACAGCTCGCGGTCGGCAGTGTTCACGTCCACCGGGAACATGGCCCGGTTCTCCAGCGCCCAGGCAAGCTTCGGATCATGCACCAGGTCGAGATTGCCGTCGGCATCGGTGGCCAGCTCCTCGACGCCGAAGCCGTAGAAGCGCAGCAGCCAGTCCGCCTGGTACAGCCGATGCTCGCGCATCAGTGGCGCCGGCTTCAGCGGCAGCGCCGACGAGGCATCCGGGATCGGGCTGAAGGCTGAATAGTAGACCCGGCGCAGTCCATACGAGCCGTACAGGTTGCTGCTCATCCTCAGGATGGTGCGGTCTGGACTCTGGTCGGCGCCGACGATCACCTGCGTGCTCTGCCCGGCCGGGGCGAAGCGCGGCGGCCGGGCGGCTCCCGGCCTGGTCTTCTCGCGCGCCGCATCGATGCCCAGCCGCATGCGGCCCATGGAGCGGCGGATACCGGCCATGTCCTTTTCCGGCGCGTAGTCCTTGAGCGCCGCTTCGGTGGGCAGCTCCACGTTGATCGACAGCCGGTCGGCCCATTTGCCGGCTTCCTCCAGCAGCAACGGATCGGCGTCGGGGATGGTCTTCAGGTGAATGTAGCCTCGGAACCCGTGCTCGACCCGGAGCGTGCGGGCGACGCCGATCACCTGCTCCATGGTGTAGTCCGGCGAGCGGATGATGCCGGAGGACAGGAACAGCCCCTCGATGCAGTTGCGCCGATAGAAACCGAGCGTCAGTTGCACCACCTCGTCGACCGTGAAGCGCGCCCGCTTCACCGAGGAGGAGGCGCGGTTGATGCAGTATGCGCATTCGTACAGGCAGAAATTGGTGAGCAGGATCTTGAGCAGCGAGATGCACCGCCCGTCCGGCGCGTAAGCGTGGCAGATGCCCATGCCTTCGGTGGAACCGATGCCCTTGGTCGCGCCGATGCTGTCCCGCTTCTCCGTGCCGCTCGAAGCGCAGGAGGCATCGTATTTCGCGGCGTCCGCGAGGATCTCGAGCTTGGCGAGCAGGTCCATCATCTTGTTCCTGTTTCGTTCTAGGCTGGTTCGGAAGCTGCGACAAGCCGGGTGATTACGATCGACGCACCGAAACAGGTGGGGTTCCGGCCGGTGCGGGTGAAGAGGCGATCCCGGCCTTGACCAGCTTCCGCTGCAAAGGGCAGGAAATAGTACGGCGCTTGGTACGGCATGAGGAACAACGACGTATGTCTGACACCAGAATGCTGGCGCACGCAGCGGATCGCATCGAAGCGTGGTTCGCCGGGACATGGCCGGTCTGGATCGAACGCGGGCTGGACGAGAACGGGTTGTTCTACGAACAGTTCGACGAAGCGGGCTGGCCCGATCCTGCAGCGCCACGCCGCATGCGGGTGCAAGGGCGCCAGCTTTATTCGTTTTCGCGTGCGCTCGCGGCAGGCCACGAGACGGCCAGGCCCATCCTGGTCCGTGCGCTGGCATCGATCGAAGCACAGTGCTGGGGCACGGCCGGCAGCCCCGGCTGGATCCACCTGATGGCTCCCGATGGGAAGCCGCTCGATACCCTGCGTGATACCTACGACCAGGCGTTCATGCTGTTCGGGCTGTGCGGTGCGGCCGAGGCCGGACTGCCGCATGCCCGGGTGCTCGCCGACCGCACCCTCGCCTTCATGGACGCCGAACTGCTGGACACGCGCGACGGCAGCGTCCGCGAGGGCGTGCCGGCTACCCTGCCGCGGCGATCCAATCCGCACATGCACCTGTTCGAGGCGATGCTCGCCTGGTTCGCCCATACCGGCGAACAGCAGTTCCTCGACCGGGCGAACCGGATCGCTGGCCTGTTCGAAATCTCCTTCTTCGACCGGACCAACAGTACGCTGACCGAATTCTTTACGGAGGCGCTTCGACCCGCCCCACCACCGGTCGGAGACGTGGTCGAGCCGGGGCATCATTTCGAGTGGTCATGGCTGTTGCATCGGCTGGCGGCGCTGGGGGGACGCAACCTGCTCGACGACGCTGGAGCCCTGCATCGCTGGGCCGTGCAGCACGGTCTCGACGACAGCCTCCTTGCGGTCGATGAATGCGATCGCTCGGGACGTCAGACGCGACGGACCCGCCGCATCTGGCCACAGACCGAGCTGATCAAGAGCCGGTTGGCGAATGGCCAGCCTGAGTTGGCCGCCGCCGCGGCGATCGCGGTGCTCGATAGTTATCTCGCCACTGAAACGAAGGGCATGTGGATCGACCAGTTCGACCATATCGGATCGCCGGGTTCCACAATTGTGCCGGCAAGCACGCTTTATCACCTGGTCGTTGCGTTCGAGGATGTCCTGCGGGTAGCTGGCAGAACCCGAGCATGATCCGATCGTCTTACTATTCGATCGGGTAAAGGTGCTCGCTAAACCAATGACCTAGAGGATCGGAAGATCCTCCAGGCGCGCGACGGCGCCCTGATCAGGTGCGCTCGCCGGCGTGCTTGCTCAGGAACTGATCCGGCATCTGGATACGGGTGATCTTCCACTGCCACTTCTCGATCCGCATCGATACCGTCACCGGGACCGCCTTGGGATCATCTTCCAGCCGCACGGAGGCCTCGAACCGGTTGGGGCCGACGAACCTCACATGATCGACCCGGCCCAGCATCGACAATGCGCTTGAACCGCTCACAGGGACGGCATGCCTTGAAGGCTCGGTACGAATCAGCATCGCCACCAGATGTTCCGGAGTGATGACATCGTCGACCACACGCGAAACAATGGTTTTCGCGAACGAATTGCCGAAATCCGGAAGCTCGTCCTGCACGGGCGCGACACGGCTCGTGCTGGCCAGCCTGACCGACGCGTCGGGCCCCAGATCGTTCTTGAGACCGGTTCGTACGGTGCGCCAGTCGAGCGCGCCCTGGATAGTGCCGACATCATGATTTTGGAGAGCCGAAGCCACCGACCACAAGGTCATGAACGGCGAGGCGGCATACAGACTGAGCGACGCGACCAGACAAGCGAAAGGGATACGGGTGGTTCGAAGAACTCGGGATTGGAGTGATCGACGTACCATCGATTCCGCCCTTGCTGGATTGGAGGGTCTGCTATGTCCTACTATCTTCCGTCCCATCTGTGGCGGTCAAGTAACATCATGAAGACAATCGTGATCGGTATATTCTGCTCCGCGACAGATCTGCCGATCCCCTTTGGCCGCCGATGGATCATGCGATGCAAACGATGAGTCCCTCGTTAACCCGGGCGGTCGTCGCTCCTGGTGAAGTCGGGTTTCCGGAATGAACCTGGATTTTTCCGAAGACGAGATTCAGCGGTATTCGCGTCATATCCTGCTGGGCGAGGTCGGCGGCATCGGCCAGGCACAGCTTCGCGACGCGAAAGTGCTGGTGGTCGGCGCGGGTGGCCTCGGCGCGCCGCTGGCGCTCTACCTGGCGGCGGCGGGCATCGGCACCATCGGCCTCGTGGATGACGACGTCGTCGAGCTGTCGAACCTCCAGCGCCAGATCATCCATAGCACCGGCCGGATCGGGCAGGGTAAGGTCGCCTCCGCAACCGAGGCCCTGGCTGCGCTCAATCCGTTCGTGGAGATCCGCCAGCATCCGTATCGGCTCGATGCGGCGACCGTGGCCGGCGTGATCGCCCAGTACGACATCGTCTGCGACGGCAGCGACAATTTCGCGACCCGCTACCTGCTGGCGGATGCTTGCGCCCTGGGCCGGCGCACCCTGATCTCGGCCTCGGTATCGCGCTTCGAGGGCCAGCTCTCGACTTTCAAGCCGCATCTCGGCGGTCCCTGCTATCGATGCCTCTATCCCGCGCCGCCGCCGCCGGGAACGGTGCAGTCCTGTGCCGAAGCCGGTGTGCTCGGCGCGGTCACCGGGGTGATGGGCACGTTGCAGGCGACCGAGGTGATCAAGGAAATCGTCGGCCTCGGCGAAGGCCTGTCCGGGCGCGTGCTGGCCTGGGACGCGCTTGCCGTGCGCTTCCATGTGTTCCGGCTGAAGCCCGATCCGGAGTGTCCGCTCTGCGGCACGCATCCGCGCATTCACGATCTGTCCGCGCATGCCTGAGCAACCCGGCATGCCACCCGTTCTCGGCATCATGCTGGTCAGCGGCGCCTACGACCGCGCCCACCACGCGCTGGTGATGGCGGTCAGCGCCGCATCCCTCGATCGTCCGGTCGTGCTGTTCGCCACGCATGGCGGGCTGCATGCGCTCTGCCGGGACTGGTCCGGCCTGTCCGGCAGCGATGCCGACGCGATCTTCCGGGCGCGAGGCGTGGTCGGTTTCGCGCCGTTGCGGGAAACCCTGCTGCCGCTGGGGGTAAGGCTGATGGCCTGCGAAGCCGGTCTGCTGGCGATGGCGCTGCCGGTCGCGATGCTGCTGGACGAGGTCGAGCGGGTCGGCGTGCCGACCTTCCTCGCTGCCGTCGGCAACGGGCAGATGCTGTCGATCTGACCTCCCGCCGTCCGGCGGCTGGCCTCGACCTCGATTGCAGGTCTTGCTCTCGGGCGCGTGTCTTGGCACGGATGGCACATGCCTGTCGTTCGTCTGCGTCGCCTGATCCAAAGCCTTGTCGGCGCCCCGAACCGCTGGCGAAAGGCCGGTGGGGCGATGCTCTCGATCGGCCTGCTGCTTCCCACCGGTGCCGCCGCCCAGTCGTCGCTCGGGAACCCGGCGGCGTTGCCCCCACCGCATCACCTGGTCCTGCATCCCAAGCCCACCAGGCACACCGAGACGTCGCACCATGCCGCCCGTCCGGAGCATCCGGCTCATGCGGCGCGTCCGGCGCACCATGGCCACCCGGTCGTCACCCATCCGGTCCGGCATCCGACACCACCGCCCGTACCACCGCCGGTGCCGGTGGTGGCCGCTCCCGTCGTTCCCCCGGTGGCGCTCAAGGGCACCAACACCGGGTTGCCGATCCCGCGCTTCGCCTCGCTGCGGGCGGACGATGTCAACCTGCGCGGCGGGCCCGGCACCCGCTATCCGATCCAGTGGGTCTACAAGCGGCGCGACCTGCCGGTGGAGATCGAGCGCGAGTTCGACGTCTGGCGGCTGATCGAGGATTCCGATGGGGTGAAGGGATGGGTCCACCAGGCGACCCTGGTCGGTAGCCGCAGCTTCGTGGTCGTCGCCGCGACGATCGCCCAGCCGGCAGCGGAAACCCTCACCGCATCCGCGGAAACCCCGGTTGCTTCCCGTAATCAGGTGCTACGAATCGAACCGAAACCGGACGCTGCGGTGGTCGCGATCTTGAAGCCGGGCGTAATAGGCCGTATCCGCACGTGCCCTGCAGGCTCCGACTGGTGCAGGGTCAGTCTCAAGGCGTATTCAGGGTGGCTGCTGCGGAGTGCCTTTTGGGGCCTGCTCCCAGGCGAAACCATCCTGCCGCCCTGACCAGACGCCATTCCGCATAGCCCGAACATTGGACAGGAGGTTAATCCTTGTCGGCATTCTCTTCATCATCGATGTCACTGCTGAGCAGACGCACCAAGATCGTTGCCACGCTCGGCCCGGTCTGCAGCTCCGAGGAGCGGATCGCGGCCCTGGCAGAGGCCGGCGCCGACCTGTTCCGGATCAATTTCTCCCATGGCCTGCACTCCGAGCATGGCGCCCGAATCGCCGCGGTCCGTGCGGTCGAGCAGCGCCGCGGCCGGCCGATCGGGATCCTGGCCGACGTGCAGGGGCCGAAACTGCGTGTCGGCCTGTTCGAAGGCGGACGCGCGCCGCTGGTACCTGGCGACGAGTTCATCCTCGATCTGGACTCGGAAGCGGGCACCTCGCGCCGCGTGCAGCTTCCGCATCCGGAAATCATCCAGGCCGCGACGGTCGGCTCGTTCCTGCTGCTCGATGACGGACGGCTGCGGCTTCGGGTCTCCAAATGCTTCTCCGATCGGCTCGTGACCGAGATCGTCACCGGTGGGTTCCTGTCGGACCGCAAGGGCGTGAACGTGCCGGATGTCGTGCTGCCGATCCCGGCGCTGACGCTGAAGGACCGTGCCGACCTCGAGTTCGCCCTTCAGAACGGCGTCGACTATATCGGCCTGTCGTTCGTCCAGACAGCCGCGGATGTCGAGGAGGCCCGCGCCCTGATCGGTGGTCGCGCCTGGATCATGACCAAGGTCGAGAAGCCGCAGGCACTGGACAATCTCGATGCGATCCTGCGCCTGTCGGACGCGGTGATGGTCGCGCGTGGCGATCTCGGCGTCGAGCTGCCGCCGGAGCGGGTGCCGCTGGAACAGAAGCGGATCGTCCGCGAGGCACGCCTGCTCGGTCTTCCGGTGGTCGTGGCGACGCAGATGCTGGAGAGCATGATCTCCGCGCCGGCGCCGACCCGTGCCGAGGCGTCCGACGTGGCGACCGCCGTGTTCGACGGCGCCGATGCGGTGATGCTGTCGGGCGAAACCGCGGTCGGCCAGTATCCGATCGAGGCGGTCTCCATCATGAAGCGCATCGTCGCCCAGGTGGAAGCCGACGCGACCTGGCAGGCGCTGCAGAAAACCACCCGTCCGGCTCCCGAGAATTCGACCTCGGACGCGATCGCCTTCGCGGCCCAGCAGGTGGCCGAAACGATCGGGGCGGCGGCGATCGTCGCCTACACCCTGTCCGGCCGGAGTGCCGTGCGCATTTCCCGCGAGCGTCCGGCATGCCCGGTGCTGGGCATTGCCGGCAACGTCGCGGCGGCGCGCAGGCTGTCCGTCGCCTGGGGCGTGCAGGCGATGGCGCTGGACCAGAGCGAGCCGAACGAGACCATCGAGCACGTGGTCGAGTCCGCGGTCGAGATGGCCAAGCAGGCGGGTGTCGCCGGGGTCGGCGACCTGCTGGTGATCGTCGCCGGCGTGCCGTTCGGCCGTGCCGGCACAACCAACACCCTGCGGGTGGTGAAGGTCGGCGCCTGATGCGACCGGCGTACCGCAACGCCATCCCGGTCCGGCCGATGCTGCTTGCAGCGTTGCTGGCCGGGATGGCATGCGGCGCGCCGGCCCGTGCGGGCACTTTACAGGACGACAGCCTGCTGCGGGATCCAGGCTCCTATTCTCTGGCACCTTCCCTGGCGCC
This sequence comes from Janthinobacterium lividum, assembly GCA_050954785.1. Classification (GTDB taxonomy): domain Bacteria; phylum Pseudomonadota; class Alphaproteobacteria; order Acetobacterales; family Acetobacteraceae; genus Lichenicola. The sequence goes on along the minus strand of JBPBQO010000127.1, from coordinate 21,767 downwards.
GCCGTCGCTGCTGGCCGGCGGCGTCGTCAGCCAGTCGTTCGGTTCGGGCGGATACCGCAGCAGCGCGATCCGGATGGATAGCGGGTTGCTCGGCGGCAGAACCCGCGCCTTCGTGGAACTTGGAACCGGGCAAGGGCCACGCTGGCATGGCCGGCCGGTGGTCAGCGGCAGCAGCGTCGCCGTGGGCGTCGAGACCGAGATCGCACGTCACATGACGCTGAGCATCACCGGCGGCGCTGAGCGGGATCGCTACGGAAATACCGGCTTCGGGAACCCGAACTCCTTCCCTTGACGGAAGTTCCGCCTCAAGTCGACGAATTACCCGCCCTTGTTCTGATTGGAAGTGTAACGTTGCGGAACGCGACGTTGCATCGACCGGCTGGTGCATGCCGCAAGGTAGGGATACTCCCATGTTGACCCGTGAACAGATTTCCGTGCTGGCGCCCGTCGTGCACGACGCGGTCGTGCTGCGGGACGGCATCTATCACCTGCGTCTGATGCCCGGCTTCGACATGCCGCTGGTCAACAGCCAGGGTCCGCTGAAATCGTTCGCCGAGGGCTGGCGGCCGGGTCTGGTCCTGACCGTGCTGCATCCGGTGCTGCTGCTGGAGTTCCTCCATGAGAGCGGCCAGGCCGCCTTCTGGCTGCTCGACACCGATGGCATGTTCATCGGCAACGATTTCACGGCTTTGCCCGCGCATCTGTTCGAAGCGGTGTGCCGGCGTGGCCGTCCGATGCTGAACTGGCTGCGGGCGATGGCGGCACCCGGCATCGCCTGCGTGCAGCCGGCCTCCGTGACGGCGCTGCTGCTGGTTCATCTCGACATCAGGCGCGAGCTCGCCAAAACTATCTGCGCTATCGACCGGACGACCATGCTGTCGGATGCGGAGCTTGGACCGGTCCAGGATCGTTCGCAGCTCCTGTTGGCCCCCGATGCCCGCATGGCGCCACCTGAGCATTTCGCCATTACCCAGGGCGGCCAGCCCATCCAACTCGGAGCCGGCTGGCGCGTCGACCGGGTCACCACGTTGTTCGCCCCGGTCATCGTCCTCGAGCTGCTGCACGAGGAGGGGCACCAGGGCGTCTGGTACGTCGACCGGCAGATCGAGATGCTCGGCAACAGCGCGCTCCAGCTTTCGGGTGCGATGCGGCTGCATCTGCAGTGCCTTTGCATGTCCCTGTTCGACGAGCTCCGGGACCGGGTGATCATGGCGCCTGCGCTGACGCTGACGCCGGACACGAGCCGTTTCCTGGACATGGCGCAAATGTCGCGTGATGACCTGCTGAGTTTCTATTTCCTGTGTGCCGGCCTGAATGATCGGCCTGCGCATAACTGGGCGCTGACCGACTCGCCAACAGCGCCGATGAGCTATTCGGTGCCGGTGGCCGGTGGCGGCAAGGTCGTGATCGATCCCGACCATGCACGCCGGACCTGCCTGCGATTTCTGCGCGACGAGCTGTTCAGACAGATCGGCACCGGCACGATGATCTGGCCCTCTCCGGTCGATGGGCAGGACATCGTCGTCGTTCCGAAGACGTTCTATATCGACGATCTGTGTTTTGCCTATCAGCTGCACGATGAGCGGCATGGCCTGACCTTCTATGTCATCGCCCTCGAGTGGTTTTTCCGGAGCTTCGCACTCTATTTTCCGTCTGCCGATCTCGTCGTCGGCGTCGACGCAGCGTCACTTCAGGTTGCCCGTTCCTACACCGAAAAGGCGGGCCAGCTCCTGCTGCGGCATGTCACGCTCTACGGCGCCGATCTGGTGCCGAGCCTGCAACAGCCTCCGACTGAGATCGTGCATGCCTTCCGGGGTCTTCACGCGATCCATCTCGGACATTTCGTGTGGCAGGATCTGAGTGGCCTTTCCTATATGGTCGATGCATTTCCGGCCAAGGACCTGCCGCGCTGCTACGTCTTCGATACTCGGCACCACCCGGAAATCTACGGGCCGATCGACGAGATCTTTCCCGAGCTCGCCGGCAAGGTCGTCAGGAGCACCGGATCCTTCAGCGCGCATATTCCGCACTTCTATCGGAACCGGCAGAGCGTCATCAAATCCACCGGGATCAGCGTGCCCGGCCAGGTCCGCCGCCGCATCGGCGCCTCGCTGCGCCGGTCCGCGCGGTGGCAGGGGCCTGTCTCGCGCGCGGCGCAGGCCCATGCCGAAGGAGCGGTCGTGGTCATCGGGCTGCGGATGGGCAACCGCACGATCGAGGACATGGGCGGGTTCGCCGACCGTCTCGTTTCCATGCTGGCGAACCAGCTCGGCACGGTGACGATCGTCATCGACGGCCACAACAGCATGGGCGACGAGCCCGGCTCCACCTATACGAGCTTCGGCGACACGCCGAACGGCAGCTCCAGCTTCATGCAGCGCGAGTTGGTGATCGCCGAGCTGCTGGAACGGCGTTATCGCGGAACTGCAGTCTCCATCGTCAACAACATCGACAGGCCGGTGCTGGAGAGCGTCGTCTGGTGCAGCAAGGCGGACTTTTTCGTAGCGCCCTGGGGCGCGGCACTCGCCAAATATCGTTGGGTCTGCAACACGCCGGGTCTCGTCACGTCCGGTCGCTGGAACCTGGAGGAACGGGGCGACCTCGAGATCTACAACCATCCGGCGGCCATGGACGACCCGAGCCCGATGATATTCAACGCAGCCGCATCGGCCACCGACATCGTCAAGCCGGGCGCGACCGCCGGCGATCGCAGCAACTACATGCTCGACGAAACCATGGTGTTCGCGCAGGTCCGGACGCTGATCGCCAACCACGTCGACACACGCCTGAACCCGGTCGTCGTCACCTCGAACGCCGTCCGGGCCAGGACGGCGAACTTTCAGGTCGCGTAGCGGGACAGCGCCAGATCCTCGTGCTCGATGTTCGGGCGCCGGTCGGATATCAGGTCGGCGATCAGCCGGCCTGAGCCGCAGGCCATGGTCCAGCCCAGCGTGCCGTGGCCGGTGTTCAGCCACAGGTTCCGGTACCGTCCCGAGCTGCCGACGATCGGGGTACCGTCCGGCGTGTTCGGCCTCAGCCCGGTCCAGTAGGTGGCGCGTTCCAGGTCGCCGCCGCCGAACAATTCGCCGAACGACAGCGCCAGCGTCTCGCGTCGCTCCGGTCGCAGCCGAAGATCGTAGCCGGCGAGTTCCGCCGTGCCACCGACCCGGATGCGGTCGCCCAGTCGGGTCATCGCAACCTTGTAGGTCTCGTCGTTCACCGTCGATGTCGGTGCCCGCGACGGGTCGGTCAGGGGAATGGTGAGCGAATACCCCTTCACCGGATACACCGGCAGCCGCAGCCCGAGCGGGCGCAGCAGCTTCACGGTATGCACGCCGGTCGCCGCCAGGTAGGCGTCGCCGGTAACGATGCCCTGGCTCGTCTGCACGCCGTCGATCAGGTCCGGCCCATGCAGCAGCCGCTCGATGCCGACCCCCAGCCGGAACCGTACCCCCGCGGCGGCGGCCATGTCGGCCAGGCGCCTGGTGAACAGGTGCGCATCGCCGGACTGGTCGCCAGGCAGGCGCAGCCCGCCCTTCAGCAACTGGATGGAATGCGCCAGCCCCGGCTCGTGCCGCACCACGCCGGCCTGGTCGAGCAGCTCGTGCGGAACGCCGCCGGCTGCCAGGATGCGCATGTCGTCCGCCGCGTGATCGAGCTGGGACTGGGTGCGGAACAACTGGATCAGCCCGGCCTGACCGTCGTCGTAGGTGATGCCGGTCTCGTGCCGGAGATCGTCGAGGCAGTCGCGGCTGTATTCGGCCAGCCGCAGCATCCGGCTCTTGTTGCGCTCGTAGGCCTCCTCGGTGCAGTTCGCCAGCAATTGGCCCATCCAGCGGACCATCGCGATATCGAGGCGTGCGCGGATCAGCAGCGGGCTGTGCTTGCGCATCATCCAGCCGATCGCCTTGATCGGCAGGCCGGGTGCGGCCCACGGCGTCGAATAGCCGGGCGACACCTGTCCCGCATTGGCGAAGCTGGTTTCCATCGCCACGCCCGGCTGCCGGTCGATCAGCTCGACCTCGTGGCCGAGGCGCGCGAGATACCAGGCGGACGTCACGCCGATGACGCCGCCGCCGAGCACGACGACCTTCATCCGTGAAGCGACCGGTTCAGCGTGTCCTGCATCACACCCACCATCCTCAGCCCGGTATGTTCATGCCGGCCTTGACCGCCGGACGATCGCCCACGCGGGCCAGCCAGTCATGGATCGCCGGCTTGTCGGCCAGGCTGTCGCCGAGTGCCGCCTGCATTCGTTCCATCGCCGCCGCCATCCACGGGTAAGTGGCCATGTCGGCGATCGTGTAGCTCTCGCCGCCGAGATAGGGCGATTTCGCAAGCCGTCCTTCCAGCACGCCGAGCAGCCGGTCCACCTCTGTGGTGAAGCGCTCGATCGCCGGCGGAACCTTGTCCTTCGACATCATGGCAAAGAAGCCGAGCTGGCCGAGCATCGGGCCGAGACCGCCGACCTGCCAGTAGAGCCATTCCAGCGTCTTGAACCGTTCGGCGCCGGAGGCCGGCAGGAAACGACTGCTTCTTTCCGCCAGATAGGTCAGGATCGCGCCGCTTTCGAATATCGGAAGCGGGCCTCCGGGCGCATCGATGTCGACGATCGCCGGGATCTTGTTGTTGGGCGAGACGGCCAGGAATTCCGGCGTGAACTGCTCCTTGTTGGAGATGTCCACCGGATGCAGCGTGTATGGCTCGCCGAGCTCCTCCAGCATGATTGCCACCTTGCGGCCGTTCGGCGTCTTCCAGGTGTAGAATTCGATCATGGCGAGGTCCTTCCTGCAGGCTGGCGTGCCGGGAAACTTAAGGGCTGCCGTGCCAGCTTCGGTGATAGCGGTTGCCGAGCGACGTCAGCAGCTCATAGCCGATCGTGCCGGCCGCGTCCGCAGCGTCCTCCAGCGGGCGATGCGGCCCGATCAGGTCCAGCGGCATGCCGTCCCGGACCTTGTCTGCCGGAATATCGGTTACGTCGATCGCCAGGCTGTCCATCGAGATCCGCCCGATGATCGGCAGCATCGGGCCGCCATCCGACAGGCTGGCCACGCCGCCTCCTGAGGCACGCAGGAACCCGTCCGCATAGCCGATCGCGAGCGTGGCCACATCGGTCGGGCGCATGGCCCTGAACGTCGCGCCATATCCCACCCAGTCGCCCGGCTGCACCCGGCGCGTCTGCACCACCCGCGCCTGCAGCCTGATCACCGGCCGCATCGGGTTGGGCCTCTGCGCGGTCGGCGGCACGCCATACAGCGCGACGCCCGGCCGGACCAGGTCGAGATGATAGCGGCTGTCCAGGAAGATGCCGGACGAGGCGGCAAGGCTTCGCGGCGCGGGCGGAAGCAGGGACGCCAGCCGTTCGAAGCTGGCCAACTGCTCCTCGTTGGCCGGATGATCCGGCGTGTCGGCGCAGCCGAGATGGCTCATCACCAGACGAATCTCGATACCGGTCAGGCCGTCAGGTTGCGCCGCAAGCCCGGCCACCTCCTGTGGCGACAGCCCGAAACGCGACATCCCGGTGTCGATCTGCACCGAAGCGGGCAGGGGCCGTCCGGCCTCGATCGCGGTTGCCCGCCACTCGGCGACCTGTCCGAGGCTGTTGAGCACCGGCAGCAGACCATGCGTCACGAACGCCGAGGCGGTTCCGGGAGGGACTCCGTTCAGCACGAACACCACCCGGTCGGGCGCCAGCAGTCGGCGCAGCACGACCCCCTCAGCCAGATGGGCGACGAAGAAGGTGCGGCATCCGGCCCGGTCCAGGGCCGGTGCCACCTGCTCGATGCCGAGCCCGTAGGCATCCGCTTTCACCACGGCGGCGCATTCTGCAGGCGCCGCCCGGTCCCGCAATGCGCGCCAGTTGGCGACGATCGCGTCCAGGTCGATCGTGAGCCAGCCGCCTGCCCAGCCGGCCTCGGGACCTGCATCCACCGTCCCGCTCATGCGGCCGGCACGCCCCTGGAGGTCGAGTATTCGAAATGCAGCGCCTGCTCCGGACGCACGATCGGATGGATCGCATGCGCCGCCATCGCGGCTTCGCTGAATCCTTGCAGGATCAGCTTGAGCTTGCCCGGATAGGTGGCCACGTCGCCGATCGCGAACACGCCGGGCAGGGTGGTTTCCAGGGTCGAGGGCGTGACCGGAACGAGGGTGTGCAGCCCGGTCTGCAGGCCCCAGTTGGCGATCGGCCCGAGATCGGTCGAGAGACCGAAGAACGGCAACAGGCAATCCGCTTCCAGCGTCCTGACCTCGCCGTCGAGAGTGGCCACGGACACGCCCGACAGCACACCGTGTTCGCCGGACAATCCATGCAACTGGTAGGGCACCACCTTCTCGATCTCGCCGCGCGCCGCTGCCTGGTCGAGCTGTGCGAGGCTCTCCGGCGCGGCGCGGAACCGGTCGCGGCGATGCACCAGCCAGACCTTGGCGGCGATGTCCTTGAGCGACAGTGCCCAGTCGACCGCGCTATCGCCGCCGCCGGCGATCACCACGCGCCGGCCGCGTAATGCCTCGCGGCGGCGGATGAAATACATCACCCCGCCCTCGCGCTCGAACGCGTCGATCCCGGCCAGCGGCGGCCGGTTCGGCCCGAACGCGCCGGCACCGGCGGCGATGATCACCGCTTTCGCGGCCACGCTGTCGCCCTGGTCGGTGCGCAGCCGGAAGGCGCCGCGCGTGCCGGCCAGCGCTTCGACCCGGCGGTCGAGCAGCCGGCGAACGTGGAACGGCGCGATCTGGCGTTCCAGCGATGCGATCAGCGCGCCGGCCTCGATCGCCGGAAGGGCCGGGATGTCGTAGATCGGCTTCTCTGGATACAGCGCCGTGCATTGGCCGCCGACCTCGGACAGAGCGTCGATCAGCACGCAGTCCAGGCGCAGCATGCCGCACTCGAAGGCGGCGAACAGGCCGGCTGGGCCGGCACCGATGATCGCAACGTCCGTCTCGATCTCCATGGCGTTGGTCTTTGGCCTCTTCGTTCAAGGAAGGGTCGTCGTAACCCCTGCACCACGCATTGTGGAGCATGGCAGGGCTACGGCAAGATGGCGGGATGGACTCACGACTGATGCGCGACCTGCCGGATCTGGCCAGCACCGAGGCTCTCGGTCGGGCATTGGCGCGTCTGCTGCGTCCGGGTGATTCGATCCTGCTCGATGGACCGCTCGGCGCAGGCAAGACCGCGCTCGCCCGCGCCCTGTTGCGCGAGGCCTGCGGCCACGGCGACATGGAGGTGCCGAGCCCGAGCTACACCCTGGTACAGACCTATGAAGGTCCCGGATTTCCGATCGCCCACTTCGACCTGTGGCGCCTCGACGACCCGGACGCGGTCGAAGAGCTCGGCTGGGACGAGGCGCGTGCCGGTGCCGTGCTGGTGGAATGGCCGGACCGACTCGGCGTGCTGGCGCCGGCGGACGCGTTGCGCCTGACCCTGGAATTGCTGTTCGATAGCGGCGGCCATGATGATCCCGCCGCCGATCCGCCCCGCCGTGTGCTGATCGAAGGCTGGCCGGACCGGCTTCCCGCCGGGCTCGTCGCTTCGGGACCGGTTCGCGCATGAGCACCGTCGTTCGCCACGCGATGATCCTGGCCGCCGGCCTGGGTACGCGCATGCAGCCGCTGACCGGAACCACGCCGAAGCCGCTGCTGTCGGTCGCCGGCCGTTCGCTGCTGGACCATGCGCTCGACCGGCTGCGCGAGGCCGGTGTCGGGACGGTGGTGGTGAACGCGCACCATCATGCCGACCAGGTAGCGGCCCGGTTGCGGTCGCGTACTGCCCAGGACGGTGGCAGGCCGGTCACCATCCTGCAGTCCGAGCCGGTTTTGCTGGATACCGGCGGTGCGGTTCTGGAGGCGCTGAACTCCGGTGGTCTGAAGCGGGACGCGCCCTTTCTCGTCGTGAATGGCGACAGCTTCTGGCTGGATGGGCCGACCCCGGCGCTGCGCCGGCTGACCGATGCGTTCGATGCGCAGGCCGTCGATGTGCTGCTGCTGGTCGCGCGCACCGCCACGGTCATTGGTGAAGTGGGGTCCGGCGATTTCGCGATCGACGATGGCGGCCGGGTGCGTAGGCGCCATGAAAACGAGATCGTCCCCTACATGTTCGCGGGCGTGCAGCTCGTGTCGCCGGCGCTGTTCAAGGGACTCCACCACGGCGCCTTCAGCATGAACGCGCTCTGGGACGAGGCGATCGCCTCGGGTCGCATCCAGGCCGTGGTGCATGACGGACCCTGGTTCCACCTGTCGCGTCCGTCCGACATCGCCGAAACCGAACGCGCCCTGCGCGATCCGCTGTTCGGCCCGGCGACGACCTGAAGCACTGACCCGGATGGCGCTCAATCTCGGTTTCATTCCCCAGCACCTGCCGTTCCTGGACGTGCTCGCGGCGCGCTGGATCGCCCAGGCGGGTGGCACGGACGATCCGCTGGCCCTGGCGCGCGGCACCATCCTGCTGCCGACCCGGCGTGCGGCGCGTGCGCTGTCCGACGCCTTCCTCCGGGTGGCCAATGGCCGGGTCATGCTGCTGCCGCGCATCGCCGCGATCGGTGCGCTGGACGAGGCGCCGCTGGCGCTCGGCGGCTGGCTCGACGCACCGCCCGCGGTCGAGCCGATGCGCCGGCTGGCCCTGCTCAGCGGCCTGGTCCTGAAGGCCGGGCACCGGTTCGGCACCGCGCCGACCCTGGACCAGGCCTGGCCGCTGGCGCAGGCGCTGGCCGACCTCATGGACGAGGCCGAGCGCGCGGAATGCGATCTCGCACGCACCCTGCCCGACGCCGCCGAAGGGTTCGCGCAGCACTGGCAGGACACGCTGGAGTTCCTGCGGATCGTTACCGCCGCATGGCCGCAATGGCTGGCGGATTCCGGTCTCTCCAACCCGGTGGCGCGGCAGATGGCGCTGCTGCGCGCGCAGGCGGAGCTCTGGCATGAAGGCGGCGGCACCCATCATCCGATCTGGGCCGCCGGCTTCACCGCCGCGAATCCGGCCGTCGCGGCCTTGCTGCGATCGGTCGCGACCCTGCCGCACGGACAGGTCGTTCTACACGGCATCGACGACCGGCTGACCGATTCCGAATGGGACGCACTGCCCGACAGCCATCCGCAGGCGGGCCTCGCCACCCTGCTCGGCCGGCTCGATGCACGGCGTGCCGACCTGCAACGGTGGGACGGTCCCGAATCAGCCGGCGCGCCGACCTGTCCGGTCGGCCGGGTTCGTACCCTGTCCCGTGCCCTGCTGCCGGAACAGGCGCTAGGCGACTGGCTCGAGGATCGCGGACCGGTCGAGATCGGCGGCATCACCCGCCTGCAGACCACCGACCAGCAGGAGGAAGCCGCCGCGATCGCCCTGGTCATGCGGTCCGCCCTGGAGGTGCCCGGCAAGCGCGCCGCTCTGGTCACTCCCGATCGCGCTTTGGCCAACCGGGTCGCGGTGGAACTGTCCCGCTGGGGCGTCGCCGTGGATGACAGCGCCGGAGAGCCGCTGGTCGCGACGCCGCCATCCATGCTGTTGCGCCTGCTGGCCACCGCGGTTGCCGACGGACTGGCACCGGTGGCTTTGTTGTCGTTGCTGAAGCATCCGCTGGCCGCAGCCGGCCTCGCACCCGCGGAATGCCGCCGGCAGACCCGCCTGCTCGAGCTGCTGTGCCTGCGCGGTCCGGCGCCGACACCCGGACTGGACGGCCTGCGCGCCGCCGTGGCCCAGGTCGCGAAGGATCCGCGCAGCGGCGCCTTCCTCGAACGGATCGTCACCTGCCTGGCGCCGCTGCTGAACGCGTCGGCAGCGCGCACCACTTCGCCCCGGCTGCTGCTGCGCGCCTTGGTGCAGGCGGCCGAAGCCCTGGCCGGGACGGACGAGAAGTCCGGCGCCGCGATCCTCTGGTCGGGCGAGGAGGGCAACGCGCTTGCGCTGCACCTGGCCGAGCTGTCGAGTGCCTGCGACGGCCTGCCGGACCAGTCGCCGAACACCCTGACCGGCCTGCTGGAGGCCTCGATGCTGGGCATCGCCGTCCGCAGCCGGCGCGTCCTGCGCGGGTTGCCCGAAGGGTCCTCCGAGCATCCGCGCCTGTTCATCTGGGGTCTGTTGGAAGCCCGGCTGCAGACCGTGGACCTGATGGTGCTCGGCGGGCTGGTCGAGACCGTCTGGCCGCAATCGGTCGATCCCGGTCCGTGGATGAGCCGGCCGATGCGCATCCGGGTCGGTTTGCCTTCACCCGAGGAAGCGGTGGGCCAGGCCGCGCACGACTTCCTGTCGGCCTGCTGCGCCGCGCCGAAGATCGTGCTGTCCTGCCCCGCGCGGCGGGACGGCGCTCCCGCCGTTCCGGCACGCTGGCTGGTCAGGCTGGAGGCGTTCCTGGCCGGCCGCGACATGAGCGTGCCGACCCATCCGGCCAGCGCCTGGCTGCGCCGCCTCGATCAGCCGGATGGCCCGGCGATCCCGGTGCGTCCGCCGTCGCCGAGGCCGCCGGTGTCGCTGCGTCCGCGCCGCCTCAGCGTGACCGAAATCGAGACCTGGATGCGCGATCCCTATGCGGTGCATGCCAAGCACATCCTCAGGCTCCGCCCGATCGCAGCCCTGGAGGAACCGGCGGACGCCGCCGACTACGGCATCATCGTGCATCACGCGCTCGCCGGCTTCCTGCACGCGAACCCGGGCGACTGGCCGGCCGATGCCGCCGCCGCCCTGGAGCGGGCGTTCGACGAGGTGCTCGATGCCAGGGGACTGAGGCCGGCGCTGGCGGCGTGGTGGCGACCCCGGCTGGCACGCATCGCCGGATGGGTGGCTCGTACGGAGGGCGAACGCCGCGCGCAGTCGCAGCCGCTGGAGTTGCGCACGGAAATTTCCGGCAAGGTGGCGATCTCCGGATCGCCCGGAGGCGAGTTCGTGCTGAGCGGCCGGGCCGACCGGATCGAGAAGCGGGCGGACGGGTTGCTCGCCCTGTTCGACTACAAGACCGGCACGCTGCCGAGCCGGATGGCGGTCCAGGCGGGCTGGTCCTCGCAACTGGTGCTGGAAGCCGCGATGGCCCTGCGCGGCGGGTTCGGCCCCGAACTCCAGGCGGAAGCGGCGGAAATCGTCTACTGGAAGCTGTCCGGTGGCGCGAAGCCGGGCGAGGAACTGCAGCCGATCAAGAGCGATGCCCTGCAGGCGCTGGTCGAACGAAGCTGGGACGCGCTGGCTGCCCTCGTTGCGGCCTACGACCAGCCCGACCAGCCTTATCTGTCGCATCCACGGCCCGATTGGACCCCGCCCTATCCGGACTACGCGCAGCTTGCGCGCGTGGCCGAATGGAGCGCTGCCCAGGAAGACGGCGCATGAGCCTTTCACTTGCCGGCGACACGGCTGGCGACGCCATCGACCTTGCCAACCATCAGCAGGGCCAGGCATCCGACCCGAACGCGTCCGCTTTCGTGTCGGCATCGGCCGGCAGCGGCAAGACCAAGCTGCTGATCGACCGGCTGCTGCGCCTGATGCTGCCGCGTCCCGCACCGGAAGATCCCGAGCAGGGCGTCGTGCCGGGAACCGATCCGGCGCGGATCCAGTGCCTGACCTTCACCAAGGCGGCCGCCGCGGAAATGTCGATCCGGCTGCAGCGCGAGCTGGGTCGCTGGGTGACGCTGGACGATGCAGCACTCGATGCCAGGCTGACGGCACTCGGCTGCGGCCACGGTCCGACGATGCGCAGGGCGGCACGCGCCCTGTTCGCGCGCGTGCTGGACCTGCCCGGCGGCATGCGGATCGGCACCATCCACGCCTTCTGCCAGTCGCTGCTGCGCCGGTTTCCGGTCGAGGCGGCGATCAGCCCGCACTTCCGGCTGGTCGAGGAAACCGACAGCCGCATCGCCCTGAACCGCGCCTGGGAAGAGGTTCTGGCTGCCCGCGCCGGCTCCGTGGAAGGACGTGCGGCGCTGGCTTTGCTGGCCGGCCAGGTGAACGCCCAGGAAGTGACCCGGCTGGTTCGTCGGCTGCAGGAAAAGGCGCCGCTGCTGGGACCGGTGCTGTCGCTGCTGGAACAGGACCCGGATACCGTGCAGGCACGCCTGCGTCAGGTCGCCGGCATCGTGCATGCGGACGAGGAGGCCTGCATCCTCGCGGCCACCAGCCTGCCGGACGAACCCGCGATGCTGCGGCTGCTGCGGCTGGCGATCGAGGTCGGGCCGGCTGGCCTGAAGGCCACCGCCAGCCGGATCGGGGACTGGCTGGCGTATGCCCATCCGGACCGGTTCCAGGCATGGGCCGCCTGGCGTGAGCTGTTCCTGACCGCGGCCGGCGAGCCGCGCGCGGCTGGCGGGTTCGTCAAGGGCAAGGTCGCCGCCTCGCATCCCGAGATCGCCGACGCGCTGGTGGCCGAAGCCGAGCGGGTTGCCGCCGTCGACGATGCCTGCCGTGCCATCCGCATGGTGTCGCTGACCATGGCGCTGCTGCGCATGGCGGGCCCGGTGCTGCGCCGCTATGCCGGCACCAAGCGCGAGCGGGGCCTGCTCGATTACGACGACCTGATCGCCCGCACGCTCGACCTGCTGCGCGAGCCTGGATCGGCCTGGGTGCTCTACAAGCTCGATGGCGGCATCGACCATCTGCTGCTGGATGAGGTGCAGGACACCTCCGACCTGCAATGGCGCATCGCCGGAGCGCTGACCGAGGATTTCTTCGTTGGAGGCGGTGCCGGAAACGAACGGGTGTTGCCTCGCACGGTGTTCGCGGTCGGCGACTACAAGCAGTCGATCTACTCGTTCCAGGGTGCCGACCCGAAGGCGTTCCATGAATGGCACGAGCGGTTCCGGAGCCGCGTGCGCGACGGTGGCGAGGACTGGCGCGAGCCGGAGCTGAACGTCTCGTTCCGGTCGGTGGAGCCGGTGCTGACGCTGGTGGATGCGGTGTTCGCCAGCCCCGACGCCGCCGCCGGAGTGATCGAGCCCGGCAGCGACATCGCCGTGCATCACTACTCCGCCCGCCCGGACGCGCCCGGCTGCGTCGAGCTATGGCCGCTGGTGCCGGCCTCCCTGGAAGCACCCGACCAGCAGGATGGGGATGCCGAACCGGTTCCGGTTTCGGAGCCGGTCTCCGACGATCCATGGTCCGCGCCGGCGCGCAACCGCGGCCAGGTGTCGGCCCCGCAGCGTCTGGCCGAGGCGCTGGCAAGATGGATCGCCGGCGAGATCGGCCGTCCGCATGCGACCGGTGGCGCACCACTCACCGCCGGCGACGTGCTGGTGCTGGTGCCGCGACGCAGCGCGTTCGTGCGGGCGCTGATCCGCGCACTGAAGGCCGAAGGCGTGCCGGTGGCGACATTGGTGCGCACCGGCCTGGTCGACCAGATCGCGGTGCAGGACCTGATGGCACTGTGCGACGTGCTGCTGCTGCCGCAAGACGACCTTACCCTGGGCTGCGTGCTGACCAGCCCGCTCGGCGGCCTGTCCGACGACAGCCTGATGGCGCTGGCGATCGGCCGCGAGGGCACGCTCTGGGACCGGCTGCGCGAGCGGTCCGAGGAACGGTCCGACTGGCGGCGCGCCTGGGGGATGCTGTCGACCCTGTTCGGCCGGGTCGATTTCGTCTCGCCGCATGCCCTGCTGAGCGAGGCGCTCGGCCGGCTCGGCGGACGCGCCCGGCTGCTGGCACGGCTCGGGCCGGAAGCATCCGAACCGGTGGACGAGCTGCTGTCGGCCGCCTTGCGCCACGCCGAAACCCATCCGCCGTCGCTGCAGGGCTTCCTGCACTGGCTGCGACGGTCCGAGGAAACCATCAAGCGCGAGCCCGATGCCGCCGGCGATGCAGTCCGGGTGATGACCGCGCATGGCGCGAAAGGCCTGCAGGCGCGGCTGGTGGTGATGCCGGACACCACGTCCGTCGCACCCAGCGACGAGAACCTGCTCTGGAGCAACGAGACCGGCCTGATGCTGCCGTTCTGGGTGCCGCGCGCGGACCTCGCCTCCGCGCCGACGAAACGCCTGCGCGACCGGATCAGGCAGGCGGCGCAGGAGGAGAGCAACCGGCTGCTTTATGTCGCCCTGACCCGTGCCGCCGACCGGCTGGTGGTGTGCGGCTGGGAGCCGGGCCGCAAGACCCCCGCAAAGCTGCCGCCGACCTGCTGGTACGAGCTCTGCCGGCAGGGGTTCGAAACCGCCGAAGCGTCCGTGGAGCCGTTCGGCATCGGCTGGCCCGGCGAGCGGCTGTTGCTGGAGCAGCGCGCGATAGCCGAGCCGGCACGGCCGGACCCTGTGGATGCCGCCCCGCCCATGCCCAGCCTGCCCGCCTGGATGGGCCGTGCGCCGCTGTGGCATGCGTTGCCGCCGCCGATCGAGCCGGCACTGCCGCGGCCGCTGGCGCCGAGTCGCCCTGACGATGTCGGGCTCGGACCGGTGCCGGAACTGCGCTCACCGCTCGATGCCGGGAATGACCCTGTGGAACGGCGCACCGGTGCACGCGCAGACGCGTTCCGTCGCGGGCGGCTGGTGCATGCACTGTTGCAGCATCTGCCGGGGCTCGACCCGCGCGATCGCGACGCGGCGGCCCGGCGCTTTCTGCTTGCCGGTCCGGACGGGCTGCCACCGGACGAAGCCGAACACTTGGCGACGCAGGTCATGGCGCTGCTGTCCGATCCGGCACTCGCACCCTTGTTCGAGACCGAGGCGCTGGCCGAGCAGCCGGTCTCCGGACTGGTCGACGGTATCGTCATCACCGGGCAGATCGACCGGCTGCGCGTCCTGGCCGACGAGATCCTGCTCTGCGACTTCAAGACCAACCGCCGCACCCCGGCGCGGCCGGAGGAGGTACCGGTGCCGTATCTTCGCCAGATGTCCGCGTATCGGGCCCTGCTGACGGCACTTTATCCAGGCCGGCCGATCCGATGCGCGCTGGTCTGGACCCAGGAGGCGTCGATCATGCACCTGCCGGACGCGGTACTCCTGCCACATGCGCCGGGCACATATCGCACGAGAGCCGAGGATGCGCGCCTGACCCTGGGCATGGCTTGACCGCCGGCGCGGTCCTGCCCATTTCGAAGCCTAGTCTGATCGTGCCCGCACGGAGTCGCTGCGGACCGACTGTCCATTTCAGGAGAGCGTGATGAGCGAGAACACCGTAGCCGTGACCGACGAGACCTTCGATGCCGACGTGCTGAAGGCCAAGGGCGTCGTCCTGGTCGATTTCTGGGCGGAGTGGTGCGGCCCCTGCAAGATGATCGCTCCCGCGCTCGAGGAAATCGGCGCCGAGTTCAAGGACCAGCTCATCGTCGCCAAGGTCGATATCGACTCGAATCCGTTGACCCCGAATGCCTATGCCGTTCGTGGCATACCGACGATGATCCTGTTCAAGGACGGCAAGCCGGCCGCGACCAAGGTCGGTGCGATGCCCAAGAGCCAGCTCAAGGAATGGGTCCGTCAGAACCTCGCGGCCACCGCAGCCGCCTGATCGGCGTCACGCCGGCTACCAGAAAGCCGGCATCGACCTGAATTGACGCCATGCGGCAGGCAGCTCGATGAGAGCAGCCTGCCGCTGTCCATTTGCCCATTGGTCGATCACGAGCCTGCCCGGTTCATCGGGCATGCGGTGAACCAGCTCGACAGCCCCAATGGCGTCGTTCAGGCGGCCGAGATCTTCCTGCAGGACGGAAAGAGCCTGCCGATAGGGTTTCGCGGTGCGACGGTCGTGCAGCGATTCCAGCATCTCTATCCCGTAGCGCAGCGACTTAAGCGCCTTGCGCAGGGCATGCCGCTCCTCGTCATTCTGTTCCTCGAGCCCGGACGCCCGCCTGCGCACGGATTTCGCCAGCCGGTCCAGGAGCGGACCCGCCTCGTCGGCGATCGACCGCTTCGCCGCCTTGCGGGGAAAGAACGCGACCCTGTCGCCGCTCCAGTCCCCGAGGTCCCGCAGCACCGCATCGGTATGCGGATCTTGCAGCAGCGCGCGCATGGCGAGGTGCCCGAGGTCGCGTTCCTGCTGTGCGGGTGCCAGCAGCACGCCCAGCGCCTCGGACCGATCCGGCACCGCGGTCATGATCGCCGGCACCGTTTCCAGTACGAATACGTCCCAGTCGCGGGCTGCCCCGAGGGTGCGCCCGAACGTACGCAGCGCGTCGTTGAAGCCGTCGCGGGCCGGCGGGTTCAGGTGCCGCCGGAACAGCTTCAGCGCGGAGCGCAGGCGCCGGAGCGCCACCCGCGCCTGATGGATCGCCTCGGCGTCGCCGGCGAATGCCCCGGCGCGATGCGCATCCAGATGCTCGAGCCCTTCGCCGACCACCAGCCTCAGGCTGTTCGACAGTGTGTCTCCGCTGGAGAGCGGCGGTGGCTCGGCCTTGCGCAACTGATCACCCGATCTGGATTATGGTCATCCGGCGGAGGGCACCGGACCCTGTCGGAAGCCATCATTCGCGGATCGAGGCTACAGCATAATCGGCCAGCAGGACGAGCTACTTCAAAACATCATGCAGACCCCCATCGTGGCATTCAGCACTGGACCCGGCGCTCAATCCGGCTTCATCGCCGCCAACTCGTTGCCGCTCGGATCACGGAAGTGAAAGCGACGGCCGCCAGGAAAAGCGAATACCGGCCTGGTGATCAGACCGCCGGCACCTGCCACAGCGGCAAGTGCCCGATCGATATCCGGGACCTCGATGACCGGCAGTGGCGCGTGTGTCGCTTCGCTAGCGTCGGCCTGAAGTCCGATGTCGACGTCGCCGGTCATCGTGCAGGCATAGGACGGACCGAACGACGTCATGTCCCAGCCGAAAACCTCGGCATAGAAGGCTCTGCCGGCAGCAAGGTCGCGGGTCGGCAGTTCGATGAAGCAGGGACGAGGCAGGCTGTTTTCGACCATGATGCTCTCTCGATGACGGAGGGGGTGGCGGCTTGGCCACGTCCAACCGACCACCGATCCGGCTGGTTGTCACTCGTCGGGATAGCGTCGGCTGGGCCGGGGAAATGTTATCTTGCGTCCTGCCAGGTTGCCGGCACCATGCCCGACCGGAACAACGCGTTGCGCACCTGTGGATCGCACAGGGCTGCCAGTTCGGCCTCGTGCTCGTAGTCCGGCATCAGCGCGTCCAGCAAGGGATCGCGGGAGGCCGCCGGATGAAAATAGAGTTCGCTGAACCCGTTGGGCAGGCTCCCGGCCAGAGCGACGAGGCGATCCGCCGTCATGTGGCCGCTCCAGGCCAGCCCGAAACAGGAATCGTTGGTCGTCATTCCGGCACGGCGCACCTGCGCCCGGAGGACCCTGGTCCAGGCACGCAGGGCACGGGCCCCGATCGTGTCCGCTTCGCCGATCGGTCCGGGCGGCTCGATCGGCACCCGGATCGACTTCAGCCCGTGACGCCGGCCGGCCCGGACCATCATCGCGCCGACGGTCGGGTGCAGGTGCATGTGCTTGTGCGCATTGGCATGGTCGAGCACGAGGCCGGTCCTGGCGAAGGCATCGAACTGCGCTTCGATCTCGCGCCCAAGCTGTCGGCGCACGTCCGGCCGGAAAAAATAGCGCAGCCCGAGCCCGAGCTGATCGGACGGAAACCTTCCGTTCCGGTCGACCAGACGTGGAATGTCGACAGGATCGAGAACGGCCGGACCTTCGATCACGACCAGATGCAGGCCAACCTTCAGATCCGGCATGCGCTTCGCACGCTCGACCGCATCCGCACAGGCGGCACCTGCGACCATCAGGCTGGCCGTGGTCAGGATGCCGTCGCGATGCGCGCGCTCGATCCCCTCGTTGACGCTCGGCGACAGCCCGAAATCGTCGGCCGAGATAAGAAGCTGGCGCATCGGAAGGCCGGGGCACCCTGGCCCCGGCCGTATCCATCAGGCTGCGTGGCGATCCTTGAGGAACTGGAAGAACTCCACCCCTTCGCGCAGGCGACGCTTCATCATCTGTGGGCTGCGCACCATCTCGCCGACGATCGAGGCGATCTTCGGAGCCCGGAAGTAGAACTTCCGGTAGAAAGTCTCGACGCTCTCGAAGATCTCGGTGTGCGATAGATGCGGGTAGTGCAGCGGCGCCATCTGCACGCCGTTCTCGTCGATCAGCTCGGCGTGAGACTCGTCCAGCCAGCCATTTTCGGTCGCCTGCTTGTGCAGGAACGTGCCGGGATAGGGAGCAGCCAGGCTGACCTGCATGGTGTGCGGGTTGATCTCCTTGGCGAAGGTGATCGTCTCCTGGATGGTTTCCTTGGTCTCGCCGGGCAAGCCCAGGATGAAGGTGCCGTGGATCTTGATGCCGAGCTCGTGGCAATCCTTGGTGAACTGCCGGGCGACCTCGATTCGAAGGCCCTTCTTGATGTTGTGCAGGATCTGCTGGTTGCCGCTCTCGTAGCCGACCAACAACAGGCGCAGCCCGTTATCCTTCAGCACTTTCAGGGTCGCACGCGGCACGTTCGCCTTCGCGTTGCACGACCACGTAACGCCCAGCTTGCCGAGCTCCTTGGCGATCAGCTCCGCACGCGGCAAATCGTCGGTGAAGGTATCGTCGTCGAAGAAGAACTCCTTCACCTGCGGGAAATACTTCATCGCCAGACGGATTTCCTCGGCGACATGGCCGGGGGTGCGGGTGCGATAGACATGCCCGCCGACCGTCTGCGGCCAGAGGCAGAAGGTGCAGCGCGATTTGCAGCCACGGCCGGTGTAGATCGAGATGTACGGGTGCATCAGGTACCCGATGAAGTAGTCCTCGATATGCAGGTCGCGCTTGTAGACCTCGGTCACGAACGGCAGCGAGTCCATGTCGTGGATCATCTCGCGATCCCGGTTATGGACGATCACGCCGTCGTTGTTGCGCCAGCTGATCCCGTCGACGTCCTTGAGATCACGGCCTTCGGCGATCTCCTTGACGGTGAAATCGAACTCGTTGCGGGCGACCCAGTCGATCGGCAGGCCCTTGAGCAGGCTCTCCTCCGGCTGGACCGCAACCTTGGCGCCGACCATGCCGATCTTCAGGCTCGGCTTGGCGTCCTTCAGCATCTGCGCGACCTTCACGTCCGATGCGAAGGACGGGGTCGAGGTGTGTAGTACCACCATGTCGCGATTGGCGATATCGGCCAGCACTGGCGCCATGCCCAGGCGGGCCGGCGGTGCGTCGATCAGGCGGCTGTCCGGAATCAGGGCCGCCGGCTGGGCAAGCCAGGTTGGGTACCAGAACGACTTGATCTCGCGCTTGGCCTGGTAGCGCGAACCGGCGCCGCCATCAAAGCCGTCGAACGAGGGTGGCTGCAGAAACAAGGTCTTCATCATCGGGCGAGGCGTCCTCGGATCGAGCAAAAAGCCGATATGGGGTCGAACAGGGCAGCCGGGCTCAATACGCCCAGCGGTGATGTACGTCATTAAAATCCTGCACTGCAGGATCGTGGTCAGTTGCCGGCGTCGATACCGGGCGCCAGCGCCGGCGCCAGTCGGGAATGAACGGTTGTCATGATCGCCTGATCGGGAAGACGCATGGTCTGGCCACGCCATGCAACACGACGCCCGGTAAAGCTTCCGAGCATGACTGCCGCCGACAGCCAGTCACGCACCGGCAGCAACATGATCGGCAACGTCGCCGCCTGACCAAGGGCCCGGTCGATCACCGTCGCCGAGAGGAAGCGGACCATCCAGACGAACGCAAGCGCCAGCCAGCTCGGTAACGATTCCGGCAACAGCAGAACCGCGACCGTGGCCCAGAACAGCGGCAACTGGATCGCCGAGAGCGCATATCCCAGCGGCTCGACACTGCGGACGGTGCGCCCCCAGCGCAGTTCGTGCGCGAACAGGTCGTTGAAACCGACCTCGGCGGTCGTGGTCATGGTCATGGCGTCGGCAATCGCGATCGACTGGCCGTTCGCGCGTACCAGTTGCCCGAGTGCCGAGTCGTCCGCGATGTGCGGGGACAGGGCGGACAGGCCGCCGATCGCCTCCAGGGTGTATCGGTTCAGTGCCATCGTGGAACCCAGGCAGTCCTGGCGGCCGAGCACGCGCGACATCAGCACGCCGGGCAGGAAACTATGATTGATCTGTCCCGCCGCGAGTCTGCGCGCCAAAGTCGGACTGGCCGTTCGGCCCCCGTACAGCGTAGTCACCAGCCCGATGCCCGGCGCCTGCAATGCCCGGACGACATGCCGCAGATAGGTCGGCTCGGCATGAATGTCGGAGTCCGAAATCACCAGCACATCGTGGCTGGCACTCGGCAGCATGTTGATGAGGTTGGCGATTTTGTAATTGTCGCCGTGCAGGGTCGGATCGACCACCAGCACCAGGTCAAGCGTGGGAAACCGCGCCTGCAACCGTCGAACGACCGGAATTGCCGAGTCGATGCGGCTCTGTACGCCGAATACGATCTGCACATGCGGATAATCCTGCACGCAGAAGCTGGCGAGTGCGTCCTCGAGCAACGGCTCGTCACCATAGAGCGGCTTCAGCACGGTCACCGGAGGCAGCGATGTCCCCCGACCCAAAATGCCGATCGGATCCTGTGCGTCCAGGCCGCCTGCACCGAAGCGATGAACCAGCACGGCTCCGACTGCTGCCTGTATGCAGCCAAGCGCTGCCACGAAATCAGCGGCGGCACTCATGACGGCAAGCGGATTATGCTGAAGCATCATGAGGATGGCTGTTGCTCTTGGCCGACAGTCGGCGTTCAACGTTCGAGGAAGGTCAGCCCTCCGAGAAGGCCAGGGTCTTCTTTTTCAGGCTGTCGATCAGCGGAGTAGCATCCCCGGTGCTGAAGCTGGACCCGAAATCGGCGCGCTGAACGGCAACCTGGCTGATGTTGCCGTTCAATAATACGTCGACGACCTGCCAGCCTGCAGGACCCTGTCGCATCACGTAGTCGACATCGGTCGTCGAACCACCATGCGATACGATACTGGTATGCACGATCTGGTCGCCCGCGATCGGCGACGCCGTCGCGGTCGGATTGACCCTGAAAGTATCCGTGCCGCCTGCAGCAAAATTCGAAACGTATCGCGCAACCGTGAACTGGCGGAATTGCTCCAGCAACTGCTGCTTCTGCGTGTCCGGAAGGCTGCGGTAACGGAGCCCGAGCGAGTTCTGCAACACCGTCTGCAGGTTGAACACCTGGTCGACAACCGGCGCCAGAAGCTGCGCACGCTGACCGAATGGAGCGGTAGACCGCTCGGTCTGGGTAAGACGTGCATAGAGCGCCGTTACCGAAGCCACGGCCCCGGACGGGTTGACCTGAGCGGAAGCCGCAGAGTCGACCTGAGTCGCTTGGGCGAAACCGGTGGATGAGAGGGTAGCCATGCCCAGAATTGCCAGACAAAGCGCCGGAAGGTGCTTGGATGAGAGCATGCGTCTCACGATGTCGGTGCGATACGGTTCAACGGCAAGGCCCCGACCAACGCTTCCTCGCGAACGTGCGGCACGCTGAGTGCCTGGAGGGCGGTCTGGACGATGTGGCTGGCGGAGAGCCCGGCCTGGATGATCTGCGCGGTCGGGGTATCGTGGTCGATGAAGCGGTCCGGCAGGGTCAGCGGCCTGACTTTCACGTGATCCAGCAGCCCGGTCAGCGCCAGATGGTGCATCACGATCGACCCGAAGCCGCCGGCGGCCCCTTCCTCGATGGTGATCAGCACCGCGTGGTTGCGGGCGAGCTGCTCGATCAGCGCGGTGTCCAGCGGCTTGGCGAAGCGCGCATCCACCACCGTCGGCGGCAGCCCGCGGGCGGCCAGCTCGTCGGCGGCTTTCAGCGTCTCGCCCAGGCGCGAGCCCAGGCTGACCAGGGCGATGCCGCCCTGCTCGCGGCCTTGCTGCCGCCCGGCTTCGCGCACGATGCGTCCACGCCCGATCTCCAGGAT
>JBPBQO010000126.1:0-1534 GCA_050954785.1 Janthinobacterium lividum | reverse complement strand
AGAAGCAGTGTCAACCGCGTCCAACGATTATAAATGCCGACCAAGCTTCAATACGCGTGAATAAGACGGGCTAGTCTTACTGTGTCATAAATTATTGTACGGTTGGTTGTTGTTGTGTATGGATGGGGTTCCTGTTTGTAGAGGCGGATTGTGGGGTCTTCATCAGATACGTCCGGCAGCGAATCACGGCTGCTCTCTTATGTCGAGGCGCTGAGCGGAGTATTGGGTCACGCTGATCGGGCGTCGCCTTTCCGGTCATACTGCACGGGTCTGTTGCTGCCGGGCGTTCGCAAGAGCGTCGAGCCGATGGCGGCCAAGGTGGAGCCGGGCCGGGTGCGTGCGGCGCACCAATCGCTGCACCACTTTGTCGCAAAGGCAGACTGGTCCGACGACGCCGTGCTGGCGGCGGTTCGTGCCCGCGTCTTACCGGTCATGCAGCAGCACGGGGCCGTGCGAGGCTGGATGGTCGACGACACCGGCATGCCCAAGAAAGGCGTGCACTCTGTCGGGGTCGCCCGGCAGTATTGTGGCCAGCTTGGCAAACAGGACAACTGTCAGGTTGCCGTCACGCTGTCGCTCGCGACCGATGCTGCCAGCCTGCCGATCGCGCACCGCCTTTATCTACCGCAGACCTGGGCGGATGACGCTGGACGACGAGCGTACGCCGGTGTTCCAGATGATGTCGCATTCCAAACCAAGCCACAGATCGCGCTCGACCAGATCCGCGCAGCGCTGCAAGCCGGTGTGCCGCCTGCACCCGTGCTGGCTGATGCCGGATACGGCATCGACACCGCGTTCCGCGACGGCATCACCGAACTGGGCCTGCACTACGCCGTCGGCATCCAGTCCTCGACCAGCCTTTGGCCGCCCGGCACGGCGCCCCTGCCGCCGAAGCCCTACGGCGGGCGCGGACGACCGCCGTCTCGGGTCGGGCGCGATGGCGAGCACGCCCCTGTCTCCGCCAAGCAACTCGCCATTCAACTACCCAAACGAGCCTGGCGGCGCGTCACCTGGCGCGAAGGCACCAATACCACATTGGCCTCACGCTTTGCCGCCGTGCGGGTGCGGCCCGCTCACCGTGATTACAAGCGGTCCGAGCCGCGACAAGAGGAGTGGTGCCTCATCGAATGGCCCATCGGCGAACCGGAACCCACGAAATACTGGCTGTGCACCCTGCCTACCACCACGTCTCGCCGGGCGATGGTCAACTTGACCAAGCTGCGATGGCGCATCGAGCGCGACTACCAGGATCTCAAACAGGAACTCGGCCTTGGCCACTATGAAGGACGGGGATGGCGGGGCTTCCACCACCATGCCACCTTATGCATCGCGGCCTACGGCTTCCTCGTCATCGAGCGCGGCGCTTTTCCCCCCTCAACAGGGCAAGAAACACGCCTCCAAGCACCTACCCTATCCGCAAACTACAAACCGCGCGGCGCTCCCGATCCGACCTGAGCGCCACGTAGCAACATCGATCACCACCATGCGCATCACCATCACCCGCGCACTCTCTAGAACGCTGCCGCGCTGTCCT
>JBPBQO010000125.1:0-1727 GCA_050954785.1 Janthinobacterium lividum | reverse complement strand
CGAGGCCTGTGCGATACCGGAAGGGCGACCGGCCTGAACCATGGTCTTCGCAAACTGCGTAGCGCCAAGTCTCGGAGAGGAGCGCTGGCATCCGCGGCTCATCTGCTCGAGCGATTGGGCTAACGAAAGCTTACCGTTCGGGTTCGCCTGACATTCCGGCCGAGATCCGTCGATGACGAAAGCGGCCATTCCGCGTTCTATCTGGTCGGAAGCCAAGCTGCCTAGCGCGCGGAGCACCACCGATAGTAACTGCCGCTCGGATCACCTCGATGACCGACGACGACCTGCGTTGGCGAGGCGACGGTATAAGTTGAAACCTTGATCTCGGGCTTTGCCGGCGTTCCATCTCCCAGAGCGGAGCATGTCTCTCGAACCGTGTAGTGCTTGCCGGTATGAGAGACGACCTCCGACACGCATCCGCTCGCATGCGGGTAAGAGAAACTTCGGCCATCGTATTCGAACATGGCGGCAAATGCCGGATCGCGGCATGGCGAGCCCGCGAGCACATAAATCCCTGGTTTCAGTGGCAGTGTCGTTGCGGAAGCAGCTGTCGCGAACAGGGCGGCGAGGGCTAGCGAGCGGACTGGCATCATCTTGTTCCTTGATTCATAGCAGATTTTGAAAGGGCTCGTATGCAAGGCCGCGCGGCCTATTACGCGGCCATCGTTCGCAGCTCGCCTCTGGCGACACCCCACAGCGTCCGGACCAGCAACGACAGAATAAGCACCGTTGCGAAGCCGAGGAGCAGGATCGCAACCAGGTCCACAATAACGCCCGGCTCGGTCGACGCCATACGGATGGCAGCAATGGCGGCCGCCGCAATCGGGAAGCTGACAGCCCACCATGAAACCCTGAACGGGCAGCAGCTCGCCGCATGTCGGAGCCGACCGAGCAGCACGACGAGGATGAAGAGCGTCAGGGCGTAAAGGCACTCTGCAAATAGATCGACCTGGCCGGCGGTCACGACATAGGCCGAGAAGCCGACCGCAAACGGCGCGACCAGGATCAGCAGCGACGGCTCCAGCGCGGGCGGCAGCGGTTCCTCGAAAAGCAGGCGCGAGAACACCATCGTGAAGATTGGAATGGCGAAAAACAGGCCAACGGCCAGCCCGAGCACCATGACGCCATGCATCGGCGGCATGCCCAGAGAAGGCAGCGCCAGTGGCAGATCGAGCAGGCCGACCACCGGGACGATCCACGCGGGCGTGGCATGTGCTGCGAGCTGACGACTACTCATCCAGCGACTGACGATCAGCAAGGCGAAGATCAACATGCCGACCGCACCGATCCACCAGACGCCTTGGGCCAGCCCGCGAGCATGCGGCGCAATCACGATCGGCAGCAGAAGCAGGCTGATGAAGACGGTGCCAAACAGGTTGCCCGCGACCGGATGGCGAAACTCGGCGACGACGGCAGCAGGCGCGATGACGACCTTCGCCAGATAGCCCGTCGTCACCGCGATGAATGCCAAGGCTGCGACTACCGCAACGGCTTCGGCAATCCAGGTCGGAACGCCGTAACGCGCCTGCGCGAGACGCCACGCCATGCTGAGCCCGGTCAACCCCATCACCGAGCCGAACAAGGCGACCGGCAGGGTGGCGAATACCGACACAGGCGACGGTTCGATGGGAGTGTCGGGTGTCATGGCATAATCATCCGGGCGTGGGACCGGCACTGCCAGGCCGCCGTAACTCCGTCATGCTGCGGGTGCCGACGCCCCAGTTGTC
>JBPBQO010000124.1:0-1742 GCA_050954785.1 Janthinobacterium lividum | reverse complement strand
CTGGAGAGGCTGCCTGATACAGCAGTCTGAACGTCCGCTATTACCGGGATCTCGCCCCGAAGCGGCCCTTCTGCTATCGGCCTGTAGATCGGCACTGAATATTGACCCCCTGAGGGGGTAATCGGCGTCCAAAATTGACCCCCCAGATTGGCCATGATGCCGCCCGGACAGACGGGTGGTGGGGGAGATGCTGGTTGTGGATACGATTGCCCGGATCAGGCGGGCGCATTTTGTCGACGGCAAGTCGATCAAGCAGATCGCCCGGGAGTTCGATCTGGCCCGCAACACGGTGCGGCGGGTGCTGCGCTCGGGTGAGACTGAATTCTCCTACGAGCGCGAGATCCAGCCGCGGCCTAAGCTTGGCGCCTGGACCGAGACGCTCGATCGCCGGCTGAGTGCCAACGACCGGCTTTCCAGCCGGGAGCGGCTCGACCTGGTGCGGATCTTCGAGGATCTGCGGGCCGAGGGCTTCGAGGGTGGCTACGACACCGTACGCCGCTATGCCCAGGCACGCCTGCGCAAGCGCGGCACCGGCTCGTCGGATGCCTACATCCCGCTGAGCTTTGCTCCAGGCGAGGCCTATCAGTTCGACTGGTCGACCGAGATCGTGGTGCTACGCGGCATCACGACAGCCGTTCAGGTGGCCCAGGTTCGGCTCTGCCACAGCCGGATGCCGTTCGTGCGCGCCTATCCGCGCCAGTCCCAGGAGATGGTGTTCGACGCTCACGACAAGGCGTTCGCGTTCTATCGTGGCACCTGCCAGCGCGGCATCTACGATAACATGCGTACCGCGGTGGATGCGCTGCTGATCGGCCGCGAGCGACACTTCAATCGGCGCTTCGCCCAAATGTGCAGCCACTATCTGGTCGAGCCGACCGCCTGCACACCAGCATCTGGTTGGGAGAAAGGTCAGGTCGAAAAGCAAGTCGACATCAACCGGGGCCGGTTCTTCAAGCCGCGCCTGCGGTTCGACACGTTCACCGATATGAATGCCTGGCTGCTCGAGCAGTGCGTGCTGTATGCGCGCGGCCATCCCCACCCAGAGCGCAAGGACTGCTCGGTCTGGGAGATGTTCGAGCAGGAGCGGCCGAGCCTGGTGCCGTATGCCGGATGCTTCGACGGGTTCAACGCCCGCACCGCTGCGGTCTCCAAAACCTGCCTGGTGATGTACGACAAGAACAAATACTCGGTGATGGCGCAGGCGGTCGGACGTCCGGTCGAAGTACATGCTTATGCCGAGCGCATCAGCATCCGTCAGGACGGTCAGCTGGTTGGCGATCACCCCCGGTGTTTTGGCCGCGAGCAGACTGTCTACAACCCGTGGCACTACGTGCCGGTTCTGGCCCGCAAGCCAGGCGCGCTGCGTAATGGCGCTCCGTTCAAGGACTGGGTGCTGCCGGGCGCTCTGGGTCGCATCCAGGGCCGCCTGCGCGGATCCGCCGACGGCGACCGGCAGATGGTGGCCATCCTCAACGCCGTGCCGCTGGATGGCCTGCCGGCGGTCGAGGCGGCCTGCGGCGAGGCGCTGTCCGCCGGGCTGTGCAGCAGCGACGTGGTGCTCAACGCTCTGTCGCGGCGCCGGCCGTCCGTGACGGCACCCACCATCATCACCCCCGACGCGCTGCGCCTCCGGCATGAGCCGGTGGCCGACTGCGCGCGCTACGACACCCTGCGGAGCAACAATCATGGAACGACATGAGGTTCTGGACCTGATGCGCGAGCTCAAGCTCGTCGGCATGCGG
>JBPBQO010000123.1:0-2565 GCA_050954785.1 Janthinobacterium lividum | reverse complement strand
CCTGATCGAAAAGATGAGCGGGCCGTTCCCGGGCTCACGCGGCAAGGGCATCCAGCCGCGCAGCCAGGAAGTGCTGGAGGATCTGGGCGTGCTCGACCGCATCGTCGCCATCGGCGGTGAGTATCCGGTCCAGCGGGAACACCACGCCGATGGCTCATACCGGGAGTCTCGAATGACGGAGCCGGTCGCACCAACCCCCGGAGAGCCTACCATATCGCGCTGCTGGTGCCGCAATTCCTGACCGAGCGCGTGCTGCGTGAGCGGCTGGCCGAGCTGGGGGAAGCGGTCGAGTTCGGCCAGGAGATGCTTGGTTTCACGCAGGATTTGGACGGTGTCACCGCGCGGCTGGCGACCACCGCCGGCGAGGAGACCGTTCGTGCCCGCTATCTCATCGGCGCCGATGGCGGGCGGAGCGTCGTGCGGCACGCACTCGGCATCGGCTTTCCGGGCAAGACCCTCGGCGTGCGGGCGCTGGTCGCCGACGTGATGGTCGAAGGGGTCGGCCGCGACGCCTGGCACCGTTGGAGCGAGGGCGACATGGCGCGGCAGATGGCGCTGTGCCCGCTGTCCGGCACTCAACTCTTCCAGCTCCAGGCTCCGGTCCCCCTCGAAGGCGACGTGGACATGTCGGCCAGCGGCCTGACGCAGATGCTGCACGAGCGCACCGGCCGCGATGACATCGTGATCCGGTCCGTTGCCTGGGGCTCGGCATACAGCATGAACGCGCGTCTCTCGGACCGCTACCGCGTCGGCCGCGCCCTTCTCGCCGGCGATGCCGCCCACACGCATCCGCCGACCGGCGCGCAAGGGCTGAATACCAGCCTGCAGGATTCCTATAACCTCGGTTGGAAACTCGCTTCCGTGCTCGGCGGCGCGCTCGATGCCTTGCTCGATAGCTACGAGGCGGAGCGGCGCCCGATCGCGGAGCATATGCTGGGCCTGTCGACCAGGCTGCTCGACGACACGAGACGCGGCATCAACCGGCGCGGGCGGGAGGTCCAGCAGCTCGACATCGGCTATTCCGGCTCGTTCCTGGCAGTGGAGATGCCGGAGCGGACGGGCGGGCTCCTCGCCGGCGACCGCGCACCCGACGCGCCGTTGATGGGCGCTGCGGGTCAACGCGTGCGTTTGTTCGAGGTGATGAAGGGACCGCATTGGACGACGATCGGCTATGAGGCCGCGCCTGGGACCGGGCCGGCGCCGCGCCGGAATCTGCATGTGCGTCACGTCGATGCCCACGGCGACCTGCGAGACATCGACGGCCATTTTGCCGCAGCTTACGGGCTCGCTCCCGGCAGCTGGATACTGATCCGGCCGGACGGCTACATCGGCGCGATCTTTTCCGGCGAGCATTCCAACGCTCTGGACAGCTATCTTTCAGCGGTCGGACTGGCCGGGAAAGTCTGATCCGGAGCCGAGTGGCGCCGGTTTTCCGTTGTCGGTTCATGGGGAGCTGAGGCGATTGAGTCCTTATTCCCGGATCATGCGATGGAAGCGCCGAAGCGCCCGACCTTCCTCGGTTTGCAGCTTTGGCTAGGCGGCCTCTACCCGTGCGTCGAACAAGGCCTGCGCACGATCGACATCTTCGTGATGCTCGATGGTCCAGCGATATAACGCCGCGAAGGGCTCGCCCAATGTCCGGCCAAGCGGCGTCACAGAATATTCGACTGCAACCGGCGAGCTGGTGATCACCCGCCGAACGACGATGCCATTGCGTTCGAGCCGCCTGAGCGCATCGGTCAACGCCTTCTGCGTGATCCCGTCCAAGCGACGCTTCAAGGCGTTGAACCGTGTGGGATCATCGAACAGCACGGCCAGAATCAGCACCGACCACTTGTCTGCAATAAGATCGAGAACATGGCGATTGGGGCATTCCCGATCGAAAATTTTGGTTGCGGCATCGAGCATGTCGGTATCCCTCAATATACCTAGGCGAGTTCTAGTGCGTAATTGACGCCTAGTATATAAACCATATCTAGTAGCTTCGGAAACCGGAGCACCGCTATGAACACACACGAAAACAAAATCGCGATCGTTACTGGCAGCCGGTTGGGCATCGGTCGCGGTATCGCCGATCTTCTGGCCGAGCGCGGTGCAAAAGTCGTCCTCGTCAACCGTCAGGATGCTTCAAAGGAAGCGGGGGAGATCGGCGGCGGCGCCATCGCGATCGCCGCGGACGTGTCGCAAGAAGCGGACTGGGCGCGTGTCGCGGCGCAGGTGGACAAGACCTTCGGGCGCGCCGACATCCTCGTCCATGCCGCCGGCATCTATGAGTTCGCCGGGATCGATGAGATGACCCAGGACAAGTGGCGTCACGTCATGGCGGTGAATCTGGACGCCCATGTCATGGGCGCGCGCGCGATCGTGCCGCTGATGCGTAAGGCGGGCGGCGGTTATATCGTCGCGATCGGCTCAGATTCGGTCAGTATGGTGACGCCGCCTGGTATGGGCTTCTCCCACTATGTCACGTCAAAAATGGGCATGGTCGGCCTGGTCCGGGCACTCGCCAACGAACTCGCCGCCGACAACATCATCGTCAATGCCGTTCATCCCGGCGTCACTGAC
>JBPBQO010000122.1:0-3085 GCA_050954785.1 Janthinobacterium lividum | reverse complement strand
GGTCGAGCGGACGCTTGCTCTCCTCGACGACGAGGCCCCCGGGGCCCGACCGGCCGTAGAGCGCCGACGACGGTCCCTTGATGACCTCGACCCGTTCGATCCGCGAGATGTCGGCCTGCGCCGCGGCATAGCCCGTCCCGTCGGTCTGGTAGACGTAGTACAGCCCGTCGAGGAACACCGGCGCCGCGAAGCCGCGCAAGGTGAACAGGTCGTAGACCTCGGCCGATGAGCCGCGCTGTTCAGGCGTGACGCCCGCGACGAAGCGCAGCGACTGCGCGAGGTTCCGCAGGCCGAGGGTGGTGATCTCCTCGTTCGAAATGACACTGATCGACTGCGGCGTCTCGCTGAGCGGTGTCGCCGTCTTGGTGGCCGCGAGACCCTCGGTTGGCGGCAACCGCCCGGTGACGATGATGTCGGACATGTCTGTCGGCGCCGACGCATCGGCCACGATCGCGTCGGCAGCGACCGCAGGGCAGGCGAGGAGCGCCCAACCCAAAGCAGCCGTGGTTCCTGCTACGTTGATTTTCAACATCTTGCCTCCGCATGAACGCGAGCATCTATCGGAGGTGATAATAAGTCGCAATAGCCTTAAAGCGCGGCGGACACACAAACCTCGGGACACGGTAGATTTTGTCCGGCCCCGACGGATCGCCTGCAGCTCTCGCGTCCGGTAACAATCTGCTTGATTGCCGGCACGGCGATGACACCGCGGGCTGGCTGCGCTACCTGCACCTCGTGCCCGTCGTTCGCCGATTCCTTGCGCAACGCTATCTCGTCGCGCTGCTGTGCGCGGCGACGCTGTTGCTCAAGCTGCTGGTGCCGGCCGGGTACATGGTCGGCAATGAGAACGGCCGCATCACCATCGAGCTATGCTCCGGCGTCGCGTCCCGGCCGATGACGATGGCGATGCCGGGGATGCACGGCGACATGATCGGCCACGGCAAGTCGCAGGATCACGGTAAGGCGGAGATGCCGTGCGCCTTCACTGCGCTGTCGGCGATATCGCTCGGCGCGATCGATCCGATTCAGCTTGTCGCCCTTGTCGCCTTCGTCATGGCAGCCGGGCTGTTGCCGGTGGTGCTGCCAGCGGCCGTCCGGCCGAGCTATCTGCGACCTCCCCTCCGGGGCCCGCCGCTCACCCTTTGATCGACTGAAGCGCGCCCTTACGGGGCAACCACGTCACGGCCGGCACAGCGAAGCACCGGCCGATCAAAGGCTTATCCATGATCCAATTTACTCTTGTGGCAGGGGCAGCCCTGCCGTGCATTGTACTGACCATGCCCGCATCCGCCCGGGATGGAGG
Source organism: Janthinobacterium lividum (assembly GCA_050954785.1). Lineage (GTDB taxonomy): Bacteria > Pseudomonadota > Alphaproteobacteria > Acetobacterales > Acetobacteraceae > Lichenicola. The sequence continues at coordinate 1,782 of JBPBQO010000122.1, read as the reverse complement.
CGCTCCTGCCAGCGTCAGCGACCACGTGGACCGGCACCGACGACGGCTTTACCGCGCCGCTCCATGGCAAGCCCTTCAGCGCCATTACTGGCATCCGTCTGATAATCGACTGACGATGCAGAGCGTATCCAGTCATCGGGGGCGCGTATGAGCGGTCAGGCTCCGGCTCCGCGCTGGTACAATGCCGTCTGGCGCTGGCATTTTTACGCGGGGCTGTTCTGCATCCCTTTCGTCATCTGGCTGGCGCTGACCGGCACAATCTATCTGTGGCGACCTCAGATCGAGGCGCTGCTCGATCGCCCCTACGACCATCTTTCGACCGCCGGGCGGCCGGCCTCGCCCGATGCTCAGGTCGGTGCCGCGCTCCGGGCGGTGCCGGGCTCGGCGCTGCACAAGTACGTGCTGCCGGAGACCGGTGACCAGGCCGTGCGCGTACTGGTGACGGTGCAGGGTGCCGACCGGCGGGTCTATGTCGACCCGCGGTCGCTCGCGGTGCTTCATGTCATAACCGAGGGCAACCGGCCGCTCGCCGTCGTCATGCGGCTCCACGGCCAGATGCTCGCGGGCGACGTCGGCAGCTACGTCATCGAGATCGCCGCGTGCTGGGCGATCGTCATGCTGCTCACCGGCCTGTATCTGTGGTGGCCGCGCGGCAGGAAGGGCCTGGCCGGAGTGCTCTACCCGCGGCTGACGGGCGGCGGACGCCGGTTCTGGCGCGATATCCACGCCACCACGGGCATCTGGGTATCGGTCTTCGCCATCGGGCTGATCCTGACCGGCCTGCCATGGGCGACGGCATGGGGCAGCTATCTCGGTCAGGTGCGCCAGCTAACCGGCACCACCCAGGGCCCGGTGGACTGGACGATCGGCGGCAAGGCACCGGTGCCAAAGGCCGATGCGATGCTTGGCCCGCATGCCGGGCATGGCGGGATGGTCATGCCGGCGGCACCGATCCGGCCGGGCGAGCTGGCGCGCGTGATCGCTGCCGCCCGGCAATTACGGCTTGCCCCGCCCGTGCTGGTGTCTCCGCCCAAGCACGAAGGCGGCCCGTGGGCGGTGTCGTCGAACGCCGCCGATCGGCCGCTGCGATCGGACGCCGAGATCGACGGCGCGACCGGACAGATCGTCGGCCGCGTCGATTTCGCCGATCGCCACTGGCTCGACCGGATCATCGGCTATGGCATCGCCATCCACGAGGGCGCGTTGTTCGGGATCGCCAACCAGATACTTGGCACGCTCACGGCGCTGTCACTTGTCGTGCTCGCAGTATCGGGGGCGATCATGTGGTGGCGGCGGCGCCCGACTGGCCTCCTCGGCGCTCCGTTGCCACTCGGGCGTCCGCGGTTTGGCGGCGGAATCGTCGTGGCGATCGTCGCCCTTGGCTTCTACCTGCCGTTGTTCGGAGCAACGCTGATTTCAGTGCTGGCGGCCGAGGCGCTGGTGTTGCGCCGCGTTCCGGCTGCACGGCGATGGTTAGGTCTCGGGTGTGCGGCTTCCGCGGCGCCGGATAGTCGAGGTCTCCGGAAGCAATGATTTATAATCACGCACCAGCGGCCTCGTTTTTCCGCCAGATCTCCTCAGCGAGCAAGGTCGCGAAGGCGACCCAAGCCACGAGAGGAATGCCGAGGCCAGCCGCGACGCCGTCGGTCCGCTTGGCCGCAGCGACATAGCCGATGGCACTGGCTCCCAGCCCGGCAGAGGCGATCGTTCCCCAGCCGGGGGACCGGTGACCGAAGAACACTTCGCTCCACCCGCCAATGCCGACCTGGTTCAATGCCCATA
>JBPBQO010000121.1:0-3103 GCA_050954785.1 Janthinobacterium lividum | reverse complement strand
CCTACTGACTGGTGCAGACTCAACCTTGGATCTCCTGACAGTGGCCCGCCTTGGCGGCACGTCAGGCTCGATCAAGGGAATGGCGACGGTCGGTGCCGGTGCTGTCTCGGGCTCATCATCGAAGATGCCCGCGAGCGCGGAAACCTTCTTCGCCATCATGCCACCTCGCTTATTTGCTTAGTCGTATAACCGCTTAGTCGCTTAGCCTCGGTATAGGCTGACCGCAACTCGGCCGCTGCCTTGCTGTCAGGCTCCGTTTCCGCCGCTGTTTTTCCAAGAGGCGTAGCCTTGTAGAAGTCCTTGCGGAAATGAAGGCGACTGTCGAACATCGTCACGCCCTTGGCCGAAAAGCCGGCATGGGCTTCTTGCCCCTCCCCGCCCTGATGCGGAACTTGGGTCAGGATGACCGCAAACGGCGTACCGGCCTGCTGCACCTGTTTGATGGTTTGCAGCACTGAATGAACATCCAGCCCGCGAGGCGCCACCGGGATAACAACGAAATCAGCCTGCTCAGCCGCAAGCATCGCAATGTCCTTCGAGTTGGCCGGAGTATCGATGATGATGAGGTCAATTTTGCCGCTACCCCGGCCGCGCGAGATATGAAGGGGCAGGCCAGCGACGCTGCTGTCCTTGACCATCACATTATCGGAATCACGCCGCTCTGACCAGTAGAGAGCTGATCCCTGTCGATCGTCGGCATCAAGGATAACGACGGACGCGCCTTCGCGTGCGGCCTCGACGGCGAAGCCGGTGGAAATGGTGGTCTTGGATTGTCCGCCTTTTTGCGCGATCACTGCCCAGACCTGCATACCTGCTCCTACTAACCGACTAAGCACGTTATATCGCTTATTCGGTTAGTAGGCAATATACGTAAGCGCCGACGGAACCCGGCCTTGCGCGGATCGGGTAAGGTGTGAATTTCGCGGGGCACATGGAGGCCTGCGAATGAATATGGAGCAGTCAAACGAGCCTCGTATGAGCGGTCGCCGCAGTGACGGTGTGCTCGTACGAGTGGAACGGCGCCGGCGCTGGAGCGACGAGGAAAAGCTGGCGATCCTGAAGGAGACGACGCAGCCGGGGGTCATCATAGCGGTTGTGGCGCGTCGCCATGGGATCGGCACGGGCCAGCTCTACACATGGCGGCGGCAACTGCTGAAAGGCGCGATGGCAGGGTTTGTGCCGGTCGAGCTTGTGCGGTCCGAACCACCGGCCCGGTCTGTCGAGATGGGGCGGATCGAGATCGGCCGGCATGGCGGTTTTACGGTATCGATCGATAGGCTGGTCGACCGGGCGGCATTGAAACTGGTCCTGGAAGTCGTGCGCGAGCTTGGCCATTGAGCCTGACACTGCCGCCATCGGCGAAGATCTATTTGTCGCTGGCGCCGTGCGACATGCGCAAGGGCTTCGACGGGTTGGCCGCGCAGGTGCGCAATATCCTCCAACTCGATCCGTTCAGTGGGGCGGTTTTCTTGTTCCGCGGAAAAAGAGGCGACAGGTTGAAGGCCTTGGTCTGGGATGGCTCGGGACTTTGTCTTTATGCAAAACGCCTCGAACGCCAGAAATTCGTCTGGCCCCGAGCGAGTGACGGCGCTGTCCGGCTCTCGGGCGCCCAGATGGCGATGCTGATCGAGGGCTTGGATTGGCGGCATGCGATCGTGCACGATGAAGTGGTGACGCCGACGCTCGCATGAGCGACAAAACCGCCGAAAACGGCCATTTCTGTTGGCTTTTCGACCCGCTCCCGCTAAGCTCACGGGCATGCGGTTTACCCTTGATCGCCTGCCGACAGACCCGGTTCTCCTGCAGAAAATACTGCGGGAGATGGCCGATGTCATGGCGCAGGAACGCGCTGAACTGGAAGCAGCGAAGGCCACCGTCCAGGCGCAGACCCTGCACATCGAGAAGCTCGAACATCGCGTGGCGCGACTGCTGCGCGTCCAGTTTGGCCGCAGTTCCGAGAAGATGGACATCGCCCAGCTGCGACTGATGTTCGACGAGGTCGAGGTGCCGGAAGCGGCCAACGACGATGTCCCGGCAGCGGCGACGCCGAAATCGGCGCGCAAGCCCGGTGCGCGTGCACCGATCCCGGCGCACGTCCCGCGCCAAGCCATAGAGCATCAGCCTGGCCCTTGTCCCCAAGGTTGCGGCGGGGCCGAAACGACGATCGGCGAGGACGTCACCGAGGTGCTGGACTATATTCCGGCTCGCTTTCGCGTGTTGCGCCACGTTCGTCCGCGCGTCGCCTGCCGGACATGCGAGCAGATCCGCCAGGCCCCGGCTGTCGATCTCCCGTTGCCCAAGGTGATGGCGAGCAGCGCCTTGCTGGCGCATCTGGTGGTCAGTCGCTTCGTCGATCATCAGCCCTGGTATCGCCAGTCGGCGATCCTGCGCCGGGAAGGCGTGCACATCGATCGCGACGTCATGAGCCGCTGGGCCCGCAAGCTTGCCTGGCTGCTGGCGCCTCTCGGCGAACGGCTGCTCTCCTACATCCTGGAGGCGCCCAAGATCCATGGCGATGAAACCCCGGTCACCTTGCTGGGCGGGAAGGACGGTAGCCATACCGCGTACTTCTGGGTCTATCTGTACGATGGTCGATCGAGCGGCGACATGAGACCGCCGGCAGTCGCCTTCCGCTTCACAACCGGCCGGGGCGGTGAACATCCAGCGGCACATCTGGCCGGTTACCGCGGTTATCTCCAGGCGGACGGCTACGCCGGTTACAACGTGCTCTATCGTGATCCCAAAACCAAGGCGCCACGCGATGTGACAGAGGTCGGATGTTGGGCGCACGCGCGCCGCAAGTTCACCGATGTGCTGGTAAAGACGCCATCACCGATTGCAGCGGAAGCCGTCGTCCGGATCGGCGAACTCTTCGCCATCGAGCGCGACATCAACGGCGCGCCGCCGGATGAACGGCGGCAGGTTCGCCAGGAACTGGCGCTTCCAAAGCTGCAAGCCTTGCGGCCATGGCTCGAAGCGCAGCTGAGAGGCCTGGCTTCCGACAGCAGCCTTGCCAAGGCGTGTCGCTATCCGCTCAATCGCTGGGCGGCGATGATCCGCTATTGCGATGACGGCCTGCTCGAGATCAGCAACAATTTGGTCG
>JBPBQO010000120.1:0-4032 GCA_050954785.1 Janthinobacterium lividum | reverse complement strand
GTGCTCGGCGCCGCTGCTGTGCTGGCGGCAACCACCCAGGGGCCGCTCTCGACCATCGTGCTGATGATGGAACTGACCGGGCATGCCCGTGCCTTCATCGTGCCGCTGCTGCTCATGGTCGCAATCGCCACCTTGGTTGCCCGCACCATCGAACCGCGATCGATCTACGACGCACGCCTGAGCGACGCGGAAGTCCTTAAACGCCAGCACCAGCGTGACCCCGCACGTCCCGACCATGGGCCTGCAAATTGAGAGAGGCGTGGGGACCAGGTGTGTCTATTCATGCAACAGGACCGGAAGGTCAAAAAGAGCCGGTTGAACGAGTGTCTTCGCGACGAATGAAGCGTTTGCGCCGCGCGCCGGTCATGACTTCCTCGATTGGCACGGATCCGCCAATCTTGCACGGGAGTTCGAAGCTGCTGGAAGCAATATAGAGCGAACTGGACAGCATCGTGGTGCTGCATGTTCATACGTCAAATATCGCCGGTGGAACGAAAGCCGGCCTCTCTATTTTCTGGGGCGCGAGAAGGCGATGACAACCTTGGCGAATATTACCTCGCATGGACTCAGCCTCGGGGAGTGCCTTGATCATAAGTGTGACACCCTTGTAGTCGCTCATCTGGCCTTCGCTGAGCAGCATGACCAGTGGCCGTCCCTGGCTGTCACAGACGGCGTGGAGCTTTAAGTTCAGGCCGCCTTTAGTGCGTGCGATACGTCGAGGCCCTTTTTTAAAAAAGGCTGGCCGCCGTCCGGTGCGCCTTCAAGTGTATAGCTGCGATCATCAACTGGTCGGGTTTGCCAGCCTTGGCCGCCAGTGCCGAAAAAATGCGGTTGAAGACGCTCAGCCTTGATCCCCTTCGGGGCTCAAGGCAGCGAATGAAGCGGTTGTAGATCGTCTTGTGCGGTCCACACTCCTTGGGCGCATCGCGCCAGCGCAGGCCGTTGCAGATGACGAAGATGATGCCGCTGATCACCCGTTGGTCATTAACCCGCGGCACCCCATGCGTTGCTGGCCTGACGCCATGTCACACGCTCTTGGAGAAGCTCATTGCCAGTTCCCTGGCGGCTACAGGCTGGTGGAACACTGGATGCCAACGACAGAGTGCAAGCCCGGGACAGCGTGACCGCAGCCCGGCGGTCGTCCTGTCTACCGAGTTGGCCGCACACTCCCGTGCCAGGCCGACAGAGTGCTCGCTCTTCTTGGGAGGCCGGTGTCATCAATTGTCCAGGCACGGACCCCGCCACGCTGCTCGATGATCGGCAGCACAGGGCCACGACCAGCGGGATTAAGGAGCCGTCATGGCGGATGCCTGTAGAAATAGGCGGCAATCCGCCCAATTGCTTCGCGCAGCGTGGCTTCTTCGACCGCAAAGCATAAACGGAGACAACCCTCCCCGGACTCGCCGAAAGCACGGCCCGGCGCCACGCCGACATGCGCCTGGTGCAGCAGTTCCTTCGCCAGAGCCAGGCTGTCGGTGCAGCCTGCAATACGCATGAAGGCATACATCGCCCCCTCCGGCCGAGGTGCCGTTACGCCGGGGATCGCTTCCAGCAGTTCAGCGGCGATGTCCCGCCGCGCCTGCAGCCGTGCACGCATTGCTGCGACGAATGGCTCTCCTTGTTCCAATGCCGCAATGCCGGCGCTCTGCACGAAGCCCGGCGCGCAGGAGGTGTTGAATTCGGTGATCTTGCCCAGCGCCGACATCAGGGCCGGCGGGGCCGTGATCCAGCCGAGGCGCCATCCGGTCATCGCCCAGGTCTTGGAGAACGAGTTGATCGATACAACCCGGTCGTCCGCGTCGGCCAGTTCAAGGAAGGAGGGTGCGATGTTTCGCTCGAAAACCACGCGCTCGTACACGTCATCGGCCAGGATCCAGATACCGTGCCGGCGGCAGTGCGCCAGGATCGTGACCGTCTCCTCGCGCGTGAGCATCGCACCCGTCGGGTTGGCAGGCGCATTCAAGATCACCATCCGCGTGTCCGGTGTCAGCGCCGCGAGCAGTTCGTCCAGATCGAGCTGCCAACGTGCTTCACGCAGTCGGAGCGGAACGGCCGTCACCTTAGCGCCCACCACGGCGGCAATGCCTGCCAGGTTGGGCCAGGCAGGCACCGGCAGAACGACCCGGTCGCCGGGCGTCAGAAGGGTCTGGCAGGCCAGCAGGATCGCGTTGACTCCTGAGGATGTGACAGAGACGCGCTCCGGCGCGGTGGTGCGGCCGAGACGCCCCTGATAGCGCGCGATCGCCTCGCGTAGCGGGCCGATGCCGTGGTTGGAGGTGTAGAAGGTCTGGCCATCATCGAGCGCGCGCTTGGCCGCGTCGCGGATGAAGCCGGGCGTCACCGAATCCGGCTCACCGAACCAAAGCGGGATGACGCCTTGCAGGCCGAGCCCCTCCTGCGCGACCTCGCGGATCAGCGAGCCGGGAAGCATCTCCGCGCCCGGGCGGGCAAGGGTGTCGGGGCGGTAAGGCAGGCTGTCCATTCGAGGCACTGATCCAGTTGGCGTGTCGCGGGTTGGCGGGCACCAGTGGTATGGCCCAGCAGCCGCATCAGGTCACCGCCGCACACCGGGTCACCTCGTATGCAGCGTCCAGGACAAGCTGCGCGAACGAGCCCCGATAACCGGCAAACACACGGCTGAAGGCAACCGGAAGAATGGTCTGTCTATTCGGACACGGTCAATCCGCCGGCCCGCTCGATGAACCGGGCAATTTCATCCACACCCGTTCCTGCCCGGACGTTCGCGAACACGAAGGGGCGCTCCTGCCGCATCCGCTTCGTGTCGCGATCCATGACCTCCAGGCTGGCGCCGACATGCGGCGCCAGATCGATCTTGTTGATCACCAGGAGGTCGCTACGCGTTATCCCCGGCCCTCCCTTGCGGGGTATTTTGTCGCCGGCGGAAACATCGATGACATAGATGGTGAGGTCGGCCAGTTCAGGGCTGAATGTCGCGGCAAGGTTATCGCCGCCGCTCTCGATCAGGATGACGTCCAGCGCCGGATATTGTCGGTTCAATTGAGCCACGCCCGCAAGATTGATGCTTGCGTCCTCACGAATGGCCGTATGCGGACAACCGCCTGTTTCTATTCCGAGGATGCGCTCCGGTGCCAGGGATCCTGCCCGCGTCAGGAACTCGGCATCCTCCTTCGTATAGATATCGTTGGTGATGGCAGCGATATCGTATCGGTCCCGGAATTTCCGGCATAATGCGTCCATCAGCGCGGTCTTGCCTGAACCGACCGGACCTCCGATGCCGACGCGAAGCGGGCCGTTGCTGGTATCCGTGCGAGGCGCTGCAACTGCAAGTGTCATGTACGGAACAGTCTCGTTTGCTGTGTTTCTTGATGGAGTGAAGCAAGATCGGCATTCAAGCTGAACCCGCCCAGATCTTCGGCGCCCGTGCAGGCGCTCTCCGCACTCGTCGAAATGACCTGCTCTTCCAGAGCCGCCAGGGCACGCAGGCCATCGGTCTGGCCAAGCGGAACCAGGCGCACCGCAGCCGAGATCAGGTTTGCCACGAAACCCTGTAACGCAAGCAGGGTGGCATGATGTTCATCTATGCCGGCTATCCGGAACGTCGCCCCCATCACGACCGGAAGCGGCCAAAGCGCCCGGTCGTCCGACATGAAGATCTCAGGAACCACCGCCCAGGTCCCGATCGCCCTGGCGAATGCATTTCCCTGCGCCGTCATCTCTTCATGCCGTTCGCGGGATGGAGCCAGCGCCGCCGCCAGATCCGCAACCTCCTGCAAGGAAGCGTCGTCGTCACAGCGCCATGCCAGACGAAGAAGAACAGAGTCGGTCCAGCCCGAACCAGTGGTGATCACGTCCTTCACCCAGCCGATCAGGCTGTCCCGGTCGTGCACGAGCCTCTGCGCGACCGCCCATTCCAGTCCGTGGCTGTAGGCGAAGGCGCCGGTCGGGAACGACGGCGACAGCCACACCATCAGCCTTACGAGCTGGCTGTCAGTGATCGTGGGTATGTCCATGACCGCCGTGCTCATGATGTCCGTCCGCATGACTGTGCAC
>JBPBQO010000119.1:0-5477 GCA_050954785.1 Janthinobacterium lividum | reverse complement strand
GAGAGGCCTTGAGTGAACCAGCGCGTCGAATCGGAGCAAGGGACCGAACCCTTCGGTGTTTGGTCGGGCCGTGGTGACCCCTTCGCGGCAGCGATCCGTAGTACACCAATGCCGATGATCATCACCGATATCCATATGGCCGATCATCCGATGGTATTCGTCAACGAGGCTTTTGAGACGATGTCCGGTTACAACCGCTACGAGCTGATCGGCCGCGATTGTCGCTTTCTCCAGGGACCTGACACCGATCCTGATGCTGTCCGACAAATCCACGAGGCGATCGTCGAGCGACGAGCGATCAAGATCGATCTGCTAAATTATCGCAAAGATGGATCGTCGTTTTGGAACGCCCTGCATATCAGCCCCGTGTGGGGCGACACTGGTAACGCTGAGTTCTTCGTCGGATCGATGATGGAGGTGACACACCGCGTCGAAGCACAGCAGCGCATCGCTGAGCAAAAGTCCTTGGTCGAAGCTGAGGTCAAGGCACGCACCGCCGATCTGGAACGTGCGCTCGAGGCCAAGACGGTTCTCGCCCATGAAGTTGACCATCGGGTCAAGAACAACCTGACCATGATCGGTTCGCTGCTGCGCCTGCAGTCGCGCTCGCTACCGGATGCCGGGCTACGCCGGAGCCTTGAAGACATGCTCGAACGGATCGACGCATTAGCGAGCATTAATCGGCAGCTGTATGGGTCGGATGACATAACCCGGTTTGACGTGGGTGGATTAGCCGCGAAGCTAGCCAGTGACCTATTAAGCGCCGCCGAGCTTCAGGATGTTCAGTTGGCCATTGACGTTGATCCGGTCGTGATCACCGCCAGCAAAGCTACGGCGATCGGCCTGATCCTCAACGAACTCCTTATCGGCACGGTTAGGCGGATTCAGGCTGGCGGCCAGCTAGCGCTCGGCGTCCATCACCAGAATGGACAGGCCCGGATCGAAATTAGGGCCAAAGCGTCGGACTTGGAGCCGGCAGCTCCGGTGTTGGACGCGTTCAGCCTGACGCTCGTCGAACGAATGTCGCGGCAGATCAAAGCCACCATCCAGCGGGACGAAACGTCGGGTATTGCCATTTCCCTCTGTTTTCCGATCGACAGCTGAATGTGCATGCTACCGATCAACGTCATGGTCGTTGAGGATGAAATCATCCTGGCCATGGATATCAGTGCGGTGATCGAGGACAGCGGCCATCATGTTATCGCCGAAGCCGCCAGCCTCCGCGAGGTGCAGGCGGTGCCTCCGTCAACCAGTCTCGACTTGGCGTTTGTCGATATGCAGCTCGCCGAAGGGTCGAACGGTCTTGATGTCTGTGCTCATATCCTGACGCACTGGCCGGCGGCGATCGTCGTCTTTGTCACCGCGAACCCGAAGAAAATACCTGACGATTTCGCCGGTGCCCATGGTGTCGTACCCAAGCCATTCAGCCGCAACGGCCTCAAGGAAGCGATCCGCTACATCGAGGAGGGTATTTGCGACCCGCCACCAGTGCAGCAGCGTTCCGACTTTCATGCGTCGCCAGCTTTCGCCACCCTGAGGGCATCCCGCTCCTAGTTGCTGAGCTCCAAGGATCGCGACCAGATGAACGGTCATCGAACTGTCCGTTGACATGACCGTTTTTCGGGTGCCGAACACAGCTCTGGGGGCCTGCCATGATCGTCAGCGTGCCGACATCTTAACCGGTCTCCACGTTCACCCGAGCATCGCCGGTGACGGGATGGACGGCGATCGCCACAATGAGCGGCGACTTCGAGGCCTGCTGGCGGCAACGTCGGACGTCATCTACCGGATGAGCCCTGACTGGACCTTGATGTATCAGCTGGATGGACGCGGGTTCATGCCTGACACCAATACGCCGAGCGTGGCGTGGCAGGAGGACTACCTTCTTGCCGAAGAGCGGCCGACGATCATGGCGGTCGTTGCGGACGCAATCCGAAACAGAAGTGTCTTCGAATTCGAGCACCGCATCCGGCTAGCCGATGGATCGATCGGCTGGACCTTTTCCAGAGCCATCCCGATTATGGACGACCGCGGGGAGATCGTGGAATGGTTCGGCGCAGCGTCCGACATTACGGATCGGAAGCGCGGAGAAGAACTGACCAAGCTGCTAACGCTAGAGGTGCACCACCGGCTCAAAAATACCCTTGGCATGGTGCAGGCGATCGCGAATGGCACCTTCAAATCTGAGGCAGCCAGTGAGGAGTTAAAGATCTTCGATGCCCGGCTCCGGGCGCTGGCATCTGCCCAGGATGTACTCATCCGTTCCGAGTGGGACAGCGCCGACGTCCACGAGGTGGTGTCGAGGGCGCTGCAGGCGATGCCGGACTCTCGCCTTGTGCTGGACGGGCCTGCGGCAACGATCGGACCGAGCGAGGCTCAGGGACTGGCGCTTGTCGTCCATGAACTTTGCACCAACGCGTCAAAATACGGGGCGTTTGCGATAGGAGATGGCCGCGTCACTGTGCAGTGGTCTATCGAAGGCTCGTTGCTCAAGCTGGAATGGCGGGAGAGCGGCGGCAAGCCGGTAAGCCCACCAACACATAAAGGGTTCGGCTCTCGTATCCTGCAAGGCGTGATCCGGCGAGAAGCCGGCGGCTCCGTTGAGCTTGATTATGCGCCTGACGGTTTAATTTGCCGCATCCGACTTCCACTGGTAAACCCGAAATAGGTGTACGGAAACCTGCTCCGGGCAGGGCCAACAGCATCAAACCCCGACTAGAAACGTTCCCCAAGAGGGCCGGAAAGTTTAAGGTCGGCCGACCGGCGCCGCTTTGGATCAGGAATGGCTGAGAAACACCTTGTACGGTTCGCCTGACGTGAGTCCGCCACCTTGGCCTGCGTCGATTGTAGATGAAGCTTAGCCAGCGAGCGCGATCGATCGCGCTATTCGAGCAACTTGGTCCGGGCCTGATCACCGGCGCGGCCGACGACGATCCGAGCGGCATCGCCACTTACTCGCAAGCTGGTGCACAATTCGGGTTTGGCCTGCTGTGGACGATGGTACTGACCTATCCGCTGATGTGCGCGATCCAGCTCGTCAGTGCGCATATCGGTCGCGTAACCGGGCACGGGCTGGCCAAAAACATGGCAGACGTTTTTCCCAAGTGGCTGGTGACCGGGCTCGTTGCCCTGCTGTTTGTTGCCAACACGATCAACATTGGTGCCGATATCGCGGCGATGGGGGATGCAGCCGAGCTTGTCGTCGGCTTCGGTGCGCATGTGTTTACCGTTCTATTCGCGATCGGCTCACTGCTTCTGCAAATGTTCGTGCCGTATCGGCGTTATGCCGCCATACTGAAGTGGCTGACACTGGTCCTGCTGGCCTATGTCGCGCTCATTTTCATGGTCAAGATTGACTGGGCCGCGGCAACAAAAGGTATGATCTGGCCAACGATCGCGGGTGCCGGCGCGGTCACCACGGTGGTTGCGATCTTTGGGACGACGATCAGCCCGTACCTGTTCTTCTGGCAAAGTTCGCAGGAAGTCGAAGGTGTCGAGCAGGATGCCCGGGCCGAGCCTTTGAAAAAGGCGCCGGAGCAAGCCAGACGCGAGTTCCGGCGCATGCGGCTCGACACCTTCAGTGGCATGGCCGTGTCGAACATCGTTGCGCTGGCGATCATCGTCGGCACCGCAGCGACGCTTCACGCTGCCGGCAAGACCCGGATCGACACCGCTGCCGACGCTGCCCAAGCACTCGAGCCGGTGGCGGGCCATTTTGCCTTCCTGCTGTTCAGCCTAGGCATCATTGGCACTGGCCTTCTGGCCGTGCCCGTGCTTGCCGGCTCGGCTGCCTACGCGGTCGGCGAGTCCCGCGGCTGGAAATGCGGGCTCGACTACAAGCCATGGGAGGCTGTCGGCTTTTATTCGGTGATCGGCGTCGCGACGCTACTCGGCATTGGCATCGACTGGTCGCCACTCGATCCAATTAAAGCCCTGTTCTGGAGCGCGGTGCTCAACGGGTTGGTCGCGGTACCGATCATGGCGGCAATGATGGTGGTCGTCTCGCGCAAGTCTTCCATGGGAGAGTTTATTGCGAGCCGATGGCTTCTGTTTTTCGGCTGGGCCGCTACGGGGGTCATGGCGGCAGCAGCAGCGGCAATGGTCTTAATCTAGATGCGGCGTGTACGTCATTGCCCAATCGGGTAAGCAAGCATTTTGCCTGCCCGACTTAACCCGTGTTGCCTCAGGTGGATCGCAGTACCCTTCAGTCGTCACACTCACTGCTGTGATCGTCCGCCAGCAACTTGTCGACCTCGTTGTGAATTATCCCATAGCAGGCGCACGCGATCTCCTGCAGTCGAGCGCGGTCGACCACGGCGATCTTACCGCGACGATATTCGATGACACCGTCGCCCTGAAGCTCCCGGGCCACCTTCGACACCGCGTTGCGTTTGACGCCAATCATTGCGGCAAGGAACTCCTGGGTGATCGGCAGCCGGTCGCCATTGGTGCGATCATGGGTCTGCAGGATCCACCGGGCGCAACGCCGACGAACGTCGTGTAGGGCATTGCAGGCGACCGACTGCAGCGTCGTCCGGGTGAGCACATCGCGGTAGCGCGACACGGCCGAACAAAAGCCGACGCTGGCATCAACCATGTCCTCGAAATCGGCGGCGCTGATCCGCTGGGCCGCGCCCGGCAGCTGGACCTGAAAACGTGTAAACGCGGTGTCAACGAAGCCGCTGGCGTTGAGGCCGGCTGCCCCCTCGCACCCGATCGCGGCTGTTTCAGCGCACCGGCCATCGGGCATCACAACGATCAGCGAGATCATCCCGGCGGTGGGCAGGTAGATATGGTCAAGCCGCTGCCCCGGCTCATAGAGAATTTGGCCGAGCTCGAGCGTCACGGATTGCAGAGAAGCACTGAGCTTCGGCTGATCCTCCGGCGCAACGCGGGATAGCAGGTAGTTGGCGCTGGGCCAGACAAACGCATCGGTTGCCGTAGGCACGGACGATCCTCATCGGGCAGGTGCCCCGTCTCTCAGGAACGAGATAGAGTGGTGAGCGACGCACGTCGCTTTCAATATTGATCGAGAAGAATTGTGGCGAGAAAACGATTTGTCGCTGGAACCGGATCAACCCACCACGGTTAACGCATCGTCAGATACATAACGAGCTCTGGCGGCGCCATGCGCTGGCCGTGAAGAGCGGCGCTCGTTACCCGATTAACTGGAGCGATGATGCTCATCTCGCCACGCGTGCAATCCGCGAGTGTGATCCCTGCGACCTGTGTTCCAGGCGCCTGCGTGCCGCCATCGACCCGCATCGCAATGGGACTCGAGGGTTGCGGCGTTCTGCCCAGCATACTTCCGCTGGCGATTCGGCGTGACCGGTGACGGCGGCGTCGATCCGTCGGTCGAACGGCTCCAGCTCGTTGAAGAGATGGTGCGAGTCGACAAGCGCACGATCGAAACCGGTCGGGTCAGAGTGCGAACCGTTGTCGACGAAGAGCCGGTCGTCGTCAGCGCGACGCTCATC
>JBPBQO010000118.1:0-6484 GCA_050954785.1 Janthinobacterium lividum | reverse complement strand
GCTGAGATCCTTGAGCGCCAAGCGATCCTCGTGCGGCGCCTCGGTCGCGAATGCGGACGCGGGCACATCGTCGATGTCGGTGGTGTCGCGGCGCTTGCGCAAGTTCGAGATGAACCGGTTACGAAGAATACGGTGCATCCAGGCCGGAAAGTTCGTGCCCGGAATGAAGCTGTTCTGAGCAGACAGGGCATTGCAGACCGCATCCTGCACCAAATCCTCGGCCGCCGCCCGATTGCGCGTCAGTGCCAACGCCTGGACACGCAGCTTAGGGAGAATGGTGATGACTTGGTCGTGGAAGTTGTTCGCCATGGTGCACGGTCTCCTTAATCTACCCCAAGCAATGAACGCCAAAACGCCGGAGTTGCATGCAATTGACACATGAGCGTTCACGAAAACGGGAGCGCGCATTCGTCCACCAAAACGGCGGAGAACTCTGCCTGCTTGCCAGGAAAGTCGATTACGGCGAGTTGTATGGCGCTCCGGTTTGGAGCAAGCCTTTACAGGTGCCACAGGTACCGTAACCGTGCAGGTTCCGGCACCTGCTCCGGCTGGAACGACCCGGGCACCCGACGTACATCGGCGGACAGTTCCGGACGACCGAGCCGATACAGACGAACCAGGACGGTAGAGCCGGCGCAGGGTGCGCCGCTCTGTCATCGTCCGCAGACCGAGGAGGCAGGAATGATCGATCATCGTCACGATAATACCTGCCGGCCCACGGTAACGGCAGTGTCAGCCCTGAATACGTTCGCCGCTCATGGTGCGAGCGAGCTGGCTGCGGGCGCGCGACACGCGAGCTTTCATGGTGCCGACCGGAACGCCACAGATATTGGCTGCTTCCTCATGGCTGAGTTCCTGTGCGCCGACCAGGACCAGCGCCTCCCGCAGAAGCGGCGGCAACGTCCACAACACGCGCTGCAGGTCCGACAGGTCTCCGCGCCGATAGGCCTCCGGCGGCTGTTGCTCGACAAGCGGCATCTGCTCGCTCAGCAGCCGGATTTCCCGCCGCTTGCGCCGCATCTGTTCGTAGAAGGCATTGCGCTGGATGGTGAACAGCCACGCTTTCAGGTTGGTCCCCGGCTGGAACGATGCCTGCGCCGCCAGAGCACGAACGACCGTGTCCTGGACCAGGTCGTCGGCAGCGGTCGCATCCCTGGTCAGAAACCGTGCGAAGGC
The DNA here is from genome assembly GCA_050954785.1 of Janthinobacterium lividum. GTDB lineage: Bacteria > Pseudomonadota > Alphaproteobacteria > Acetobacterales > Acetobacteraceae > Lichenicola. The sequence continues at coordinate 5,308 of JBPBQO010000118.1, read as the reverse complement.
GCGAAGGTCCGGCAGCAGTCCGGACATCCGGTCATGCACGTCCGCGCCCGGCGTATGCGCATGTGCCACACGGCGGCCACGATCCTGATGCACGAGGGTCTTGTGCGGTCCGGTCCCGTCAAGCTCCAGCTCCGGTCGGGGCTTCGGCTTGTCCGGCAGATCATCCACCTGCAATCCAATTCCTATCTAGAGAGAGACGATTGATGGCCAGCACGCGGCGCGATGATTTACTCCGTGCCCTTCCTTATGCACGACGTTATGCCCGTGCCCTTACCGGAAGCCAACCACGCGGCGATTTGCTGGTCGCGGAGAGCCTGCGTGAGATGCTTGCATCGACCGACGATACGTTGTCGCCTCGCTATGGCCTCTACCACTGGGTTACACGCCGCTTCGATGCGGGAATTTCGACGCTTCCGTCGCTGGTCGATGGGTTGAACTCGAAGCAGCGGCAACTCCTGCTGCTCACGGCACTCGAGGAAGTCCCGATCGAGGATGCGGCACCGATCGTGACCCTCGATCTCGCCGACGCAACCACCCAGCTCGGTGATGCACGCGATCGCCTTCGCGCCTCGGCGGCGACCGACGTGCTGATCATCGAGGACGAGCCGATCATCGCGATGGATATCGAGGAGCTGGTCCAGGGCTGTGGTCATCGCGTAGTAGGCGTAGCCTCGACCGAGGCCGACGCGGTGCGGCTGGCGCAGGCTACGAAGCCGGGCCTGATCCTTGCCGACATCAATCTCGGACTCGGTGGGGATGGCACCTCGGCGGTCAGCCGGATCCTCAAGCATCATTATGCGCCGGTCATTTTCGTAACCGCCTATCCCGAGCGATTGCTGACCGGCGAGGCCGTCGAGCCTGCCTTCGTGATCACCAAGCCGTTCGAGCCGCTTACCCTGGCGATTGCCACCTATCAGGCCGTCAGCGGCGGCGTCGACCTGCAGTAAACGAGGGTTCGCAGCCAGGAGTTTGTCTGTAAGGCCGCGGAACCGGACTTAGCGTAGCGACGTTTCGGCCGAAGCTAAGCGGGCTCGGTCGAGACAGTCCGTTCAAAGGTTCATGACATCGGCCTCGTTCGAGGATCGTCGCGATGTCGATCGTCGGCCGCGCTCGTGTCATGTCAAATGCAGCGTCGGGGACAAGATGGACGTGATCGAACCAGTTGGACGTGGTGACTACCAGCCGGTCCCTGCAACTGTTCCCGGCAGCACCATGGCTGCTACTGCGACCAGGCCAACAAGACTGGTACCGTCGCGGTTCCTGCAAATCTCGATGCAGGATACTCCCGTGATCGTGCCGAGTAGTTTCGACGCCATCCTGGTCCAGGACCTGTTTTTCGGTAACGCAACGCCCGGGCTCATCGATAGCCTCGATGTTGGCCAGACCGTTCGATCGATATCCAGTGCCGGCTGCCCTGTGTTGGTCGATCTGGTCATCGACCGCGTGGTCGCATCGGGCGTGATCGCATCGACCCATCCCGACCTGTTTCCCCAGTCAGACCGCAACCGAGCACTGGATCCGAGGCACGGTTTTTCCAACCTGATCGCCGAAGCCGCGCTGCACGACACGCAGTCGGCCGATACACTCGGCACGTTCTGGGGCACATCGCTGGCTGGCCTCGCGCTGCACGGCATCGCCGGCGCCCGCCTGCTCGGCATTTCGACGGTTCCTGCCGGGCTGAAGCGGCCATTGCTGCAGGCAATGCGCAAGGCGGCACCGGAGACGTTGCTGATCGTCGATACGGCAGGCATTGCCTGGGACGAAATCGCCAGCTTTGCCGACCTGCAACTGGACGGCGTGCTGTCCTCGCTGGCCTGGTGGGACTGGCGTGCGAACTGGTTTGCCCGGGAGCTCGACATGCTGCGGCAGGTGGCGCCGGTGCTGGCCGCCCTGCCCGCTCCCGCATCTTCGGCGGAGACCGGAGCGGACCGCATTGCGGCAACCACGCTACGGACCTTTGGGTTTGCTGTTGCCGAGGGGATCGGTTGGATTCTGCCCGTATCGCTTGCACAGCCATCCGATCTCACCGTGCTGGCCGACATCGCCACGCATCTGGCCGATCTCGGAGTTCCACGCGTATTGTCCGCACCGGGCCAACCGGTCACGGTGATCCTGCGCGGTACGACAGACGATTCCCGCACCAGCCGCGATGCGACCCTGCTTGTTCTGAACACGCACAGCGACCGTACGGTGTCCTGGGACCCGGCATTGGTACTGCCGGCGACCGGCGGTGCGTTTTCGCCGTTCGCCCCACTCGAAGGCACCGACCCTTCGGCCGAACACGACAAGCTGGTTCCCGGACGCATCCTCACCCTGGCTCCCGGTGCGCTCTACGCCTATCGCGCCACGCGTCTCGGCAATGGCACTCCGCTTCCGCTCGACAGCGATTTTGCGGTGCGTGCCGGACACTGGCCCAGACTGGCGCTGGAAGCACCGACACCGGCAGTGGATGGTGGCCTGTTTCCAGTCAAGCGCACGGCGGGCGAACTGGTAGAAGTCGAGATCGATGTCATCGGCGATGGTCATGACGTACTGGCGGTTTCGCTGCAGTGGCAGGGACCGGCCGAGGCGCTGAGCGAGACCTGGCGCGAAACCCCGATGCGACTGCTCGGCAACGATCGCTGGCAGGCATCCTTTCCGCTCGAGACACGCGGTATGCATGTCTATCGCATCGAGGCGTGGCGCGATGTGTGGGGTACGTTCCACCATGAACTCGCCGCCAAGCACAATGCCGGCGTGCCGACCTCGCTCGAGATCCTCGAGGGAATTGGTCATATCCGCGATGCGGCCGCGCGCGGACACACCAATCTCGATGCCGTGCTGAGCACTCTCGACGATGAGGACGAGAATACCAGGCGGACCATACTGCTTTCGGATGGCGTCGCCCTGCTGATGCACGAGGCCGATGCACGGCCGTTCAGCATCATGAGCGCCCCGATCCCGGTGGATGCGGAACGCACCGGTGCCGGCTTCGCAAGCTGGTACGAAGTGTTCCCGCGCTCGATGGCCGACGATCCGACCCGCCACGGCACCTTCAGCGACGTCGAACGGCATCTGCCGCGGGTGCGCGCGATGGGCTTCGACGTGCTGTATTTTCCGCCGATCCATCCAATCGGCAGCACCAACCGCAAGGGCCCGAACAACACGCTGACCCCCGGGCCGCAGGATGTCGGCAGTCCGTACGCGGTCGGTGCGGCGGATGGCGGCCATGACGGGATTCATGCCGAACTCGGCACGCTCGCCGACTTCCTGCATCTGCGCCAGGCGGCAGAGGCGCATGGGCTGGAACTGGCGCTGGATTTCGCGATCCAGTGCTCGCCGGATCATCCGTGGCTGCGCGACCACAAGGACTGGTTCGACTGGCGTCCGGACGGCACCATCCGGTATGCCGAGAACCCGCCGAAGAAATACCAGGACATCGTCAACGTCGATTTCTATGCCGGCGGTAGCGTGCCCGATTTGTGGCTAGCTTTGGCGAACGTCGTGCTGTTCTGGTGCGAGCAGGGTATCCGGCTGTTCCGGGTCGACAACCCGCACACCAAGCCATTCCCGTTCTGGCAGTGGATGATCGGCGAAGTACGGGCGCGCTATCCGGATGCAGCGTTCCTGGCCGAGGCGTTTACGCGGCCGAAAGTCATGAACCGGCTCGGCAAGGTGGGGTTCAGCCAGAGCTACACCTACTTTACCTGGCGCAATACCAAGGCCGAGCTCACCGAATATCTGACTCAGCTCACCACCGAGGCGCCACGCGACTTCTTCCGGCCGCATTTTTTCGTCAACACGCCCGATATCAACCCGGCTTTCCTGCAGGACACCACACGCGGTGCCTTCCTGATCCGCGCCGCCGCAGCGGCAACGCTGTCCGGCTTGTGGGGCGTCTATAACGGTTTCGAGCTGTGCGAAGGCACCAAGCTGGCGCCAGGCAAGGAGGAGTATCTCGACAGCGAGAAATTTCAGATCCGCACCTGGGACTGGAACCGGCCCGGCAATATCGTGGCCGAGATCACCCGGCTCAACGCGATCCGCAACCAGAACCCCGCTCTGCGCTCGCATCACGGCATCTCATTCCTGCCGGCCGTCAACGATGCAGTGCTGTTCTTCGAAAAGACCACAGCGGACCGGAGCAACACCCTCCTGGTGGCGATCAGCCTGGACCCGAACCACGCCCAGCAGGCACGGATCGAGCTACCGCTGTGGAAATGGGCCCTCCCCGAGCAGGCGACGCTCGAGCTGGAGGATCTGGTCGGGGATACCAGCTTCACCCTGTCCGGAAAGTTTCACGACATCACCTTGACGCCGGAGCAGCCTTACCTGATCTGGCGTGCCACACCCGCCTCCTGACCCTTCGCGTCGGCCAGCCGCGATCCGAGCCCAGCAATCCATCCTCCGGGACCTTAATCCTTCATGACCAATCAAGCGACTTTGCCGCCGATCGAGGATCCGCTCTGGTACAAGGATGCGGTGATCTATCAGGTCCACCTGAAATCCTTCTTCGACGCAAACAATGACGGCGTCGGCGATTTCGAGGGCCTGCTCCAGAAGCTGGACTACATCGTCGATCTGGGCGTCACCGCGATCTGGATGCTGCCGTTCTATCCGAGCCCGCGTCGCGACGATGGTTACGACATCTCAGACTATCGCGGCGTGCATCCGGAATACGGCACGCTGCACGACGTGCGCCGGTTCGTGGTCGCGGCGCACGAGCGCGGACTCCGCGTCATCACCGAGTTGGTCATCAACCATACTTCCGACCAGCACAGCTGGTTCCAGCGCGCCCGCAAGGCGCCGGCCGGCTCGCCGGAACGCGACTTTTATGTGTGGTCCGATACCGACACCCTCTATACCGGCACCCGCATCATTTTCTGCGACACCGAGAAGTCGAACTGGACCTGGGACGAGGAAGCCAAGGCCTATTACTGGCACCGCTTCTACAGCCACCAGCCGGACCTGAACTTCGACAACCCGGCAGTCATGGACGAAGTGCTGTCGGCGATGCGGTTCTGGCTCGATATCGGCATCGACGGGCTCAGGCTCGACGCGGTCCCATATCTGATCGAGCGGGACGGCACCAACAACGAGAACCTTCCCGAGACCCACGTCATCATCAAGCGCATCCGCGCCGAGATCGATTCTTATGCGCCGGGACGCATGCTGCTCGCGGAAGCAAACATGTGGCCGGAGGATGCCCAGGCCTATTTCGGCGAGGGCGACGAATGCCACATGTCATTCCATTTCCCGCTGATGCCGCGGATGTACATGGCGATCGCGCGCGAGGATCGCTTTCCGATCACCGACATCATGCGCCAGA
>JBPBQO010000117.1:0-7320 GCA_050954785.1 Janthinobacterium lividum | reverse complement strand
CCACGCGCGCTGCTCGGCATCGCACAGCGACACCGCCCAGCCCTCGCGTCCCGCACGTCCGGTGCGGCCGATGCGGTGGACATAGCTCTCCGGAACGTTCGGGAGATCGTAATTGAAGACATGGCTGATCTCGTCGACATCGATGCCGCGTGCCGCGATATCGGTCGCGACCAGCACCTTGACGGCGCCGGAGCGGAACCCGGCCATGGCGCGCTCGCGAGCGCCCTGGCTCTTGTTGCCGTGGATCGCCTCGGCGGCGATGCCTTCCTTGCACAGGAACTCGGCGACCTTGTTGGCTTCGTGCTTCATCAGGGTGAACACGATGGCGCGCACGACCTTGGGCGACTGCACCAGCATCAGCACGGCCTGCTTCTTGTTGCTGTCGTCGACGAACATCACGGCCTGGCGAATGCGCTCGACCGTGGTGGAAGGCGGCGTCACTTCGACGCGGGCCGGATCGCGCAGCAGGCCACCGGCGAGCTCGGAGATGCTCTTCGGCATGGTGGCCGAGAACAGCAGCGTCTGGCGCTCCTTCGGGATCATGGACACGACGCGGCGGATGTCGCGCACGAAGCCCATGTCGAGCATGCGATCGGCCTCGTCGAGAACGAGAACCTCGACGTTCGACAGGTCGATATGGCCCTGGCCGACGAGGTCGAGCAGACGGCCGGGGGCGGCCACGAGCACGTCCACGCCGCGGCGCATCGCCTCGACCTGACGGCCCTGGCCGACGCCGCCGAAGATCACGGCATGGCTGAGGCGCATGTGACGCGCATAGGTTACGAAGCTCTCGTCGATCTGGGCTGCCAGCTCACGGGTCGGTGCCAGCACCAGGACGCGGGGACCCTTCGGCGTGTGTGGAACCCGGTGCTGCGCCAGCCGGTGCAGGATCGGCAGTGCGAAGGCGGCGGTCTTGCCGGTGCCCGTCTGGGCCAGGCCGAGCAGGTCGCGGCCTTCGAGCAGGAAGGGGATGGCGCCAGCCTGGATCGGGGTGGGCGTCTCGTAGCCTTCCTCGGTCAGTGCGCGAAGAAGAGGCTCGGACAGCTTGAGGTCTGCGAAGGTGGTCATGAGTAGATGGGCGCCTCCTGGCGCCAGATCCGGCCGCCGGCCGTGGCCGGTTCGGAAAAGATCGTTGATCTGAATGAAGGGCAAGTTAATGGACCGATGCGGCCACGAACCTTCAGGAGGGTCGGACCGTGCCGGTTGTGTCGATCGATCGCAGGAAAGGTTTTGGGTGAGGCGTCGCTCTTCCGGAAGTGACTGGCCCTCTGCGCCGGACCGCCCTTCTGTGGAAAAGAGGCGTCAGGCGCTGCGCAGGGCACCTCACGGGCCCCACATAGCGATCCATATCATCCAGGACAAGGGAAAACGACACTGTCATGATCCTGATGTCAGTCCGTAACTGTAACGGACCGCTTCAGCAGCAGGACGACCAGGATGACCAACGAGCTCGTTTTCTACACCAATCCGATGTCCCGCGGGCGGATCGCACGCTGGATGCTCGAGGAGGTCGGACAGCCCTATCGGGCGGAGATAATCGACTACGGTCCCGGCACCAGATCGCCGGATTTCCTGGCAGTCAACCCGATGGGCAAGGTACCGGCCCTGCGGCATGGCGAGATGGTCGTCACCGAAACGGCGGCGATCTGCGCCTATCTCGCCGATGCGTTTCCGGAGGCCGGCCTGGCCCCGCCGCCACACGATCGGCTACGCGGCTCGTATTATCGCTGGCTGTTCTTCACGGCAGGCCCGGTAGAGGCGGCCATCACCGACAAGGCGCTCGGCGTGGCGGTGCCCGAAAACCGCGAGCGGATGGTCGGGTATGGCACCTTCGCCACCACGATGGATGTGCTGGAGCAGGCGGTGTCGACCGGCGACTACCTGGTTGGCGACCGGTTCACGGCGGCGGACGTGTATGTCGGGTCGCAGATCGGGCTCGGGCTGCAGTTCAACTCGATCGACCGGCGCCCGGCCTTCGAACGCTACTGGGACAGGGTGAATGCCCGCGCGGCCTATCGTCGCGCGACCGAGATCGATGACGCGCTGATCGCCGCACGCATGCAGCCAGCCTGAAAAAGATCGTCCCGCACCATCATGACGATGCGGGACGAAAACCTGTTCTACTGGAACGGATAGTAGCGGAAGGAGAACATGACGATGTTCTCGTTGGTGCTCGGATTGCCGCCGACGCCTTCGAAGATCGACTTGTGCGTATAGGAATACTGCACGCCGGTCTGCATCGTGCCGAAGTCTCCTTTCAGGAATTTCCACCAGGCGCCTGCGGTGCCCTGAACGATACCCTTGGTATTGGCCGTGCAGGTACCGGCGCTCAGCTCGATGCTGCACCCCGCATTCGAGTAGAGCGGGTTGCCGTAGCCGTACGCCTTGCCACCCGCATTGTAGGACTCGCGGTGGGTGATCTGCTCGGTGCCGACATAGCCGTAGATGTCGATCTTCTTGGTGGCGTGATAGGTAAGGCCAGCCAAGGCGATCACCTCGGGCAGCGGCTTGGGCGAGCCGTCGCGGGCGATGGTGGCGTCGTTGAGCTGGGCCGCACCGTAACGACCGATGCCTTCGCCGGCGAACACGTTCGCCTGGAACTCGAGCTTCTTCGCAATGAGCGGCAGGATCATGCCGGCACCGCCGCCGCCCGCCAGGACGGTCTTGCTGCTGCCGCTACCGATATAGCTGACCCGGTCATGCAGGAAGCGCGCGACGCCGAACAGCTCGTAATGACCCCAGCCCGGATCGGCGGTGACCTTGGCGATGACGTCCGGCGCGAATTCGGTCGAGTAGGTTGCGGTTGCATTGAGTGTCGAGCCGTTGCCGCCGAGACCCGGATTGGTGGTGTTGATGGTCGCGCCGGCGAGCGAGGTCGCAGCCTGGGAGTAGGTGCTTTCCGGGCTCTCGACCGACAGGCCGATATCGTACTTGTCGTGCTGGAAACCCTTGACGACGCGCAGTCCGACATTTCGGGTCCAGACGAAACCTGGAACGTATTGCGCGTCGATGACCGCGGGAAGGTCTTCGGTGCGCGGATTCATGCCGGACTTGGTCATCGTGGCCAAGCTCCAGGTCTGGCCGCCGAGGACGAAGAAGTCGAGGTCGCTTCGGGCATATTCGGCGTTCAGCACGCGTTCGCGCAGCGTGTAGCTGTTGCTCTCGCCGGAGTTCGACGACGTGCCGGAACTGTTGAAGTCGGCTTCGTAATAGGCCGTGAGCGACGTGTTGGAGTCCGGGTTGCCCTCGGCCAGCAACGAGATGCGGCTCTGTCTGGCGGACCCACGGAACTCGCCCTGATGGTAGTTGGGGCTTTGCGGAAGCGGGATGCCGGTGTTGAAGCTGGACGAGATGTCGGCCGCCTCGTTGCGGCTGCGATAGATGCCGGCTGCCTCGATGAAGCCGCCGAGCGTCACGCGAACGCCGCCGAGTGCGAACTGACCCTGTTTGAGCTTCGGGCCGCTCGACACGTAGGTCGGATAGGCAGCGACGTTCGGGTAAGGCGATCCTGCGTAGTTGGCATAGCCGGGCGGTGCCGAGAGCGCGCTCGGCGGCAGCGGACGACCGTTGGTATCGTACCGAATCGGCCCCATGCGCTCCTGAGCCTCGCGGGCCTGCCGGCTGGCGGTCGCCGCCTCGGTGCGGGCGGCCTTCACTTCCTCGCCGCGTGCGGTGAGATCATGCTTCATGTGGTTGAGCTGGCCTTCGAGCGCTCGGATCTGCTTCTCGATGGAGTTGATCTGTGTCGATGTCGTATCCGCCAGTGCAGGCGTAACGGCGATGCTCGCACTGCACAGTGCGGTGGCAGCCATCAGGCCGGCCTTCGGGAAGAAGCGTCTCGTCATCGGTTTATAGTTCCGTGCCCGACAGGAACCTCCCTGCCCTTCGGCTGCGGAACGAATACTCAAAAGCGTCGGCGCGGTGAGTGTCGGTTCCGCGAAACTATGATGATGGTTTCATGACAGCCCGATCGGAACGCGAACGACGTTCGTGACGAGTATGAAGCGATATGTTCGACAAGGTTTCGTTTCGTGTGCGGCTGTATATTCAGCGACCAGGACGAGAGTCCGCCAGGAGCGTCGGCGCTGCCGGAAGCCACACGCTGAAGCGCGCGCCCTGGCCGGGCCTTCCCTCGATCGTCAGCCGTCCGCCATGCCGACCGACGATATGCTTGACGATCGCAAGCCCGAGACCGCTTCCCGACTTCACCGGGCCGGCATTCTCGACCCGGTAGAATCGTTCGGTCAGCCGTGGCACATGGTGCGGCGCGATACCCGGCCCGTCATCCTCCACGACCAGCACGACACCATTCCGGGATGGGCCGTTCGAGGAGGGATCGAGACCGGCGTGGGCCGCATGCGCTGCCAGCATCACCTGTCCCGGACGTCCCGGGCGTCCGGCATATTTCAGGGCGTTGTCGAGCAGGTTCTGCAGGACCTGGGCAAGCTGGTCGGCATCCGCCACCAGTTGCGGCAGGTCGTCGTCGATCTCGATCGTCAGTACGACGCCGGCGGCCGCCAGTTGCGGCTCGTGTTCGTCGGCGATCCGGCGCAGCAGTTCGCCCGGCAAGACGCGCCCACTGGGTCGCTCATGCTCCTGCATCTGGATGCGGGACAGGCTGAGCAGGTTGTCGATCAGCCTGCGCATCCGCGCGGCCTGGCCGGCCATGATGGCAAGGAAGCGCACCCGCGCCGGTGCGTCATCGGCCGCCGGACCCTGCAGGGTTTCGATGAAGCCGATCAGGCTGGCGAGCGGCGTACGCAATTCGTGGCTGGCATTGGCAATGAAGTCGGCACGCATCCGGTCGATCGCGACCTGCTCGGTACGGTCGGTCAGCGCCAGCAGGATCAGCTCGATCCCCGATTGCGGCCGGTCGGCCTGCAACGTCGCGCGCAGGACGCGCCGCACCGGTACATCGATGGCGAGTTCGACTTCGACGGTGGTTTCATGAGCCAGGCGCCGGATCGCATCGCCGAGCATCTTGTGACGCAGCAGCGACGCCAGCGTATCCCCGAACTGCGCATGCGCGGTCCGGTTCGCGTGGACCAACACACCGTCGCGTCCGAGTGCCACCACCGGATGAGGCAGCAGGTCGATCAGCTCGGGCAGCGACCAGCGCCGTTCCAGGCCCGCATCGCGCTGTGCCGCGTCGGGCTCGTAGGACCGGTACGGCACGGCGCGATCCACCGGACCGGCGCGTGCGCGAACAACGGACTGACGCTGCCGCCAAGCTGCCAGGCCGGTTCCGGCGATTAGGATCGCGGAGCCGCAGACCGGCCAGACAAACGACAGCATGGACGTCCCCGATCGGGTTTACCGCCAGAGGTTTTTCCGATCGAAGCAGATCGGGAAAACCCTTGGCTCATTGTTTTAGAGAATGCGTTTATCCGATCGAACGGCAAGGCGATCGGACGATGCTCTAGACGGTGTCGAGATCCAGTGCGTAGCCGGCGGTGCGAACGGTGCGCACGACGTCGATCTCGTCGGGCCCGTTCAGCGCCTTGCGCAGACGGCGGATATGCACGTCGACCGTACGCGCCTCGACGTGGATGTCGGCACCCCACACCGCGTTGAGCAGGTCCTCGCGCGAAAATACCCGGCGCGGATGCTGCATCAGGAATTCCAGCAGCCGGTATTCCGTCGGCCCGAGATGGACCGCGCGGCCGTTGCGCTGCACGCGATGTTCACCGCCATCGAGCACGATGTCATGGAAACGCAGCGTCCGGCCGGCGACCTGCGGCTGGGCCCGGCGCAGCAATGCGCGCACGCGTGCCGCGAGCGCCTCCATGCTGAACGGCTTGGTGATGTAATCGTCGGCACCGATGTTGAGGCCACGGATGGAATCCTGCTCCTCGACACGCGCGGTCAGCATGATGATCGGCAGGTCGCGGGTCTGCGGCCGCCGGCGGATCTGGCGGCACACCTCGATCCCGGACAGGCTCGGCAGCATCCAGTCGAGCAGGACGATGTCGGGCGCGGTTTCCGCGACGCGCAGCAGCGCCTCCTGCCCATCGGCCGCTTCGTCGACCAGGTAGCCGAGCTTTTCCAGGTTGTAGCGCAGCATCACCGCCAGAGACGGGTCGTCCTCGACCACCAGCACGCGCTGGCGGACGTCCTCCCGCGTCGCGGAGGAGCGCGATGCCGGGGCGCGAACACTCATCGACTGCTCCCGGTTAAGGAGTGCCTTGGCAAAATTCGTGACCTGGCTCATGGCGCCGCTCCATCGGGCGTGGTGCTGCCGCCGCGTGGACGGCCGAACGGCAGCATTTCGCCGGTCACCGCATAATGCACGCGCTCGGCGATGTTGGTGGCGTGGTCGCCGATCCGCTCGAGGTTCTTGGCGATGAACAACAGATGCGTGCAGGCGCCGATATTGCGCGGGTCTTCCATCATGTAGGTCACCAGTTCGCGGAACATGGCGGTATACATCTCGTCGACCGCCTTGTCGGACCGCCAGACGTCGATCGCCTTGTCCTTGTCGTTCTGGCCGAGCGCGTCGATCGCCAGCCGCAGGCTCTCCTGCACCAGCCGGCTCATGTTGCGCAGTCCGCCCAGCGAGATGTCGAGGCTGGCCGGCCCGAGCCGCAGCGAACGCTTGGCGACGTTGGCCGCATAATCACCGATCCGCTCGAGATCGCTGGTGACTTTCAGTGCCGAAACGATCTCGCGCAGGTCCTGTGCCATCGGTGCGCGCAGGGCGAGCAGCTTGATCGCCCGCGCCTCGACTTCGCGTTCCAGCGCATCGACTTCCGGATCCTGTTCCATCGCCGCCTGTGCGCTTTCGGCGTTATGGTCGAGGATCGCCGCGATCGCATGCGCTGTCTGGTTCTCGACCAGCCCACCCATGCGCGCCATCAGCGACCGAAGCTGATTGAGCTCCTGCTCGTAACTCTTGACGATGTGGCCAGGCTCACTGGGTGCCATGATCTATCCTCGGATACTTATTGCCGCAGTCCGTGAGAGAGTGTCCGGAAATGCGCTGTGCCGAGTGAGAGCTCCCTCTACGGGAGCGCCCGTCGTGGTTGTCGAGAACCGGAGCGGAGCGGCCGTCGGGCCGTGAGCACCGGAAGCGGAGACAGCCGCGTCGGATCGCCGGCACAGTAGCATTCCCGGACACTCTCAGCCGAAGCGGCCGGTGATGTAGTCCTGTGTCCGCTTCTGCCTCGGCGTGGTGAACAGCCGGTCGGCGCTGTCCATCTCGATCAGCTCGCCCATGTAGAAAAACGCCACGCGGTCGGCGCACCGGGCGGCCTGCTGCAGATTGTGGGTGACGATGACGATGGTGAAGTCCTGCTTCAACTCGTCGAGCAGTTCCTGGAT
>JBPBQO010000116.1:0-10413 GCA_050954785.1 Janthinobacterium lividum | reverse complement strand
GGGCTGCATTTCCTGGAGAGCGACACGAACCAGGTGGAACTCGGCATCACCATGTCCCGGTCGCACCAGCGCCAGGGCTATGGCCTGGAAACACTGCACCGTGTGCTGGCCTACCTGTTCGACGAGCTTGGCAAGCATCGCGTGCTGGCAATTACCGATGCCGACAACCTAGCAGCCGCAGGGTTGTTCCGCCGGTCGAATTTCCGACAGGAGGCCCACTTCATCGAGCACGTTTATTTCAAGGGCACGTATGGCAGCGAATACGTGTTCGCGATGCTTGCACGCGAATGGTCGGCGCGTCCGCGTTCATAATATGGGCCGGACCGCGGTGGGTAAATCTGACACCGGACACCCCACAGCATAGCCCTCTCGACCAGCCGACACTTGCGGCGCCGATCCGCCCGGCTGGATCTGGCCGGAAGCGGACCGGCAGCTTTGAAACGAGGGCTCGGCAATAGCGGACGTTGACTGCCGCTCGCACTTCGATAGCTTTCGCCCAATTATGAACGTTTAGCCACCGGCTCTGCATTTCCAAAAGCCGACATGCGCGACCTAACTACCCCCACCACTGACCACTTCGGCGGCCTGACTTTCATCATGCACGTCAACCCACTCTTCTCGGCTGATGGCAAAGGTTGCTTCGTCATGAAGAATGCCGTCGACCTCCCGCGTGCCTGGCCCTGGATTCCGGCGGAGGCCAAGTCGATCCATCAGCCGCAATGACCGCGTATTGGCAACCAGGCAACCAGCGTCCACCCGCTCCAGTTTCAGCGAGCCAAAGCACCAGTGTAGAAGCCCGCGCGCCGCTTCCGTTGCGAAACCACGCCCTTGAAATTCAGGATGAAGCCACCAGCCGATATTTCCATGATCGGGCTGTTCGGGGGAGCGAAACACTCCTGTTTCGCCCAACATGCGCCCGGCGCATTTATCTACGATTGCCAGCATGAGCCAACCCGGCGCGCTTTCCGTACGCATGGCCTGATCGAGCAGGAATGTTCGAGCCTCGTTTATTGTCGCCGGACCCAGGTGCTGCACAGCGAGCGCTGCTGGGTCGTTGCGGTAGGCGAGATAGGCGGTCAGATCATCTTCTACTGGAGTTCGCAGCGTCAGCCGTTCAGTCGAAAATCTTATCATGATGGTCTTATCGGCCGTCGAGATACAAAATGCCTAGCGTCCGCTTCCTAGGCCCTGCGATCCAAAGCCGACAGTCGTCTTGCGACCATATGCAGCCGTTCGGGCGATAGGCTCGCGGCACCCGAAGCTCACATGAACGAAGGACAACTACCAGGCACCGATAGCGAGCGTATGGATGGCGGGATTTCGCGCATAGCTGCCATCGTCGAATGGCAAAGATTGGCCGATGCTGTTGAAAAAATCCCACCCCGACTATCGGCGGACAATGCGGCCCGGTATCGGAACGAATATATCGTTGTAATGGCTTAATCTTTCCGTTGCGGCTTGCATACAGAATCTAGCTCGAATGCCCCCGGCCGACTTTTTCAACAGCATCGGCCGAGAGCGGACTATCGGCTTCCGAGGTGGCCGCGGGATCAGCGAACGACGGGATCATGCGGCCCACAGCCCGGAACAGGCACCGAGCATCCCGGTGCCTGTCCAATCCCGGACCTATGCGGCGACCAGCGCTCCGATCTGCGTCCGGGCGGCCGACATTGCAGCCGCATCCTGCTCGGGTCCGTAAGCCACGCCTTCGGCCCGCACGACCTCGATGTCGCTGATGCCCAAGAAGCCCAGCAAAGCCGTCAGATAGGTCGCAAGATGCTCGTTGGGAGCAAACGGTCCTTGCGAGTAGACGCCACCGGATGACAGTGCCAGGTAGGCCTTGCCGGTCAACAGGCCCTGCGGGCCGCTTGCCGTGTAGCCGAACGTCTGCCCGGCGATCGCAACATGGTCGATCCACGCTTTGAGGGTCGAGGGAACCGTGAAGTTGTACATCGGCGAGCCAATGACGATGACATCGGCGGCCTTGAGCTCGCCGACGAGCTCTTTGGACCGGGCCATTGTTGCCCCGAGCGAGGCGTCCTTTTCGGCCTCAGGCGCCCACGCCTGGCGAATGGTCATGTCCACATGGGGAAGACGATCGACCACCAGGTCGCGGTATACGACCGAGGCTCCCGGATTGGCCGCCTTCAGCCTGCCGACCAGCTCCGCCGAAAGACGACGTGAATGGGAGGTCACGGCGTCGCTGGCGCTTGCGTCGATGTGCAGGATGTTCATGGGGTCGATTCCTTAGGCGGTCACCGGGATGGTGCCGATTCGTAACCAGGGCTAAATTAAGCACCGCAATCCCGCTCGCAAGAAGGCACATTGATGAAACCCGGGCACACCGATGTCACCGCCCACACAGCCGAACCGCTGGAACTGCCCGGCCGTTACACAACTGCCCGGTGCAGCGCGGCGAACAGCATCCTGGCCCGGATCGGCGACAAGTGGAGTGTGCTGGTCGTGATGTCGCTCGCCGACGACACGTACAGGTTCAACGAGCTGAAACGGTTAGTCGACGGCATTTCCCAGCGGATGCTGACCTTGACGCTACGCGGCCTGGAGCGGGACGGGCTCGTGGAACGCACATTCTATCCGACCATCCCGCCCAAGGTCAGCTACGCCCTCACCGAGCTCGGCCGTTCGCTGCGAGAGCCGGTCGGCGCGCTGGGCCAGTGGGCGATCGAACATCGTGGAACGGTCGAGCGGTCCCGCCAGCTTTACGACCGCAGGAGTGGGGAGAAAGACGACGCCGTGCCGGCTAACGGCTCGCGATGAACGGTCCTCGGGCACCCACGCGGCGACATGGCCCAAGACTAGACAGTTCCGGCCCATTCCTCATCCAACCCCTCTCGCGGAGTGATGGGATATTCCATCGTATTACGGGTCGAATGGTAGAAGCAGCAGTTCTCGGCGTCGAGGTTTCCATAATGGTCTCCTGAACCGCAGAAAGGCCGCGGAGGAGATACGGTTCAGCTTGGCGAGTTTGCGGAGGTTCTGGGCGCTTGCTGCGAGGAGAAACTTGTCTCTGGCCCCGTTTGGTCCTCGCAGCCGGAGCCGATCGAGCTTCAGGATGCGCTTGAGGTGGGCGAACAGCATTTCCACCTTCTTTCGCTCGCGCCTTGAGACGACGTAGACATCGGTATGCGAGATGTCGCGCGCCATGTCGCGAGCTCCCTCGTGGATCGAACGGGGGATCTTGCGAGCGGGCTGTCCAGGACAGCATCGCGGCTTGAGGTCACAGCCATCGCAGTCGCGCTTGGCGGCGCGGTAGCGCATGAAGCCGTCGTTGTGAACGCCAGATCGGGGCGTGGCATAGTCCCGCCTGAACTGCGACAACTCCTTCCCGGCCGGACAAACATAGCAGTCCCGGGCATGGTCATAGGTGAAGTCGGACCGCAAGAACGTATCGTCGCTCCGTCCAGCCTTGTCGAATACCGGGACGTGCGGCTCGATGCCGCGCTCATGCACCAGCCAGGCCAGGTTGTTCGCGTCTCCGTAGCCGGTGTCGGCTGCAAGCCGTTCCGGCCATGGGCCGAACCGGTCACGGGTCCGGTCAAGCACGACCCGTTGTGCGGTGACTTCAGCCTGACGCACGGCGGTTGTCGCTTCGACGTCCACGATCACAGCGTGTTCGAGATCGATCAGGGAGTTGGTGCAGTAGGCAAAGAACGCCAGGCCGCCGCCCGCACCGGTCCAGCGCGATGCGGGATCAGAGTTCGAGATGAACTTCGGGGTGACCGGGGTCGCTGCGCCGAAAGCTGCATCGTCGAGGACGTCCAAATATTCGCGCACGGCGCGGCCGGCGACCTCAGGTGGAAGGCCTTGGTCGCCCCGCAGCGAGTTGCCACGATTGGCGTCGGCCCTGATCATGCTGGCGTCGACCGCAAAGCCCTCGCCGGCAACGATGCCCTCCGCCATGCAGCGCTGCACGGTCGCCTCGAACAGCCGCCGCAGCAGATCGCTGTCACGGAAACGGCCACGGCGGTTCTTGGAGAAGGTGGAGTGATCCGGCACCCGGCCATCGAGGCCGAGGCGGCAGAACCATCGGTAGGCGAGGTTCAGATGGACTTCATCACAGAAACGCCGTTCCGAACGAATGCCGCAGCACTACCCCACGACTTTTTTCAACGGAATTGGCGCAAAGCCGCCATTGACGACAGGGGGACGTATGTCCCTTGTCCACCCCCAGCTTGACCTGCAGAAGGAATATCAAGCGCCAGATTTCATCGACTAGCGCAGTGCGGCCTCGGACGCTGCCTGGAGCTGCGCGTCGGTCGGGCGCGCGCCGGTGTAGAGCACGAACTGCTCCACGCCCTGCAGCACCATGACCGCATCGCCCGTGATCGCCGGAACACCCAGTATCTTCGCGGCACAGATCAGTGGGGTTTCGACAGGTGCGGCAACGACATCGAATACGGTTTTCGCCGACCGGATCACAGCTTCCGGAAACGCGAGAGTATCCGCATCGACGCCGCCGGCCATGCCGAGCGGGGTCACGTTGACCAGCAGGTTCGCCTTCAACCCGTCCGCATCCGCACGCCAATCCCAGCCACAACTCTCGGCCAGGATGCGGCCGCTGGCCTCGTTGCGGGACACGATCGTGCCGTTTTCGAAACCACGGTCGCGGAAGGCGGACGCGACCGCCTTGCCCATGCCACCGCTACCGCGCAGCAGCAGCGTGCTGTCCACGGACAGCGCATGGCGGTCGATCAACCGATCGATGGCGATGTAATCCGTGTTGAAACCGCGCAATACGCCATCGTCGTTGACGATGGTATTGACGGAACCGATCGCCGCCGCGGAAGGATCGAGCGCATCCAGCATCGGGATGCAGGCTTCCTTGAACGGCATCGAGATCGCGCAGCCGCGGATGCCAAGCGCACGGATGCCACCGATGGCACCCGGCAGATCCGTAGTGGTGAAGGCCTTGTAGATGAAGTCGAGTCCCATCGCCTGGTAGAGATGGTTCTGGAACCGGGTTCCGAAATTACCTGGCCGGGCCGAGAGCGACATGCAGAGCCGGGTGTCTTTGCTGATCGGGTGCATGCGTCGAGTTCCTGGCCGGAGTTGAGAGAACAGAAGCGGGCCTTCCGCTACGACATCCCGGCGCCATACTGGTCATCGGTCACCTTCTCCATCCAGTCGACTGCCTTGCCGTCCAGCAGCTCGGCAATCGCGATGTGGCTCATGGCCACCGTCGGCGACGCACCGTGCCAATGCTTCTCACCCGGCGGGAACCAGACGATGTCACCGGGGCGGATCTCCTCGACCGGACCACCCTCGCGCTGCGCCAGGCCCAATCCAGACAGGACGATCAACGTCTGACCGAGCGGATGCGTATGCCACGCCGTGCGGGCTCCAGGTTCGAACGTCACGGTCGCGCCGCCGACACGCGCCGGGTCAGTGGCCTGGAACCGTGCATCGAGCCGCACCGTGCCGGTGAACCAATCCGCGGGTCCCGTCACGGACGGGGTCGAGCCGCTATGTTTGATGTCCATTGTCGTTCTCCTTGCGGCCGGAGATGAGAGCACCCCGACCGCCCCTATCGTCGCAGACATCAAGCCAAGGCCGCCAGGCCGGTTCCGGCCACAACACCGGGCCTGGCATTCCTCTCAGGGCGCGACAGACCAGGCCGGCAGCGCCAGCGTGGCGGGCTGCGTGGAGTCTGTCGCCGAGCTGGCCAGCCAGAAGCGATAGGTTCCCCCGCCCACGGCCCAGCGATTGGTCGCATCGTCGAAACGGGCCAGCAGCCTGGGGTCGACGTCGACCGTCAGGCGGCAGGTTTCGCCGGGTGCCAGCGTGACCCGCTGCCAGCCGACAAGACGACGGCCACCGCCATCCGGCAGGCCGGCATAGATCTGCGCCACGTCGGTTCCCGACCGCTTGCCCGTGTTGCGCACCTCGAAGGAGGCGGAGACCGCCTGTCCAGGCGCGGACGGCGTCGCCTGCAAAGCCAGCCTGTCATGAACGAACATCGTGTAGGTCAGCCCATGGCCGAACGGGAACAAGGGCGTTGCATGCCGCCGGTCGAACCATCGGTAACCGACCTCCGAGCCCTCGTTGTAGATCAGCTCCTGATCGGTGTGGAACTGCACGCCGAACACGCTGGTCGCGGTCACGCCGGCAATCGTCGGATGGGCGAGTTGGTCCGCCAACGCCGGGAAGGTCATCGGCAGATGGCCGGACGGCGCCACCGTACCGTAAAGCAGCCGTGCGATCGCCTCGCCGCCGCCGGCGCCGGGATACCAAGCCTCCAGCACCGCGCCGCTCCGGTCGAGCCAGGGCATCAGCACGGCGCCGTTCGTCTCGAGCACGACGACGACATGCGGGTTGGCCTGTTCCACCGCGGCGATCAACGCGTCCTGATTGTCCGGAAGCGACAGGGATGGCACGTCGACCGACTCGTACGACCATTGCGTGGCGAACAGCACGACGACGTCCGCCTGGCGGGCAAGGGCCACCGCCCGCGCGACATCCTGGCCCGATGCATAGTCGATCCGCGCACCCGGCGCCTCATGCCGCATGGCACGGAGCGGCGAGGATGGATCATAGACCGGGTCTCCCGGCCATTGCTTTGCTCCGGGCCCTTTCACCGGATTGCCGCCGATCGGCACCACCTGCGACGAGCCGCCCCCGGACAGCACGCCGACATCCGCATGTCCCCCGATGACCGCGATGCGCGCGGTGCGGGACAGCGGCAAGGCGCCCTCGTTGCGCAGCAGGACGGCGCCCTCCTCCTCGTCGCGCTGTGCCACGGCGCGGTCGGCAGCCACATCCAGCGGTTGCTTGACCGGGGGATGTTCGACCAGCCCCACCGCGTAGATCGAGCGCAGGACGCGACGCGCCATGTCGTCCAGACGCGACATCGGAACGCTGCCGTCGCGCGCCGCATCGGCGAGCATCGCGCCAAAGAACGGGCGCGCGTCGGTGGTATCGCCTGAAGATTCCTGGTCCAGCCCGGCAAGTGCCGCACGCACGGTCGAATGCGTCCCGCCCCAGTCGGACATGACGAAGCCCGGGTAACGCCAGTCCCGTTTCAATGCATCGTTCAGCAGCGCCGGGTTTTCGCAGGCAAACAGGTCGTTGACCCGGTTGTAGGAGCACATGACCGAACCCGGATGACCCGTTTCGATGGCGATCTCGAAACCCAGCAGATCGCTCTCGCGCAATGAAGCGGGCGCGATGTCGGCGCTCATGGTCATGCGCGACGTTTCGAGGTCGTTCATCGCGAAATGCTTGACGGTCGACATGACGTGGCGCGACTGCACGCCTGCGACCGTGGCGCCGACAATCCGGCCGGTCAGCAGCGGGTCCTCGCCGGCATATTCGTAGTTGCGGCCGTCGCGCGGATCGCGTGCAAGGTCGGCACCGCCGGCGAGAAGCACGTTGAACCCCTGACGCCAGGCTTCCTCGCCGATCATCGCGCCGCCTTGCCGCGCCATGTCCGTGTCCCAGCTTGCGGCGGTGGACAGGCCGGACGGCATTGCAGTCGCGGCACCGTCCTTGCGCGCATTATGAGGATTGCCAACACCCAGTCCGGCGTCGCTGATCTGCAGGGTAGGAAGATGCAGATGCGCCGGGGCTTCAAGAAAGGCGGCCGAGCCAAGCGCTCCCGCCGGGATCGAATGACCACCGAACCCGCCGCCATCGCGGCTGAACACCATGGCGAGCTTGTCGTCGGTGGACATCGTTTTCAGCGTGCAATCGGCGCGCAGATCCGGCGAAGCATCGGCATTGGCGCAATCGTCGGCGGCCATCGCGGCCGGCATTGATACCAGGACTGCCGAGACCATGAACGCCGTACGGAATGCTGAAAAAAAGGCAGGATGGGCAACATTCGGGTTGTTCGTCTTCAATGCTCAGATCCAGTCGGCTTCAATGGACCGAATGTTGTCGGCATCCTGCCAGTTCGTCCAGTCGTTACGGCATTGCCAACAGGATGGTACAAAGCGCCAAAGAGTGTCGTTTATGTTGCTGGAACCTTCCGGCACGTTCCCCACGAACGAATTCTACCCAAACCTGGCGTCATCGCTGTCCACCGCATCGGATGGGCGGACAGCGATGAGAGACCATCGAGCCAGGCTCGTTTCTTTTGCGGCCTGTTACGTGCTGCTCGCGAAGATAGTGGACGTGTTCCTGTCCTGCGACATCGGAATCGCGCACCACCCGGTGGCATTGCAGTTCAACGCGCGCAACCTGTTCGACGAGAGCTATCATGTTCCGATATCGGTTCTACTTGACCATCGCGGCCGATGAACCGCATTCCTGTATTTCAGGCTCGATCGGGTACGGGCAACTGCTTCGACATCCAATATCGCGTGTATCCGGCTGGAAAATCATCCAGTTGGCCGAATACCGCATAGCCATGGCGGCGGTAGAAATCCGGTGCCTGGAAACTGAATGTGTTCAGCATCGCGCCGGTGCAGCCTTCAGCGATACCAGCCTGCTCGACACGGTGCAGCAGGTCCGACCCAAGGCCGGAACGACGATGGCCTTCCGTGACCCAAAGCCAATCCACCAGCAACCACTGCCACATCACCACGCAGCGGGCGCCCGCGATGACCCCGCCCTCCGCATCGCGACAGGTCACCCAGAGCGGGCGGCTATGGTCGGGCCCGACCTGCGACCGGTTGTAGGCGTCCAGCCCATGCTCGATCGTGGCCTCGGTTTCGGCATCCAGTTCGGCGGAGACGGTAAATATCGGGGCGCCCGGGATATGCGCCGGCGCCGCGGCGTGACGAGCGCGCCATTCGGCCCGGCTCTGGCCCCATAGATCGACATGCTCCTTCGTATAGGGCGCGGGCAGTTGCGTCGGACCGAGCAGATGCGAGCCGAGGGCGCGTGCTACCGCGATCGAGGCTTGGTTGTCCGGGTCGATGACATGGCCAATCGCATCCCAGCCGAGCTGGTCGAACGCAAACGACGCTGCGGCGGTCGCAGCCTCGATCGCGTAGCCCCGGCCCCAGAATGCCGGCAACAGGCCCCAGCCGATCTCGGCGGCCGGCCAGCCTTCGGGTCGTAACGGTCCGATCCGTCCGATCCATTGTCCGGTCTCGCGCAGGATCACCGAGAAGACGCCGAACCCCTGCAGCGACCAGCTTCCGGCCGAACCGGCCAGACTACGCCAAGCCTCGGGCCGGCTCTGCACGCCGCCGAGATAGCGCGTGGCGACCTCGTCGGCTCCGAACGCCGCCCATCCGTCGAGGTCGCAGGCGCGTGGTGGCCGCATCAGCAGCCGGGAGGTCTCGATGATAGGCTCGGCCATCGCGCTGTCTCCCGAACGAACCAGCCGGCATCTATCGTGCCGGCTGTGGATTTCGATGCACACTCGAGCTCCGATGAGCACGGTGCGGTTGTGATGGTCTACTCGGTCAACCTGTCGAACGGCTACGTGATCAGCGACGACCGCGCACGGCTGGACATGGAGTTCGTCCATGCCGCACTGGCGGACGCCTACTGGGCGATCGATCGGCCGCGTGCGCTGACCGAACGGAGCTGGGCCAACTGCCTCTGCTTCGGTCTTTACGCGCCCGACGGTGCGCAAGCCGGTTGTGCGAGAGTGCTGACCGACTACACGTTCCGCGCCCATCTCGGCGATCTGGTGATCAGTCGAGCCTCACGCGGGCACGGTCTCGGCAAGTCTCTGGTCGAAACGATCCTGCAGCACCCCGAACTCGTCAGCGTGACACAATGGACGTTGGCGACCGCCGATGCGCAAGACCTTTATCGTCGTTACGGCTTCAGAAACGGTTCGGCTGACAGTCACTGGATGACACTGGTGCGCACGCCGCCTGCCGCAGTCGCAGACTAATGGATGAAATCCAACGCCTGATACCGCCAATTCATAGAAGCTGCAGACCGGGAGAATACTCGTGCGGGTTCGGCGTATACGTCGAAAGAAGCGGCCCTTTGTCCACAGCGTCGAGTTTGACTTACTGGAGCCATACAGATGTGGGATCGGCAGGAACGCACTACGTCATGGAGTGGGACGGCTTCAGGCCGCGTCTTTCCTGGGATGCACGCCGCCATGTGGATCCGACGACCCCTCGTCCGCTCCTGATGGGCGCTGCATCGGGTGCTTCTCGAACCAATCCAACGCGTCGCGTACGTCGTCCAGGAGACGATCAGCCATGTCGCGCGTAAACCCGTGCCGGACCAGCGCACGCATCACAGCTGTTTCCTCAAGGTCAGGCGGCAGCGTGTAGGCCGCTACCTGCCAGCCCCGCATGCGCAGACGATCCGACAGGTCGAACAGCGAGAACGGCCGCCTCGTATCCGTCTTGAGCATCCAGCAGATTGCAGGGATGCCGCACTCGGGGTCGGCATCGAACAGCATATCGAACGGACCGAGGGCACCGAGCGAGGATGCGAGATGTTGTGCGACGTCGTAAGCCTGTTTCTGAACGGCCT
>JBPBQO010000115.1:0-14282 GCA_050954785.1 Janthinobacterium lividum | reverse complement strand
GGACGTGCATCCTCGGCCAAGCCTAGAATCGCCCGCCATCCGTTCGAACGTCCTGCCACCGGCCACTCTCCACCACGTGATGTGGCTATACGACCGTTATAGCGCATTTAGGTCGTTCCGCATCCGGACGATTACTCGGACGCAAGTCCAAACGTCTGGTTGTCGATTTGTTTATGGAATAGGTTACGACATGCTCATCGATCATTCGACGCACACCCAAAGTTTTTGATTCCATAATTTTGGATCATCATCTCAACGAGACCGGGCTGGATGGCGCTCCTACGTCCGGTCTGGGTCTGGCCCAGCTTGTGCGGAGTGCGGCGCATGCGACCGGATGCCCGATCGGGGTGTTCCTGACCCGCGACGGCACCGGTTTCACAATCGATGCGGCGTTCGGGATCGGCTCTGTCGATACCCTGTCGATCGATAGCGATCTTCTGGCAGGGGCGGTA
This sequence comes from Janthinobacterium lividum, assembly GCA_050954785.1. Taxonomy (GTDB): domain Bacteria; phylum Pseudomonadota; class Alphaproteobacteria; order Acetobacterales; family Acetobacteraceae; genus Lichenicola. Next base: position 13,830 of record JBPBQO010000115.1, on the reverse strand, counting down.
ATCCCGCGCATGGACGGCGTACCGACCGTCATCGATCTGCTGGATCAACCCGCGTCCAGCGTCTCATTTTCCGAGATGTTCGGTCCGGGCCTGCCCTTGCTGCGGTTCGTCATCGCCGTCTGTGTCGTCGTTGGCCACGATAGGCAGGGTGGCCTCCTGATCGTGGCCGACACGGTGACGCGTTCCTGTTTATCTCCGGCCGGGCGCTACGTATTGCTGACCAATGCAGCGCAGATCACCGCGCTGCTGGAACTGGTCATGCTGCGACAAAAAACCAGCTCGGAGCAGGTCGCCGCATTGGTGGAGCAAGGACGGTTCCAGGCGATGGAGCGGCTGCGCCTCCTGGAGTCGGTCGTCGTCAATGCCAACGATGCCGTCCTGATCACGGAAGCTGAGCCGATCGACCTGCCCGGCCCAAGAATCGTGTACTGCAATGCTGCCTTTACCCGCACTACCGGTTACGAGGAGAAGGACGTCATCGGCCGAACGCCGCGGATTCTCCAGGACCCTACGACCGATCGTGCGGCACTCGACCGGCTGCATCTGGCGCTGACCAGGTGGGAGCCGATCGAGATCGAACTGTATAACCGGCGCAAGAACGGCACCGGATTCTGGGTCGAGCTCAGTATTGCCCCGGTCGCCAACGAAAAAGGCTGGTATACGCACTGGGTTTCGGTTCAGCGCGATGTCAGCGATCGCAAGTATGCCGAAGAAGGCTTTGTGCGCGCGCGGATCGCCGAAGCGGAAAACGCGGTTCTGGAAGAAGAGATCAGGGCGCGCCGGCATGTCGAGGCGCAACTGAGCTTTGCCGCCTTTCATGACGATCTCACCGGACTGTCCAACCGGGCTTTTTTCATGGGGGTGCTGGCAACGGCGCTCGACCGCATTGCCAGCAGTTCGTCCTTCCGGATCGCGTTGCTGTTCCTCGATCTGGACCGCTTCAAGCTGGTCAATGACAGCATGGGGCATCGTGCCGGCGACCTGCTGCTGATGGAGGTGGCGCACCGGCTGCGCGGCTGCATTCGTCCGCAGGACACGCTGGCCCGCATCGGTGGCGACGAGTTCGCCGTACTGGTCGAGACAACCGCGGATCCCCTGGATGCCATTGCGATTACCGAACGGATCAATCAGGCCATGCGCCTGCCAATCTGGCTCGGTCTTCAGGAAATCTTTCCGTCCTGCAGCGTCGGCGTGGTGCAGGTCACGACCGATTACCAGTCTTCGGAAGACCTGATGCGCGACGCCGACATCGCGATGTACCGGGCAAAACGGCATGAAGCGGGAAGCTATGTCGTGTTCGAGTCTTCGATGCGCGATGATGCGGTCGATGCGCTCGCGTTGCAGACGGACCTTCGCAATGCGACGGAGCGTGGCGAGTTCCTTCTGCGTTACCAGCCGATCTGCGATGCACAAACCGGCACGGTTCTGGGGCTGGAGGCGCTGGTTCGGTGGCAGCATCCGCAACGTGGGATGGTGATGCCCGGCAAATTCATCACCGTCGCCGAAGAGACCGGCCTGGTGCGCGAGATCGGACACTGGGTGCTGCTGAACGCCTGTTTGCAGATGCGCGCGTGGCATGATCGTTTTCCGAGTATCAACCTTCGCCTCAGCGTGAACGCATCGGGTATCGAACTGAGGGACCAGGGCTTTGTTGCCGGCATTCGGGCGGTCCTCGAGCAGACGGGTTTTGATCCTCGTCTGCTGCAGATCGAGATTACCGAGAGCGTTTTCCTGCTGCAGCCCGAGCATGTCGATACGATCCTGAGTGAGATACGATCGCTCGGTGTTCGTGTAGCACTCGATGATTTTGGTACCGGCTACTCGTCACTGGGATATCTCGACCGGTACACCCTGGATGCGATCAAGATCGACCGTTCCTTTGTGCTGCGCATGATGACGCGTCCCAGCACCATGGCGATCGTCGATGCGATCATCACCTTGGGGCGGGCCCTCGATCTGGACATCGTGGCTGAAGGCGTGGAAACCAGGCTTCAGTTGCAGGCCCTGCAGGAGGCCGGCTGCAAGTTCGTGCAGGGTTACCTGTTCGGAGCGCCGATGACCGAGCATGAAGTCGACCTCGTGCTTGGCAGGCAGACCCGGTCCGCCTGACAACGGTTCGGGGACGATTCGACGCGCGAACCGTCCCCTTTCGCATCAGTGGACGTATTTCAGGAAGGCAAGGCCGATTGCCAGCTTGTAGGCGCTGAGCGAACCGTTGCCGTCGGCATTCTCATAGCCGGCACCTGCCTTGTAGCCCCAGTTATCGCCGGTCTTGATGTCGGTCGAGGCGAGGTTGCCGAACTCATAGACCGCCGGGTTCAACTGGCCGGTGCGCCCGAGCGCCTGGGTGAACAAGGCGTTCACGCCGTTGAGCTGTGGGGCGACGAAGCTGGTCCCGCCATAGTAGTCGACGACCTGGCCTTCCTCGATCAACTGGTAGCCGGACTCCGGATCGGCATTCGCCGAGATATCCGGGCTGTTACGTCCCGCGAATTTGGACGGCAGCACATACTGGGTGACCGGACCAGCGCCATCATCCTCGGTGAGCGTCTGGCCGGGCTTGGTGCTGGTGATGCCGCTTACGCCCTGCTGGTACCACGGGCGGCCGAAATACGAGCTGACGCCGCCGCCGGCACCGACGGAGAAGAAGTTCGCGACTGGCTCGAGAGAGGCTTTGCCCTGCGCGGCGGCCTCGTTGACGATGTAGTCCCAGCCCCAGGCCTGTTCCTGTGCCACCGAGATCAGGACGCCCTTGCCGGTAGTAAACGAGAACGGCAGCGTGGTGCCACCGGCCGACGTCACCAGCGGATCGCTCGAAGGATGGTCGACGGCATAGGGCGCGTTGCAGACAGGGTTGATGGCGCTTGGCGTGCCGTAGGCCGCGCAGCCACGGGTGGTGTCGAACGAGCCGGCATCGCCGGCAGCGATGAACACCGTCTGGCCCTGCAATGCCAGTTCGAGGAATGCGTCGTGGAACGCATCGAGCAGGAAGGTGTCGCCGCTGGTCTTGCTGGCGATGTTGTAGAAGAAGTCGAGTTCCGGCTGGCCCCAGCTTGCCGATACCGTATCCGCGATGTTCTCGGACGCAGCCGCTTCGAATGCATTGATGAAATTGGCATTGGTGTTGTTCGGCGCGACATAGACACGCACGTTGGCACCGGGCGCGAGCGCGCCGGACTGCTCGACGTCGAGATCGGTCTCGCCTTCACCGGCCGCATCGCTCGGGGTGAGGCTCGTGCCGCCATCGACGCTGACCGTGGTGATGCGCGACTGCGAGACCTTCAGGCCGATCTGCTTCCAGAACAGGTAGGCGTCGGACGGATAGAAGTTGGCCAGCGTGACGATGCCGATGGTGGTGCCGCGGCCGTTGATGCCTTGCTGATAGATCGGATTGACGCCGTACTTGGCAGCGAAATCGGCCGGCAGGTAGTCGCCGGGAGTGCCGCCGGTCAGCGCGCCGCTGACCGCATGCGGCGTAATGGTGTGACCATAGGCGCTGACCGCATGCATCGGATGCGGATGCGACATGGTGTCGAGGCCGCCGATGCCGCGGACAAGACCTTGCAGGGCCGGCGGCAGGGTGAGCGGCGCGGTCGGCGCCATGCCGGTGCGGCCATTCAGCGTGAAGTGGCGGAGCGAGACGCCGAGGGCGCGCTGGGCGGTGCCGGCGGAGCTGGTGACCTCGATTCCGAGACGGTTTGGAAAGACGTAGACCACGGTGTAGCCGAGCTGCGTCAGGACAGCCTTGACCTTGTTGATGTCGCCATCGGTCGGTGCATACTTCTTGACGAAGTCGGTAACGCTCAGAAACTTGTGATAACCGGGGCCCGGAACCTGGATCGCCTTGGCTTCCGCCTCGGCAGCCTGCTGGTTCCTCAGCGGCAGGTAGACGGTCTGCGCCAGGATGTCGCCGATCGCGACGGCGGAGGAGGTGGCCGCGGCTTGCCCCGAGGTGGCTCCAGCCAGGGAAAAGGTGAGGGCGGTCATGACCGAGGCGACCGAAGCAGCCAATCGGCGCTTGTAGTTAAACGACATCAATATCCTCCAGTACATCGACGTGTGTTGGAATGGCTGGAGACGCACCGTATGCCCGCCGGTCCAGCCTTTGAGACGTTGTTTCACGCGCCGTGACGAAGTGTGTAGATGGACAGTAATTTAGGTTCAAGGTCGATATGGTCTTGTTTTTGGCTTGCCGAACAGAATTGCAGCCATAGTTTGCATAACCTGTCTATATGGTCGGCGAATGCCTATAAAATATGCAGAACATTTGGTGGGCCGGCTGTGGTTGGTTTGAATCGAGTGAATGGCGCTGCGCATTAGGCGGGTTGAGTTTTACAGCGAACCCGACTAAACGTCCGCGCCTGTTCGTGCGTCCAGGCCTGGAATGGGCATGCCTGGCCATGACGGCTGTCCTGTGGCCCATGGTGGGCCGCTCCCGAGGGAGAGGGCAGCTCCACGGTAGGAGACCGAAATGCCCAAGATGAAGACCAAGTCGTCGGTCAAGAAGCGGTTCAAGATCACCGCGACCGGCAAGGTGCTCGCGGGTCCTGGCAACAAGCGCCATGGCCTGATCAATCGCTCACAGAAGATGAAGCGGTCCAACCGCGGCAGCCAGGTGCTCGCCGAGCAGGATGGCAAGACTGTGAAGCAGTGGGCCCCCTACGGGCTGGCCTGAGGAGCACTGAGAAATGGCACGCGTAAAACGGGGCGTAACCACACACGCTCGTCACAAGAAGGTCCTGGCACAGTCCAAGGGCTTCGTCGGTCGTTCGTCGACCAACTACCGTATTGCTCTCGAGCGCCTGGAGAAGTCTCTCCAGTATGCGTACCGCGACCGTCGCAACAAGAAGCGCGATTTCCGTGGCCTGTGGATCCAGCGCATCAATGCGGCCGTCCGCGAGCACGGCTTGACCTACAGCCGGTTCATTGCCGGGCTGAACAAGGCCGAGATCGAGATCGACCGCAAGGTTCTGGCCGCAATTGCCTATGACGACCCGGCATCCTTCGCCGAGATCGTCAAGAAGGTCCAGGTCGCGATCGCAGCCTGATCCAGTCCGGCTTTCGAGCTGAAAAAGGGCCGTTCCCGCAGGGGAGCGGCCCTTTTTCGTAGTCCGGTCTAAGACGACGATCCTGGAACAGCCAGCCACACCGCGCTGTTGCCCGAAATCCGCGCCGGCATCTCGATTTCCCGACTTTCTGGCGCGAGACTGCCGATAACGAGTGTGCCGGCTGGCAGCATCGCGTGGTCGAAGCCCAGGTTGATCACGACGCGAACGGGTCCGTTGTCGAGCACCAGCATGTCGGGCCCGGTTTCGTGCCAATGCACATGGCCGTTTCCAAGCGCGTGTTCGCGTCGGTGCCGCAGCAGCGCGCGATACAATTCCAGCGTCGAACCCAGCGCATCGTCCTGCTGGTCGACCGCGTAACGCGCGAAGCTGTCCGGTTGCGGAAGCCAGGTGGCGGGTCCCGGACCGAAACCGTATGACGGGGCGCCGGCCACCCAGGGAAGAGGCACGCGACAACCATCACGGCCGATCTCGGCGCCGCCGGTACGATGGAAGGCTGGATCCTGACGATAGGTCGCGTCCAGCGTCGTGTGCTCCGGCAAACCCAATTCTTCGCCCTGATAGAGATAGGCCGAACCTGGAAGCGCCAGCGTCAGAAACGCCAGGGCACGAGCACGTCGAAGGCCCAGCGCCTCGTCTGGCTGTTCCGCGTGGACATCGATGCCTTTCGGCCGCGTGCCCGGCTTGCTCAATCCCAGCCGGGCGGTATGGCGCACCGTGTCGTGGTTCGACATGACCCAGGTGGTCGGCGCGCCGACCGAGGCCGCCGCCTCCAGCGATGCATCGATCACCCGACGCAGCATCGGCGCGTCCCACCTTGCCAGCAGGTAATCGAAATTGAAGGCCTGGTGCATCTCGTCGGGCCGCACGTAGCGCGCGAGATGCGCTTGCGGACGGACCCAGGCTTCCGCCACCATCATCCTGTCGCCAGGATACGCGTCGAGCACGCGCCGCCAGTCGCGATAGATCTCGTGCACGCCGTCCTGGTCCCACATCGGACCCATGTTGACGCCATCGTCGGTCCCGTCGCCGACCATGCTGGCCTGCTGGTCCCAGTCGGGCAGGCCCGGTGCCTTGATCAGCCCATGCGCCACGTCCACGCGAAAGCCATCCACGCCGCGATCGAGCCAGAAGCGCAGCACGTCCTCGAACTCGGTGCGGACTTCGGGATGTTGCCAGTCGAGGTCGGGTTGGCGACGGTCGAACAGGTGCAGATACCACTGGGTCTCGCCGGGCCAGCGCGACCAGGCGCTTCCGCCGAACACGCTTTTCCAGCTGTTCGGCGGCAGCGAGCCGTCCGGATCTTGCCCATCCCTGAAGATGTAGCGAGCGCGCTCCGGACTGTCGGACGGGGATGCCACAGCTGCCTGGAACCATGCATGCGCATCGGAGGTATGGTTCGGTACCAGGTCGACGATCACCCGCAGCCCGAGAGCGTGGGCATCCCGCAGCAGCCGGTCGCAATCCTCCAGCGTGCCGAACAGCGGATCGACACCACGATAATCCGACACGTCATAGCCCGCATCGGCCTGCGGCGACGGATAGAACGGGGACAGCCAGACCGCATCGACGCCAAGCCGCGCCAGGTAGGGCAACCGGGCCGTGATGCCCGGCAGATCGCCGATGCCGTCGCCGTCGGAATCCGCGAAGGACCGCGGATAGACCTGGTAGATGACCGCGCTGCGCCACCATTCGGCCATTGTGGGGTCGTGCGTCACGATCTGGTTGTCCACGCTGCGATCCCTGCCGTGACTGAAGCCTCACGAACGGCCGATCGAGCCGTTGGTTCTGGGGGGCACCATGTCATCCGAGCCTGAACGCGGTGCCTGCGACCGTAAGCCGCGACATTCCGTTCAGGCGGCGCGAACGTCGGCGACGAACCTGCTGACCTCGGTCGAAAGACCCTCGGCCTGCTTCGACAGGTCGGCGGCGGCATCCAGGACGTGGCCGGCAATCGCCCCGGTATGGTTCGCCGCCTCGCTGACCCCGGACATGTTGGTGGTCACCGTCCGGGTGCTGATGGCCGTCTGCTGCACGTTGCGCGCTATCTCCGCCGTCGCGGCACCCTGTTCCGCGACAGAGGCCGCGATCATGGTCGCAATCGTGCCGATCCTCCTCGATGACGGCGGAAATACCTTCGACTGCCGTGACAGCCTCGTTCGTCGCTGTCTGCACCTGGCTGATCTGCTTGCCGATTTCATCGGTTGCCCTGGCGGTCTGTTGCGCGAGGCTCTTCACCTCGGAGGCAACCACTGCGAAGCCCTTGCCGGCATCTCCGGCACGGGCCGCCTCGATGGTGGCATTCAGTGCAAGCAGGTTGGTCTGGCTGGCGATCCCGGTGATCAGGTTCACGACGTCGCCGATCTTCCGCGCCCTTTCCGCCATGATGCGGATAATGCTGTCGGCGCGGCGGACGTCGGTAACCGCTTTGTCGCTGATCTGAGCCGAATGGGTCACCTGCCGGGTGATCTCGCCGATCGACGATGCGAGTTGCTCGGCCGCCGCCGCGACGGTCTGGACATTGATGCTGGCCGATCTGGCCGCGGAGGCAACCGTGGAGGCCTGCTGGTTGGCCTGCACCGCAGTAGACGACATGGTTTGTGCGGTCGTTTTCATTTCGGTCGAGGCGGTTGCCAGCATGCCGGTCATCCGACCGACGTTGTTCTCGAAACCGTGGATCAGCGCATCCAGGGAATGGGCCCGTGCTTCCTTGGCCCGTCGCTCCATTTCCTGGCCGGCTGTATGTTCTTCCGCCTCGATCATGTTGTTCTTGAAAACCCGCACGCTTTCCGCCATGGCGCCGATCTCGTCGCCGCGACCGGTGCCCGGGATGTTCGCCGTAAGATCCCGAGCCGCGAGACGGCGCATGACGCCTTCCATGGCCGTCAGCGGAGCTGAAATACCATGGATCAGGAAACAGCCGATGGCGACGCAAAGCAGGAACGTCGAACCGAGGGCGACGAGAATCCAGATGTGGGCTGTCTTGGCAAGCTGCGCGCCCTGGCTGGACGCATCGCGACCGCTCTGTATTTTCAGGTCGATATCCGTATGCAGCGTGTTCTGGAATCGGGTGAACAGGTCATGCATCTTCCCGCGATACGCGGCGATCGCGCCATCTATATCGCTTGCGTGCAGGGACATGATGTATTTGTCGTGTTGCGCGAGGTAGGTGCTCCAGTCCTGCTTCAGGACATCGGCCAACTGGCGTTCGCCGTCGTTATCCACCAGGGGATCGTAGGTTCTGAACGCCGCGTCGGCCCGATCCCGGACGATCTTGAGTGTTGCCTCCTCCGCGGCGACGGAGGCGGGGTCGGGCGCCTGTGATGCAGCAGCTTCGACCTGGCGGAATTGCATCGTCCGATAGGCGATATCGCCCAGGACGAGCATGCTCGGAAGATAGTCGTCTCGAACGAGAGCCGACGACGCGTTCAGGGTATCGAGGCGCTGGTTGGCAAACAGGCCAAGTCCTGTCGTGCAGGACAGTACAACGGCAAATCCTATGATGATCTTTGCCTTGATGCTTGCGTCATGAAGCTTGAGCACCAGAATCTCCGGCTTGTGTTGCGTGAGCAATCGCTGCCGAAAAGATGCTCTCGAAGAACTAAAAGAAAGGTTACGACCTGGCGCCCGGCAAGCGCCTGGCCGATCCTGCGGCGTCGCCCAAGCTGGCTGCCCCGACCCGGATCGGCTAACTCATTCCCTGTCCCTGCGTATCGGGATCAAAGGGCCGCCGGCCCTTTGCGGGTCCAGGGCAGCGCCCTGGCCTCACTGCTTTCGGCTCCCAAGGACCTCCCGATGCAAGACGATCTCGACACTCTCAAGCAGGACACCCTGACGGCTCTTGACGCCGCCTCGGACCAGCGCGCGTGGGACGCGGTGCGGGTCGGCACGCTCGGCAAATCCGGTCGTCTGACGGCGCTGCTGAAGGAGCTGGGCAAGACCTCCCCCGACGAGCGCCGGGCGCGCGGGGCCGCGTTGAACGCGCTGCGGGACGAGCTTGGCATGGCCATCGAAGCGCGCGGACGCGAGCTTGAGAGCGCCGCTCTGGATGCGCGACTGGCGTCGGAGCGGGTCGATGTCACGCTACCTGCGTTCCCCGAGGCTCAGGGTTTGATCCATCCGTTGAGCCGCACCATCGAGGAGATGGTGGCGATTTTCGGCGCAATGGGGTTTTCGGTGGCCGAGGGGCCGGATATCGAGACCGACTGGCACAATTTCTCGGCGCTCAACACGCCGGCGCATCATCCGGCGCGCACCGATCACGACACCTTCTACCTGCCGTCGCTGGCGGGCGAGGGGCCGGCGAGCCGGGTGCTGCGCACCCAGACCTCGGGCGTGCAGATCCGCACGATGCTGTCCTCACCGCCGCCGATCCGCATCATCGTGCCGGGCCGCACCTATCGCGCCGACCATGATGCGACCCATTCGCCGATGTTCCACCAGTGCGAAGGCCTGGTGATCGGGCCGGCCACGGGCGAGGGCGCGATCACGCTGGGGCATCTGAAGGGCACGGTGATCGAGTTCCTGCGCGCGTTCTTCGGGCTGCCGTCGCTGCCGGTACGGTTCCGTGCGTCGTATTTCCCGTTCACCGAGCCGTCGATGGAGGTTGATATCGGCTGGAGCCGGCGCACCGGCGAGATCGGCGGTGGGGAAGATTGGCTGGAGGTGCTGGGCTCGGGGATGGTGCATCCGCGCGTGCTGGCTAATTGTGGCCTCGACCCGCGCGAGTGGCAGGGGTTCGCGTTCGGCATGGGCATAGAGCGGCTGACCATGCTCAAGCACGGCATTCCGGACCTGCGCTCGCTCTACGAGAGCGACCTGCGCTGGCTGCGTCACTACGGCTCGAGCCCGTTGTCGCCCTCGATGCTGCATGAGGGGATCTGAGTCATGAAGTTCACCCTGTCCTGGCTGCGCGACCATCTCGACACCAAGGCCACGCTCGACGAGCTGACCGCACGGCTGAACCAGATCGGCCTCGAGGTCGAAGGCGTCGAGAACCGTGGCGCCGCGGTGGCGCCGTTCCGCACCGCGCGCATCCTGTCGGCCGAGCAGCATCCGAACGCGGACCGTCTGCGCGTGTGCATGGTCGATGTCGGCCTGGAGGATGGCGCCAACACCCCGGTGCAGGTGGTGTGCGGCGCGCCGAACGCGCGGGCCGGCATCTCAGTGATTTTCGCCAGTCCGGGCACGTTCATTCCCGGCAGCGAGATCACCATCAAGGCCGGCGAGATCCGTGGCCAGAAGAGCGACGGCATGCTGTGCTCATTGCGCGAACTGGGGCTCGGCACCGAACATGACGGCATCGCCGAATTGCCGGAGAACACGACGCCGGGCCAGTCCTATGCCAACTTCGCCGGCATCGACGATCCGGTGATCGAGGTCGCCATTACTCCGAACCGCGGCGATGCGCTGGCGGTGCGCGGCATTGCGCGCGACCTCGCGGCAGCCGGAATGGGCCATCTGCGGCCCTGGCTGGCGCAGACGGTGGAGGGCGTGTTCGACAGCCCGGTCGTCTGGGAGAACGCGTTCCCGGAGGCCTGCCCGTATGTGCTCGGCCGCACCATCCGTGGCGTCACCAACGGGCCGAGCCCGGCTTGGCTGCAGGAGCGGCTGACCGCCGTGGGCCTGCGTCCGATCAGCGCGCTGGTGGACGTGACCAACTTCTTCGCGCTCGATCTCGGCCGGCCACTGCATGTGTTCGATGCGGACAAGGTGTCGGGCGGCGTGCTGACGATCCGGCGTGGCAAGGGCGACAGCCTGGTGGCGCTGGATGGCCGGACCTACACCGCCGATGCCGAGGATTGCGTGATCGCGGATGCGGCCGGGGTGCAGTCGTTCGCCGGGCTGATGGGCGGCGAGGCTACCGGCGCGTCGGAAACGACCACCAGCGTATTCGTCGAGTGCGCGCTGTTCGAACCGGTGCGGATCGCCCTGTCCGGGCGCCGCCATGGACTGAACAGCGATGCGCGCCAGCGTTTCGAGCGCGGGATCGATCCGGCGCTGCCGGTGGCGGCACTCGAGGCGGCAACCCGCATGATCATCGAGCTGTGCGGCGGCGAGGCCAGCGACGTGGTGCGGGCCGGCGAGGAACCGGCCTGGCAGCGCGAGGCGGCACTGCGCTTCTCGCGGATCGCAGAACTCGGCGGATTGGAGATCGAGCCGGACGTGGCGGTGCGCTCGCTGGAGGTGCTCGGGTTCGCGCTGCGATCGCGCGACGAGACCCGTGCGGTGTTCGATGTCCCGTCCTGGCGCAACGACATCGCAGCCCCGATCGCGCTGGCGCCGCAGCCGGGCTCGACCCGCGACGAAGCGGCGGCGATTGCCGGTGTGGCGGCTGTCGAGGCGGAATGCGACCTGATCGAGGAGGTGCTGCGCCTGCGCGGGCTCGATGCCGTACCCCCAGTGACGCTGCCGTCGCTGGGTGCGGTGCCGGTGCCGTCGCTCTCGCTACGGCAGGTGCGCAGCGCCATTGCGCGCCGTGTATTGGCATCGCGGGGGATGGCCGAGTGCATCGGCTTCAGCTTCACCGCACGGTCGCATGCGGCACGGTTCGGCGGCGTGCCCGACAGCCTGCATTTGCTCAACCCGATCGCCGCCGACCTCGACCAGATGCGCCCGACCCCCCTGGCGACGCTGGTGCAGGCGGCTGCCCGCAATGCGGCACGCGGCCTCGCCGATCTGTCGCTGTTCGAGATCGGTGCCGGCTTCGAGGAAAGCGGGCTCGGCCTGGACGGACAACGCCTGATCGCCTCCGGCCTGCGGACCGGGCATACGCCGCGCCATCCCGGCCGGTCGGCTCAGGATGTTTCGGTGTGGGACGCGAAAGCGGATGCTACGGCTCTGCTGGCGGCGCTTGGGGTGCCGGCGGAGGCGGTCTCGGTTACCGCCGATGCGCCAGCGCATTATCATCCGGGCCGGTCCGGCGTGCTGCGCCAAGGCCCGAAGATCGTGCTCGGCTATTTCGGGCAACTGCATCCGGGTCTCTGGCAGGCGCTCGGCCAGAGCGGCACGGCGATCGGGTTCGAGCTGTTCCTCGATGTGGTCGCCGACCCGAAGCGTCGTCGCAAGGCGGCGCCGGACCTGCCGTCGCTGCAGCCGGTGCGTCGCGATTTCGCCTTCCTGGCGGAAAGCCGGGTGACGGCGGAAGCGGTGCTGCGGGCGGCTCGCGGCGCGGAACGGACATTGATCGCCGGGGTGAGCCTGTTCGATCTCTACGAGGGCGAGAAGGTGCCGGACGGCATGAAGTCGCTGGCGATCGAGGTGGTGTTCCAGCCGCGCGATCGCACGTTGACCGATGCGGAGCTGGAGGCGGCTTCGGCCAAGGTGGTCGCCGCGGTGGCAAAGGCGACCGGTGCCTCGTTGCGAACCTGATGCGGGTCCAGGGCGTACAGCCGGAACGCCCGGATTGTCCGTACGTCGAGGCCGCAGAGGAAACGCCATGAATCGGCGCATAACGACGGCACTTCTGCTTCTGCTCGGCTCGGCCCCGGCAGCGATGGCGGCGCCGCGTTACCAGGTTACCCGCACCGTCTATGGCTGCGTCGATTCGCGCGCCACCACGGCGTTGAGTGCCCATGCCGGCGCGGCGCAAACCGGCTGGGGCCTTCGAGTGCGTCGTCGCGGGCGCTGCTTCGTGCTGAAACCGACGCAGCAATTCGAGATCATCCTGCACCGGTATGAGCTCGTACTGCTTCGGCTGGTGCCGCCGCATGTGGGCGAGCCGCCATTGTTCGTGCTTGCCGGCGATGTCAGGCAGGCTGGCCAGCATGCTCCGGCGGTCATCGGGCAACCGGTGTTTACATTGATCTCGCCACCCGCGACGAAGGCTGGGGCGATGGGCACCAGGGCATACTCGCCGCCGCTCCCGACGGCCCCTCCGGTCCAGGCAGCGCCGATGTTCACATCCAGCATCGCGCAGATGCCGCAGTCCGGCGCCGCTTCGGCTCCATCGGCCAGCCTGGCTCCCGTCCCGTCGTCGGACCTGGCGCCGCTGCCGTCTCCGGTTTCCGCTTCGGCGCCCGATGATGCGACCGCCACCGCACCGCCGGCTGTTGCGTCGGCATGGCCGCCGCAGTCAGCCGGGTCGACCTTGCATCCAGGCCGTGCGCTGCTGACGAGTATATTGGTGACGGTGCTGCTGCTGGCCTTCGTCGGTGGCGCGCTGCTCGTGGCCAGGCGTCGACGGCATTTTGCGCATGTCGAGGATGCAGGCTGGCCGCCGAACGAGAACGAAACCATACCCGAACCGGTGGTGATCGCGCCGAAACCCAGTGCAATGCCGACGCCGCAGGATTTCCGCAAGCTGTGCGCAACCGAACTCGAGGTCGCCGGCTGGACGACGCAGATGGGCTTCAACGGCGGCGGCGCCGGTCCCGATATTCTCGGCCGGCGTGCAGGCGGCATTCTCGCGGTGCGCTGCCGCGTGTCGCGGACGGCGATCACCGGCGAGATGGTGGACGAGGCGGCCGCCATGGGCTCGCGCCAGGAGTCCGCCATCACCGCACTCGTCTCGAACGCGCCGTTCTCGCAGCGCGCCCGCGACGAGGCGATCCGCCTTCGGGTGCATCTGCTGCGTGATACGGAGCTGGCCGCGTTCGTCGCTTGAAGACTTGGTCCGTCATCCCGATGCGTGCCATTCTAATATCGTAATGACCCGGAATTTCTTAGATGACAGCCTGGTGGTCCGGCGACGCTCTTTCTTTTCTCGAAATTACCGACCACCAGCTTGTGGCAAGCCTGTCCGAACGGGCGATTCGGCAGTTCC
>JBPBQO010000114.1:0-24006 GCA_050954785.1 Janthinobacterium lividum | reverse complement strand
ATGCGACAGGATAGTTATGGCGCGTCGATTGCGGGACGGCACCAGGAATAAGGGACCTGCGCCCGGCAGGACTCGAACCCGCAACCAAGCCGTTATGAGCGGCCCGCTCTAACCATTGAGCTACAGACGCACAAGCTGGGCATGAAATCGCGCATAGTCCGAGCTTTTGCAAGCTGCCGCCGCGACAATCCGGCTGCTGCTTGGCAAATTGCCACCCCCCCGATACGCTCGTGCGCCCGAACAGGGCCGAACCCCTCGACATAAAGAGAAGCACGCGATGGACGTCTCGAAGATCAGCCCCGGCAAGGACGTCCCGTGGGACATCAACGTCGTGATCGAAATCCCGCAGGGATCGCAGGTCAAGTACGAGATCGACAAGGAAAGCGGCGCGATCTTCGTGGACCGCTTCCTGTTCACGCCGATGTCCTATCCGGCTGCCTACGGCTTCATCCCCGGCACCCTCGCCGCCGACGGCGACCCGGCCGACGCGCTGGTGCTGGCTCCGGCGCCGATGGTGCCGGGTGCGGTGATCCGCGCCCGTCCGATCGGCATGCTGAAGATGGAGGACGAGAGCGGGATGGACGAAAAAATCATCTGCGTCCCGCACGACAAGATGCACACCCAGTTCACTGAGGTGCAGGAGATCGGCGACCTACCCGAAATCACCCGGCTGGCGATCGAGCACTTCTTTACCCGCTACAAGGACCTCGAGAAGGGCAAGTGGGTGAAGGTCACCGGCTGGGCCGGCAAGGAAGAAGCCGGTCAGATCATCCGCGAGTCACTCGCCGCAGCCCAGAAGGCCTGATCGACGCCAGGCACCATCGGCGTCGCGTCATGCGGCGGCGATGGTGCGCTCGATCAGGGCCTCGTACCGGCTGATGTAGTCGGTCATCGACAGGGTGCGCTCCGCCTCCTTGCGCGCGGCCCGACGCAACCGCTGTGACAACGCCTTGTTCTCCAGCAGCTCGAGCACGCTGTCCGCGACACCGACCGGATCGTGGAACGGCGTCAGCAATCCGTTTTTCCGGTGCCTGACGAACTCCTGCACCGGTCCGGTATCGCTGCCGACAACGGCGCATCCCGAGGCCAGCGCCTCCCGCAGCGACCAGGACGCCACGAACGGGTAGGTCAGGTAGACATGCACGTCCGACCGTTTCAGCAGGTCGGCGTAACTCTGGTAGTCGAGCTTGCCGACGAAATGCACCCGTGACAGGTCCAGCCGCTCGCCGAGCTCGGCGGTCAGGATCTCGCGCCAGCATCCTTCAACGAGCCGTGCGCCATAACTGATGCCATCGCCGCCGACTACGATCACCCGTGCGTTGGGCCGCGCGTCCAGGATGCGCGGCAGCGAGCGCATGAAGATATGGAAGCCGCGATACGGTTCGAGGTCGCGCGCGACGTAGGTCACCAATTTCTCGTCCGGCGAGACGACCACGTTGCGCAGTATGAAGTCCTTTTTCGCCATCGAAGGATCGGGGGCGCAAGCCTGCAGGTCGACGCCTTCATGCAGAACCTCGATACGATCGTGCGACCATTCCGGATAAGTGGATTTCTGGAACAGGGTCGGGGTCTGGCCATGCCCGTTATTGTTCAGCGCGAGCAGGTTGACCGCGTTCTTGGCGCGCACGCGCGGATACATCGCCGGATTATCCGGAAATTCCGGATCGAACCCGACGTCGAACCGATCGACATGGTAATAAAATTCCAGATACCCCAGCATCGGCGTGTTTGGATACACGTCGGGTATATTGAGCAGTTCGCCCCAGCCGTGATGGCCAATGATGATGTCTGGCTCGAAGCCGAGCTTTTTTAAAGTCTGTGCCGTCTGCGCAACCATCTCGGCGCGCAGCATGGAGAGCTCGAATTCCTGCGCCGCAGGATGGGTCTCCGTGAAGGCGCCGCGCGGCATCTTGTAGAAGATGCGCCGGACGCCCGGCATGACGTTCGTGTTCGGCTCGCTGATGAACACCACCTCATGCTCGCCCTGCTGCGTAAGGTGGCGGACCAGATGCAGGAACTGGCCTGGAAAGTTCTGGTGAACGAACAAGTATCTCAAGACCGGTCCACCATCTGATCGACTGTCGTCACCCTGTGAGGGCCCGTGCACGTAAAACGAAACGTGTGACCGAACGGTCAATCACGTTTCGTTGTAAAGACGAGGTGAACAACCAGCTCGCTGTTCCGCTCAGCGACGTACTTTGGTGCCCGGCTTCCCGCTGGACCGGCCCGGCGGAAGCGGTGGCGGTGCCTTGATCACCGGCCTCGATATGATTGGTTTTGAAGCGTTCGGACGGGGCGGTTCGGCGCGCACCGGCTCCGGCTTGGCTGCACCCGGACGACGCAATACCGCGGCCGCCGCCTTGACCGCATCGCGGGGACGGATTGGCTCGATGGTCGTCTTCAGGCTGGATCCGGTGTTCGGCTGCATTGCCCGAACCGGCTCGCTGACCGAGGCCACCGGCACGATCTCGACCATGAAGGCCTCGAGTGGTGCCAGGCTCGGCGCTTCGGCGGTCCCGGTGGCATCTACCGGTCCGATGCTGGTGCCGTCGGTGAAGCTCGCGCTGACACGAATGGTGTAGCGTTCGGCAGCGTCGCCCTTCAGCCGCACCCGCAATCCCAGGATCGGCAGCGCCATACCGCGGCTGCCACAATACTGGCCGCCTTCCGACCAGGGCGAGAGCCAGCCCTTGCCCAGCACCGCCTGGTATTCGATATCGGCCGGCTCGACAAAACGGTTCGGCGAGATTGCGAAGCCCTCGATCCAGTTCTGGCTGCCGCGCTCGCCCATCCACTCGCCGAGCAAAGTCAGTAGATCACCGCGTCGCTGCACGTGGGCCGCGACCTCGAGCTTGGCCGGAGCCACCGCCGGCGCGGCGGTCGGCGCAGTTGCAGGTGCCGGCGCGGCGAGTGCCGCCTGCGGTCGGGCCGGTTGGCCCGCGTTCTGGATGGGCGGCTGGCCCTGGCGAGCAGGTGCCGCATCGCTCAGACGCAGGACCTGGAGCTTCGGCGCCTCCTGAGTGCTGTCGCTGGTCTGGTAGATCGTGACCAACACCTGCGACGGCACCTGCGCCACCCGCACCAGCGCAGCACCACTATCCGCACCGAGCCATCCATCCGGATTGAACGTGCTGATGGTAACGGTGTCCGGCCCGGATCCGGGCGGCCGGGTGATCCGCACGCCGGGCAGCCCGGACATGGAGTCCGGAAGCGGGCCGCCCGGAGCATGGAACACGCAGAACAGGCCGGGGTCGAGCAGCATCAGGTGTGCTGTAACCTTGAGCTCCGTCACCACTTTCTGGTTCGGTGTCGGATTGGTCTGCGACATCGGCAATATCCGTTTCTGCGGCCCCGGAGGGCGAGGGTTATCGATGAGGGCTGCGATCGTGCGACGATGGCCGCAGGTCCGCAATGGGTTGCATCGCAGCGGACGACGGTGGAATCGCGGTCATGCCGAGCCTGCACAGTTTGAGCAATACCGTGTTCATCTCTGCAATTGGTAAACCGAGCGGCAGAACGATGCCGCGGCGGGTGAGGCCGATCCGTTCCGCCGGTGCACCGATATCGAACGATGCTGTGGTCAGCCCGGCGCGCCAGGCAAGGCTCAGCGTGAAGCACCAGGTTTCCGGCCAGATCGACGGCAGCAGCGCCAGGTCGGCCTCCTGAGACCGGATCAGCCCGATCGCCTCGTCCTCGCCATATTCGCCGGTCACGAACACACATCCCGCATCCATCAGCGCTGGATCGTCCGGCGTGTGTCCGACGACGATGAACTCCAGCGGCAACGCACGCGCGCGCGCATCCGCCAGGCAGGCCATCAGCACGTCGTAGCCCTTCTCGCGCCCGATCGCGCCGATCACCACCACCCGTCCTGGACGCATGTCGCGCGAAGCCGCCACGCCCTGCCGCGGCAGCCGGTCCCTGCCCGACCTCGGCGCCAAAAAGGAAAAGGCTGCAAGCCGCTCCAGCGACAGGTCCGGACGATCGTCCTCCCACGCCACGACGTCCGGCCGGAGCTTCGGAAAATGCCGGGCCATCCGGCTGGCCGCATCCCTGGACGGCGCGATCACCCGCCTCGCCGCCTTCAGTTCCGCGGCCGACCGCGCCAGCAGGTCCGGCATCGAGATCGCCTCGCGCAGGTTGCTGCCCTGTATCGCCACGCAGGCCTCGCAGCCGGCGATATCCGGCTCGCCGCAATAGCGTCCCTGCGGCCCGACCAGCGCGATCCGCTGGCAGAACCAGGCATAGTCATGGACATAGGCGTCGTACGGCACGCCGAGCCGGTCGCACACCGCGCGCAGCGACGCATGATGTCCGAGCAGGCTGTGCCACTCGGCATGCAGCACGCCCTCGGCTCCCAGCAGGGCCACCAAAGCATCGAGCTCGCCGGGAAGGGCATAGCGCAGGTTCGGATACGGCGTCTCGTCGGCTGCATCCGACAGCGCGACGCCGTCCCGGGTTTCGCCGTCCGGGCCCATGCCGGCCGGTTCCGGCCTCACGACGATCGGACGGATGCCCTGCGCCCGGAGCTGGCGCGCACGCTCCCGCACCACGCGCTCCACGCCGCCGCCCTGGTCGTGGGTGATCAGCAGTACCGAGCGCGGCGCGGTGTCCTGGGCGATGCGGGCCCGCCTGGCCTGGACCCAGCGCGCCAGATCGAACCGACGACGGGCCGGCGCCAGCGGGTCGGCCGCGATATGGGCAAGGATCATGTCGTTGTAGCCGGGATGCAGCCGGTTCAACACGTCCAGGTTGCGCCGCATCAGTTCGGTCCGGGCCGCGCCGAACGACGTGTTCCCGTAGTGCGAGACATACACCCCGAGTGCCGCGGCATGGCGCCAGCCGAGATGGCGCGCACGCAGGCAGAAATCGTTCTCTTCGCCGTAGCCCTGCGCGAACAGATCCTCGCGCAGCAGCCCGACCTGATCCAGGCAATCGCGCCGGACATACAGACAGAAGCCGTTGCCGGTCGGGATATCCTGCACCTGGTCCGGATTGGCGGATGCGGCCAGCGCCATCATCCGGCTCGTGCCGGCAAGGTCGGGGGCCTTGTTGCGCTTGCCGCTGTCCGGGTAGCTGAGAATGCTGGCGTCGTTCGAGAACGGCGTCACCGTGCCGATGTCGGGCGCGTGGTAGGCCGCCCGGCGCAGGCCCTCCAGCCATCCAGGCGCTACCAGCGTGTCGCTGTTGAGCAGCACGACATCCTCGCCGTCGCAGGCAGCGATCCCGTCGTTGGCGCTGGCCGGGAAGCCCTGGTTCTCGACGTGGCGGATCAACTGGATATGTCCGGCTGCCGCCATCTCGACCAGGGCCTCGATCAACGGTGCATCGGGAGAGGCATCCTCGACCACCACCAGGCGGGTATTCGGCGGCACGCTCGCCAGCACGCTGTGCAGGCAGTCGAGCGTGCGACGCAGATGCCGATAGACCGGCACCACCACGGCGACCGGAGCAGGCGGCCGGATCGCCGGCCAGCGTCCGATCAGCCAGGCCGAGATCGGCAGGAACGGCGGCATCGGCTCGCGCTGCGCCACCTCTCCGGTTGGCCGGAGCCGTCCGTCCCTGCGCCGGCTGTCGGTGCTGTGCCGCGCCTGGAGCAGCGCGGCCGCCGCGGCGGCGCGCAGTTCCAGCCCGGGATCCAGTGGACTGCCGAGCAACTCGCGTCCGTCGCTGCCACGTACCCGCAACGGCCCACTGGTCTCGAACACCGAGATCCCGGCCGGGAACACCAGTTCCCTCGGCCTCGCCAGGGGCCGGTCGCTGGCGATGCTGTCGGCAAACGTGGGCATCGCCACGGTCACGCCAACCCGCTGGTCCGGGACAAGCGGTGTTCGTTCCGGCACTACCGTGACAAACGGGATCCGTTCCGGCTCTCCAGGATGCCAGACCCACCCGGTGAGCCGCCCATCCTTGACCTCCACGAATCCTTCGACCCGCTGGATCGCCTGGATGTCGAGCGGACTGCCGAGCAACGGCCTGCCGCCACGCGATACATCGAGCCGGCGCCCACCACGCCAGTCGCCGGTCAGCACGGTGACGCCCTTGCGGGTCTGCACCCGGACCGGCGCGCCATCCAGTTGCAGCGACAGCAGCTCCTCCGGCTCGGCACGTCCCGAACCACCCCGTACGGTTGCCGAGGCTGGGTCCAGATGCAGCCGGCCATCACCCGATAGCCCGCACCAGCCCGGCCAGCCGGCCGCCTGCGCGATCTCCGACAGCAGGCCGAGCACCGCCTGATCCGGTGCGTTGCGGGCCAGCGCTTGCCCGATCGCGGCGGCGGCCTCGGTGGGCAGGCCGGCGGCTCGGCGCGCGACGGCCAGCATCACCCACCCTTCGCGGAAATCGAACTGCTGCACCAGAGGCTGCAGCAGCCGGATCGCTCCATGCAGATCGCCACAGTTCAGGCGCGCGACTGCGAGCGGAAAGACCACGTGGTTGGCCTGTGGCGCCAGACGGCGCGCACGCTCGAGCCAGCGCAACGCCTCCTCCGGCTGGCCGCGATCGGTGGCGATGCGTCCGTGATGGAATGCGTCCTGCGCGCGCTCCTGCGCCCATTGCCGCCAGACGGCGCGGTCGGCTTCGGTTATGCGCAGAGGAGGCGGCATGCGGGTCAGGTTCGCACGGTGGGACAGGTCAGGTTCTCTGTCCCTGGACCCCGGCAAAGGCAGAGCCTTTGCAATTCATTCGATAAGGAAACACGAAGTTTGCTAGCGCCGACGCGCAGCGCGGGTCAGCGGCGCCTGCGCCGGCTGTGGCTTGGCACCAAGGCGGTTGATTTCGGTGTCGGCCTGGGTGATGCCCTGGCCGCTTGCACGCTGCAGCCAAAGCCTGGCTTCCGGGACATTGGTTTCGCCAGCGAGACCGCGCGCCAGGTAGCGACCAAGCATGAGTTGCGCCATCGCATGTCCTCGCTCGCCGGCCTGGCGAAAATAGGATTGTGCCAGCACGCGGTTCTCCGGAACGTCATGACCGCCGCCATGCATCGCGGCTGCCGAGAACGTCGCGTTGATGTGCCCCTGCTTTGCGGCACGGCTAAACATCTCCAGCGCGGCAGGATGGTCGCGCGGACCGCCACGACCACTCAGCAGCATCTCCGCGTAAGCCATCTCGGCATCGGGCAGGCCGGCATCGGCCGCCTTGGCGATCCACACCCGACCCTCCTTGAGGTCGACCTCGACACCACGGCCCTCGGCCAGCATCCGGCCATACCAGTACTGGGCATTGACGATGCCGTCTGCGGCACGGCGCAGCCACAGCGCTGCCTGCCGGTCGTTGCGCTCGACACCGACGCCCTCCGCAAGACAGACTCCGAAATTGAACGCGGCCACCAGGTCGCCCGTCTCGGCTGCCTTCTCGAACCGCTCCCGCGCGTCCACGCGGTCCTGCTCGGTGCCGGACCCGTTCAGAACCAGGTTGCCGAGATCGACATGCGCCAACTGGTCGCCACGCTCGGCGGAATGGCGGAACCAGCGCGCGGCTTCCCCGGCATCCCGCTGTACGCCGGCGCCGGTCAGATAGAGCAGGCCGAGCGCCCGCGCCGACGCGGCATGACCGGCCGCAGCCGCCCGGCCGTACCAGCTCGCAGCTTCGGCGTAGTTCGGCGGCAGGTCGCCGCCACGCGAATAGATGTCGCCGACCAGGGCAGCCGCTTCCGCGTCGCCGCCGAGTGCTGCCCGACGTAGCCAGGATTCACCCTTCGTGATGCTTCGGTCGACGCCACGGCCTTCCATCAATGCCAGGCCATATCGCGCCTCGCCCGACCGGACATGCCGCTCGGCCGCCTGGCGGTAAAGATCGACGGCGGCGGCGATATCCTGTTTTACCCCGGCGCCGCGCTCGGTCATCACGCCAAGCAGGTACAACGCTGTCCCGAGGCCGCCCTTGGCTGCCTTGGCCAGACTGGAAGCGGCCTGCTGCTGCCCTTCGGCATCGAGTGCAGTGCGAAGCTTCGCGAGGGCGACGCCGAGATGCCCCTGCGGACAGCCTGCGTCGGCGGACTTGCCGTACCAGATATCCGCCTCGCCGAAATCCCGCATGTCGGGCGGACCTGAGGTGAGGATATAGCCCAGCAGCGCCTGGCCGTCCGGCGAGCCGGCATCGGCTGCGCGCCGCGCCCAAAGTGCCGCACGCTCGAAATCGGGCTTGGCATCGTGCTGGTTCGGACTGGGCGCGAACACCATGCCGGTGCCGGTGGCGCCGACCACCAGTCCGAACAGGTGCAGCGTTGCCAGCACCACCTGTGCCTCGACCCAACCGGCGCCGGCGGCACGCTCCATCCAGCGAGCGCCTTCCTCGCGGCTGACCGGCACACCAGCGCCATCGAGATAGGCACGGCCGACGCGAAACTGCGCCTCCGGAATTCCCGCACTGGCGGCGGCGCTGAGCAGAGCGAAGGCGCGCCCGGCCTCTCCGGCCTCGATGAGGCTTACGGCGTAGCGCAGCTTCGCACGAGGCGAGAAGAACGAGGCAACGCGCTGAGTTAGGAAGTTCGCCATCGGACCTTGGATCAGCCTTTGAAAATAGGAGGTCGGTGACGAGTCCGCAGGCCGTGAAGCACGATCGACGGATCATGCTTCAGGCTGTGCGGAGACTATCCCGGACGTCGACTGCGTCCGGACGAAACGATCAGCCTGGGTCGCGCATTCCTTCGGTCGCGGTCGGGATGACCGTGCTCAACAGAAACTGCAGGATGGTCCGCTTGCCGATGTTGATGTCCGACGCGACGATCATGCCCGGCGTCGGCTTGAAGAACTTCGGTACGTCATGCAGCGTGTATTTATCGATCCGGATGCGAATCCTGTAGAACGGCGTGGCGGTGCCGCCCGGCGTGGTCAGCCCGTTCGCCGGCGCGCTGGACGAGGACGCCTCGGTCTGATCCTGCGAAAATGCATCGGCGCTGATGTTGGTGACCGTGCCCACGGCGCCGCCATACTGCGTGTAGGCAAAGGTCTGGAACTTGATGTTGGCGCTGTCGCCGATCTTCACGTAGCCGGCTTGGTCGGCGTTGAGCCGGGCCTGAATTTCAAGCGGCGCATCGAGCGGGATCAGCGTCATGAACTGCTGGGCCGCACTGATCACCGATCCGGTGGACACCCTGGCGATGTTGAGCACTACGGCATCCCGGTCGGCGATCATCACGTTCAGGGTGCTGGCCAGGTTGGCCTTCGTGTATGAACCGCTTGCGTCGTAAAGCTTGCGCTGCGCGTCGGTCAGGTCCTGGTACGTCTGCGCCTTGCTGCTCTGCACGTATTCGTCACGCTCGGCGACCATCGCATTCAGCTTGTTGCGCGCCGAGGTGGCGCTCTGCTGCGCGGTAAGCTGCGAACGCTCCACCTCCATCAGGTCGTCCTGCGACGCCAGCGAGTTCAACCGGCTGCCGACCTGGTCCTTCTGGAGCTGCACCCGCATGTTGTGCACGTCGGATGCCACCTTGACGCGTCCCGCATACATCGCGGCACTTGCCTGATAGCCCACCTGGTCGCTCTGCAATCCGGCAATCTGCTGGTCGTAGTCGGTCAGCTTGGCGATGTTCTGCGACTTCCGGCGCAAGAAAATCGCTTCCTGCTGGGTCGAAGCCGGATTTTTCGAATCGACCGCGTAATCCTTGCCGGTTACCTCGGCCGTCAGGCGATCGACCTCGGCCTGAAAGCTTTGCGTCTGGCCCAACAGGTTCGTGACGTCGGCATCGCTGGAGGTGGGATCGAGATGGGCGAGGATCTGGCCCTTATGGACCACATCGCCTTCGCGCACGTCGATCGAGCGGATGATGGATGTCGCGAGCGGCTGGATGACCATGGTCGGAACCGTGGGCACGAGAGCACCGGAGACGGTGACGACGCGATCGATCGGAAACAGCGCCAGCACCAGCAGCCCGGCCAACGACATCGAGGAAATGATCCAGGTGATGTAGCGGGCCGACGGTGTCGGCGGCATTGAGGCGATGGCGGCACTGGGGGAATGGAATTCCAGCAGTGCCGGAGGCATGTCGTCGTCATTGCGACGCTTGCGTACGGCAAGTTTGCGGCCGGGCGTCTCGCCCGGGCCCTGAGTGACGATATCGGTAGAGCCACTCATGATTAGTCTCCCTCGGCGAGCATGGGAGCCGGGCCGGCATTACGGTCAGGGTTCATGTGGCGGTTCTGCTGCAGCCAGAGTTGGCGATAGATGGCGCAGCGCTCGACCAGCACGTCATGCGGGGCGATGTCGTCCACCTTGCCCTGCTCCATGACCAGGATCTGGTCGCAATCCACCAGCGACGACAGACGATGGGACACGATGACCATCGTCCGGCCCTTGCCGATACGCTGCAGGTTGGCGTTGACCAGTGCCTCGCTCTCCGGATCGAGCGCCGAGGTGGCCTCGTCCAAGATCAGCAGCCGCGGATCGGAAATCAGCGCGCGGGCGATCGCCAGGCGCTGCTTCTGGCCACCGGAGATGTTGGTCGAGCCTTCCTCGATGAAGGTCTCGTAGCCGGCCGGCATGCGCTCGATGAACTCCTCGGCGCCGGCGAGCCGGGCGGCCTGCACCACGTCGTCCAGGGTCAGGCCGGGACGGCCGGCGGTGATGTTGTCGCGGATCGTGCCGCGGAACAGGAAGTTGTCCTGCAGCACCACGCCGAAGGAGCGGCGCAGATGGTTCAGGTTGATCTCGCGCATATCGATGCCGTCGAGCTTCAGGTAGCCGGTGTAGTTCCGGCTGACACCCTGCAGCAGGCGGGTCAGGGTCGACTTGCCCGAGCCGCTTCGGCCGACCACGCCCAGCATGGTGCCGGCCGGGATTTCGAAGTCGACGCCGTCCAGCGCCTTGGTCGGCGAACCCGGATAGGCGAAGTTCACGTCGATGAACGACAGCGCGCCCTCGATCTTGGGCCGCATGCCGGTGGTCAGCGCCCGGGTTTCGGTCGGGTTGTTCAGCACCGATCCGGCCTGCTCGAGCGACGAGCGGACCTCGGTGAAATCCTCGAGCAGGCGGGCGAAGCCGACCAGAGGCGAGGCCACGCGTCCGCCGAGCATCATGAACGCGACCAGTCCGCCGGCGCCGACGGCACCGCCGGTGGTGTCGCTCAGCGCGAGATAGGCACCGACCAGCAGCACGCCGCGGCTGATGAACATCTCGATCGGCATGATGATGGTTTGCGGCCAGTTGCTCATGCGGCCGGCAGCGAGCTTCCAGCGGGTGACTTCGGCGGTCTTTTCGTCCCACTCCTGGCGACGGGCCGGCTCGAGCGCCAGCGTCTTCAGGGTGCGGATACCGGCAATGGACTCGTAGAGGACCGCGCCACGCGCCATCTCGGCACCGGTCACACGGCCCACGTAGTAGGCGACCGGCCCCATGAAGATGACCACGATCAGGCCGATCGCACCGGCGGCGGCAAGCACCATCCAGGCCAGGGTCGCGTTCAGGAAGAACAGGAACGGCAGGATCAGCACCAGGGTGAACATGTCGAGGAAGGTGCGCAGCAGCGACCCCGTCATGAAGTCGCGGACCTTGTAGATCGCCATGACCCGGCCGATCACGTTACCGGCCTGCTGCCGCTCGAAATACTCCAGCGGCAGAGACAGCAGCCGGTTGAAGATGTGGATGCTGATCCGGCTGTCGATGCGTGCGGTCATGACCAGCACCAGCTCGCGCCGGGCGTAGCTGAGCAGCGTCTCGTAGAAGGTGATGGTGACCATGATCATCACGATCGAGAACAAGGTCGCCATCGAATGCTGGCCGATTACCTTGTTGATGACCTGCATGATGATCAAGGCGGGCAGGATGGTGAGCACGGACAGCACCATCGAGGACAGCGCGATGTCGCGGAGCGACTTCTTCTCGCGCATCACGACGCGCGTCAGCCAGCGTATGTCGACCGGCGACTCGGATTCAGCCTGGGTGCGGGAACGGCGAATCAGCAGCACGTCGCCGGTCCAGACCTGCGACAGCCGCAACTCGTCCACCGCGACGAGCGGATCGCCCTCGTCGCCCATCGGGTCGCGCAGCCAGACAACACCACGCGAATAATCGGCGGAGATGAACAGGCCGGCCGAGCCGTCCTTGAACATCAGCACGACCGGCGGGGTGTTGAACATACGCAGCAGGTAGCGCCATTTCAGGTGCATGCCCTTGGCGACCATGCCCTGGTCATCCAGCCAGCGCACCAGCGTGGCTGGCGACGGAGACGGCTCGTTCGGCTCGGCCCGGAAGGTTTTCGGGTCCAGCTCCACACCGTGGTACTTCGACGCGGCCATGACCGCGCGGAGGCGGACCAGCAATGGCTCGGGCATTTTGACACTATGCCCGGCAGCAGGTGCATCCGGCGGAATGCCGACGTCACCGGCGTTGTCGTCGCGTTGATCCACAGGATCTCCTTGGTCAGGTCGCCGCCGGGTTCAGGACCCTCCCCGAGCGGTAGGCGCAGCCGCCACTTACGTGGCCAATAGTAACAACCATAGCATGCAATGGTCCGGAAACGGATCAATTTGTTCCTTGCTGTTGCTCCAATCGGAACAATGCCGAGACCAGCCTGTCGCCCGCCGCCACCCGCCTTATGCCGTCCTCGGCGGATGCCGATATCACCAATAAAACCCGGCGAAACAATGGCAATGTTCCTCGTCCGCGCTGCTGGAACAGCTCCGACAGCAGCCTTGCCAGCAGTGGCCGGGCGACGCAGCAAGCACAACCTGTGGCATGTCCGGTCACCGTAAAGTGAGCCAGTTCAGCCTCCGGTTCCGGTTGCAGGATGCTGACCGCTGCCCACCCTTCGACCGGCAGCGACAACGACACCCGATCTGCCATGGATGCGACCAGCACGGTCCAGATATCGGGTTCGATCAGGCCGGCCGGGCATCGACCCGGCGTCCCGCAGGAGCCTGCCGCGGTGCCGGTCACGATCCTCAATGGAATGCGTGCATCGAGCAGCATCGGCGCCTCCTATCGCTTCCGGTGTCATCCGAGCGTCACCACGCTGGTCATATGTGCAGCGCCGACGCTGGACACAGGGC
This sequence comes from Janthinobacterium lividum, assembly GCA_050954785.1. Taxonomy (GTDB): domain Bacteria; phylum Pseudomonadota; class Alphaproteobacteria; order Acetobacterales; family Acetobacteraceae; genus Lichenicola. Next base: position 11,020 of record JBPBQO010000114.1, on the reverse strand, counting down.
ACCGGCCTTGTGAGAACCGCTTGCGCCCTATCTATCAGCGAAGGCCTGTCGATCCGACGTGCCGCCGCACCGTAGCGACCGCCCCAGCCTGACAGGATACCATGGCTCGACCCCATCTTCTCGACGCCCTCCGGGACCAGGTGCTGCTGTGCGACGGCGGCATGGGCTCCCGCGTGCAGATGCTCGATCTCGATGTCGAACGCGACTACTGGGACCGCGAGAACTGCACCGAGGTGCTCAACCTGTCCCGTCCGGAGCTGGTCCGCGAGATCCATCGCGGCTACTTCGAGGCCGGCGCGGACATGGTCGAAACCAACAGCTTCGGCGGCTCGCCGATCACCCTGGCCGAGTTCGACCTCGGCGACCGCACCCACGAGATCAACCGGATCGCCGGCGAGCTGGCCCGCGAGGCCGCCGACAGCTTCTCCGACGGCCGCCACCGCTATGTGGTCGGCTCGATCGGGCCGGGTACAAAGCTGCCGTCGCTCGGCAACATCGCCTACGATCCGCTGGAAGCGGCACTTGCCGAGCAATGTCGCGGGTTGATCGCCGGCGGCGTCGACGCGCTGCTGATCGAGACCTGCCAGGACACGCTGCAGATCAAGGCGGCGGTGAACGGCGCCAAGATCGCCCGCCTGGAAGCCGGCATCGACACGCCGATCTTCGTGCAGGTGACGGTCGAGACCACCGGCACGCTGCTGGTCGGTCCGGATATCGCGGCGGCGGCCACCACCATCCACGCGCTCGACGTGCCGTTGATCGGATTGAACTGCGCCACCGGGCCGCAGGAGATGTCGGAGCATGTGCGCTGGCTGGCCGCCAACTGGCCTGGCCTGATATCGGTGCAGCCCAATGCCGGCCTGCCCGAGCTGGTCGACGGCGCCACCCATTACCCGCTGTCGCCGGCCGAGATGGCGAGCTGGGTCGAGCGCTTCATCAACGAGGACGGGCTCAACCTGATCGGCGGCTGCTGCGGCACCGGCACCAATCATATCCAGGCGCTGGACGCGATGTTGCGCCGCCGTGCCGGGTCGAGCCGCCGGCCCGCGCCGACACTCCGCAAGCCGGTCTGGATCCCGTCGGTGGCCAGCCTCTACAGCCAGACTCCGTTGCGCCAGGAGAACAGCTACTTCTCGATTGGCGAGCGCTGCAACGCCAACGGCTCCCGCAAATGGCGCGAGCTGCAGGAGAACGCGGACTGGGACGGCTGCGTCTCGGTCGGACGCGAGCAGGCCGAGGAAGGCTCGAACGCGCTCGACGTATGCACCGCGTTCGTCGGGCGCGACGAGGTCATGGAGATGAACGAGGTGATCCGCCGCTTCACCAGCTCGGTGAACGCGCCGCTGGTGATCGACAGCACCGAGACGCCGGTGCTCGAAAGCGCACTCAAGCTGCATGGCGGCAAGGCGATTATCAACTCGATCAATTTCGAGGATGGCGAGAAGCCGGCTACCGACCGGCTGCTCCTCGCCCGTAAGTTCGGCGCCGCGGTCATCGCGCTAACCATCGACGAGGTGGGGATGGCAAAGACGCCCGAGGACAAGCTGCGCATCGCCGAGCGCCTGGTCGCGTTCGCCTGCGACAAGCACGGGCTGCCGCAATCCGACCTGATGATCGACCCGCTGACCTTCACCGTGGCGACCGGCAGCGAGGATGACCGCAAGCTCGGCGCCTGGACGCTGGAGGGGATCCGGTTGATCCGCGACCGCTTCCCCGACATCCAGATCATTCTCGGCCTGTCCAACATCTCGTTCGGGCTCAACCCCGCGGCGCGCGCGGTGCTGAACTCGGTGTTTCTCGATCTCGCGGTCAAGGCCGGCATGTCCGGCGCGATCGTGCATGTCAGCAAGATCCGGCCGCTGCACCTGATCGCGCCGGAGGAGGTGCAGGTCGCCAACGACCTGATCTTCGACCGCAGACGCGAGGATTACGATCCGCTGAAGCGGCTGCTGGAGCTGTTCGCCGACCGCAAGGCATCCGAGGCCACCAAGAAGGTGCGGGCCGAGACGGTCGAGGAACGACTACGCGACCGGATCGTCGATGGCGACCGCAAGGGCCTGGAAGCCGAGCTCGACGAGGCGATGGCGAAGATGCCGCCGCTGGAGATCATCAACACCATCCTGCTCGACGGCATGAAGACCGTCGGCGAGCTGTTCGGCTCGGGCAAGATGCAGCTCCCGTTCGTGCTGCAGTCGGCCGAAACCATGAAGGCGGCGGTGGCGCATCTCGAACCACACATGGAGCGCACCGAGGGCCAGCAGCGCGGCACCATCGTGCTGGCGACGGTGAAGGGCGACGTGCACGACATCGGCAAGAACCTGGTCGACATCATCCTGACCAACAACGGCTATCGGGTCTGGAATCTGGGCATCAAGGTGCCGCTGGCCGACATGATCGCCGCCGCCCGCGAGCACAAGGCGGACGCGATCGGCATGTCCGGGCTGCTGGTGAAATCGACCGTGGTGATGCGCGAGAACCTCGCGGAAATGGCGCGCCAGGGGCTCGACGTACCGGTGCTGCTGGGTGGTGCGGCGCTGACCCGCAACTATGTTGAGGAGGAATGCGTCGCCGCCTATACCGGAACCGACGGCGGGGTCGGCCGTGTCGCCTATGCGCGCGACGCGTTCGACGGGCTGACGCTGATGGACAAGGTCGCGACCGGCCAGTTCGAGGATTATCTGAGCGCCATCCAGTCGCGTCGCAAGGGCAAGGCGCGGGTGAACAAGCGCGCACCGGAACAGGCGGAAGTGCGCGGGTTCCAGCCGGTGAATACCGAGGCCGCCCAGTCGCGGCGGCGGCGGCTGAACGACGGGGCCGAGGTACCGGCGCCGCCGTTCTGGGGACCGCGCGTGGTTCAGGCGACGCCGAACGCGGTGATCCCGTTCCTCAACGAGCGCAGCCTGTATCAATTCCAGTGGGGCTTCCGGAAGCAGGGCCGCTCGCTGGACGATTTCCTCGGCTGGGCCAAGCAGGAGCTGCGTCCGGTGATGAAGCGCATGCTGGCCCTGTGCGCCGAGCAGGACATCCTGAAGCCGCAGGCGGTGTACGGCTACTGGAAGGCGGCCGGCCAGGGCAACGACCTGATCCTGTTCGAGCCTGACGGCACCACCGAGGCGGCACGCTTCTCCCTGCCACGACAGCCGCGCGAGGATGGCGCCTGCATCGCCGACTTCGTGCGCGACATCGAGGATGGTGGCGCGGACGGGCGCGATGTCATCGGGCTGCAGGTGGTGACGGTGGGCCAGAAGGCGTCCGACGTGGCGCGGGTCTGGTTCGAGGAGAACCGCTACCAGGATTACCTCTATCTGCACGGATTGTCGGTCGAGATGGCCGAGGCGATGGCGGAATACACCCACAAGCGGATGCGCGCCGAACTCGGCTTCGCCGCCGAGGACGACCGCGACATGGACAAGCTGCTGTCCCAGGGCTACCGCGGCTCGCGCTACTCGTACGGCTACCCGGCCTGCCCGAAACTCGAGGATCAGGAGCCGCTGCTGCGACTGCTCGATGCGAGCCGGGTCGGGGTGTCGCTGTCGGACGAATGGCAGCTGCATCCGGAGCAATCCACCAGCGCCCTGGTGATCTTCAACCGGGAGGCGAAGTACTTTTCCATCTGACCGGTCCGCAGTTGCGGTCACTGACGTTCTGTTAGAATTTCGCCGCGTATCGGCGACGCTGGACCAAACGACACGACTGCCGGGTTCGACCCGCCCTAGGGCCGGACCGGACATTGTTTTGGGCAAGGCGTACATGGCCGCCTGACGCACGACCGACCCGATGCTCGTCGGGTCGGAGGTCTTGCATTATGGTCGCCCGGCGCGGCGATTCTACGCGCACGGATTTTCGACACGGGGACGCTGTCCGATCGATGGAATACAACGCCAGAGCCGACACCGTCCTGACCGCCCTGTTCACCCGGCTGCGTGCGGACCGTGCCGAGGCTGACGGGGCTCCCGTCGGACCCGCTCCGGTCAAGCGTCTGGCTCAGGAATTCGGCGAGCAGGCATTGCAATGCGTCGCCCACACGCTCGAAGGTCGCCACGAGGCGCTGGTGCAGTCGAGCGCCACGATGCTGCGGACGCTGGTCGAGTTGTGGGTAGCCTCCGGCCTGACCCCGGACGAAATCTGGATCGAACTGCACAAGCGCGAGCAGCTCGGCAGCCTGCTGATGCAGCTCAACCAGGCGCAAAGCCGGGCTCCGAGACGGCTGCTCAAGCCATGGCGCGTCGATAGCACCAAGCTCCCCTAGGACTGGCTGGGAACGGAATGCCGTTCGGCTCTTGGCCAAGAGAATGGCAGGGCTGATATGACAGGGCTGGCATTGGGACGTCGGCAGGGCGATATAGCCGGCATCGTGACCTCGCACCCCCTTCCCCCAGGCCTGGCCGCGTGCTCCCGAGTCTCGAAGTGTCTAGCCCAATGAGCTGGGTCGACCTCGTCGTGCTGGCGATCCTGGTGCTTTCGGGGGCGATCGGGCTGATGCGGGGCGGCGCCCGGGAGGTGCTCGGGCTTTGCGCCTGGATCGGTGCCGCCGTGCTGGCAACCCGTTTATATCCGCAAGGCCTGCCACTCTCGCGCCGTCTGATCGGCGACGATGCAGTGGCCGATCCGGTTGCCTTCCTGGTGGTGTTCGTCGTGCTGCTGATTGCGTTCCTGCTGGTGGCGGCAGCACTCGGCAGCCTGGTACGGGGATCGCTTCTGGGCGGACTCGACCGGCTGGCCGGCGGAGTTTTCGGGCTGCTGCGCGGGTTCGTGGTGCTGGTGATCGCCTTTCTGGTCGTGGTGCCGCTATTGCCGACGGCCGAATGGCCACAATCCGTGCGCGACAGCCGCAGCCTGGGCTATATTCGCCAGGGCGCCGTGTTCGTGGCGGCGCGCTTGCCGGACCGGTTTCGCCCCTACCTCGGTTCGACCCCCACCAATGGCCCAGTCGGGTCGTTCGGGGGAAACCATGCCACCTGATTGCCGCGCATCGATCGCCGGCAGGAGACGCTCGCCATGACCGATCAGTTCGGCGCCCATCCCTATGGCCCGACCTTGTCCCATACGTTGGGCGAGCCCAGCGGGCCGCACGACGACGACAAGCCGCACGAGGAATGCGGCGTGTTCGGCATCTGGAATGCGCATGATGCCGGCGCCATGACCGCACTCGGCCTGCACGCGCTGCAGCATCGCGGCCAGGAAGCGACCGGCATCGTTTCGTTCGACAAGCAGGGCAGCGGCTTCCACACTCACAAGGGCCTTGGGCTGGTCGGCGACGTGTTCAGCGATGCCCGCATCATCGGCGCCCTCCCCGGCCATGCCGCGGTCGGCCATAACCGTTACGCCACCACCGGCGCCACGGTGATCCGCAACGTCCAGCCGCTCTACGCCGAGTTCGAGTTCGGCGGGCTGGCGGTCGGGCATAACGGCAACCTTACCAACGCCACCAACCTCCGGCGGGCGCTGGTCCGGCGCGGCTGCATCTTCCAGTCGACCACGGACAGCGAGGTGTTCATCCACCTCATCGCCATCAGCCTCTATTCCAGCGTCACCGACCGGCTCACCGATGCGCTGAAACAGGTGATCGGCGCCTATTCGCTGGTGGTGCTGACCCAGGAAGGGTTGATCGGCGTTCGCGACCCGCTCGGGGTGCGGCCGCTGATTCTGGGGCGCATCGACCAGCCTTCGGAAAACGGCAAGGAAACCAAGCCCTCCTGGGTGCTGGCCAGCGAGAGCTGCGCGCTCGACATCGTCGGCGCCGAGTTCGTGCGCGACATCGAGCCGGGCGAGATCGTCATCATCAACGATGACGGCGTGCGCAGCATCCGGCCGTTCGGCAACCAGGCCGGCCGGTTCTGCGTGTTCGAATACATCTACTTCGCCCGCCCGGACTCGGTGCTCGACGGGCACGGGGTCTACGAGGCGCGAAAGCGGATCGGCGTCGAGCTGGCCCGCGAGAGCGCCATCGAGGCGGACGTGATCGTGCCGGTACCGGATTCCGGCGTGCCGTCGGCGATCGGCTTCGCGGTGGCGAGCGGCATCCCGTTCGAGCTCGGCATCATCCGCAACCACTATGTCGGCCGCACCTTCATCGAGCCGACCGACCAGATCCGCAATCTCGGCGTGAAGCTGAAGCATTCCGCCAACAAGGCGATGATCGAGGGCAAGCGGGTGGTGCTGGTCGACGATTCGATCGTGCGCGGCACCACCAGCCGCAAGATCGTCGAGATGGTGCGCGCCGCGGGCGCCACCGAGGTGCATATGCGGATCTCGTCGCCGCCGACGACGCATAGCTGCTTCTACGGCATCGACACGCCCGAGCGCGGCAAGCTTCTGGCCGCCAACCACTCGGTCGAGGAAATGGCCCGGCTGATCGGCGCCGACAGCCTCGCCTTCATCTCGATCGACGGCCTGTATCGCGCACTCGGCCGGCCCGAAGGCCGCGATATGGAAACGCCGCACTATTGCGACGCGTGCTTCACCGGAGACTACCCGATCAGCCTCGTCGATATCGACGAGAACAGCCGGGCTCGCGCGCCGGTGCTGGTGCCTGAAGCCCGCTGATCAGGGCCTGGTCGAAGTCTGCATCCGGACCGAAGGGGAAACGGAGACCGGCGCCTCTGCGCGTACGACTTCCGTTTTAGCATCGTTTCACCAATGGTTTTACAATGGTGGACGGTTTCTCCTTTCCGGAGGCGCTCGTCGTCGCAATCCAGAACCGAACGGAACGGGCGTTGGGCAATGAGCACCCGATAAGCGCAAAGTAGCCACGTCGGTTTGTCGTGCGGGCTGTGCCACAGCCATTTCCTCCAACTTGGCCGTTCGGTCTCATCGAAACGACCGGCCAAGCTTGAGGGCTTCGGAAAGCCTGCTAGGCGCCGGTGAGATACGTCATCTTGCCGATTTCGACGCCCTGCTGCCGCACCAGGCCATAGGCCGTCGTGACATGGAAGAAGAAATTCGGGATGATGAATTGCGTCAGGTAGTCCCCGCCGTTCTGGAACACATGGGGTTCGCCGCGCGTGGGAATGGTGATGCTCCGGTCTCCGCCGGCATTGATTTGCTCCGGAGTGAAGCCCTCGATGTAGGCGATCACTTTGGCGATGCGGCCTTTCAGCTCGTCGAACGTTGTTTCGGTGTCAGGATGACTGGGAGGCGCTTCGCCGCTGAGACGGGCAGCCGCGGTCTTGGCGGCGTCCGCTGCACTTTGCACCTGGCGCGCCAGATTGAACATGTCGGGCGCCAGCCGGGACTCGATCATCGCGGCGGGCTCGATGCCTTTTGCCGCAGCGTAGGCATCTGCCTTGTCCAAGATGCTGGACAGGTTTTGTAGCATCCGGACCATCATGGGGATGGAAGCGTCATAGATCGTGAATACCAAGACTGCTACTCCGTTACGAACCGCGGTATACGACCGAATTTCGTCTCCATAAAGCTCGGGACGACCAACCATCCTGGATGGTGTGACCAGAAGCATCAATCGCAATCATACCGGCTATCCGCCGGAGGCTGTGGGCGCTGCCGTTCCTGTCGCCCTGGCGATGTCGAACTCACAAGTTCATGTAAGCCGGGACGATGGTTTTCCCGATGAAAACTCACCCGTATATACGGATAGGTCAGGCTTGCGGGCCATGACGACACCAAGCGGCGGGAAGGTCGTCAGCGGCCACGGTCCGCGACGTTGCACCGCGAGGCCTTCGTTACGAAAAGTTTTGGCATAATCACCGGAATTCATCATATCGGATATCAATGCGACGCCGCCGGAGCGCAGGACGCGAACGATCTCGCGACATGCCAAAGCGCGTCCATCCCGTTGCGGGATGTTGTGCAGGCACAGGTTCGACACGACGACATCGATGGATGCATCGTGCATCTCCCGAACAGATATTGGTTCTGCAAGCCACCCCTCCGCGCTTCATGGCCGCGCTCGTCTGTTCGGCACGATTACCGCTCAAATCTTTTGCCTGCCACAGATCGATCCCGATCGCGCGTCCTCGTGGTGCGCGGCGAGCCGCGCCAGCGAGACGCACGCCGCGTCCAGTCCCGACATCGAGCACGGTTTCGTCGCCACGCCACTCATGAAGATCAAGCTGCCGGTCGCAGTGCCTTGGCTTCCCCCCAGATGGAGTAGGCCAGCATGGCGCAGGCCGGGACCGCGCAGAACAGGATCGGGACCCAGAGAACGATGCGCAGAGACCCGATCGGTAGCGGCCCTACGACAATCTGTACGATGAGCATCAGCACGGCGAGCGCCAGGTTCAGCTGGATGATTTTCGGCGCGTCGATACTCCACGGTGCGACTGCCAGCCTGCGACGGGTCGGGTTCATTCCGAACTCTCAATAACCATTAGAATAAGATGACGGTAGCATTGCACGGGCGGCCCATGGTCGAGAGCATGCATTGAGCCCGCCAGCATCGAACCGGCCAGGGCGGCCACCTTCAGTTGCAGCGTCGGAACATTCCGCGTTGAAAAAACTGGCTTCAGGAACCTGGATGGCACGATGGCAGTTGTTAACACCGATCGACCGGCGTTGCTCGCCGGCTTTGCATGACATCGAGTGCCGTTGACCGGATCATTGGCAGCAACGTTGGATATCGATGCTCTACCCGGCGTTACAGCAGCAGACATCGCCCGGATGCCTGGCTCGGCGACCGGGACAGATCCGATGCGACACAACAGGTTGATCAGCGTTAACGTCGAAGGCTTGGCCAAACGCGGCTGTTTCGCGTTGATGTGCCCTGCGACAACAAGGAGCTACCAATGATCGATCTGAGCCAGATCAAGGAACACGCCGAAGTGATCGGTGCTGATGGCGTGCATGTCGGTACCGTCGATCACCTCCAGGGCGACCGGATCAAGCTGACAAAGAAGGATTCTTCCGACGAGAAGCACCACTTCATCGCAACGTCGCTGGTGGCTGAAGTCGAGGACGGCACGGTTCGCCTGTCTGCCAATGCCGACGTCGCGCTGACATTCGAAGAAGCCGAATAAAGCCTCATCAACACGGTTACCCAGGCCCGGCACATGCCACGGCGGCGTCGTGGCATGTGCCGGTACCGACAAGTCGGGAATGAAGTCCATGAAGATGAACGTCGAGCTGAAACCGCTGGATGAGCAGGTCATCGTCGTAACCGGGGCTTCCTCGGGAATCGGTCTCACCACCGCCCGGCTGGCCGCCAAGCGGGGCGCGAAGGTCGTTCTCGCCGCACGCAGCACGGATGCGCTGAGCCAGTTGGCGGCGGAGATCGTCCGGGACGGCGGGCAGGCGATTGCGGTGACGGCCGACGTTTCCAGGGAAGACGATGTCCGCATGATCGCCGAGAAGGCGATCGCGGCGTATGGCCGCATCGATAGCTGGGTCAACAATGCCGGCGTCGGGCTGTATGGGACCATCGAAGAGGCCTCGATCGAGGACATGCGCCGGCTGTTCGAGACGAACTTCTGGGGCGTTGTCTATGGCTCGCGCGAGGCGTTGAAGCACCTGAAGTCGAAGGGCGGCGCCATCATCAATCTCGGCAGCGAGGTGTCCGAGCGTTCGGTGCCGTTACAGGGGATCTATTGCGCGTCGAAGCACGCGATCAAGGGATTTACCGAAGCCCTGAGGATGGAACTCGAGGATGAGGGCGCGCCGGTTTCGGTGACGCTGATCAAGCCGGGCCAGATCGATACGCCGTTCACCGTCAATGCCAGGAACTATCTCGGCTCCGAGCCGCATCACGTGCCGCCGGTCTATGCGCCGGATGCGGTTGCCCGGGCGATCCTGCACAGTGCCGAAAAGCCGGTGCGGGATGTATTCGTGGGCGGCGGCGGACGGATCGTCGCGGCGATGGGACATGTCGCACCGGGGCTGACCGACAAGCTCATGGAAGCGACCGTCATTCCCGGCACGCCGAGTGGCCGCGTGCCACGTCGCGCGCGCGACGCCAGCGGGCTGGATGGGCCGTCGGAGGCGTTGTCGGAGCGAGGCAACTACGAAGGCTTTGTGCAGAAGGTCAGCCTCTACACAGAGGCGCGCCTGCATCCGGTGATGACCGGCCTGGTACTGGCCGGCACCGGCTATGTGCTGTCGCGGGTGTTCGGCGCGTCGTCGCACCGGCCGGTGCGCACTGTCGGTCGCAAGGGTAAGAGCACGGCAAAGGCGCTGCACATCCGCCTGGAAGCCCGCAAGGGTCGCGAGGCCGATGTAGAACAACTGGTGCTCGGCATTCTCGACCACGTGCAGCAGGAACCGAATACGCGTCCGTGGTTCGGCACCAGGCTGAGCAAGACCGTGTTCGAGATATTCGAGACGTTTCCAAACGAGTCGGGACGCCGCACTCATCTGTCCGGCGAGGGGGCGGCTTTATTGATGAAGCAGTCGAACGACCTGCTGGTGCGTCCGGCGAAGATCACCAAGCTCGATGTGATCGGTGCCAAGGAAGCCTGATCCACACTTGAGGGGGCCGGACGCCATCAATATTGTCGACAGTGGCCTGAAGAATTATCTGTTACAAAAGGCGAACGAGAACGCGACTAGACCCTGGTTTCTCCGGTAAACGAAGATGGGAAGGCATTCACGGATATCGTGGATGCCGCGTCCGACTTCCACGGTGAAATCACGATGACGCTTTATCGACTTGCGATCGTCGGCATCCTGTTGAGCCCTTTATGTAAGGCAAGCCTTTCGACCCAAGCTGATCTTGAGGCGGCGTTCCTCGCCGGGTTCGGCCAGAAATCGCCTGCCATTCATCACATCGAGGATCGCGGCGACCGAGCCACGAACCCTGGATCCCAAAGGCTCCGCCTTTGGCGGGGTCCAGGGGCAGCGCCCTTGGCCTGTGCTTAGGCCGCGTCCCGCAGGTTACGGCCGCCGGTCATGTCCAGCGCGAGTGCTTCGGCTGCGCGGATGCCGTCCATGCCGGCCGTCATGATGCCGCCGGCGTAACCGGCGCCCTCGCCGGCCGGGTAGAGACCGCGCGTGTTCAGGCTTTGCATGTCGGCGCCACGGGAGATGCGCAGCGGGGACGAAGTACGTGTTTCCACGCCGGTCATGATGG